>NZ_JASJUI010000011.1:0-155785 GCF_047467925.1 Citrobacter sp. ANG330 | reverse complement strand
GACCACCGGATTTTGTAGGCCGGGTAAGGCGAAGCCGCCACCCGGCAAGTCATTAGATAGCACTCCACCCCACAATAAACTCCGCAATCACATCCACATCATTTAAATCCAGCACCGGAACTTCAAGTGGCAATACAACATCACTGGCCACCGCAATCACATGCTCATCCAGCGTTAACTCGCTGAAATCATGCCCGGCATCGCTTCTGAACAGCAGGATCTTAGGTATGGCTTCGTGCTTAAACCCCTCGACCAGAACCATATCCAGCCTGGATACATCCATCCTGCTGACCAGGTATGCTAAATCCAGTTCAGGTTCTTCAGGCGTCTCAGTCATCAATGCCCAACGTTGCTGGCTGGCGACCAGGGTTTGCGCCGCCCCCGCTTTGCGGAGTTCGTAGCTGTCTTTACCTGGCTTATCCACATCCATATCATGATGTGTATGCTTGATAAGCCCCGGGCGGATCCCGGCGGCGCACAGCGCCGGGATGAGCTTCCTGAGCAGCGTCGTTTTTCCTGTTCCGCTCCACGCGGCGACAGCCAACAGAGGGATCATAGTTTTTCCTGCCATTTATCAAGCTCCTCAAGGGTATTCACATTCACAAACGCTTCCTTGCAGTCGCTGAAGTCAACGGCATGCCCACCTGCCTGACGCATAAAAACCATTACTCGCCGCTCTCCGGACTGCAAATACGCCTGTAAAAATGGCTGGACCGAGCGGTGAACCAGTGCAATTGTTGGATGATCGCGTTCACCGTCGTGCACCCAGACTACTGGAGCCTGATCGCGCTGAGCACGTAACCGTTCGGTAAGCGTGTACGGTATAAACGGCGTATCGCAGGGGCAAAAAAGGAACCAGTCACCGCGCTCTTGTTGGAAAACAGAAAGCATACCCGCCAACGGACCGGGAAAATCCGCCATCACATCTGAAATGACTTTCAGGCCGCCTGAGCGATAAATCTCCTGATGGCGATTGGCATTCACAATCACCGTCTCCAGTTGCGATAACAGCGTATCGGCGACATGTTTCCACAGGGGTTTTCCTTTTAGCTCAAGCAGGCCTTTATCAATGCCGCCCATCCGCCTGGCCTTTCCGCCCGCCAGTACAACCCCTGTTATTGCACTATCCTGATTCACTGATATCGCCTCTTTTATTGTGGGATTGACCCTGCTAACGTGTCTGTCTCAAGAGTAAGGAGCACGACCATGAAATGTAAACGCCTGAATGAAGTTATTGAACTCCTCCAGCCAGCCTGGCAAAAAGAGCCCGACCTGAACCTGATGCAATTTTTGCAGAAACTGGCGAAAGAGTCAGGTTTTGACGGTGAACTGGCGGATTTAACCGACGACATTCTGATCTATCACCTGAAAATGCGCGACTCGGCAAAAGACGCGGTTATTCCCGGTATTCAGAAAGATTACGAGGAAGACTTCAAAACGGCGCTGTTGCGCGCCCGTGGCGTAATTAAAGAGTAAAAGCTTGTAAGCGGGGCCACCGAAGCTGTTATGAAATGATATCCTGAATCATTCGACGTATTTTCCGGATGATGGGATGAACAACAACGCTTTCAATTTCCAGACATTACACCCGGATACCATCATGGATGCGCTGTTTGAGCAGGGGATCCGGGTGGATTCTGGTCTTACCCCGCTTAACAGCTATGAAAACCGCGTCTATCAGTTTCAGGATGAAGACCGTCAGCGTTTTGTCGTTAAATTTTATCGCCCTGAGCGCTGGTCGGTTGATCAGATTTTGGAAGAGCATCAGTTTGCGGTTGAGCTTCTCGAGGATGAAGTCCCGGTTGCTGCGCCGCTGGCATTTAATGGTCAGACGCTATTATCGCATCAGGGGTTCCACTACGCGATTTTTCCAAGCGTAGGCGGTCGGCAGTTCGAAGCGGACAATATCGATCAAATGGAAGCGGTGGGCCGTTATCTGGGGCGTCTGCATCAGACCGGTCGTAAGCAGCCATTTACCTGTCGACCGACCATCGGGCTGGACGAATATCTCGTCGAGCCGCGTCAACTCTTCGAATATGCTCGACTCATTCCGTCCGCGCAAAAGGCCGCCTTCCTGAAGGCGACGGATACGCTGATTGCGGCCGTCACTGAGCGGTGGCCTACGAATTTTGACAGCCTTCGTCTACACGGCGACTGTCACGCCGGAAATATCCTCTGGCGCGAGGGGCCGCTGTTTGTCGATTTAGATGATTCCCGCAACGGTCCTGCCATTCAGGATCTGTGGATGCTTCTGAATGGTGATAAAGCTGAGCAACGTATGCAGCTTGAGACGATTATTGAAGCTTATGAAGAAGTTAGTGAGTTCGAAACATCTGAAATTGAACTGATTGAACCTTTACGTGCTATGCGTTTAGTTTATTATCTTGCCTGGCTGATGCGTCGTTGGGACGATCCTGCGTTTCCAAAAAACTTCCCATGGTTGACCGGGGAAGATTACTGGCAACGACAGACCGCGACATTTATCGAGCAGGCAAAAGTCCTGCAAGAACCCCCATTACAATTAACACCCATGTATTAATCGGAGACGTAATCATGAAAAAGATTTGGCTGGCGCTGGCTGGTATGGTTTTAGCTTTTAGCGCATCGGCAGCGCAATTCGAGGATGGTAAGCAGTATACCACCCTGGAAAAGCCCGTTGCCGGTGAACCGCAGGTGCTGGAGTTCTTCTCTTTCTATTGCCCACACTGCTACCAGTTTGAAGAAGTCCTTCATGTTTCTGATAACGTGAAGAAAAAACTTCCTGAAGGCGTCAAAATGACCAAATACCACGTTGAGTTCCTGGGCCCGCTGGGTAAGGATCTGACGCAAGCGTGGGCCGTCGCGATGGCACTGGGTGTAGAAGATAAAGTGACTGTGCCGATGTTTGAAGGGGTGCAGAAAACCCAGACCGTGCAAAGCGTTGCAGATATCCGTAAAGTGTTCGTGGATGCTGGCATTAAAGGCGAAGATTACGATGCAGCGTGGAACAGCTTTGTCGTGAAATCACTGGTTGCGCAACAGGAAAAAGCCGCTGCCGATCTGCAACTGCAGGGCGTTCCGGCGATGTTTGTTAACGGCAAATATCAGGTGAATCCGCAGGGCATGGATACCAGCAGTATGGATATCTTTGTTCAGCAATATGCTGACACGGTGAAATACCTGGTCGGTAAGAAATAAAAGCAGCGCCGGTCAGTGACCGGCGTTTTTGTTTGTAACTTTAATCTCTTCTATTAGCGCGTCTTTTTCGCTCCACAGCGTATTCAGCCACAGCTGGAAGCGTCGCTTAAATCCTTTATCGTTTACGTAGTCGCCGTGCAGTTCTTCCTGAATGGGCTGCATATCCACGCAAACCACAATGCGTGTCAGTTTCCCGCTCAGCATATCGAAGAAGGGGGTACTGTCGTTTTCTGGGTAACACAGCGTAACGTTAAGTAATTTATCGAACTGCGAACCTAACACGTTCAGCGCCATTGCGATGCCTGCGGCTTTTGGCGGTAACAGATGTTTATAGGGGGAGCGAGTCTGCAGATGTTTGTCTTCGGTAAAGCGAGAGCCTTCAACAAAATTGACGATTGTGGTGGGATGCGCACGAAATTTCTCACAGGACCGGCGGGTAGTCTCAACATCCTGACCACGACGTTCCGGATGGCGCAGGAGATAAGCACGTGAATAGCGCTTCATAAATGGCATATCCAGCGCCCAGCAGGCGAGGCCGATAAAAGGCACCCAGGCCAACTGCTGCTTAAGGAAATACTTGTTCATGGGAATGTGTTTACGAAAAAGCACGCACAGCACCACAATGTCTGCCCAGCTGTGATGATTACACACCAGCAAGTACCAGTTTTTCTTACTCAACCCTTCCAGACCTTTCACATCCCATTTCAGCCGCGGGTTGAGATGCAGCAGCAGGGCGAGCCCTTCACACCAGCAGTACATCATGAAATTACAAAACAGGGATACCTTGCGCCAGACGAACGGAACGGGCAGCAGGAGCTTTACCACTCCGGCAAGAATGATCGGCACAGAGCACAAAACCGTGACCACGATGGTCAGGGTGATGCTCAGCAACAGGGTGACTGCAGAAAGCAATCCTGGCATGATTAAATTATTCAAAGGAGTAGCCATAACAGTACGCTAAAGTCGCGCAAGGGGGCTGATTTTATCAGAAAATGATCCAAATGGAGGTTCTTCGCGTCAGAGAAAAACACGCCATATCTATCCACATTCCGTAATTCAATGAAAACACAGAGG
The DNA here is from genome assembly GCF_047467925.1 of Citrobacter sp. ANG330. Taxonomy (NCBI): domain Bacteria; kingdom Pseudomonadati; phylum Pseudomonadota; class Gammaproteobacteria; order Enterobacterales; family Enterobacteriaceae; genus Citrobacter; species Citrobacter sp. ANG330. The sequence continues at coordinate 151,534 of NZ_JASJUI010000011.1, read as the reverse complement.
GTTTATTTTATTGTTTTTGTAAGCTACTGAAATTAAAGCATATAATAAATGATGCTTAACGTATTGATTTGAAATTAATGCGATGAAAATTAATTATACACAAAGTTATCCACAGGTGGCTTTGCGAGCGATCCAGAAGATCTGCAAAAGAATTACGACAAATGTGGTGAAAAACTCATGTTTTCATCCTGTCTGTGGCATCCTTTATCCATAATCTGATAAACAGGCACGGACATTATGGTTCAGATCCCACAAAACCCACTTATCCTTGTAGATGGCTCCTCTTATCTCTATCGCGCATACCATGCGTTTCCGCCGCTGACGAATAGTGCGGGCGAACCGACAGGCGCGATGTACGGTGTCCTCAATATGTTGCGCAGCCTGATCCTGCAGTATCAGCCAACGCATGCCGCAGTGGTATTTGATGCCAAGGGTAAAACCTTCCGTGACGAATTATTCGAGCATTACAAATCGCATCGCCCTCCAATGCCGGACGATCTGCGGGCGCAGATCGAACCGTTGCATGCCATGGTTAAAGCAATGGGGCTACCGCTGCTGGCTGTATCCGGTGTGGAAGCGGACGACGTCATCGGTACCCTGGCGCGTGAAGCAGAAAAAGTGGGGCGCCCGGTGCTGATCAGTACCGGTGATAAAGATATGGCCCAACTGGTCACGCCAAATATCACCCTCATCAATACCATGACCAACACCATTCTTGGTCCGGATGAGGTGGTGACGAAATATGGCGTGCCGCCGGAGCTGATCATCGATTTCCTGGCGCTGATGGGCGATTCCTCCGATAACATTCCGGGGGTGCCGGGCGTGGGAGAAAAAACGGCTCAGGCGCTGTTACAGGGGCTGGGCGGTCTGGATACCCTTTATGCTGAGTCTGATAAAATTGCCGGGTTGACGTTCCGTGGTGCGAAGACCATGGCCGGTAAACTTGAGCAGAATAAAGAGGTGGCCTACCTCTCCTATAAACTGGCAACGATTAAAACCGACGTTGAGCTGGAACTGACTTGCGAACAGCTGGAAGTCCAGCAGCCACAGGCTGACGAACTGGTTGGGCTGTTTAAAAAGTACGAGTTCAAACGCTGGACTGCCGATGTCGAAGCGGGCAAGTGGTTACAAGCAAAAGGGGCAAAACCGGCGGCAAAACCGCAGGAAACGATTGTCATTGATGAAGCCCCGGCAGAAGCCGCTGCCGTACTCTCTTATGATAACTACGTGACCATTCTCGATGAAGCGACGCTGGAAACGTGGATTGCGAAGCTGAAAAAAGCGCCAGTGTTTGCCTTCGATACCGAAACCGATAGTCTGGATAACATCTCTGCCAACCTGGTAGGGCTCTCATTCGCTATTGAGCCGGGGGTGGCGGCTTATGTGCCTGTGGCGCATGACTATCTGGATGCGCCGGATCAAATCTCCCGCGACCGTGCGCTGGCGATGCTCAAGCCGCTACTGGAAGATGAAAACGCGCGTAAGGTCGGACAAAACCTGAAGTACGATCGCGGCATTCTGGCGAATTATGGTATCGAACTGCGCGGCATCGCGTTTGATACCATGCTCGAGTCATACATTCTGAACAGCGTTGCCGGCCGTCACGATATGGACAGCCTGTCCGATCGCTGGCTGAAGCATAAAACCATCACTTTTGAAGAGATTGCGGGTAAAGGGAAGAACCAACTGACCTTTAATCAGATCGCGCTGGAAGAAGCCGGGCGTTACGCGGCAGAAGATGCCGATGTCACTTTACAGCTGCATCTGAAAATGTGGCCAGAGCTGCAGCAGCACAAAGGGCCGCTGAACGTCTTTGAAAACATCGAAATGCCACTGGTACCGGTGTTATCTCGTGTAGAGCGTAACGGTGTGAAGATTGACCCAGCGGTGCTGCACAAGCACTCCGAGGAGATCACTCTGCGTCTGGCGGAGCTGGAACAAAAAGCCCATGACATTGCTGGCGAAGCATTTAACCTGTCATCGACGAAACAGCTCCAGACCATCCTGTTCGAAAAACAGGGCATTAAGCCGCTGAAGAAGACGCCTGGCGGCGCGCCATCAACGTCAGAAGAGGTACTGGAAGAACTGGCGTTGGATTACCCGTTACCGAAAGTCATTCTTGAGTATCGTGGCCTGGCGAAACTGAAATCCACGTATACCGACAAACTGCCGCTAATGATCAACCCGAAAACCGGGCGTGTGCACACCTCGTATCATCAGGCAGTGACCGCGACTGGCCGCTTGTCTTCGACCGATCCGAACCTGCAAAACATTCCGGTACGTAACGAGGAAGGGCGTCGTATCCGCCAGGCATTTATCCCGCCGAAGGATTACCTGATTGTTTCTGCGGACTATTCACAGATTGAGTTGCGTATTATGGCGCATCTGTCACGCGATAAAGGTTTGCTGACGGCGTTTGCCGAAGGGAAGGATATTCACCGCGCGACCGCCGCAGAAGTATTTGGTCTGCCGCTGGAGACCGTAACCAGCGAGCAGCGTCGCAGCGCGAAGGCGATCAACTTTGGTCTGATCTACGGTATGAGCGCGTTCGGTCTGGCACGTCAGTTGAACATTCCGCGTAAAGAAGCGCAGAAGTATATGGATCTCTATTTCGAACGTTACCCTGGCGTGCTGGAGTATATGGAACGCACCCGCGCTCAGGCGAAAGAGCAAGGCTACGTTGAAACGCTGGAAGGCCGTCGCCTTTATCTGCCGGATATCAAATCCAGCAACGGCGCGCGTCGCGCTGGCGCTGAACGTGCGGCGATTAACGCCCCAATGCAGGGAACCGCTGCCGATATCATCAAACGGGCAATGATTGCCGTCGACGGCTGGCTGGAAACGGAGAAACCGCGCGTGCGGATGATCATGCAGGTACATGATGAACTGGTGTTTGAAGTACACAAAGACGACCTGGACGCGGTAGCGAAAAAGATCCATCAACTGATGGAAAACTGTACGCGTATTGATGTGCCGTTACTGGTGGAAGTCGGGAGCGGTGAAAACTGGGATCAGGCGCACTAAGTGGTCGCAGAATAACGCGCTTTTTTCGTAAGTAAGCAACATAAGTGTGCGATTTTTGTGATGAGTATTGGAATTCCCTATGTAAAGAATGAAAAAAAATTACAAAAAGTGCTTTCTGAGCTGCTCAAAAAAGAGTAAAGTTATTCGCGTAGGGTACAGAGGTAAGATGTTCTATCTTTCAGACCTTTTACTTCACGTAATCGGATTTGGCTGAATATTTTAGCCGCCCCAGTCAGTTTCTGACTGGGGCGTTTTTTATGGGCGAAGGAAAGATATTGCAGGCGCGTCAGACCGGATAAGACGCAGCGCGTCGTTATCCGGCGTCATGAATGATTTACTCCCCGCCCTGACCCTCTTCAACCGGCGCCAGTTCGCTAAACCAACTGTCCAGTTTCTGGCGTAATTTGTCCACGCCCTGCTTTTTCAGCGATGAGAAGGTCTCAACCTGCACATCGCCGTTAAAAGCCAACACCGCTTCACGGACCATATTCAGTTGGGCCTTACGCGCCCCACTCGCCAGTTTGTCCGCTTTCGTCAGCAGTACCAGCACCTGGATGTTGCTCTCGACGGCCCACTGGACCATCTGCTGGTCGAGATCTTTTAGCGGATGGCGAATATCCATCAGCACCACCAGTCCCTGCAGGCTCTGGCGTTTTTCCAGATACTCACCCAGCGCGCGTTGCCACTTGCGCTTCATCTCTTCCGGCACTTCGGCGTAACCGTAGCCGGGCAGGTCAACAAGGCGTTTGCCGTCGACCACTTCAAACAGGTTGATGAGCTGAGTACGGCCAGGCGTTTTTGAAGTACGCGCCAGGCTCTTCTGATTGGTCAGCGTGTTTAGCGCGCTGGATTTGCCTGCGTTAGAACGGCCAGCAAAAGCCACTTCAATTCCGGTATCGGAAGGTAAATGGCGAATATCAGGCGCGCTCATCACAAAGTGCGTCTGTTGATAATTCAGGTTAATCAAAGCGGTCGTCTCCGTCAGTCAAAGCTTTGCCGCGATTATACCTGAACAGGAGCAAAAGACTGATTTTTCGACACAGGGCTGTTGTGAGTAAAAACCTTGCTTATTGTGAGACATTGTCGATTGTTCTTATACGAAATGTCAGAGTAATTGCAGAGAAAATAATTAAATAAATCAACTAAATCATAATATTAAAAGTTATGTAATATTCTGAAAATGGCTGAACTGTGCGGCCAACGACTTGTTACTTTACGCCAAAAGAGTAGAGTGACTTCCATAGCGAGGATAGCTGTACAGGAAGACGACTCAGGATGAGGGTCAGGAGCGCCAGGAGGCGAAGACACAGGATTGTCAGGACGACAGGCGTTCGGAGACGTTGGAATACGGAAACGGAAAAGACACGGAGCGTTCCAGGCTGAAGGAAAAACAGGGTGTGTTGATAGCCGACAGGGAATGTAGGACCCGTTCAGGGTTGTGAGTAAGGTGAAAAGGCGACAGAGCAATCTGTCGCCTTTTTTCTTTATTTCTGCTAGATTCCGGCGCAATTATATACTGAATAAAACAGCCAAAGACGAATCACTATGAAACCCACTTCTACACCACGCGGCAAAAGCCCTGCAAAGGCACGCCGTAAAACCCGTGAAGAGCTGAATCAGGAAGCTCGTGACCGCAAGCGTCAGAAAAAACACCGTGGACACGCGGCGGGTAGCCGTGCGACCGGTGGTGACGCGTCGTCAGGCGGTAAAAACAAGAGCCAACAGAAAGATCCACGCATCGGCAGTAAAACCCCTATTCCATTAGGCGTGACCGAAAAAGTCACCAAACAGCACAAACCGAAGAGCGAGAAACCTATGCTTTCACCGCAGGCTGAGTTGGATTTACTGGAAACGGATGAGCGCCTGGATGCGCTGTTAGAACGTCTGGAAGCAGGCGAAACCCTGAGCGCGGAAGATCAGTCCTGGGTGGATGCCAAACTGGATCGCATCGATGAACTGATGCAGAAGCTGGGCCTCTCCTACGATGATGACGAAGAAGAAGAGGAAGATGACGAGAAGCAGGAAGACATGATGCGCCTGCTGCGTGGCGGTAACTAACGGTTTACACCGTGGGCCTGCCCATCCTGCTTATAACCCTTCCGGTTATATGTTATCTGGTGTGGTTATTCGTTAAACTACAGCGGTTGTCGCGGCGACAGAAGTGGCTGCGCAGCCGGCTTAGTACTCGAAATGGAGTGCGGCCGGTACGCCGTACCCGCCAGAGACGCCATCGGAAGGAGTGAGCATGTCAGAACAACAAATAGACTGGGATCTGGCCCTGATCCAGAAATATAACTATTCCGGGCCGCGCTATACTTCGTACCCGACCGCGCTGGAGTTTTCTGACGCGTTTGGCGAACCGGCGTTTTTGCAGGCCGTTGCGCGCTATCCTGAGCGTCCACTCTCGCTCTACGTCCATATCCCGTTTTGCCATAAACTGTGCTATTTCTGCGGCTGCAATAAGATTGTCACTCGCCAGCAGCATAAGGCCGATCAGTATCTGGATGCGCTGGAACAGGAAATTTTGCACCGTGCGCCGCTGTTTGCAGGGCGTCACGTCAGCCAGCTTCACTGGGGTGGTGGTACACCAACCTATCTGAATAAAGCGCAAATCAGCCGTCTGATGACGCTCCTGCGTGATAATTTCCACTTCAACGCGGAGGCGGAAATCTCGATCGAAGTCGATCCCCGTGAGATTGAGCTGGATGTGCTCGATCATTTACGCGCTGAAGGTTTTAACCGTCTTAGCATGGGCGTGCAGGACTTCAACAAAGAGGTCCAGCGACTGGTTAACCGTGAGCAGGATGAGGCGTTTATCTTTGCGCTGCTTAATCATGCGCGTGACATCGGCTTTACCTCGACCAATATCGATCTGATCTACGGTTTGCCCAAACAGACGCCGGAGAGTTTTGCGTTTACCCTCAAGCGGGTGGCGGAACTCAGTCCGGACCGTTTGAGCGTCTTTAACTATGCGCATTTGCCGACGCTATTTGCCGCACAGCGCAAAATTAAAGATGCCGATCTGCCCAGCGCGCAGCAGAAGCTGGATATTTTGCAGGAAACCATCTCCTCGCTGACTGAGACCGGCTATCAGTTTATTGGCATGGATCATTTTGCCCGCCCGGATGACGAGCTGGCGATTGCCCAGCGCGAAGGTGTTCTCCATCGTAATTTCCAGGGCTACACCACTCAGGGCGATACCGATCTGCTGGGAATGGGCGTTTCGGCCATCAGCATGATTGGCGATTGTTACGCGCAGAACCAGAAAGAGCTGAAACTCTACTATCAGCAGGTGGATGAGCAGGGGAATGCTCTGTGGCGCGGCATCGCGCTGACGCGCGATGACTGTATCCGCCGTGACGTCATTAAATCGCTGATCTGCAATTTCCGTCTCGATTATGCTGCTGTTGAGCAGCAGTGGGATCTGAACTTCGCGGATTACTTTGCCGAAGACCTGAAATTGTTGGCGCCGCTGGCGAAAGATGGGCTGGTGGAAGTGACAGAGAAGGGAATTCAGGTTACGGCAAAAGGCCGTCTGCTGATTCGCAACATTTGCATGTGTTTTGATGCGTATCTGCGTCAAAAAGCGCGGATGCAGCAGTTCTCACGGGTGATATAAAAAACGTTGCCCGGTGGCGCTAACGCTTACCGGGCCGACGATTGATGTTGCCTGTAGGCCAGATAAGCGTAGCGCCATCCGGCACAGCGTTAGCTGAACAGCCCAACCAGCGCGGCGCACAGCACTGCGGCGACCGCAGTCTGTGGCGTGTGGCTGTCGACCGCTCCGCTTGATAGCAGATTTATAATCGATTCCAGCATAATGAGTCCCCCGTTTGCCGGGCACGATCATACTGAACTCATCGGAACAGTAAAGCGCAAAATAACGGCAATTTGCGCTCAATTATTAATCTTTACACAAGCGTGTGACGTTACTCCATTCCCAGTTCTTTTAACTTACGCGTCAGCGTATTACGCCCCCATCCGAGCAAGCGTGCCGCTTCCTGTTTATGGCCCTGTGTATGGCGTAGCGCTGTGGTCAGCAACGTGCGCTCCATTTCAGGCTGCGCTTCCGAGAGCAGATTTTGATGACCGGAACGCAGCGCCCGATCCGCCCACTGTGCCAGGAGCGTAGCCCAACTGTCCGGCTGCAGATGCGACGGGCTTTCCGGTGCGGTGGCTTCGAACAGTTCAGCGGGGAGATCCTGAATCAATAGCTCTTGTCCGGACGCCATCACGGTTAACCAGCGACAGGTGTTTTCCAGTTGGCGAACGTTGCCAGGCCACGCCAGTCGCGTCAACGCAGCTTCGGTTTCCGGGTGTAATAATTTGGCTTCAACACCCAGTTCACGTGCCGCGACCTGCAGGAAATGGCGTGCCAGCCGCGGAATATCTTCGCGACGCTCGCGCAGCGGTGGCAGGTGTACGCGAATGACGTTCAGACGGTGGAACAAATCTTCACGAAACTTGCCTTCCTGGACGCGTAACTCCAGATTCTGGTGCGTCGCGGCGATAATTCGCACGTCCACTTTTACTGGCGCATAGCCGCCCACGCGGTAAAACTGACCGTCGGCTAACACGCGCAACAGGCGTGTTTGCACATCCAGCGGCATATCGCCGATCTCATCAAGAAACAGCGTGCCGCCATCGGCCTGTTCGAAGCGTCCCTGACGAATCGTATTCGCCCCGGTAAATGCCCCTTTTTCATGACCAAATAACTCGGATTCGATCAAATCTTTCGGTATTGCTGCCATGTTCAGCGCGATGAACGGCGCTTTCGCGCGTGGACTATGGCGGTGCAGGGCATGTGCGACCAGCTCTTTACCCGTCCCGGATTCGCCGTTAATCAGCACGCTAATGGAAGAGCGAGAGAGTCGCCCGATGATGCGAAACACATCCTGCATGGCTGGCGCTTCGCCGATAATGTCCGTTGTCGGTCCATTGAGCTGAATATTGCGTGGCTGCTGCTGTTCCTGATAATGGCTGATAGCGCGTTCAACCAGCGCCACCGCCTCGTCGATATCAAAGGGTTTCGGCAGATAATCAAACGCCCCTTGTTGATAGGCGCTAACGGCGGCATCCAGATCGGAATGCGCGGTCATTATGATGACCGGTAGCATCGGATGGCGCTGTTTAATCTGTTTTAACAGCGCCAGCCCGTCCATCCCCGGCATGCGAATATCAGATAACAGCACGTCCGGCGTTTTGCTTGCCAGCGCGCCCAGCACGTCGTTACCGTTTTCAAAGGTGGTACAACTCAGACCCGCACCGGCGAGAGCACGTTCAAGCACCCAACGGATGGAACTATCGTCATCGACTACCCAGACTATCCCTCGTTGCATAAGCACCTCTATTTCCGAATCGGCAGGTAAACCGAAAACTCGGTATGACCTGGCCAACTGGTAAATTCAATTTTGCCGGAATGCTGATCGATCAAATTACGGGCGATGGATAAGCCCAGCCCGGTGCCGCCTTCGCGGCCGCTGACCATCGGGTAAAACAGCGTATCCTGTAAGTGGGAGGGAATACCCGGTCCGTTATCTTCGACGTCGATACGCGCCGCCAGGCGATAGCGCTCGCCATGGAGCGTGAGCTGGAAAGCGGTGCGGGTACGCAACACGATCTCTCCGCCTTCTGCTCCCAGCGCCTGCAGCGCATTACGGACAATATTCAACAACACCTGTTCGATCTGTTCCGGGTCATGCGGTAGTTCCGGCAGGCTCGGATCATAATCACGAACCAGCGTGACGTTTTCCGGTAACTCCATAGAGACCAGTGCGACCACACGCTCAGCGACCTTATGAATGCTTTCCGTGACATGCGTTCCCGGCATCTGTGGGCCCAGCAGCCTGTCGACCAGATTACGCAGACGATCAGCTTGTTCAATAATGACTTTGGTGTATTCCAGCAGTCCCGGATCGGGCAATGCTTTGCTCAATAGCTGTGCTGCGCCACGTAAGCCACCGAGCGGGTTTTTAATCTCGTGGGCCAGTCCACGTACCAGATCGCGTGCCGCGACCTGCTGAGCGTGCTGTAGCTGCTCCTGGCTCAGGCGACGCTGATTATCCATCGGCGCCATTTCAAGTAGAATCTGACCGTCAGGCAAACGCTGGGCGGTGAGCGACAAAATATGCGAACGCCCGTCAATCACCAGCGTAACCTCATTGTCGGTGAACCCCTGTCCCGCCTCTAAGCTCTCGCGCATCAGCTCGATATTTAAGGAAAAATAGCTCAGGAGTTCAGGAAGCGGCGTACCAAACAGTTTTCGGGAGCTCTGGGCGAGTAACTGCTGTGCTGCCGGGTTGGCGTAATGCACCGCCAGCTCATCGTCGACCAGTAAGATGCTGTTGATTAAAGAATTGAGGATCTGCCCAGCATCGGGCAGCGTGCCTGTTGCCATACAGCAGTCTCCTGAATAGTATGCACCAATGTAGTGCATTATAGCTTTTTACATCGAAAAAGCGCGAAGGATCAGTTTGTTGGCGGTGAAAAAAGCCCATCGTATGATGGGCTACAGATTGCTGACAAACGTCGTGCCGGATGGCGACTTCGCCTTATCCTGCCTACAAGGGGTTGCCCTGTAGGCCCGAAAAGCGTGCGCCATCGGGCATCTTAATGTTTGCCATCAACCTCAAACCTGTCAGAAACAGGCTAAAAGTTTCCACGGCAACTTAAAACAATTAAACGCTGTAGTACAACTCAAACTCTACCGGGTGCGGCGTCATGCGCACGCGGTCATTTTCTTCAATGCGCAGCGCGATGTAAGCGTCAATGGCCTCATCAGTGAACACGCCGCCCGCTTTCAGGAACTCGCGATCCAGGTTCAGCTCGTTCAGTGCTTCTTCCAGAGAACCAGCAACCTGTGGGATCTCTTTCGCTTCTTCCGGCGGCAGGTCGTACAGGTTTTTGTCCATGGCTTCGCCCGGGTGGATCTTATTCTTAATGCCGTCAAGACCGGCCATCAGCAGGGCGGCAAAGCACAGGTACGGGTTCGCCGCTGGATCCGGGAAGCGGACTTCGATACGACGTGCTTTCGGAGAGGCCACAACCGGAATACGGATAGAGGCGGAACGGTTACGGGCAGAGTAGGCCAGCATTACCGGCGCTTCGTAACCCGGGACCAGACGCTTGTAAGAGTTAGTGGTTGGGTTTGCCAGGGCGTTGATGGCTTTCGCGTGTTTGATCACGCCGCCAATGTAGTACAGCGCCTGCTCAGACAGACCCGCATATTTGTCGCCAGAGAACAGGTTGGTACCGTTCTTGGACAGGGACATGTGGCAGTGCATACCGGAACCGTTATCGCCGAACATCGGTTTTGGCATAAAGGTCGCCGTTTTGCCGAAGCGGTGAGCGACGTTGTGTACCACATATTTGTAGATCTGAATTTCGTCCGCTTTTTTGGTCATGGTGTTGAAGCGGGTTGCCACTTCGTTCTGACCTGCGGTTGCCACTTCGTGGTGATGTGCTTCAACCACCAGACCCATCTGTTCCATCACCAGACACATTTCAGAACGGATGTCCTGAGCGGAGTCTACCGGTGGAACCGGGAAGTAGCCGCCTTTCACGGCAGGACGGTGGCCTTTGTTTCCACCTTCGTACTGGGTGGAGGAGTTCCATGCGCCTTCGATGTCATCGATAGCTACGTGAGATCCGGAGATTGACGTGCCGAAACGGATGTCGTCAAACAGGAAAAATTCAGGTTCTGGCCCAAACAGCACGGTATCGGCGATACCGGTGGAGCGCAGGTATTCTTCAGCACGCTTGGCGATAGAGCGCGGGTCGCGGTCATAGCCTTGCAGGGTACCAGGTTCCAGGATGTCACAACGGATAATCAGGGTGGAATCCGCGAAGAACGGGTCGATAACCGCAGTAGAGGCATCCGGCATCAGCACCATGTCGGATTCGTTGATGCCTTTCCAGCCACCAATCGAAGAGCCGTCAAACATTTTGCCTTCTTCGAAGAATTCGGCATTTACCTGATGAGCAGGAATCGTGACGTGCTGTTCTTTACCTTTGGTATCAGTGAAGCGCAAATCAACAAACTTCACTTCGTGCTCATTCAGCATCGTCAAAACGTGTTCAGCGGACATACTTAACTCTCCAGATTGGTCATAGTCGTCGTGGTAACGAGGTGTTCAATTCTTTAATCATTGGCCGTGTCGCCGTAAAAAAGATAAAGCGAAATCTGTGCCAACTTTTAAATTGCCCCTAAAAGGCGTTATCATGCGCACCATCGTGCAAAAGGGTTGCACCATGTTGTGTATGTTGCACCAGTATAGTGCTTTAATGTGAACATTAAGCACCATATTGGTGCAATGGACTGTGCATAACCCTTTTAACGCTCCGTGAAAGCGATCACAAAGAAACTCTGCAATACTTGTTTGCGGAGGATGTTTGTGATCCTGTTTTGTAGTGCGATTAATCCGTGTACAATAACGCGCTATTTCTAATGCCTGAGGCAAAGTTGTGATCGAAAATTTGCGTAATATCGCCATCATCGCGCACGTTGACCATGGTAAAACTACCCTGGTTGATAAGCTGCTGCAGCAATCCGGTACGTTCGACTCTCGTGCCGAAACTCAAGAGCGTGTGATGGACTCCAACGATTTGGAGAAAGAGCGTGGGATTACCATCCTCGCAAAAAACACCGCTATCAAATGGAATGATTACCGTATCAACATCGTTGATACCCCTGGGCACGCAGACTTCGGTGGTGAAGTTGAGCGTGTCATGTCCATGGTTGACTCTGTGCTGCTGGTGGTTGACGCATTTGACGGCCCGATGCCGCAGACGCGCTTCGTGACCAAAAAAGCCTTTGCACATGGCCTGAAGCCTATTGTGGTCATCAACAAAGTTGACCGTCCTGGCGCGCGTCCGGACTGGGTTGTCGATCAGGTATTCGACCTGTTCGTAAACCTCGACGCGACTGACGAACAGCTGGACTTCCCGATCATCTACGCTTCTGCGCTGAACGGTATTGCCGGTCTGGATCACGAAGATATGGCGGAAGACATGACCCCGCTGTATCAGGCGATTGTCGACCACGTTCCTGCGCCGGACGTTGACCTTGATGGTCCGTTCCAGATGCAGATCTCTCAGCTGGACTACAACAACTACGTTGGCGTCATCGGTATCGGCCGCATCAAACGCGGTAAAGTGAAGCCGAACCAGCAGATCACTATTGTGGACAGCGAAGGCAAAACCCGTAACGGAAAAGTTGGTAAAGTGCTGACTCACCTGGGCCTGGAGCGTATCGATAGCGATCTGGCTGAAGCGGGCGACATCATCGCGATCACCGGTCTGGGCGAGCTGAACATCTCTGACACCATCTGCGATCCGCAGAATGTGGAAGCGCTGCCGGCACTGTCTGTTGATGAACCGACGGTAACGATGTTCTTCAACGTCAACACCTCTCCGTTCTGTGGCAAAGAAGGTAAATACGTTACCTCTCGTCAGATCCTTGACCGCCTGAACAAAGAGCTGGTGCACAACGTTGCGCTGCGCGTTGAAGAAACTGAAGATGCGGACGCGTTCCGCGTTTCTGGTCGTGGTGAGCTGCACCTGTCAGTTCTGATCGAAAACATGCGTCGTGAAGGTTTCGAGATGGCGGTTTCCCGTCCGAAAGTTATCTTCCGCGAAATCGATGGCCGTAAACAAGAGCCGTTCGAGAACGTGACGCTGGACGTCGAAGAGCAGCACCAGGGTTCTGTGATGCAGGCACTGGGCGAGCGTAAAGGCGACCTGAAAAACATGAATCCAGATGGCAAAGGCCGCGTACGTCTCGACTACGTGATCCCAAGCCGTGGGCTTATCGGTTTCCGTTCAGAATTCATGACCATGACCTCTGGTACCGGTCTGCTGTACTCCACCTTCAGCCACTACGACGACGTACGTCCGGGTGAAGTGGGTCAGCGCCAGAACGGCGTACTGATCTCTAACGGTCAGGGTAAAGCGGTTGCGTTTGCACTGTTCAGCCTGCAGGACCGCGGTAAGCTGTTCCTCGGTCACGGTGCGGAAGTGTACGAAGGCCAGATCATCGGTATTCACAGCCGTTCTAACGACCTGACCGTAAACTGCCTGACCGGTAAAAAACTGACCAACATGCGTGCTTCCGGTACCGACGAAGCCACGGTTCTGGTTCCGCCGGTTAAGATGACTCTGGAACAAGCACTGGAGTTCATCGATGACGACGAACTGGTAGAAGTGACGCCGCAGTCTATCCGTATTCGTAAACGTCACCTGACGGAAAACGATCGCCGCCGCGCGAACCGTGGTCCGAAAGAAGATTAATTCATCATCTTGTGACGAAAAAGCCGCTGATTTCAGCGGCTTTTCTTTTTCTACACGGTTAAAAGAAATATTTTACCCCAACGCGAATCTGGTTTTGCTCGCGGTGATAGGGTTCAACGTTACGATCCAGCCAGCGCAGTTCAAAGTAGGGCAGCCAGTTCTGGTTGATCCGATAACGGAAGGTATTCGTAATTTCCCAGTGATGATCCTTGCCATTGCTGCTATTAAAATCATTCACCCGCATAAAATAGTGGGGTTCAAAGGTATACGAGAATTTATCGGTAATAATAAAGTTCCAGTAGTTGCCGATCTCATAGGTATCGTTATTATCCCGATCGCCGTTTAAATCGACAGAGCTGTAATTATTATGGTTGTAGCGGTTACGCACTGTCAGGTTAAACCACGGTGTAAACTTGTAATTCACGTCCAGATACACCGCGCCGCTGGAGCCAATACTCTTGTCGGTAATCAACCCGCCAGGTTGGATCGTTAATTTATCCGTGGGTTTGAAGAGCGGATACCAGCCCTCGATCTCGTTATAGCCGTGTTTTAACTCGTCTTCACGCTGGAGCGTATAGGTGTTGGTGAGCATGATGCCCGCACCCATATCGAAGTTATAGCCAACGCGCAGCATGATCTCTTGTTGATCGGATGCCAGATTATAGGCCTCCCGATTTTCGACATAAGCGCCAGCAAACACAGAGGTGGATATCACTGAAGATAACAGAATGAGAGTGTGTAATGTTTTCATCATAAATCCATTTTTTAAGCGTAGGGAAGCCGCCATCCATCAGGATGGAAATAGCGGCAAGATTTGTTTAAAGATTTACAGTAGCGATGTTTTTATTGTTATTGTTTACGTCAGAACGAATGGTGCTCTTTTTTCGTTGATTTATTTCCTCGATAATAAAAGCGAAACGCGCTTCGTTGAGCTTATAAAAGAAACCCATGGTCAGTGCAGCAATAATCGCCAGACCACAGGGCCAAAGAAAAATTAACTGGCGTAATCCCAGTAAGGTTGCGTCGCTTTGCTCGATGTTTGGGATATAACCAATCTGGGTCAACATCATTCCGGGCAGGAATCCCGCCAGCGCAGCGGAAATCTTGCGGGAAAAGGTATATCCGGTATAGACGGAACCTTCTGCGCGAATCCCCGTTTTCCATTCGCCGTAATCCACGGTATCCGGCACCAGCGCCCAGTTCAGGCTGTTCACGAAAGCTGTACCGAAAAAGGCTACACAGGAGAAGGTGACGAATAAAAAGGAGGTTCCGCCCCAAAAGAAATTCAGGATATCCCCGACTGCCCAGAGCGTTAGCCCTCCGAGATAAACCTGTTTTTTACCGAAACGCTTTACGGTCATGGGAACTAGCAGTACACCTACCAGAATGCACCCCATGCTGAAAAAACCCATCCATGAGAGTAAATGGATATCGTTCAGAACGTACTGTGTGTAATAGACCTGGATCGCCAGTTTGATGTTGAACGCTGCCAGCGTACATAGATTGGCAATACACAGCACTAACAGAGGAGGGTTGCGGAAAATCGCGCAGAACGACTTTAGAATGCTGGGCTTATGGTGATCTGGCACGATTTCGATGTAACGTTCCTTAACGCCACGGAAACACCACCACATACTGAATAGCCCGCACACGGAGAAAATCAGCGCGGCAATCAAATAGCCCAGCGACGGCGAACGGGTAAACAACGCCTGAATCGGCATAAAGCCTACGGTACACAGCAGCAGTCCAATGGTTGCGCCGCCCTGACGCCAGGCGGCAAGCTGGGCGCGTTCGTGCGGGTTTTTGGTGATAGCAGGCACCATGGCGCCATAAGAGCAGTTCATAAGGCTATAAAACAAACCAAACAGCATAAACAGGAGGGTGGCCAGCGTCGTCTTCACCGTTAAGGTAAAGTCCGTGGCAAAGAACTGCGCGCTGGCAACCAGCGCAACGGGAAAAGAGGCATAAAGTATGAAGGGGCGGAATTTACCTATTACACCAATATTACGGCGTGAATCCAGCAATACACCGGTTAATATATCGGTAAAGGCAGTAAAGAACTTCGCCACCAGGAAGATTATACCGCCGTAATACGCAGGCATCCCCAGTACATCGGTATAAAACTTAAGCAGATACAGCGTCCCGATACACAGCATCAGGTTTGAGCCAAAATCACCTATGCCGTAGGCGCACTTCTCACGCAGGCTCAGTTTCAGCGTTAGCGGATCATGGTCAGACATAATCGCCTCCCATAACGCCCCGTAGGGCGTTGGATATTATTGTTTTAAGTCGTTTGCTTACGGGCTTCGATTTCGCCAACGATACGGATATACATTTTTTCGTTGAGATTGTAGAAACAGCCCATTGCAATGATGGTGACGACCGCCAGCGCACAGGGATAGATAAAGATCAGCTGCCGCAACCCCTCGACCGTTCCCGCCGATTGCACCACGTTAGGCACATAGCCGATTTGGGTCAGCATCCATCCCGGGAAGAAGCCGGCCAGCGCTTGTGAAACCTTACGGAAGAACGTAAAACCGGTGTAGACCGTCCCTTCAGAACGCACGCCGGTTCGCCATTCGCCATATTCCACCGTGTCGGAAACCAGCGCCCAGTTCAGGCTGTTTACAAACGCGGAACCGAAGAATGCCAGACAGGAGAATGCGACAAAACTGACCGAACCTCCGCCGAAGAGGTAGTTGAGCAGATCGCCTGCAACCCAGATCAGCAGGCCACCGATATAGACCTTTTTCTTGCCAAATCGACGCACCATCCCCGGCATTAAAAAGACGCCGATGAAGATGCAGCCCATGCTGAAAAAGCCCATCCATGACAGCAAAATCGGATCGTTCAGCACGTACTGGGTGTAATAAACCTGGATCGCCAGCTTGACGTTAAATGCGCCGAGCGTGCAGAGATTGGCTATACACAGAATGAATAGCGGACGGTTACCAGCGATGGCGCGAAAGGACTGCAATAATCCCGGCTTTTGCGCCGCGTCGACAGGTTTCACTTCGACATAGCGCTCTTTTACCCCGGCATAGCAGCACCACATAAAGAACAGCCCAAACAGCGAGAATAGCGTCGCGGCGAAGATATACCCCAGTTGCGAATTGCCTTCGATCAGGTTCATGACCGGCACAAAACCGACAGTGCACAGCAGCAGGCCAAGCGTCGCGCCGCCCTGTCGCCAGGCGGCGAGCGAGGCGCGTTCGTCCGGGTTTTTGGTGATGGCGGGCACCATTGCGCCATAGGAACAGTTCATCATGCTGAAGAACAATCCGTAAAGCATGAACAGGACGGTCGCCATGACCGTTTTTCCGGTGATTTCAAAGGGCGTACCAACAAAGTTAGCGATAGCCAGCAGAGTTACCGGAAACGCCGCGTACATCACAAAAGGCCGAAATTTACCTTTTGGACCAATTTTACGCCGCGAATCGAGCATAATACCGGTTCCCATATCGGTAAACGCGGTAAAAAACTTGGCAATAAGGAAAATGATACCGCCATAGGTGCCCGGTAAACCGAGAACATCGGTATAAAACTTCAATAAATAGAGCGTACCGATATCCAGAAGAATATTGGAGCCTAAATCACCTATGCCGTAAGCGATTTTTTCCTTAAAAGGCAAGCGTAACGTTGCCGGGTTGGTTATGTTTTGACTCATGATTATCCCTCATTTGCCCATGAGTTTCCCCATGGGCGAGCCTTATTAGATGTGGCGTAAAGACGCAAACAGCGACGCCCATTCACTTTTCGCACGATAAAAGACCGGCGGTTTGCCCAGCGGCGCATCCAGGGTGATTTCGCCGCCGTTGTGCGTTTCACCTGTCCAGAGGTTCACCCAATGATCCTCCGGCAGATACAGTGTCCAGTCGCTACGGCCTTGCTCATATACCGGGGCGACCAACAGGTCTTGCCCCAGCAGGTACTGGTACTTCAGGGTGTAAGTGCGCGCATCGTTTTCGTAATGCAGGAATAGCGGACGCATGACTGGCAAGCCGGTTGCGGCATTTTGCGCGACGGCTTGCTTGAGGTACGGCTTCAACGTCGTAAACACGGTCGTCATTCTGGCGAAATGGGCAATGGTTTCCGCATCGCTGTCAAACTGCCAGTTATCACCGGGACGGTTGCCTTCGTGGGTACGCATCATGGGCGTGAAGGCATTGAAATCACACCAGCGCAGCAGCAGCTCTTTGCTGCGCTTCATCTCAAACAGGGTGGTATAACCGCCAATATCACTGTGGTGCAGGCCGTGACCGCTCATGGCCAGCGACAGGGCAGCAGGAATAACCGAGGCGAGCCCATCGTCCAGACTCCAGTCTACGTTCTGATCGCCTGCCCACATCATGGTCGAGTATTTCTGACTGCCGGTATAACCCGCACGCATAAAGAACAGGATCTCGCCGAGTTTGCCGGTTTCCTGTAATGCCTCGTAGTTACATTTTGCCCACAGCGCAGGCCAGGCGTTATGCATGATCTCTGCGCTGACGCCGTTATGCAGAACCGTGTCGGTCGGCAGGTATTCGCCAAAGTCCGCCATCCAGCCGCCGCAGCCGAGTGCGATCATGTTTTTCTTGATGACGTCTTTGAACCAGTCGTAGGCCGCCGGGTTGGTCAAATCAACCACGCCGCCGTAAAACTCACCAAATTCAACCAGATAATCATTACCGGACGCATCTTTTGCCAGATAACCGTGCTTTGCTGCTTCGGCGCACAGGTCTTTATCGCTGGCGACATACGGGTTGATATAGGAAAGGAATTTCACGCCTTCGGCGTTCCACTGTTTGATACGGCTGTCCAGTTGGGGATAGTTGTCGCTGTTCCACTTCCAGTTCCACATCACGCGCTTACCGAATGACGTCATGCGGATCCCGGACCAGTCCTGCGCCCAGATGCCGTTTACCTTCACGCCAGCACGGCGCATCGTATCCAGTTTCTTCTGGCACACCTCGGTGCCGCCCTGGATACCCAGCGTGACGCCATCATAAATCCAGTCAGGTAATTCTGGCTGGCGGCCCAGCAGCGCGGTCAGTTTTTCCAGCAAAGTGATATAGGTGTCGGCGCATTCAAAACGCAGGGTGGTTTTTTCCTCCCACAGTGCCAGCTCATGATAATCCGGTGCGCTGAAGTCAAAATTCATGTAGCAACTGTTATCAACATGGCAGTAATACTTCTGCGTACTGACAAAGGTGGGTTGTGGGAAGAAAGTCCAGTAATAGTCGCCTCCCGCGTTTTCTTTGCAGTCGGCCTGCCAGGTGACGTAGCTGCTCTTATTGCGGCCCACACCCTGTTCGCTGGTCCACAGTGGAAACGGTTTGCCGCGTAAGTCGAAGTAGGAGAACTGCTCGCCGCAACCGTAGATATGGTCATCCGGGTTAGCCGCCAGCCGCAGCCAGATACGGTTATGGTCGGGATCATCATTGTGCAGATCCAGTTGCAAACGACCCGCTTCATCGGTGGAGATGCGTAGCGTCGCATTGACGGCATCACCACGACTAAAGCGAATACGCCAGCCGTCGGCTGACTCACTGACCGTGGCATCGGTCAGGGCAATTTTCTCGTTAAGTTTGTCTTTAATGCTGAAGTTGCCACGAAACATGTCGATATCGGCGATGCCCGCACCAACCCACAGACAGGGAGCTTCTTCGCTGTGACGTAAAATTAATCGCTGGTGGTACGTTAGCGTAAATCCATTCTGTAACGTCGTCAGCTCTAATGGGGTTGTCCGTTGTTGTAACGAATTCATCATCGTCTCCGTAATAAATAGGGTAATTCGGTAATTTGTCGGAAATCTTTTATTCGCTGCCGATGAGAAAATGCATCTGATGTGTTTCTCCAGGTGCGAGATAAATCAGGCCTGTTCCGGAGTTAAAGGCATCGGGTGGGCAGGTCATCGGTTCTACTGCAAGACCGCGCCTTGCTAATTTCTCGCCGGTATATACCTGCAGCCAGGGTTGATGGCTGCGTAAAAACGTCGTGATGTTTTGCGATGTACAGGTCAACCTGACTTCCCACTCAGCCTCAGGTGTCAAGGCCCTGAATGTATGATCGATAGAGGTTCCTGCAATGCGTCGCGACGTTGTGAAATCCCGTTCACTACATGTTTCTTCACTCGCAGGAAGCGTCAATTCACAACCATCAATGGGGTGCAGATTGCAGGTCAAATAAGGATGGGCTCCGGCACCATACGGTGCGATTTCGTCACTCAGATTCTGCGTACGAATAAAGACATGCAGCCCGTGTGTTTCCTCCAGTCGATAAATCACCTCTGAAACCAGCGCAAAGGGATAACCATAAGAAGGCGGCAGAAAAATCGTCAGTGACACTTCCGTTTTAGACTGCTGATTAATCTGCCAGTCCCGCCAGGCCAGTAATCCATGAATAGCGCTATGCGTAACCGGGTCGTTAATGGCAAGCTGGAAGCGCTTGCCGTTATGTTGATAGCAGCCTTTTGCCACGCGATTTGGCCAGGGTATTAGCACTTTTCCCAAATGCGCCAACGGTATCTCTTCCGGCTTATGGGGAATAACAATGTGACGCCCACGGTGCGTCAGTTCTGCTAATCCGGCGCCAACTGTGACAATTTTCGCGCAGTAGTGCCCGGCCTGAAGATGAAGCGTTTTTCCACCGCTATGCATGGCTGCTATCCTCGTTGCTTATCTGGCGTTGATATCCAGAAGACCGGCAGCAACCGCAGGAGCAAGGCCCGGTGCCAGCGGTAAACGTGGGATAACCAGGCAGTGCAGCAGATGGTAAATATCCTGCTTACCGTCCCAGACTTTGGTGGTCACCTTGTTTTCGGTGTCCAGCTCCTGCCACCATGAACCATTTTCGTAATCCATCAGGTACTTAATGCAGTATTCCCACCAGGTCTGATACCAGGTTTCGTACTGGCGATCGCCCGTGACCGTATACAGCGCATAGGCGGTACCCATCGCTTCCACAATCGGCCAGCGTACCCGTTCCCGAACAATGGGTTTGCCATCCCAGTCAACGGTGTACACGATGCCGTCAGCGCCATCGGGCGCCCAGGCATCACGAATGGTGGCGTGGAAAAGTCCTTTTGCGTCTTCCAGTAGCCAGTCGGGTGGCTGTTCACATCTCGCTTCTAACGCGGCGTGGATATGCAGCATCAGGCGGCCCCACTCAATCCAGTGGCCAGGCGTGCCGCCATAGGCGCGGAAACGGTGGGCGGGGTTGTCTTTGTTGTAGTCGCGCACCGGGTTCCAGTGCACGTCGAAGTGCTCATTGACCCGGTATTCCCCTTTACGGGCGACATCGTGAATGATGACCGAAGCGATACGGATCGCGCGATCGAGCCATTTTTTGTCATGGGTGACGTCGTAAACAATCAGGAAGGCTTCAACGGCGTGCATATTGGCATTGCCGCCGCGATAGTCTTCGGTTTGGCTAAACGCTTCATCCCAGGATTCCAGACACATTTGCTCTTCTTCACTCCAGAAGTATTTCTCAATGACTTCAATGGTGTAATCGAGCAGTTTCCTGGCCTCAGGGTGTCCGGTGGTGACCGCGCTGGCAGCGCCCAACAGCGCAAAAAAGTGTTGGTATCCCTGTTTGGAGGCATCCACCACGCCTTCGTCATTCACGCAGGCGTACCAGCCACCGTATTTTTTATCCCGCAGCGCGCCGTTCATGGCCTTAATACCGTGATCGACCAGGCTGTAAGCGCCCGGTCTGCCCATCGCTGCGGCGACGGAATAGACGTGCAGCATGCGGGCGGTGATCCACAGGTGCGTGCCCATCTCTTCTTTGATCTGTCCTTTATTACCCAGCCAGCCGAATCCGGTCGGCACCACCGCGTTCTTACCAAAATTGAAGATGCGATCGGTTTCTTGTTCCAGCCAGCGGTTGTGGCTCAACGTGTTAAACCATTTCATGCTTTGATCCTCGTATTAACGGCGGCGAGCCATCATTTCGTCGACAATTTCACCTAAGCGTTGCAATTTCGGTGCAGACACATCACGCAGCATCATCTCGCTGTCCGGCAGGCCAATCACCGACGACCAGACGGCACGACCGGCCAGGAAGCCGGAAGCGCCTGCGCTCATTGCGACGCTAACCGCGCGTGGAAACAGCTTTTCGTCAACGCCGGAAGAGAGAATGACCCACGGCATATTGATGTGTTCGTTCAGGTGTTGAGAGGCGCTGAGCAGGGCTTGCTGCGTGCCTTTACCATGCAGCGGCATTTCGACCTTGTAGAGATCGGCGCCGCTGTCGCCCAGCTCTTTGGCGGCGTCGATAATCGCCTGCTCGCGATCGAATTGATCGCCGCGCCGCGGCGGACGGACCACCGGTTCGATGATGCTCAACAGACCATGGCTATGGCACAACGCATTGAACTCTTTCACCATTTCAAGGCGTTGCTGCGCGTCTTCATCACTGCGCCAGAGCACCAGTAGCTTTAAGGCTTTCGCGCCATCCTGCTTTACGGCCTGCGGATTGATGCTTTTATCAATCACCACGCTGTCGACGGGGATGCCATTACCCGGGATGAAGGCGTCGGCGGCGACAATCATGGCGCAGCTTTTGGCAATTGCGTTCTGCTCTACCGCCTGGCGGTAGCAAAACTGCTGGTCAAGCAGGATCGCGGAGGCATACGGCGAGAGGATCTTTGCAGCATTGACTTTAAAATCCGTAAGATGCTGATCGGTGACCGGTGTTGGCGTGCCTGCGGCGGCAAACATCAGGCGCATTGCTTCACGCTGGTCAACGGCCAGCATGGCGAAACCGCCGGAAGGTCGGGTGATATCTTTCAGGGTGTACGTGGTCATTCTTCAGTCCTTTTTACCTGTCAATGGTGGTTTTTCAGTCCGGCAATCGTGCGAAGCTGTTCGAGAATGGCGGTCCAGTCCTCCCGCCCACGGCCAGCGGCTCGCGCCTGGTTATAAACTTCCCTGGACGCCGCGCCGAGCGGCAGAGGAACGTGTAGTTGGTTGGCGACATCCAGCGCGATGCCAAGATCTTTGTGGGCCAGGTCGATCATGAAGGCCGGGGAAAGATCGCCTTTCAGCACTTTGTTCGGCCACGAGGTGGTGAAGTGACCTTTTCCCGCAGGCGTCCCGCTCATAACCTGTAATGCGACATCGAAAGAAAGGCCCAGCGCTTCACACAGCACGGCGGCTTCGGCCGACAGGGCGTTTAGCGCGATGCTCATGTAGTTGTTAATTAACTTCACGCGGATCCCCATACCCGGACCGCCGGCATTAATCAGCTCATTGCCCATCGCCATCAGCACCGGTGTGGCGCGCTCGACCTGGTCTGGCGTGCCGCCCGCCAGCAGCAGCAATGTACCGGCAACGGCGTGATCGGAGGTCCGCCCGACCGGGACATCCATCATGGCGAAGCCTTTAGCGCGCATATCCGCGATCAGCTTGTCAGTCTGTAAGGGATGAATGGTCGACATATCGATCACCAGCGCCTGTGGGGAGAGGCTTTCGCAAACGCCGTTTTCGCCCAATAACACGCTGCGCACCAGATCGCCGTTGGGCAGCATAGTGATGACAAACTCAGCGCCTTCTGCGGCCTGTGCCGGAGAGCGGGCGGGGTGTGCCCCTTTATCAACCAGCCGTTGTACGGCATCGGGGTTAACGTCAAAAACGCTGAGTTGGTGACCCTGCCTGAGTAAATTGCTCGCCATTGGGGCGCCCATCTGTCCTAATCCGATAAATGCGATTACTGCCATATCGTTCTCCTGAGACGGTGGTGTCATTTTTTGTCATTTACGACCGGTTGTTCTGTCTGTTTTTGATCGTATTTGTAATTTATGGTCAAAAAATTGACAGTCGTCACTTTTTAAACATTTTGTGAAATTAAAATAATCCCATCCCAAAATGCTTAAGGAACGACCATGATTCGTATTGCTTGTGTAGGTATTATCGTGCTGGATCGCATCTATTACGTAGAAACGTTACCGACTGTAGGCGGTAAATATGTGGCGAGTCGTTATACCGAAGTGGGGGGCGGGCCTGCTGCGACAGCCGCAGTGGCGGCGGCGAGGTTGGGCGCTCAGGTGGACTTTATTGGCCGCGTGGGTGATGACGACACTGGTAAACACCTGCTGGCGGAGCTGGAATCCATGGGGGTCAATACCCGTTACACCCGGCGCTACGCGGGGGCACAGTCGTCACAGTCGGCTATTATGGTTGACGAACACGGGGAGCGGATTATCGTCAATTACCCAAGTCCCGACCTGCTGGCGGAGGCTGACTGGCTCAGTGGCATCGACTTTTCCCAGTGGGACATTGTGCTGGCGGATGTTCGCTGGCATGAAGGCGCAAAGCTGGCGTTCACGCTGGCGCGCCAGGCGGGCGTGAAGACGCTGCTGGATGGCGATGTGACGCCTCAGGACATCAGCGAGCTGGTGGCCTTAAGCGATCATGCCGCGTTTTCGGCTCCGGGTCTGGCGCGCCTGACCGGTATCAGTGACGCCGCCAGCGCGTTAAAACAATCACAAACGCTCACAAATGGACATGTCTACGTCACGCAGGGTAGCGAAGGGTGCTATTGGATAGAAAATGGCATGCTGCAACACCAGGCCGGTTTTGCGGTGGATGTGGTGGATACGACCGGGGCTGGCGATGTTTTTCACGGTGCGCTGGCATTCAGCCTCGCGTCAGGAAACAAACTGAAAGACGCGGTCAGGTTCGCCAGTGGGGTGGCGGCGCTGAAATGTACCCGACCAGGTGGACGTGCTGGAATTCCTGACTGTGATCAAACCCGATCTTTTCTGTCACTTTTTGTATAAAATGCAGAGCAATGGTTTTTCGAGGAATTTTCATGAGTTTTACCGAACTGACCGGTAACCCGCGGCACGATCAGTTGCTGTCGCTCGTTGGCGAGCGTGGGTATATGAACATAGATGAACTGGCGGGCTTACTGGATGTTTCTACACAGACGGTGCGTCGTGATATCCGTAAATTAAGCGAACAGGGGCTGATCACCCGTCATCATGGTGGCGCAGGTCGTGCGTCCAGCGTCGTGAATACCGCCTTTGAGCAACGTGAAGTCTCGTGGACGCAAGAGAAGAAAGCCATCGCGGAAGCGGTGGCGGATTACATTCCGGATGGTTCAACGGTGTTCATCACCATTGGCACTACCGTAGAGCAGGTGGCGCGGGCCTTGCTGAACCACAATCATCTGCGCATTATCACTAACAGCCTTCGGGTTGCCCATATTCTCTATAACAATCCGCGATTCGAAGTGATGGTTCCCGGTGGAACGCTACGGCCACATAACAGCGGGATTATTGGTCCTTCTGCGACCGCGTTTGTCGCTGATTTCCGGGCGGACTATCTTGTGACCAGCGTAGGGGCGATTGAAAGTGATGGCGCGCTGCTGGAATTTGACGTCAATGAAGCCAGCGTAGTGAAAACCATGATGGCCCACTCCCGGCATATTCTGCTTGCTGCCGACCATACGAAATACCACGCCTCGGCGGCGGTAGAAATTGGCAATGTTTCTGCGGTAACCGCGTTGTTTACCGATGAACTCCCAGGACCGGCTCTCCATACGCTTCTTCAGTCTCATCAGGTCGAAATCGTTCAGGCGAGCCCGGATCAGGATGATATCGTTTCTGCATGATTTTCCTCACGCTCAAAGACCGTCACTAAAGGCGGTCTTGTTCACATTTTTTACTGTTCGAGATTCATCCTGGTCTGTATTGTAAAATTCCTAATATTCTTCCGTTATTTTTCACGACCTGCAAAAATTTCTTTGTTTTATCAGT
Source organism: Citrobacter sp. ANG330 (assembly GCF_047467925.1). NCBI lineage: Bacteria > Pseudomonadati > Pseudomonadota > Gammaproteobacteria > Enterobacterales > Enterobacteriaceae > Citrobacter > Citrobacter sp. ANG330. The sequence continues at coordinate 126,474 of NZ_JASJUI010000011.1, read as the reverse complement.
GTTCACTTCTCTGGAAAACCATTCTTTAATTAATTCCGATTCATCCTATAAGAATTCTATCAATATAATAATTGTGTTCTTAATTTTGTCTTTTTAGCGCTGCAGGCTATTAGTTGACAGGCGATATAATTAAATGTATTCAGTCTATAAAAGGTGCTAATTCCCTCCATTTTATGTAATTCCGTTTATTTTGCTAATGGATGGCGGGGGAGGCTTATATTAATTTTTTTCTTCAACTACATATTACGGCGTTCTGATTCCTCAATGGTTAGCAGAGCAGTAGGAACCTTTAAGGAAGAGGTGAAAATGAAAATTACGAAGAAACATCAGGGCAATAGGATCTTATTTAAAAGAACGGCTTTAAGTACTGCCATCGTGCTTTTTGCAGTCAGCGGTTATGTACCTATGGGTAATGCTGAGTTAACACTCGACTATGATAATGTTCTTTATTATTACGTAGGCGCAACGCCGCTGAGTGATTATGATAAGATTACGGTAACCACTACAGCAGTGGGTGGGACATCGCCCTTAGGTGGGTTTGGTGCCTATATGCAAACCAATGGCATGAATACGACGAATTTAAAGGATATAACTATTAAAACGTCGGGTTCTGCTGCGGATGCGATACGAGGTAACAGCGAAGCTATCTTTTTTAGAGCTAAAAATTTAACTGTTGAAACCACGGGTTCTTCCGCCGACGGTATTAACGTTGCATCTGATTTTAATAACAACTACGACTCACTGGTCTATGTTAGCGAATCGGCTAACATCTCAGTGAAAGATGGTGTCGCTGTCCGTGCTAACAACTTCCAAAACGCAGGTGCCAACAGCATTATCGTTTTGGCCGGTAAAAACATCCTGAAAGTGACGGGGACTGCGGCTGCGGCGAATGCGTCTGATAGTAAAGGCTACGCAGTTTATGCCGGGAACCGGGATAGAGATACCAACGGTCTCGGTATAATGGATCTCCTCCAAGGAAAAAACCATAACACTAAGGGTAACGCTTACGTCTTTGTCGGTGATGATTCTGAGATCTCGACCACCACGAAAGCAGGCCACGCCGTCTACGCCAACAAAGGCGGTATTGTCCAGCTAGGTGATGGTGCTGATATTTCGACGACGGGTGAAAACGCGTTTGCGATTTATGCAGCAACTGAGCAGCAAGGGACTTACACCGATAACGTGCGTCCCGGTCATGTCTATCTGGCTGGTGGAGCTAAACTCCGGGCCGCTAACAGCGCGGATGTGATTCAGGCCAAAGGCGTGGATTCTATTATCTCCAGCCAGGCGCTGGCTGTTCCGACGATCGCCGATACTCACCTGAGAACCGACAGACTCAATATTGACAGCACGGCGCTGACGGATACTGAAGGCGTCTTTGATATTGAAGGCAATATCAACGCCATTGAGGGCGGTAAAATTGCGCTGAACATGGCGAATGGCTCCAGCTTTGTGGGTTCGTCCAGCCTCGACAATGTGTCAACGGTCAATCTGGACATCAAAGGGGAAAGCAGTCAGTGGATGATGACCAAATCCTCCGTGTTAACGAGTTTGGATCTTGATCAGGCGACGCTGCGTTACAGTCCTGACAGCGTATCTCGCGATGATGCGGGAACCTTCAAAACGTTGACTGTGGTAGGAAACTACATCGGGACCAATGCGTTGTTAGTGCTGAACACGGTACTGGAAGGGGATTTATCTCTGACCGATAAACTGATTGTTCAGGGCGATACCTCCGGTAATACCAAAGTGGGCATCAATAACATTGGCGGCGTCGGTGAGCAGACCGTCGATGGGATTAAAATCGTTGAAGTCGCCGGGAACTCTGACGGTACCTTTACGAAATCAGGGCGTATCGTCGCTGGCGCGTACGACTATGACGTGGTGAAAAAAGCGAATGACTGGTATCTGACCAGCGAACTGTCACCGGTGGATCCGCCTCCGCCACCACCGACTGAGCCGGAACCCGATCCCGCGCAGCCAGACCCGGTTGATCCTCCTGGACCGCCAGTATACCCGGGTCCCGTTGAGCACCAGTATCGCCCTGAATTCGGGAGCTATCTGGCGAACAACTATGCGGCTAATACGATGTTTATCACCCGTCTGCACGACCGTCTGGGTGAAACTCAGTATACCGACATGCTGACCGGCGAAGAAAAAGTCACCAGTATGTGGATGCGTAACGAAGGTGGCCACACTCGCTTTACCGACGGTAGCGGGCAGTTGAAAACCAACGCTAACCGTTATGTTCTGCAATTGGGCGGTGATCTGGCGCAATGGAGCAGCGACGGTCTCGACCGTTGGCATCTGGGTGCCATGGCGGGCTACGCTAACCAGAAAAGTAAAACCCGCAATAACAATACGGGCTATGCGTCTCGTGGCCAGGTAGACGGGTACAGCGTTGGTTTGTATGCCACCTGGTATGCAAACGAAGCGGATAAGGCCGGTACGTATCTGGACAGTTGGGTGCTGTACAACTGGTTCGATAACACCGTTCGCGGCGATGATCTGGCCAGCGAAAGCTACAAATCTGACGGTATCACCGCGTCTGTAGAGGGCGGTTATAGCTTCCTGGTCGGGGAAAGTGAGAATAAAACCTACTGGATCCAACCGAAAGCGCAGGTTATCTGGATGGACGTGCAGGCCGATTCTCACCGTGAGCACAACGGGACGGTGGTTAAAGACAAAACTGACGGCAACCTGATGACTCGCCTCGGCGTCCGTGCTTACCTGAAAGGTCACGCGGAGAAAGATGCCGATAAAGGCCGTGAATTCCAGCCGTTTATTGAAGCGAACTGGATCCACAATACTAACAACCAGACCGTACAGATGGGCTCCATCAAAGATGAAATCAGCGGGACACGTAATATTGGCGAGCTGAAAGTGGGTATTGAAGGGCAAATCAACCCGCGTCTGCAGGTGTGGGGTAACGTGGCGCAGCAAATGGGCGACAACAGCTACAGCGATACCTCTGCGATGCTCGGGGTGAAATACAGCTTCTAAGAAACCGATAAATATCACATCAGAACAAGGCGATGCTGTAAGGGCATCGCCTTTTTTTTCCTTCATCTTTCCCTGACGGGCACATAGTCAAAACGCCCCTTTCCCGCTACAGTTATTCATCCACGGCAAGTAAGGAGAGGGAGATGCTCTATATCTTTGATTTAGGTAATGTGATTGTCGATATCGACTTCAACCGCGTATTAGGTACCTGGAGCGATCTGAGCCGTGTGCCGCTGGCATCGCTAAAGCAGAGCTTTACGATGGGTGAAGCCTTCCATCAGCATGAACGGGGGGAGATTACCGACGAAGCGTTTGCCGAGGCCCTTTGCCATGAGATGGATCTGTCGCTGAGCTACGAACAGTTTTCTCACGGCTGGCAGGCGGTTTTTGTCGCGCTGCGGCCCGAGGTGATTGCCATCATGCATAAACTGCGTGCGCAGGGACACCGCGTGGTAGTGCTGTCGAATACCAACCGTCTGCACACAACGTTCTGGCCAGAGGAATATCCGGAGATTCGCGAAGCGGCAGACCATATCTATTTGTCGCAGGATTTGGGCATGCGGAAACCGGAAGCGCGGATTTACCAGCATGTCTTACAACAGGAAGGATTTTCGCCTTCCGATACCGTCTTTTTTGACGACAATGCCGATAATATAGAAGGGGCCAACCAGTTGGGGATTACCAGCATTCTGGTGACCGATAAAACCGTTATCCCTGATTATTTCGCGAAGTTGTTATGCTAAAAAACGTGCATCAAAAAGCCAGGCATCATACCCGGCCGCTTCGGGCCTGGCTTAAGCTCCTCTGGAAGCGCATTGATGAGGACAACATGACGACCCTGGCAGGGAATCTTGCCTACGTCTCGTTGCTCTCATTAGTGCCGCTGATCGCCGTTGTATTTGCGCTTTTCGCCGCTTTTCCGATGTTTTCTGACGTCAGCATCCAGTTACGGCACTTTATTTTTGCCAACTTCATGCCAGCGACAGGCGATGTGATCCAGCGATACATAGAACAGTTTGTCGCCAACTCCAACAAAATGACGGCGGTGGGGGCCTGCGGGCTCATTGTCACCGCGCTATTGCTGATGTATGCCATTGATAGTGCACTGAATACAATCTGGCGCAGTACGCGCACGCGGCCAAAAGTGTACTCCTTTGCCGTGTACTGGATGATTTTAACTCTGGGACCCTTGCTGGCCGGGGCCAGCCTCGCCATCAGTTCGTATCTTCTCTCTTTGCGCTGGGCCAGCGATCTCAACACGGTGATCGATAATGTATTGCGCCTCTTCCCGCTGATCCTCTCCTGGCTCTCATTTTGGCTCCTCTACAGCGTGGTGCCGACCACGCGCGTGCCAAACCGTGATGCGATTGTCGGCGCCTTTGTTGCCGCGGTCCTTTTCGAAGCCGGAAAGAAAGGTTTCGCGCTTTATATCACCATGTTCCCGTCCTATCAGCTTATTTACGGTGTATTAGCGGTTGTGCCTATTCTGTTTGTCTGGGTGTATTGGACGTGGTGTATCGTCTTGCTTGGCGCGGAAATAACTGTCACTCTCGGGGAATACCGCAAACTCAAACAAGCCGCAGAACAAGAAGAAGCAGACCAACCATGATTGCATTAATTCAGCGCGTAACCCGTGCCAGCGTCACCGTGGAGGGCGAAGTGACGGGTGAAATTGGCTCAGGACTTTTAGTGTTGTTGGGTGTCGAAAAGGATGACGACGAACAGAAAGCGAATCGCCTGTGCGAGCGCGTGCTCGGCTACCGTATTTTTAGCGATGCCGAAGGCAAAATGAACCTGAACGTGCAGCAGGCGGGCGGAAGCGTGCTGGTGGTGTCGCAATTTACGCTGGCGGCAGATACCGAACGTGGTATGCGTCCGGGATTCTCGAAAGGGGCGACGCCGGAGCGAGCTGAAGCCCTGTACGACTATTTCGTCGAACGTTGCCGCCAACAGGACATGAATACGCAGACCGGACGCTTCGCTGCCGATATGCAGGTGGCGCTGGTGAATGACGGCCCCGTGACGTTCTGGTTACAGGTATGAATCAGCTTCCGGCGTGGCCGCGGGTAACAAGAGAGAGTACTGCTATGTATCACCTCCGAGTACCACAAACAGAAGAAGAATTAGAGCGTTACTATCAGTTTCGCTGGGAGATGCTGCGCAAGCCGCTGCATCAGCCGAAGGGTTCCGAGCGAGATGGCTGGGACGCGATGGCGCACCACCAGATGGTGGTGGATGAAGAGGGAAATCTCGTTGCCGTCGGGCGGTTGTACATCAATGCCGATAACGAAGCATCTATCCGCTTTATGGCCGTCGATCCCACTGTGCAGGATAAAGGGCTGGGAACGCTGATGGCGATGACCCTGGAATCGGTAGCGCGTCAGGAAGGGGTCAAGCGAGTCACCTGTAGCGCCCGCGAAGACGCGGTTGAATTCTTCGCCAAACTGGGATTTATCAATCAGGGCGAAATCACCACGCCGCAAACTACGCCAGTTCGTCACTTTTTGATGATCAAACCGGTTGCCTCGCTCGATGACATTTTGCATCGCGGCGACTGGTGCGGACAACTTCAGCAGGCGTGGTATGAACACATTCCCCTGAGCGAGAAGATGGGCGTACGCATTCAGCAGTACACCGGGCAAAAATTTATTACCACCATGCCGGAGACGGGTAATCAAAATCCGCACCACACGTTGTTTGCCGGGAGTCTGTTTTCGTTGGCCACACTGACCGGCTGGGGGCTTATCTGGCTGATGTTGCGCGAGCGTCATCTGGGAGGAACGATTATTCTCGCCGACGCTCATATCCGCTATAGCAAGCCTATCAGCGGCAGACCTGCCGCGGTTGCCGATCTCGGCTCTTTGAGCGGCGATCTCGACCGTCTGGCGCGTGGGAAAAAGGCGCGTGTTCAGCTACAGGTAGAACTGCTGGGTGATGACACACCGGGTGCCATTTTTGAAGGTATCTACATTGTCCTGCCTGCCAAACCGTTTGGTCCCTATGAAGAAGGCGGAAACGAGGAAGAGTAGGGGAACTCCCTTCTCTATTCTTCGCTAACGGACGGGGTAGTCATGCGCCAGGCAATATCCTGCATTGCGCTGCGCGCCGCATAACTGATGCCGGCGAGCTGGAAAAAACCATGAATCACGCCGAGATAGCGCTGGCAGGTGCAAACGACACGTTGGGTCGTCAGTCGGTCATACAAAAGTTCGCCTTCGTCGCGCAGCGGATCAAATTCAGCAGTGATGATGTGCGTGGGCGGTAATCCACTGAGATCGTCACGCCAGAGCGGGCTGGCTTCAGGATGCTGGCGATCGGTATGGGGAAAATACATCTCATACCCTGTTAGCAACGTGTCGCGGGTAATGAGGTAGTCCAGACCATTGCGGGTATAGCTCTCACATTTTGCGGTCGCATCAAGCATCGGGTAAATCAGCACCAGTTGCGCGGGTAGCCATTGCTTTGCTGCCTTCAGGCGCAATGCCGTTACCAGTGCCAGGTGTCCGCCTGCACTGTCTCCGGCAAGCGTGATGCGCTGGCGTTCAACTCCAAGCTGCTCCGCATGTTGCCAGATAAGACTGGCCCCTTTTTCGGCATCGTCATGCGCCGCAGGAAACGTATGTTCAGGCGCGAGACGATATTGCACAGCAATCACCCGGCAGCCGCTGAAATATGCCAGTTGTCGTAACTGATTATCGTGTGTGGCAAATCCGCCGCTCACGAAACAGCCGCCGTGGTAGTAAATAACGCAGGGCAGAGCACCCGAAGCGTGGCGCGGCGATACGACGCGCAGCGTTATTCCCTCCAGCTCAACATCACGGACCTCTACGCGCGTTTCAGTCTCTCCGGCCAGCGCGGTACTGGCGACGTAGCCCGCCCTGCGATCATCAATACTCTGCCGACGAGCAGAAGGGCGCCCCGCCGCGATAAATTCCTCGACCTGTTGTGCGATACCGTTTTCAAGCCTCATTTTCTTCATCCCTTGAGTCTGTATGAATATACAGTGTTATAACCTGGTTTTTTATGAAAGAGAATGGTGGATTTGGGGCAGGGTGAAATTCTGGAAAGTGCCTCGCAAAAGGAAAAGTCACTACGGAGATCGCTTTTTTCCTGCTTGCTGACGGTGTATGTTGTTTGAAATTTACTCGCCGCTGATATACTGGAGGTATATGTGAGCATAATGGCTGGAATGGACATGGGCAGAATATTACTCGACTTATCCGATGAGGTGATCAAGCGCCTGGATGATCTCAAGCAACAGCGCAATCTTCCACGAGCCGAGTTGCTCCGCGAAGCCGTTGAACAGTACCTTGAAAGGCAAGCCGAAACCACGATTTCCAATGCGCTGGGGCTCTGGCAGGGCTGTGAGGAAGACGGCGTTGAGTATCAGAGGACGCTGCGCGAGGAATGGTAATGCAAAAGGGACCCGTGCTGTTCGATACCAATATCCTGATTGATTTATTCAGCGGGCACCAGGAAGCACAGCAAGTACTGGAAGCGTATCCGCCGCAGAATGCCATCAGCCTGATTACCTGGATGGAAGTGATGGTGGGGGCAAAAAAATACCATCAGGAATATCGTACACGTGTGGCGTTGAGTGCGTTCAACATCATCGGCGTTTCACAGGAAATTGCTGAGCGAAGCGTGAATCTCAGGCAGGAATATGGGATGAAACTTCCGGACGCGATCATTCTGGCTACCGCGAAGATTCATCGGTTTGCGCTTGTGACGCGCAACACCAGAGATTTCGCCGGGATCCCTGGCGTCATCACACCTTATCAGTTGCAGGCCGGACGATAAGCGCCGTCCGGCATTACCTGTTGAAGGCGTTTACTCCCCTTCTCCCGGAAACAGGAACGGGTTGATGGAACTGCGGGCGAAGCCTTCTTGCTCCATGCGCGCGTCCAGCACCAACGACGCGAGATCGTCGGCGACAGCTTCCACTTTAGGATCTTTTTCCTGATACAGAATTTTCAGGTAGGTCCCGCAGTCACCGCAGCTTTCGGCTTTGATCGCCGCCTGCTCATTATCCAGCGACCAGTAGTGCAGATCGCGGCTTTGCTCGCAGTTGCTGCATTTCACGCGCACTACGTGCCACTCGGTTTCGCAGAGGTTGCAGTGCAGATAGCGCAGTCCCTGGGTGGTGCCAATTTGCACCATGCTGGAAACCGGCATCGAGCCGCACACCGGGCAGAATTGACGTTGTTCGCCATATTCCGCGCGGGCTTTACCCGGGATAAGACTGGCCATTTGCGCCCAGTACAGCGACAACGCGGCCCAGATAAACGGGGCTTTATCACTGCTGACCGCGGCGAAATCTGAGGCAAACAGGGCGCTGGCCATCTGTTCCAGCTCCTGCTCGGAGGCTTTTTCCAGATTCTCGATCACCGCCAGCGCCGGGCCGCTCATCTCGGGTTTCAGTTCGGCGATCAGCGAGTGCAGCAGTTTCTGCCAGTGCTTATCGCGCGGCAGAACGTGGATATCCAGCGGCGGTTTGCCCTGATCGTTGGCTTCTCTGATGCGTGCGGTCAGATCCATCTGCAATGGATGGTCGTACAGCACCACTTCCTGGGCATGGGCGATCAGCGCAGCAAAGCGCAGGTAATCTCCCAGCGGGTTGTTCTCAGCCAGTTCGCGCAGACGCTCGGCGCGACGGTTATACAGGTTTTTGAGCCGAGGGAATAATAACGGGGGAATCATATCCGACGCACGTTTCTCGCTCTTTTCCAGCTCATCTTGCGGGATGATACGAATGCTCATTCAGTCACTTCCTGGTTGGGCAGATTTAGCCAGAGTAATCTGCTCGGTAATTTGGCGGGCATCTCGCGCCCGCTCTGGTGAATGTCATTAATGATAACCGCAATCGGCCTGCGGGATACACCTGCGACATCGCAATGTGTGCGCTACGATACCTGATATCGATACCCCAGACCATGCACCGTTCGGATTAGCTGCGGCTGATTGGCATCCTGTTCGATGACTTTGCGGAGCCGGGAAATATGCTGATCCAGCGTACGGCTATTGGGTAAATAGTCGTATCCCCACGCCGCATCGAACAACATATCGCGTGTAACCACCTGATTTTGATGACGCTCCAGGCAGCTTAAAATGCGAACTTCCCGCAGCGTCAGTTCCAGCTTTTGCTCGCCACGCCAGGCGCACAGTTCATTCGGGAACACCGTCAGGTCGCCAAAAACAAAGCTGAGGTTAGGCTGCGTGGCGCTATGGTTCAGGCAGCGGCGGGCGATAGTTTTTATCCGCGCCCGCAGTTCATGAATACCAAACGGTTTGCTGATGTAGTCATCTGCACCCAGTTCGAGTCCCACGACACGGTCGATCTCCTCATCTTTGGCGGAGAGAAACACAATGGGAATGTGTTCGTTCTGGCGGCGAATTTCCCGGCAGACCGTGTAGCCATCCATTTCGGGCATCATGATGTCTAACAGTACGAAATCCGGTTTGTCGCGGTGGTAACTCTCCAGCGCCGCGCGCCCGTCCGGTGCGGCAATGAGCGAATAACCCTCGCGCGACAGTGCATCCACCAGGCCCTGGCGGATGTTCGCATCATCTTCGGCAATCAGTATCTTCATATTCTCATCCCTGCGGCAGCGTAAGGGTAAAGCGGACGCCAGGCTCTTGCGCCGTTACCTGAATCTTGCCGTGCAGGCGTTGCGCCAGTTGGCAAGCGATGGTGAGTCCAATACCGGTACCTGAAACACCCTCGGTAATGGAAGATTTGACCCGATAAAACGGGCGGAAGATCAAGGACATCTCATTTTCCGCAATGCCGGGACCGTAGTCGCGAACGGCGATCTCCACGTTTTCCGCAACGTGTTCCACGATCAGATCCACGCGCTGACCCTGCGAAGCGTATTTTTCGGCATTACTGAGAAAATTGCTGACAATTTGTGTGATCACGTCACGATCGCTGTGCAATGTCAGATTCTCAGGGCAAGACATGTGAATCGTCATGCCTTTTGCCTGCAACGCAGGCGTAAAGATCTGCGTAATTTCTGTCATCAAACGGCGGAGATTGACTGGCTGAAGATGCAGTTTCGGTGCGCGTGTAAAGGTCAGGATATTCTGGATAAGCCGCGATAACCGCTGGCCTTCCTGAGTGATCACATCCACATAGCGTCGTTCCTGCGTTTGTTCATCATCCAGCCCTTCGCGCAACAGTTCGGCATAGAGCGTGATGTTGGTCAGCGGTGTTTTCAGTTCGTGTGACACCTGGCTGACAAAATCGACCTGTTGGCGTGCCTGACGCGCCGCGCGGGTATATTCCCGCCACAGCGAGACGCCCAACAGTGCGACGGCGAGAAGCAGCAGGACGATTAACGCGCCGCCCCACAGCCAGATATGCCAGAGCGGTGCGTTGACGCCGTAAGCGCTGACCTGCCACGTTGTGAGTGGATACTCCAGCGTGCGGGAGTCCAGTAAGGTGAGCCGTCGCAGATCCGCCTGCGCGTTCTGATAAAGCTGACGGCCGTTTTCTGTCACCCTGACAATCTGCTGCGGATCCTCCGGGTTAATCTGAATGCCGTTCGCCATATCCATCATCAGTTGTACCCAGGAGAGGCGAAAACCGATGATCGCCCCGTCTTTCTGGCGCCAGTAGATCAACAGCGGTTCCTGCGTCTCAAAACTAATAAACCAGCCGGCCTGCGGCGTGTCCTGCTCGCTTTGCGTCATATGACTGGCAAGTTGGCTGGGATCGTTGACCAGCGGGCTGAGCTGGCGCACCCACTCTTTATCCTCGTTGCTTAACGGCTGACGCTCATCGGGGTAGAGGAGATGATTTTTCCGCAGAATAAAGACGTCGGCAATGTCGCTGTCATTCTCTTTCAGTGCACTGAGGGTGGTGACCTCTGCGGGGTCGATAAAATCGCCAATCGCATGCAGGCGGGAGGCTTTTTGCTGCAAAATATTTTCGATCCCCCTGGCGACGCTGGCGGTTTGCGATTTCGCCAGGGTCTGAGTCTGGTACTGACGCAACAAGACTTCATGTTCCAGAGTGCGAACGCCCAGGTAAGCAAGCAGGATAAAAAACATCAGTGTAATGACGAGATAAATCGGCTTGCGTCTGAGCATCCAGCACTCCTTGTGGATCAGTTCGATTTCGAACTCTGGTTTTTGGTTTTATAGCTCTGTTCTTTCAGCGACTTGCGCGATGCTTCTTTGCTTTCGCTTTCCATCCTGTCCAGCAACTTAAGGTTTTCCTCTGCGCTCTCCTGTGCCTTCATTCTGGCAGCGGGTGCGCTAAGCGGTAACGCGCTGAGTGTACTAGAGTTTTCGCGCAGGATCGCTTTCGCCTCGTCCATTTTGCCTTCATCGATGAGCTGTAACGCCTGCTCATTCTGAATGGCGGATTTCTGAATGGCGGAATCGACGATCACATCCTCCACCTGCGCTTTCTGAACTTCGTTGGCAGAGGCGGTATAGCTGATGGCCATCTTGTCATCCCAGCGCTCTTTCTGCCCGGTGGCGAGGTTGTTATAGCTGACGTTGATCTCAGCGAGCGGCTTGCTTTGTGCGGCCTGGCCTTTCGCCGGCAGCACTTCCAGCATGACATATTTCTCCTGATTGGCATAAAGCTGGTTCAGTTTTACGGTCACCGTGTTGTCGCGGATTTCACCTTCACGCCCCAGCAGGCGTAGTGGCTTAACGTTGTCAGCGACATGAATTTGCACCACTACATCCTGAGCGACGACGGACATGACATCGCCAAATTCATGGGCAAATGCCTTCTCCAGTGCATCGGTATTTTGTACAAACACGTGGTTGCCATCGCTGTACTGGGCAATCGCCGCCATCAGATCTTCATTGTAGCCTTCGCCAATACCCATCGTCGTGATGGCAATCCCTTTGCGGGCGGCGATCTTACCCAGCTCCGCCAGTTCGCTGGTGGAGGAAGGACCGACGTTCGCCTGGCCATCAGACAGCAGGATGATGCGGTTAACATGGGCCTTATCAAGGAATTTACTGGTTTCTTTGATACCGCGGCTGACCCCGGCAAACAGTGCGGTACCGCCGCGTGCGGTCAGCTGTTCACGGATTTGGCTGATAAGTTTCGCTTTATTGCCGACTTTGGCCGCCGGTACGATGACATCCACGACGTCGTCGTAAATCACCACCGAGAGCGTGTCCTGGGCGCTTAAGGTGTTCACCGCCATTACGGCGGCTTCTGTTGCTTGTTCGATACGCTCGCCGCCCATAGAGCCGGAGCGGTCAATCACCAGTGCGAGGTTGATCGGGCTGCGTTTAGTTGCATGTAGCGGGAAACCCGTCAGTGACACTTTGAGGTAGTTTTTGTCCTGGCTGTTTTCCAGCACCAGAGGGGAAGCCAGTTCGGATTTGATCGTCACTTTCGGCGCGGACGGTTGTGCCGCCGTTGTTGTCGCAAGCAGTCCCATTGCCAGGGCTGCGAAGAGGTGTTTGAGATTCACGGTACGTCTCCTTGTCTTAAGAATCGACTCCATTCTTATGCGACCGCAACGTCGGTTGGTCTGTTATCTGTATAAAGTTGTCAAAAACTTGTCAAAACTAAAAGCCATTCTAAAAAAACGCCGGAAACTCAGTCTCCGGCGTTAACTTATCGGTTCACGAACAGTCTTTGCTTACGACTGGGTCTTATCCTGCTTTTCACGCACTTCACGATACCAGCGCGGGTGATGTTTCTTCGCCCAGGAGCGAGTCACCCAGCCTTCTACCATCGCGGTAATCGTGCCTTTCACCCACAGCGCGGCGTAAATATGCACCATGATAACCACAATCAGCGCAACGGCGGCAAAAGAGTGCAGCATTAACGCAAAGCGGATCACCGGAATGGAGAACGCTGGCGCAAAGTATGGACGCCAGATGATCACACCGCTCACCAGCAGCAGCACCAGGAAGATAATTGCCGCCCAGAACACGCATTTCTGACCGAAGTTATACCGCCCGGTGTCGCCCACTTCTTCGTTGACGACAATCTTACGGATGTTCTTCGCCCAGAAGATGTCATCCCGATTGATCAGGTTGTGGTGCCAGTACCGGAAGAACATGATGATGAACGAGGCAAACATGATGACGCCTACAAACGGGTGCAGAATACGCGCCAGTTGCGGTGTCCCCATGATTTGCATCAGCCAGTTGAAGGACGGGAAGAAAAAGCCCAGTCCGCTCACCGCCGCCAGCACGAAGCAGAAGGCGGTGACCCAGTGGTTGATGCGTTCCGGCGCGGTGTAGCGCACGATGGTGTCACGTCTTTTCATTTGCGCACCTCATCGTCTTTCTCTTCATGCAGGTTGTTCTCTTCCTCATCCGCACGGTTCGGGCCGACACCGACGTAGTGGAAGATGCTGGCCGCAAAGGTCGCGGCAAAGCCGACCGCTGCAAGAGGCTTCCAGATCCCTTTCCAGAATTTTACGGTGGCGCTGATTTCCGGGTTCTCCGGCAGACCGTGATACAGATTCGGCTTGTCGGCATGATGCAGCACGTACATCACGTGCGTCCCGCCTACGCCTGCCGGATCGTACAGGCCCGCATTGTCGTAACCACGGGTTTTCAGCTCCGCTACGCGCTCGCCGGCCAACGTTTTCATATCCTCTTTCGAACCAAAGTGGATAGCACCCGTCGGGCAGGTTTTCACGCAGGCCGGTTCCTGGCCGACGGTCACGCGGTCAACGCACAGCGTGCATTTATAAACCCGGTTGTCTTCCGGGTTCAGGCGCGGCACGTCAAACGGGCAACCGGCGATGCAGTAGCCACAGCCGATGCACTGCTCAGACTGGAAGTCGACAATCCCGTTGGCATACTGAATGATAGCCCCTTCTGCCGGACACGCCTTCAGGCAGCCCGGATCGGCGCAGTGCATACAGCCATCCTTGCGGATCAGCCATTCCAGTTTGTCGTTCTGCTCCACTTCCGAGAAGCGCATCACCGTCCAGGATTTGGCGGTTAAATCCGCCGGGTTATCATAGACCCCGACGTTGCTGCCGATTTCATCACGGATGTCGTTCCACTCGGAACAGGCCACCTGACAGGCTTTACAGCCGATGCAGGTGGTGACGTCAATGAGCTTCGCCACTTCTTCCTGGAAGTCCCGCGCCTGAGGCGCGGGGGTGAGACCGTTAGTCGCGGAACGACGGATAATGTCTTGCGATTGATAAGCCATAAGTCGTCTCCGTTACACCTTTTCCACGTTCACCAGGAAGGACTTAAATTCCGGCGTTTGTGAGTTGGCATCACCCACCGACGGCGTCAGGGTGTTCGCTATAAACCCTTTCTTCGCCACACCTTCATAGCCCCAGTGAATCGGAATACCGATAGTATCGATATCCTTGCCGTCTGCTTTCAGCGTGCGAATACGCTTAGTCACCACGGCTTTGGCTTTGATATAGCCGCGATTAGAGGAGACTTTAACGGTGTCGCCATGAGCGATGCCGAGCTTGTTCGCCAGCGTCTCGCCGATCTCCACAAACTGTTCCGGCTGCGCGATAGCGTTAAGCAGCGCATGCTTGGTCCAGTAGTGGAAATGCTCGGTCAGACGGTAAGTGGTTCCGACGTACGGGAACTTATCGGCTTTACCCAACGCTTCGGCGTCGCCCTTGAAGATACGGGCGGCAGGGTTGGAGATCACGTTCGGGTGCAGCGGGTTGGTACCCAGCGGCGTCTCAAACGGTTCGTAGTGTTCCGGGAACGGCCCTTCCGCCATCTTGTCGAGAGCGAACAGACGTCCCATCCCTTCCGGCTGCATGATGAACGGCCCGACGTCGCTGCCGGGTGCGGCGGCGCTGTAGTCCGGAATGTCCATCCCGCTCCATTTTGCGCCGTCCCATTTCAGGATTTGGCGCTTCGGATCCCACGGGTTGCCCTGTGGGTCAGCGGAAGCACGGTTGTACAGGATACGGCGGTTCAGCGGCCACGCCCATGCCCAGCCCAGCGTATTGCCCAGACCAGACGGATCGGCGTTATCGCGACGCGCCATCTGGTTGCCTTCCGGCGTCCAGCTACCGGCGAAAATCCAGCAACCGCTGGAGGTGGTGCCGTCGTCACGCAACTGAGCAAACGAGCTGAGCTGTTGGCCTTTCTTCACGATCACCGCGCCCGTAGCCGGGTCGATGAGATCGGCCAGTGCTTTCCCGTTACTCTCCATCGCCACTTCTTCCGATGCCGGTTCATGTGGGGTGGAGTAGTTCCAGGTCATGCTCAGCACCTGTTCCGGGTTGGCGCCGCTCTGCTCAGCATACATTTTGCGCAGGCGCAGGAAGATACCGGCCAGGATTTCGCCATCGGTGACCGCGATCCCCGGGGCGTCCGCACCTTTCCAGTGCCACTGCAGCCAGCGGCCGGAGTTCACGATCGAACCGTTCTCTTCGGCAAAGCAGGTGGAGGGCAGACGGAACACTTCAGTCTGGATTTTCGACGGATCCACATCGTTCGACTCACCGTGATTTTGCCAGAAGGTGGAGGTCTCCGTGTTGAGCGGGTCGATCGTCACCAGGAACTTCAGTTTGGACAGAGATGCAATCGTCTTGTTTTTGTTAGGGAATGACGCGACCGGGTTGAAGCCCTGGCAGATATAGCCATTGACCTTACCCTCTTTCATCATCTCGAAGTACTGCAGCACGTCGTACCCTTTGTCCCACTTCGGCAGGAAGTCAAAGCCCCAGCTGTTTTCCGCTGTCGCTTTATCGCCGTAGAAGGCCTTCATCAACGAGACGAAGAATTTCGGGTAGTTGCCCCAGTAGTTGACCTGATCTTTCAACAGCGGTTTCGGCGTGTTGGCGGCCAGGTATGTTTGCAGGTCAGGCTGTTTTTCATTGGGCAGCGTCAGGTAGCCCGGCAGGCTTTGTGACAGCAGGCCCAGGTCAGTCAGCCCCTGAATGTTGGAGTGACCGCGCAGGGCGTTAACGCCACCGCCCGCCATCCCCATGTTGCCGAGCAGCAACTGGATCATCGCCATCGTGCGGATGTTCTGCGAACCGATGGAGTGCTGTGTCCAGCCGAGGGCATACAGGAACGACGCGGTTTTGTCTTTCGCGCTGGTTTCTGCGATGTACTCACAGACTTTCAGGAAGTCGGCTTTTGGCGTACCGCAGATGTTTTCCACCACGTCCGGCGTGTAGCGGGAGACGTGCTGTTTCAGCAGGTTCCAGACGCAGCGCGGGTGTTGCAGTGTGGTATCGCGTTTGGCAAAGCCCTCTTCGTCCAGCTCATAGTTCCAGCTGGTCTTGTCGTACTTGCGTTTATCCGCGTCATAGCCGGTAAACAGGCCGTCCTCGAAGCCAAAATCTTCACGCACGATCAGACTGGCGTTGGTGTAGGCCTCGGTGTATTCGCGGTTATATTTTTCGTTAGTCAGCAGGTACAGCATGACGCCTGACAGGAAGGCAATGTCAGTACCCGAACGGATTGGGGCATAGAAATCGGCCACCGACGCCGTACGCGTGAAACGCGGATCGATCACAATCAGCTTCGCGCCGTTGTGAATTTTCGCTTCCATCGCCCAGCGGAACCCGACCGGGTGCGCTTCAGCGGCGTTGCCGCCCATCACCACGACGAGGTTGGCGTTTTTGATGTCGACCCAGTGGTTGGTCATCGCACCGCGACCAAATGTTGGAGCAAGACTTGCTACCGTTGGTCCGTGTCAGACACGCGCCTGGTTGTCGACCGCGAGCATACCGAGCGCGCGGGTGAATTTTTGCGTTAAAAAGCCGGTTTCGTTACTGGACGCGGAAGCACACAGCATCCCGGTAGACAGCCAGCGGTTAACGGTAACGCCATCGGCGTTTTGCGCAATGTAGTTGGCATCGCGGTCTTCTTTCATCAGTTTCGCGATGCGGTCAAATGCCTCATCCCAACTGATTTTCTGCCATTTATCCGAGCCTGGCGCGCGGTATTCCGGGAATTTCAGGCGGCTTTCGGAGTGGATGAAGTCCACCAGACCGGCCCCTTTCGGGCAGAGCGCACCACGGTTGACCGGATGGTCCGGATCACCTTCGATATGGAAGATAGACGCTTTGGCGTTTTTAGCACCGTCGCCGAGGCTGTACATCAACAGCCCACAACCAACGGAACAGTAAGTGCAGGTATTACGGGTTTCGCGGGTGCGCAGCAGTTTATATTGCCGTGTTTCCGCTAGCGCTACGCCGGGCGCGAAGCCCAGTGCCGCCGCCGTGGTGCCTGCCATACCGCCAGCGCAGATCTTAAAGAACTGCCTTCTGCTGACCTGCATGGTTTGCTCCTTTTCGACATTGTCACTTCTCTTTCACATTCGTGCCGAATGTTCAGAAAGTGGTTGTTATTTTTCTTTGCGGACAGGACCGCAAAGGTCCAGAATTGGGTCAATTTCCCGGCGTCCTGCCTGGGGTTGTGACAGAATACCACAATGTTGGTACGTGTGTTCTTATACGGTTAAAAGAAAGTGAATAAGATACATCCAGAAGAAGTCGGAAATGTGATAAATGTCACAAGCTCTCGCCAGGTTAACCTGTGGAAGCGTGAGGACTTGCAACATCCTCAGCCGGATGAGGTGGCTGAAGAGGTGCCCGTTGCGCTGGTCTACAATGGCATTTCCCATGTTGTGATGATGGCCTCGCCGAAGGATCTGCACCACTTTGCGGTCGGTTTCTCCCTCTCCGAGGGCATTATTGACAGCCCGCGCGAGATCTATGGTATGGATGTTGTCCCCTCCTGTAACGGCCTTGAAGTCCAGATCGAACTTTCCAGTCGCCGTTTTATGGGGCTGAAAGAACGTCGTCGCGCGCTGGCCGGACGCACCGGCTGTGGCGTGTGTGGCGTTGAGCAGCTCAATGATATCGGTAAACCGGTGCAGCCGCTGCCGTTCACCCAGACCTTTAACCTCGCAAATCTCGACCACGCGCTACGGCATCTGAAGGATTACCAGCCGGTGGGGCAACTTACCGGGTGTACGCACGCTGCGGCATGGGTGCTGCCATCGGGCGAACTGGCGGGCGGACATGAAGACGTTGGGCGTCACGTCGCGCTGGACAAACTGCTGGGGCGTCGCGCCGCAGAAGGCGAAAGCTGGATGGCGGGGGCGGCGCTGGTATCCAGTCGTGCGAGTTATGAGATGGTACAAAAGTCCGCAATGTGCGGTATCGAGATCCTGTTTGCCGTTTCTGCGGCCACCACGCTGGCGGTGGAAGTCGCTGAGCGCTGTAACCTGACGCTGGTGGGTTTCTGCAAACCGGGCAGGGCGACCATTTATACTCATCCGCAGCGTTTAATCGCTGAGTGATTTAAGTTCAGTTTATTTGAATAAGATGGGCAAATCCTTCCGCTTTTAGTTGTCTGAGTAACGGCCTATGATTTATCACATCAAGGCACGGTGCCTTACTCAAACAACTAAGTTAAAGGGTTTACATCATGAAAAGCATCAAAACTTTTGTCGCAGTTATCGCTCTCGCTACCTCTTTCGGTTCTTTCGCTGCCCAGTCCGTAACGGCAACCGGGTCGACCCTGGAAAGCACTGAAGCGAAAATCGCCGCACAGGCGGAACAGGCTGGCGCAAGCTCTTACAAAATCACCCAGGCTTACACCGGCAACCGCGTGCACATGACGGCGGAACTGCTGAAATAAGTTCATCTCCATTGTCGAAAGAGCGCCCTTGAGGCGCTTTTTTTGTTTCTGTCGTTACTGCTTTAGTAGCGCGATAAACGCGTCATAGCCAGTTAACCCACAAATGGTTTCTGCCGGATGGCTGCATAATACGCTTGCCAGATAGCTGAAAATTTTTAATTCATGGTGTGCGTCCGCGGCGGCGCAGGCAATTAACACATGGCTGACCGGTTCGTTATTCACCTGAACGGGAGAGGCCAGAGTGATGAAAAATCCGCGAAAGCGACGCGCCTGCTCGCCCCAGCAGTGGGGGATCGCCAGATGATTCACAATCAGGTTTTCACCTTCGTCTTCACGGGCGCAGATACGCTGTGCCTCATCGCGGGTGATATGTTGCTGCGCCACGAGTTGGGCGCAAATCTGACGGGTAATGCTATGCCAGGTTTCGTCAGGAGTATTCAGGTAGTGAAAACTTCCCGGTTCTGAAAAGAAGCGCTCCGGTTGTTGGCGAATAAACGCGGTCGCAAGGAAGCTTTTGATTTGCTCGGTGCCGGCGGCAGAAATGATATTTTTAATTGTCAGGACATTTTTTAATGAGTCGTCCAGTAAATAATGGCTGTTATTGACGATCAATAGCGGCTCGACCTCCTGACTTATTGCATGCACCTCACCGGGAGTCCGCGCGATCATCACCCGACAACTCAATACGTCACGCTCGATGGCCTGCTGGTTAATGGTGGCAATCGCATTCTGATCGGATAACAAAATGATGGGGTGACGCTCATTTTGATGCCGTTCCAGCGCGCAGGCAAAGTAAAGTCCGATCAGATCGCTGTCGAACAATGGAATCGTAAGTTGTTCACGCAAAAGAGCAATGAATCGCAGGCTCATATCGAACGCCGTCGGCCAGGCGGCTTTCAGGTTGTTCATGCTGCTCTGGCGATGATCCGGTACCCAAACGGGGGCTGAAACGCATCTCAGCAGATGACCCGTGATATTTTCAACCAGTTGCGTATCGATAATGTTCAAGGTGGCCACACCAGGAACGCGTTGTAGCAACGCAATCACGGTTTCAGCAGACAGGGTCATAGCCTGTTGTTGCTGTTTATCCAGTAGCCCGTGTAGCGTTTTGAACGCGTTCTCGCCAAGATAGATCCCGCCCTGTTCTACGGCATTTTTTAGCGATGTCTGTCGACATTCCGGCCATGTGCCCGAGAGTTGATTACGCAGTGCGTAGACCGCCAGCACCAGACTTGCGAGGTATTCTCCCGACGTCAGTGGGAACTCAGCAAGAAGAGGTTCGCATGCGCTGTTAAGTCGTTCGACAGTGTCTCGCGTCACGCCGGGTAGCGGAATTAACAACGGGTCTTTTTTGAGCAGATTCGCCAGCAGAATAATGCGTTTTTCCTCAGGCTCATCAATGAAATGGCCTACGCCCGGGCGACTGGAAAGACAAAATGCCCGTTCGTAGCGTTGCTTCAGTCGGGACAGGCGATCGGCAACCCAGGTTTCGGGCAGGTTAAGCGAAGCGGCCAACTGGACGCGGGGAGTAAACGTATTCAACAGCAAGAACGCCAGCAAGCGATCGTCGTTATCATGGCGTTGCAGAAGCTGGAAAAAGCTACGCCGGTCAATAATGTCCAGTTGATAACCCGCACTGCCACCAGGCTGGATGCGGGCCTTACCGCTGAGCGTAAAGTTAAGATAATCAATATCACGCAGGATCGTTCTACCCGACACGCCAGTTTGCCTCGCCAGCTCGTTCAGCGAACAGGGCTGTTGTTCAAGCAGATCGACGAGCATTAACTGGCGTTCATTGAGCATCAGATCACCTGGCGAAAATCAGTTAACGTGCTGATGTTTTCGGCAGTAAATGACATGAGCAGTTCGCGCACTAAGGTAAACAACGCGTCATAATCCTTTGCGGAAATCATGCCGCTGTTGGCATGCAGATAACGCGTAGGTAAACAGAGCGCCGCAACGGGACGCCCGCCGCCCATCACATTATAACGCCCGCCGTCCGTCGCTCCGGTTTTCATGGTGCAAAACTGCAAAGGAGAATCGCTGCTTGCCGCGCTGGCTTTTAATGCGGCGACCAGTTTTTGATTAGGGAAATAACGCTTATCAAACAGCATAAGCCCAGGACCGTCGCCCAGTTTCAGGGGATACTTAATACTGTCGATACCGGGCACATCGCCCGCCACGGCGGTATCCAGGACGATAACCACATCGGGTTTGATATGTTCTGCAGAGGTTTGCGCGCCGCGCAGCCCCACTTCTTCCTCCACGCTACCCACGCCGTATAGGGTGATATTTGGATTATCGACGGACTGCAAAAGTTCTACCATCAGGGCGCAACCAACACGGTTATCCAGCGCTTTGCCCACAATTTTATCTTCGCCCCAACGGGCAAAGTTTGCTTCCGGGCTAATGAAATCACCGATTGCAATGCCGCGAGTTTCCACTTCTTCGCGGCTGTTTGCGCCAATATCAATGAACATTTCGTCAAAGGTCAGCGGCTGTTGTTTTTGCTTTTCGGTCAGGGCATGTGGCGCAACGGAGCCGATAACGCCCGGGATTTTACTGCCTTTACGAGTGCGGACAGTGACCCGATGGTTCAGCATCGACTGATTCCACCAACCGCCAATCGTTGTGAAGCGCAGAAAACCGCAGTCGTCGATATGGGTGACCATAAAGCCAACTTCATCCATATGGCCGACGACCGCAACCTTAGGCCCACGATGACCTTTGCGGGCGATAACGCTGCCGAGGCCGTCAAAGGTGATGTCATCCACACAGGGTTCCAGCGTCTTGATGAGGATCGTGCGAACGTCCTGCTCATCACCGCTGACGGCGCTGGCTTCGCAAAGCTGTTGAAGTAATTCACTGTTCATTTGCACGCTCCTGTTGTGCGGCCTTCCGCTTCAGCCATAGCCCTTTCAGGATGATAATCAACGCAATATTCAGTGCCAGACCGATAGCCAACACCAGATAAAAGGAACCGACCGGAGACATCAGGCCGATCAGCGGGTCGAAGATACCCAATCCCGGCGCGAGACGTTTGATTCCGAAGGCGATCACCAGCATGCCGGTAATTCCACCGGCGAGCGTATTGGCGGTGATCATCGGCAGCGGTGCGGCCAGCGCATAGGGAATCGCGGGTTCGGTGGCGACGGTGGCACCGACGACAATGGCGCTGCTGGCAGCAGCCTTTTCCTGTTGGGTAAACAGTTTTGGCGTCAGATACGTGGCAATGCCTGCCGCGACGGGCGGCATCAGCGCGACGACGCCGACAATGGCGTACCAGTCGTAAATATGTTTTTCCAGCAGTGAGAAACAGAAGAACCAGGCGGTTTTGTTGATAGGTCCACCCATATCAAATGCCAGCATCGCGCCAACGAGAAAGGCTGCGCCCATTTTCATGGAGGGTGGGATCGTATTCAGAAAATGCAACAGGCCACTCATGATGTCTGACATGACCGGGCCGATGGCGTAATAGGTCAGTACGCCAAATACCAGCAGTGTGACAAACGGAATTAGCATTGATCCCAGCAGCGGTTGAAGCGCTTTGCCGAGACGCACTTTGCGAAACCACAGCACGAAATAACCGATTGCCAGGCCAAGTACTACCGCGCCGAGAAAACCGGCGCCAGACTGGGTGCCGAGCAATCCTTTATCGTTAGCCAGATAACAGACCAGGAATGCCGGGGCGAATGCGGGTTTGTCAGCAATCGACCCTGCGATGTAAGCCCCCATAATCGGGATCATAAAGGTGAAGCCCAGATAACCGATGGATTCGACAATCCAGGAAAATGACGGCGCACCTTTCGACATATCGGTATACGGTAAGCCGAACTGCACCAGCATATTGGCGATGGCAACCAGAATACCGCCACCGATCACAAACGGCAGCGCGGCGGAAACCCCCGCCATCAAATGGCTCATGACGCTGCCTTGCGGGACATCCTGCTTACCGAGTTTTACGCCGTTGTCGGTGGCAAAAAGCTGAGAGTGTGACGGTAATTGCGTGAAAATGAGGTCGATATTTTTCAGCGCCTGCGCAATGGCTATCTCATAGACTTTTTTCCCGGCAAATCGCGCCCGATCTTCACCGCTTAATCCCCGACCGGTGGCTAAAATCACGTAATCGGCCGCGGCAATTTCATCCTGAGTCAGTCGGTTTTCGACACCGCTTGAACCCTGGGTTTCGACTTTTATCGTATATCCGAGCGAGCGCGCTTTTTGCTCCAGCGCTTCCGCCACCATGTAAGTATGAGCGATACCGGCAGGGCAGTTGGTGATCGCCACTAAACGTAAGGATGACTCCATAGCCGCTTCCTTATGAGGTTAGGGTCTGATTTAACAAGGTCAGCACCTGAGTGGCATCGCCTTGTTTCAGTTGATTGATGAAATCCTGATGGATGATTTTGCGACACAGGGTGCCGATGATTTGAACCTGAGCGTCTTCACCGGATTGCGGTACGCCGAGGCAGATCCAACAATTGACGACTTCGCCATCGCTGGCGCGCCAGTCAACGCCCTGAGCGTGACGGGCGAACAGAACAAAGGGATGTTTTACACAGTCGCTTTTGCCATGCGGCACGGCGACGCCTGAGCTAAATCCGGTGGAGTGGAGTTTTTCCCGCATCAAAAGCGTCTGTAGAAACACCTGTCGGTCGGTGATGGCGCCATTGCGAAAGGCCATTTCCGCAAGTTGTTTAAGAATGGAATAAGGACTGTTGCCCTGAATATTCAGATCAAGGCAACGTGTTGTGAGCATGGACATAAAGGAACTCCGTTAAAACGCGTTATGAAGATTTTAACGAGGAGACCGTGTTGTGATGAGCGGCAATATGTCTGAGCGGAGTGACATAATGTGGGCTAAGCATCAACAGGCTTTGTGCGCAAGCCCACAGTTTGCAAAGTGAGGCAGAACGAAATAAGGCGTAAATAAACCTCCCGGTCGCAAAAAAATGCGATATTTCTCACATTTCTCTCTTTTCATAACATCGATGCAGGAAGCGGAAGACAACCGCTTAAAAGAAAAGATTTCTGTGTCAATTAACGCAATGATAATTAACGAAATTAAAAATGGATGCCTCGCGGATGCACCCTCTTAAAATGAGATGTTAGTCACAAAAAACAACCATGTAATCATCCTGTCAATATTCCGCGCTACGGAATTTATCATCATAATGTGATCTTCATTGCAAATAACAGGCTTGAAGTCAGGGAAAAATGTTTCCACGGGTGCTTCGGAGGAAACGCAATGAAAATTGGTATTGTCATTAGTGGTGGCGATGTTTCTGGAATTAATAACTTTATATTCCAGATCGCCAGACTCGCGGATGCAAAAATTACCTTATTCAATGGTGGGATCCCCGGTTTGCTGGAGAAAAATCACCATGACGTGGCGTGGCGTGATTTGGTCGATTTTTCCATTGCAGCGATACCCATTATTACCTCGGGAAGAACAACCCGTAAATTGCAGCGTAGCGAATATGAAACGATCGCCAGAAAACTCAAGTCGCTGCACATTGATGTACTGATTATGGCTGGCGGCGACGGCAGTTTACAGTTTCTCAATACCCTGAGCGAATTTGATATTAATTGTTTTGGTGTGGGCATGACCATCGATAATGATGTTTACGGTAGTCATTATACGATTGGTTTTTCGACTGCCTGCGAACAGATTATTAAGGAGGTTTCTCGTTTACGAAATACGGGCAGAGCCCTACCCGGTCGCGTGTTTATGGTGGAGTTATTGGGTGGCTATTGTGGCGAATTAACCCTGCAATCTGCGATTAAATGCAATGCGGATATCGCCCTGATTCCAGAGTCCCAGATGTCGCTTGAAGCTTTAGCAGAACGGGTAAAGCAAAAACTGGCCACCCAGAACAGCGTGATAATTCTGTGCTCAGAAGGCTACACCAGAGAATATTCCCCCGGTTTTCAGGGGGCGATTGATACCATGATTAAACAACTCGAACCGCGTATCGGCGAGCGAATTCGGAAAACCATTGTCGGTTACGGTTTACGTAATGGCGATCCGACCTGTGAAGAAATTTATCAGGGCACCATTATGGCGAGCGAAGTGGTTCGGTGCATTCAGTCAGGGATGAAAAATAAAGCAATTATTATTAATCAAAGCAATAAACCTATTCCGATTGATCTCGTAAGTATGAAAAAACGTCTGGTCGATACAGAAGGACATCATTACAAACTTGCCAAACAACTCAATATTATTTGAGGAGACCTTACATGCTGAAAATTCTTTGCGTATGTGGCTGCGGCCTCGGTTCAAGTTTTGCTATTGAAATGACGGCGAAAGCGGTTTTAAAGAAACTGGAAATTCCTGCGCATATCGAACATACCACAGTATCCGAAGCAGGCGCGTTTAAATCTGACATGATCCTGACGCAAAAAACCTTTGCTGACATCTTAACGGCGGATGCCAGTGAAGAAGAAATTAAACGGGTTGTGGTACTGAATAAGCTCACGGACAAAGACGAAATTGAAGCTAAGATCGTCGCGTTTTTAAAAGAGCGGAATCTGAAGGTAGCCGATTATGAATAGTATCGTTGAATTCATCGTTAAAGATTTGCTCGGGCAGGCATCGATATTAATTGCTTTTATCGCGATGCTCGGTCTGATCCTGCAAAAGAAATCGCCGGGGAAAACCGCAGAAGGCACGTTTAAAACGCTGCTTGGTTTTTTAATCATGATGGCTGGCATTAATATTATTGTCGCCACGCTGACCTTCCTGAACGATATTTTTACTCAGGGATTTGGCATGAAGGGCTATATTACCGATGTGGCCGCCATTGCCGGGTTAGCGAACCGTGAACTGGGTTCGGAAGTGGCGTTAACGCTCATGGTGATTTTTGCCGTCAATATCATTATTGCGCGCCTGACACCGCTGAAATACATCTTCCTGACCGGACAGGCGTTATTGTGGATGGCGACCATTGGCGCGGTTATTGGCTATAAATCAGGCCTCACCGGACTGCCGCTGATTTTAACCGGTGGGATTTTTGGCGGCGTGATGGCGGTATTGATGCCTGCGCTGGCGCAACCGGTGGTCAGACGCATTACCGGCTCGGATGATGTGGCGCTGGGACATTTCTGCACCATTGGTTATCTGGTCCAGGCCGCAGTGGCTAAAGTGGTAGGCAAAGGGTCTCGCTCCACGGAAGATCTTGAGTTACCTGATAACTTCAAGTTCTTACAGGATACTTATCTCGCCATGGCGGTCGTGATGGTGCCGATGTACCTCATTCCGGCGCTGGCGGCGGGTCCGGAATATATCGCTCAGTTTTCCGGCGGTGTTAACTACCTGATGTTTGCCTTCATGCAGTCCATTCAGTTTGTAGCTGGCGTCTTCGTGCTCTACAGCGGCGTACGCTTATTGCTCAACGAACTGGTTCCGGCGTTTCGCGGTATCGCCATGCGTATCGTCCCGGACGCTAAGCCTGCGCTGGATTGTCCGGTTCTGTTCCCTTATGCACCCAACGCAGTGATTGTCGGATTCCTGGCGACAACCGTCGGTTCCATCATCGGCATGCTGGTCTTCCCGATGTTTGGTCTGGCGATGATTCTACCGGGTCTGCTAACCAACTTCTTCGCCGGGGGGACGGCGGGCGTCTTTGGCAATGCGCTGGGCGGTCGTCGCGGCGCGATGATTGGGGGTGTGGTTCACGGTTTGTTCATCACCTTCCTGCCAGCGATTCTGGTGCCGATGCTGGAAACTTACGGTTTTACCGGCGTCACGTTCAGCGATTCAGACGTTATCAGCTCTGGCCTCGTCCTGGGCCACGCCTTCCAGAATAACTGGCTGTTTGTTGCCTTGTTCATTGTTTTTGTTGCCGCACTGGCGTGGTTCGTCAACGGTAAATCCGCTAAGCCAAAAGGGGAAAATGTTCATGAGTCTTTATAACTTCAACGAGATCCTAAAAATCGGCCAGGAAAGAAATTTCAAAGCGATTGGATCCTTTAATCTGCACTGTATTGAAATGCTGCCCGCGTTTTTTAAAGCGGCGCAAAAAACGAACAGCCCGTTAATGATTCAGATCTCGACCGGGACGGCTGAATATCTGGGCTATCGCCTGTTGGTGGATGCGGTGCGTTCGCTGGCGGAGAGCGAGAATGTCCCGACCTGCCTGCATCTGGATCACTGCTCTGATATCAGCGCCATTGAGACGGCGATGAATGCCGGGTTCTCTTCGGTCATGTATGACGGCTCGCATCTTGAGCTGGATGAAAATATCGGTAATACCCGCATCGTAGTGGAGATGGCGCGACCGCGAAATATTACGGTAGAAGGCGAGCTCGGGGCCATCGGCGGCTCAGAGGATGGTAAAGCGGTGGCGGCAGAAGATATCTGCTTTACGACGGTGGAAGATGCCAGACGCTTCGTTGATGAAACACGAGTCGACATGCTGGCGGTGTCGGTGGGTACGGTACACGGCCTGTATACCGGCAAGGCACAAATTCAACATCAGCGGCTGAAAGAGATCAGCGCCGCGACCGGTGTTCCGCTGGTATTACACGGGGGGACAGGGGTGAGTGACGACGATATGCGCCTGGCCGTCACTGAAGGCATTAATAAAGTGAATGTCGGCACGGAAATGAACGTACAGTGGGTCGACCAGTGTAAAAATACCTTTGAGAAAGGCAAAGTGAATGACAGCGTACGTAAGTTTTTAATTCCGGCAAATAATGCCGTCACCCAGGTATTAATGGAAAAGATCGCGTTATTTAAATAACTCCGTTATTAATGAATGATATTTTGTTGCCCTGTTGTCCATCAGGGCGGGGGATCGCTATGTTTGAATCTTTGAAGTCGCTATGGAAAAAAGAAACACGCCCGCCGGAAGATTATGATGAACAATCTCGTGTTCTGGCGGGAGAAATCGCCAGGCTGGAAGGTGAACTGCAGGGCAATCCGGGTAATGGCGAAATACAGAAGTCATTAATGCTTATCTATAATCGGGCGTTGTCAGTTTATGCCAAAAGCCAAACGCACCGACAGGAAATTGATACGCTTTTTGTGCGTATAGATGAGCTACGTAATGTTATTCGCCGAAATATTTAGAGCCGGATTCGTTAAGCTCTTAGGGAGTCTTCATGACGATAAAAGAATTACTTATCGAGGCCGATGCGATTCAGGTTGGCGTAGCGGAAACTGACTGGCAGAAGGTGATTCAACTGGCGGCCCGTCCATTGGTCGCAAAAGGGTATATTTCAGCGGAATACGGACAGGCGGTGATCGATAATACCCTCAGTCACGGAGCGTATTATGTGTTTGATGAGGGCGTTGCGATCCCCCATGCGCGGCCTGAGTGTGGTGTGAAGCGTAACTGTTTTAGCATGGTATTACTCAATACGCCGATTCAGTTTGCTGACAGTGAAGCCGCCGACATTGTCATTATGTTTGGCGCACAGGACAGTAATGCGCATATCGAAGAGGGCATACGCGCTATTGTCGCGTTACTGGATAACGATGAACGCATGGCGAAGCTGCGGGCGGCAAATTCCCGGGAAGAGGTGGTCGCGCTGCTATGAAAAGACACCTCTCGCCAGACTGTAAAACAGTCATTTTAATCAACGGGGTCCCCGCGTCAGGCAAAAGCACGATTACCCGTCAGCTCTCCGGGACATTCAGTCTGCCGCTGCTGACGATTGATGGGATCAAAGAGCCGTTTATGGCACGCTTTACGGATATCGACCGGCCTTTCAACCGGCAGTTGGGCTGTGCGGCCTATGAGGTGATCTGGTCGATCATTGGCCACTCTCCGGCAAGCGTTGTCTGGCTGGTTGACGCCTGGTTTGGCTTCCAGCCTCGGGAGACATTACAGCAGTTGTTGCAGCAGGCGGGCGTTGAGAAGGTGGTGGAGGTGTGGAACCAGATCACGCCTGAGCTGGCGGTGACGCGTTATGCGACTCGCTTACAGGATCGTAAACCAGGTCATCCCGGTGAGGAGTATTTACCCGAACTGGCGCAACTGGCAGAACACGCTGAGCCAATGCGGCTCGGGCCGGTATTCACGGTTGACCAACAGCAAACGCCGGATATGGACGCCGTTATCGCCTGGATAGGCGAACAGATAGAGAAAACCTGAACGACCCTAACAAAGCGCCCACGGGCGCTTTTTTACTGTATCCCTGTTATTCGCAGCAGCGCGGTTACCACGGCGGCGGCGACGATCACCACAATCAGCGGCATCTTGCGCCAGGCGAGGAAAACCGCGAATGCGACGCCGAGGACGCGTGCCATACCGGCAAAATGTTCTCCTTCGTAGAAGGTCGTGGCCAGGGCGACGGAAAACAGCAGAACCGTGGCGGCATCGGATAACAGCGCCTGAGAGCGCTCCGAAAGCGCCAGGCGGCTGCCGAGTCTGGCGCCGCCGAGGCGCATCAAATAGGTCCCCGCCGATAAAATGGCAATACCGATAATGAAAAGCGTCATGTTGCCCATTATTTTTTCCTCGTCAGTAAGCCCAGCAGGGAGAGCAGAACCGGCAGTCCGACCGGCGCAAAGGGCACGGCGGCGAGCGACACGACGGCGCCGCTCAGGCCACGAACCAGGGTGGTGCGGTTTTTAAACGCCGGGACGACGAGTGCCAGCAGGATTGCCGGGAACACGGCGTCCAGCCCGATGGTTTCCGGAGCAGGCAGCATCTGACCCACGACCGTACCCAGTAACGTTCCCAGCGGCCACAGAATAGCGACGCCGAGGCCGCACAGCCAGTAGGCTGCTTTGCGCTGCTCCGGGGTTTTCTGCGACAGGCCGAATACCACGCTTTCGTCGTTCATAATATGGCAGCCGAAAAAACTCGCCGCACGGGTGCCGACCAGGTCGCGTACCGTCACGCCAAACGGGATATGTCGGGCGTTTACCAGCAAGCCTGCGGCAGCGGCGGCTAACGGATTACCGCCACTGGCGACAATGCCGATAAACATGAATTCGGATGCGCCCGCCAGCACAAAAATAGAGAGGACAAACGGCACCCAGACCGGGAAGCCGTAAGCCATCGCCAGTGAGCCGTAGGACATCCCCACCACGCCCACTGCCAGGCAGACCAGGAAAATTGCTTTGATCGTATCTGCCTTCAGGCAGGAGAAGATGTGCTTCATGATTTAGCCATATCGAACGAATTTCCATTATAATGAACGCAACAAAGATGTTTTACAAGACGAACGATTCGTTCGATATAAAAATGGAGTGGTGTATGACACAACCCATCAGCGTGATTGCTAAAAGTCTGGTTCGTGAACGTCAGCGGACGGGGCTATCTCTGGCAGAAATCGCCAGGCGGGCGGGGATCGCCAAGTCGACGCTCTCTCAACTGGAAGCGGGCAAGGGTAATCCTAGTCTGGAAACCCTCTGGTCGCTCTGTGTGGCGCTGGATATTCCCTTTGCGCAGTTGCTGGAGCCACAGATGCAAAAAACGCAGGTGATCCGCTGCGGTGAGGGCACAAAAGTGGTGGCTGAGCAGGCGCACTATCAGGCGATTTTGCTGGCCGCCTGCCCACCGGGTGCGCGGCGCGATATCTATCTGCTTTTAACCCAGCCCGGCGCAGATCGCATTTCTCAGCCGCATCCGCCGGGATCGATCGAACATATTATTGTGACGAAAGGAAAAGCGCAGGTCGGCCTGACGGAAGCGCCAGAAGTGTTAAGTGAGGGCGACTATATTTGTTATCCCGCCGATCAGGAGCATATTTTTAAAGCGCTGGAAGCGGATACCCAGGCGATTCTGGTGGCCGAACAGGGTTTAGCGACCCTCGAATTCCACCGGTATGGTATAAAATCCCCTCATGAGTGATTACGTTTAACTATTTATTACCTTAATTTTTATTCAAAAAAGCCCGGTTGGAACAGCCCACAGCGGCAACCGGGCTCATCGATTACTCCAGATAAAACACGTTTTTCAGCTCTGCACTCACCGGGCTGTTATCCGGATTCGCGGGCATCACGTCACGCATATATTTCCACCAGCGCTGACAGACGTCAGTACTGGCAACGGCATTCCAGCGTTCTTCGGACTCAATCTCTACAGTCGCAAACAGCAAATTACGCGGCGCATCGAGATAGATCGCGTAATGATGCGCGCCGTGAGCCTTTAGTACGGCTTCCAGTTCCGGCCAGATGGGGTTATGACGACGCTGATACTCATCGTGCGCGCCGGCATTCACCTGCATCACGAACGCTTTGCGGATCATAACGCCTCCAGATACAGTTCGCGCACTTCCTCACGGCTGGCGGTGCGTGGGTTACATGGCGCACACGGATCCGCCAGCGCTTTGTCCAGCCAGCCTTCGATATCCTCTTTGGTGACGCCAAGCTGGCTGAAACCAGCCGGAATACCGACACGTTTGCTTAGCGCGCGGATGGCGTTGATCGCTTCCATACTTGCTGCTTCATCGCTCATACCACGGGTATCGACACCCATCGCCTGCGCGATGCGGGCAAAACGTGCGATCGCGTTCGGGCGGTTAAAGTTTTCAATAATCGGCAACAGGATCGCGTTACAAACGCCGTGCGGCAGGTTATGCGTGGCGCCTGGCTGGTGCGCCAGGGCGTGAACCAGCCCCAGACCGGCGCTGTTAAACGCCATTCCCGCCAGATACTGGCCAAACGCCATTTGCTCGCGCGCTTCCAGGTTGTGGCCATCATCGACCGCTTTTGGCAGCCACAGGGTGATCAGGCGAATCGCTTCCAGCGCATTGGCGTCAGTCAGCGGATGCGCGCCAACGGAAACATACGCTTCCACCGCGTGGGTCAGCGCGTCCATACCGGTTGCTGCCGTCACGGAGGCCGGGATTTCCAGCATCACGCTGGCATCGTCCACGGCGATATCCGGGATAATGTTCGGATCGATGATGACCTCTTTCACCTGGCGTCCGGAGTCGATGATCACGGCATTACTGGTCATCTCGGCAGCGGTCCCGGCAGTGGTGTTAATGGCAACCAGCGGTACGCCTGGGTTTTTCACTTTCCCCACGCCGGAGTAGGCGGTGGAAGGCCCCGGGTTCGCGGTAAGGATTTTCACGGCTTTAGCGGTATCGATCGGGCTGCCGCCGCCAAAGGCGATAAGGTAATCACAGTTCGCTTCCTGATAAGCCGCGTAGCCTTTTTGTACCAGCGCTTCGGTCGGGTTCGGGAACACCTCATCGAACAGGTGGTACGACATTTTGTGCTCATCCAGCGCCGCAAACAGGCTATCGAGCAGGCCCAGCTTAACCAGTTGACCGTCAGTGACGATCAGCGCCTTACCCCATTGCTTATTGGCAACGAGATTCACCATATCGCCAATCGCGCCCGCGCCGTGCAGACTGATTTTCGGAAGTGCCAGCATAAAGCTCATGTTTTTTTCTCCTTAAGATGATGATATTTCCGGCGGCAAAACTCCATGTCGCCGGAGGGATTCTGATGCGTCTTCGTCGCAACAATCGGCGGGTCCTGATCGGCAGTGAGATCACCACGATCAACGCACCGCACAGGCAGCGGACAACGTGACCGATCCCTTCCATCGTACGAATACCCCCAATTAGGGAGATTGCCACAACCTTTCACTCAAAACCGTTAGCCACATCGACATCGGCGACAGCGTTCGCCCCGTCCCAGCGAGCGGGGCGCGATGTTGTTATCAATACAGCTCTAAAGCACTGGCGAGCGGGGTAACACCAAAGCGTTTACCCAGCGCGATCAGTTCTTCACGGCGGATGGTCTGCTTCATTCCGCCCATTGACAGCACTTTGACTAACACTTCGGCGGATTTTTCGGCGGTATCGATTAACCCGAACGCTTCATCCAGCGTCGGGCCACTGCCGAACACGCCGTGGAATGGCCACAGTACCAGCGAATGTTTCTGCATTTCTTGCGCGGTGGCCTGGCCTATCTCGTCGGTTCCCGGCACCATCCACGGCAGAATGCCCACGCCATCCGGGAAGACCACCAGACATTCGGTGCTGCCTTCCCACAGCTTGCGGGTGAAAAGCGCGGTGCTGTTTTCCAGCACATAGGTCAGGGCTATCAGGTTGGTGGCGTGGCAATGCATGATCACGCGATCTTTACCGTGGGTTGTTTTGATGCGTTCACAGTGCGACAGGAAGTGAGCTGGCAGCTCAGAGGTCGGCACCGCGTCGTTCGTCAGTCCCCAGAGAATGTGGTATCCCGCCCCGTCACTGTCTACTTTCACGATGCCTAAATTAGCGGCCGGATCGAGTTGTACGTTACGAAAGAATTTACCCGAACCGGTCACGATAAACGGCGTGTTCGCCAGCAGCGGCATTGGCTGGCTCAGGGCAATGTAGCGCGGCGTTTTATGGAAGTCGGCGCTGAAGGGGGCGATGTCGGCTTCGTCAAGGCGCAGCGTCAGATTGCCGCCGTTGCGCTCGTCCCAGCCTTTCAGCCAGGCGTCGGAGGTGGCTTTAATCATTCCCTGGACAAACCAGGCATCGAGAATATTTTGCATAAAGGGTGTACCTGTTTTATTGAATGCCCGATGGCATTGAGTATTCAGTAGGCCGGATAAGCGCAGCGCCATCCGGCAATAATGGGTTAACCGCGCTGGCTTAAAATCTCTTTCTCGTAGGCGCGAACGCTTTCCAGCCACTGGCTGCCGGCTGGCGTGTCATGACGCTGGCAATACATTTCCCAGACCGCCTGCCACGGCAGCGATTTTTGCTCTTCCAGCAACGCCAGGCGTGCAGTGTAATCGCCGCTGGCTTCAAGCTGGCGCAGGTGTTCAGTCGGTTCCAGCAGGGCACGCAGCAGCGCTTTTTTCATGTTGCGGGTGCCAATAACCCATGCCGCGATGCGGTTGATGGAAGCATCGAAGAAGTCGAGACCGATGTGTACGCGGTCGAACAGGTTGTGACGCACGATTTCGCTGGCAATCGCCTGGGTTTCATCATCCAGCAGCACCACGTGGTCGCTGTCCCAACGCACCGGACGGCTTACGTGCAGCAGCAGACGCGGCACATACAGCATGGCGGCGGAGATTTTGTCGGAGATCACTTCTGTCGGATGGAAGTGGCCCGCATCCAGACATAGCGCGGTCTGACGGCTGGTGGCATAACCCATGTAGAACTCGTTGGAGCCGACGGTGTAGCTTTCCGCGCCGATACCAAAAAGTTTGCTTTCGACGGCATCGATATGGTGCGCCGGGTCCAGCTTTTCGCTGATGACCTCATCCAGCGCGTCCATCAGGCGCTGGCGCGGGGCCAGGCGGTCCACGGTGATATCTTTCATACCGTCGGGGATCCAGATATTCATCACCGACGGCGTGCCCAGTTGTTCGCCAAAGTAGGCGGATACGCGGCGGCTGGCTTTACAGTGATCGATCCAGAACTGACGGATGGTGTCGTCGGCGTGCGCCAGCGTGAAGCCGTCGGCGCTCAGCGGATGCGAGAAGCAGGACGGGTTGAAATCCAGACCAAGCTGATGCGCTTTCGCCCACTCGACCCAGTTTTTAAAGTGTTCCGGTTTGATTTTGTCCCGGGCGACCGGGGTGTCGGATTCCAGGTAAATCGCATGTAGATTCAGGCGTTTTGGACCGGGGATCAGGCTGAGCGCCTGCTCCAGATCGGCGCGTAGCTCATGGGCATTACGTGCTTTACCCGGGTAGTTGCCGGTGGCCTGGATACCGCCGGTGAGCGATCCTTCCGGGTTTTCAAATCCGGCTACGTCGTCGCCCTGCCAGCAGTGCATCGAGACCGGCAGACGATCGAGCTGGCGCAGCGCCTCCTCGACATCAATACCTACTGCGGCGAAGCGGTGTTTCGCCAGTTCCCAGGCTTGTTCCAGTTGAGTGGTCATGCGCAAAGCTCCTTTGTCTGTCGTTTTGAATGAAATTGCGCAACGTAGCGGGCAATTTCACTGTCAGGATTAGGGATAAAAGTCGTCAGGTCGTAGTTGGCGGTGACGACCTGGCGGAAGTCATCGACATTGCTCAGCTCATCCAGCGTCATCAACTGGATACCGATGTTGCCGAGCGTGGAGGCTTCAACAGGGCCGGCCATCACACGAATGCCGCAGGCATCGGCGCAGAGTTGATTCAGTAGGGCGTTCTGACAGCCGCCGCCGACAATGTGCAACTGGCTGAAGGTTTCGCCGCGCAGTGCCGCCAGTTCCTGCAACACATCGGCGTACAGCAGCGCCAGGCTGTCGAAAATACAGCGCGCCAGTTCCGCATCGCTGTTTGGTACCGGCTGGCCGGATTCACGACAGGCGGCCTGAATTTCGGCGCTCATATCGGCAGGATTAATAAAGCGATCGTCATTTGGGTTAATCAGAGAGCGGCAGGCGGGCAGCGCCTCTGTTGCCGCGATCAACGCAGGCAGATTGCGCACCTGACGCTCTTTCAGTACGCGCTGCAGCAGCCAAAGCCCCATGATATTTTTCAGTACCCGATAACGGCCTTCCGCGCCGCCTTCATTGGTAATGTTGGCCGCCAGCGCGGCGTCGTTGGTGTAAGGCGTTCGGCTTTCAAAGCCCATTAACGACCAGGTGCCGGAGGAGAGATACGCGCTGTGTTTGTCGGCCAGCGGCGAGGCGATCACCGCGCTGGCGGTGTCGTGGCTGGCGACCGCGACGACGGGAATGCGATTTTTCTGCGGGCAAATCCAGTAACCAATCACATTACCCGGATGGGTAGGACGACCGAACCACGCTTTGTCTACGCCCGTCCACGCCAGCAATGTGTCATCCCAGTCGTCGCTGTTGATATTGACCAGTTGCGTGGTGGTGGCGTTGGTGTATTCCCAGTTCAGTTCGCCGGTCAGCCGGAAACTAAAGTAATCGGGGATCAGTAGCGCGTGTGCCACCTGAGAAAGCCGTTCCGGCTGCTGCTCGACCAGCGCGCGCAACTGGTAGAGCGTGTTAAACGGCAGGAACTGAATCCCGCTGCGTTGGTAAATGTTGCCTTTACCGAGCTGTTCCTGTGCGCGCTGCATTACGCCTGTGGTGCGGCTGTCACGGTAAGACACGGGTAGCCCGACGCGCTGGCCTTGCTTATCGAGCAGGACATAGTCCACGCCCCAGGTATCAATGCCGATACTGTCGATGCGAATGCCTTCATCGCAGACTTTTTCCAGGCCCAGGCGAATGGCGTCTTCGAGACTGTCGAGATCCCATGTGTCGAAACCGTCCTGATTTTGCAGGCAGTTAACGAAGCGGTGAATTTCACGCAGCGTCAGAGTGCGATGTTCACTGTCATAGCGTGCCAGCATTACCCGTCCGCTGGAGGCGCCAAGATCGACAGCGACACA
This sequence comes from Citrobacter sp. ANG330, assembly GCF_047467925.1. Lineage (NCBI taxonomy): Bacteria > Pseudomonadati > Pseudomonadota > Gammaproteobacteria > Enterobacterales > Enterobacteriaceae > Citrobacter > Citrobacter sp. ANG330. The sequence goes on along the minus strand of NZ_JASJUI010000011.1, from coordinate 90,630 downwards.
ATGGTGAAAAGTCATAGTGAGGTCCTTCTGAGTTTCATTAGGCCCAGTCTAGAAAACCTCGTAAACGCTCACCTTCTTGTTACTGACAGGCAAAATTGGCCGCTGGCAAGATAGCAAAGATGAACGTGATAACCTTCACAGTTTCCGGTAATTAGCCTGTTCTTCCCGGATGTGACGCCGTCCGCATTTCCGGATCTTTCCCGCCCTTTCTTGAAAAATTGACCGTGTTTGCGCGGTTTCGCGTCAAAAATTTAAGGTGCGGTGGCTAACCCTTAATTACTATTTTGGACATGTTCATTCGCTCAGGAAGCCATCATGACCGTACTGCACAGCGTGGATTTTTTTCCATCAGGTAATGCGCCCGTGGCCATTGAACCCCGGCTTCCGCAGTCCGCTTTTCCTGAGCATCACCATGATTTCCATGAGATTGTGATAGTTGAACATGGCACGGGTATTCATGTGTTTAACGGCCAGCCCTACACCATCAGCGGCGGTACGGTCTGCTTTGTTCGCGACCATGATCGACACTTATATGAACATACGGATAATCTTTGCCTGACGAATGTGCTCTATCGCTCGCCCGATGCGTTCCAGTTTTTATCCGGGCTGAATCAGCTACTGCCGCAGGAGCTGGACGGCGTCTATCCTTCCCACTGGCGAGTGAACCAAAGCGTGCTCCAACAGGTGCGGCAACTGGTGGCAAAGATGGAACAGGATGGCGATGAGAGCGATCTTCCCGGCCTGGCCCATCGCGAAATTCTGTTTATGCAGTTGTTGGTGCTGTTACGCAAAAGCAGCCTGATGGAAGGGGCGGAAAATAACGATGCGCGGCTGAATCATCTGATAGCCTGGCTGGAAGACCATTTTGCGGAGGAGGTCTGCTGGGAGGCGCTGGCCGAACGGTTTTCGCTTTCTCTGCGCACGTTGCATCGCCAGTTGAAACAGCAAACCGGGTTGACGCCGCAGCGTTATCTCAACCGCCTGCGTCTGATCAAAGCCCGTCACTTGTTACGTCATAGCGATGAAAGCGTCACGGAGATCGCCTATCGCTGCGGTTTTGGCGACAGTAACCACTTTTCGACTCTGTTTCGCCGTGAATTCAACTGGTCACCGCGCGACATCCGCCAGGGGCGAGATGCGTTACTTCAGTAACGCGAATACTATCAACGTTTTTTGCCGCCAGAATGTGAATAATCATCGTTCTATGATGCCGGATGTCTAATCCGGCCTGGGTGTTGACGTAATTTGTGGCCGGATAAGCGAAGCGCCATCCGGCAGGGAAGATGCTGGTGGCGAATCATCTGGTGCTTTTAAAAGACGATTTCTTTGCGAATGCCGGGCAAGCCGTCGCCGTTGCCGATCGCTATCCGCAAAATGTGTTTGCTGAACATACGCATGATTTTTGTGAGCTGGTGATGGTCTGGCGCGGCAACGGTTTGCACGTGCTGAATGACCGTCCCTATCGCATCACCCGTGGCGATCTGTTTTATATTCGCGCCGAAGACAAACACTCCTACACCTCCGTTAACGACCTCGTGTTGCAGAACATTATCTATTGCCCGGAGCGGCTGAAGCTGAATCTGGGTTGGGAGAGCGCAATTCCGGGATTTAACGGTACCCCGCGGCAGCCGCACTGGCGGTTGGGCAGCGTTGGCATGGCGCAAGCCCGCCAGGTGATAAGCCAGCTTGAGCATGAAAGTACCCAGCACGATCCGCTCGCTAACGACCTGGCGGAACTGCTGTTTGGTCAACTGGTGATGACGCTGAAACGCCACCGTTATGCCACCGACACGGAGATGGCAACCTCCAGCGAAACGTTACTGGATAAACTCATCACCGCGCTGGCTGGCAGCCTTGAGCGACCGTTTGCGCTGGATGAATTTTGCGAGCAGGAAGCGTGCAGTGAACGCGTGTTGCGCCAGCAGTTTCGCAGCCAGACCGGGATGACGATTAACCAGTATCAGCGGCAGGTCCGCGTTTGTCATGCGCAATATCTTCTTCAGCACAGTCGGTTGATGATCAGTGAAATTTCGATGCAGTGCGGTTTTGAGGACAGTAACTACTTTTCGGTGGTGTTTACGCGGGAAACCGGGATGACGCCCAGTCAGTGGCGTCATCTCAGTCACCAGAGCGATTAGCTAGCCATGCCCAGCCCGACAATGTTGGCGGCGATGATGATCACCACGCATCCCAGACTCAATACACCAACAGGGCGACGTCCGGCATTTTTCCACTCTTTCAGCACCAGACCGACGATGCCGCCGCACAGCACGTAGAAACTCATGTGCAGCATCCAACTGATGTAGTCATATTGCGCCGGAATACGCGCGTGGCCCCAGGCGTAGAAAAAGAACTGCAAATACCACATCAGGCCGCCCAATGCAGACAGCAGCACGTTGGTAATAATCAGCGGCTTTGCCAGTGAGAAGTCGGCTTTTACTGACAGATTTTTTACCTTTGCCAGACGAATAAAGCAGAAGCCCAGGTTGACCAGCGCGCCGCCACCCATGATCACCACGTAGCTTGGTAGTGCGACATACAGCGGATCGACACCCAGCGCGGCAGCGGCTTCATGCATCGGCTTCGCGGCATTCATCGCAAATGACATACCTGCGGAGAAAATGCCGCACATTACCGCCAGCAGCAGCCCTTTTTTCAGGTTGAACTCTTCGGCTTTGATGCCCATTTTGCGCTCTTTGAGCTGGCCCGCGCGGGTGACGATCCCGACGCCAATCAGCGCAACCAGCACCCCGAGCAGCGTCATACGCCCGCCTTCGGTATTGATTAGTACATCAAAGTTGCCATTGATGATGGGCGTCATCAACGTACCGACAATTAGCGTGATGCCGATAGCAATACCAATTCCCATCGACATGCCGAGGTAGCGCATGGTCAGGCCATAGTTGATATTGCCAATGCCCCACATTGCGCCGAACAGGAATACCGGAAGCAGAGTGGAGAGACTGAAAGAACTGTAGTAGGCCCAGAAATCGGGCAGCAGCAGGGCGCTGATGGTCCAGGGAAGGATCAGCCACGAGACCATCCCGCCGACCGACCACATCGTTTCCCATGACCACTGTTTCACTTGTTTAAACGGGGCATAGAAACAGGCTGCACTGGCCGCACCTATCAAATGCCAAAAAATACCCATCGTAATCGCGTTACTCATCACGTCATCCTCATTGTTTTTATCGTCGGTTTTACCCATCCGACGTCATGAGTTTAAAAATTGCGCAGATGTATAACCTTTTGCCGATTGCCGCGATTTTTCCTTTCTGGCAAAGACCCGGTTAAGTGGGTGATATAGCTCACATAATCGACAATCCGCTCAAACATAATAACCTTATTAAAAGTACGGCATTGATAATCATTTTCAATATCATTTAATTAACTATAATGAACCAACTGCTTACGCGGCGTTAACACCCGGCCGCTCGACAATAATGGAGATGAATATGAGTTATACACTGCCATCCCTGCCGTACGCTTATGATGCGCTGGAACCGCACTTCGATAAGCAGACGATGGAAATCCACCATACCAAACACCATCAGACCTATGTAAACAACGCCAATGCGGCGCTGGAGAGTCTGCCTGAATTCGCTAACCTGTCTGCTGAAGAGCTGATCGCTAAACTGGATCAGGTACCGGCCGACAAGAAAACCGTTCTGCGTAACAACGCGGGCGGTCACGCTAACCACAGCCTGTTCTGGAAAGGCCTGAAAAAGGGCACCACCCTGCAGGGCGATCTGAAAGCGGCTATCGAACGTGATTTCGGTTCTGTGGATAACTTCAAAGCCGAGTTTGAAAAAGCGGCGGCAACCCGCTTCGGTTCTGGCTGGGCCTGGCTGGTGCTGAAAGGCGACAAACTGGCGGTCGTTTCTACCGCAAACCAGGATTCCCCGCTGATGGGTGAGGCTATTTCTGGCGCTTCCGGCTTCCCGATTGTGGGCCTGGATGTGTGGGAACACGCTTACTACCTGAAATTCCAGAACCGTCGTCCGGACTACATCAAAGAGTTCTGGAACGTGGTGAACTGGGATGAAGCGGCTGCGCGTTTCGCGGCGAAAAAATAAGTCTTCTTTAACAAGACGTAGCGTATACAGAACCCCGTCGGCGTGGCCGGTGGGGTTTTTTTATGATCAAAATCAAACTAAAAACAGTGATCCGTAAAAAATGAAACATTGTTTTATTGTGTGGTTGGGATCACTTTTATTATTGTGCTGAATGTCTATCGTTGACACATCTTTACATCGGAAGGTGATGGAAATGCAGATTAAACGCACGATAGAAAAAATCCCTGGCGGAATGATGCTCGTCCCCCTGTTTCTGGGCGCGTTGTGTCACACGTTCTCTCCCGACGCGGGGAAATACTTTGGCTCCTTCACTAACGGGATGATCACCGGTACAGTGCCGATTCTGGCCGTGTGGTTTTTCTGTATGGGTGCCTCCATTAAGCTGAGCGCGACGGGGACGGTTCTGCGTAAATCCGGGACGCTGGTAGTGACCAAAATCGCCGTGGCGTGGGTAGTGGCGGCGATTGCCTCGCGGATTATCCCGGAGCATGGTGTGGAGGCAGGATTCTTTGCCGGGCTGTCGACACTGGCGCTGGTTGCGGCAATGGACATGACCAACGGTGGGCTATATGCGTCCATCATGCAGCAGTACGGCACTAAAGAAGAGGCCGGGGCATTTGTCCTCATGTCACTGGAATCGGGCCCGCTGATGACGATGATCATCCTCGGTACCGCCGGGATTGCGTCGTTTGAACCCCATGTTTTTGTCGGTGCGGTGCTGCCTTTCCTGGTGGGTTTTGCGTTGGGTAACCTGGACCCTGAGCTGCGCGAGTTTTTCAGTAAAGCGGTACAAACGTTGATTCCCTTCTTCGCCTTTGCACTGGGTAACACCATCGACCTGAGCGTGATTGCCCAGACCGGGCTGCTGGGTATTCTGCTGGGTGTCGCGGTGATTATCGTGACCGGTATTCCGCTGATCATTGCCGATAAACTGATTGGCGGTGGTGACGGTACGGCAGGGATTGCTGCGTCCAGCTCAGCAGGTGCGGCAGTGGCAACACCGGTACTGATCGCAGAAATGGTTCCCGCGTTTAAACCGATGGCGCCGGCTGCCACTTCGCTGGTGGCAACCTCAGTGATTGTGACGTCAATCCTGGTACCGATTATCACCTCCATCTGGTCGAAAAAGGTAAAAGCGAAGGCTGCGATGATCGACATCCAGAATGCAGTGAAATAACCCCATAATGCCGGATGGCACTGTGTACATCCGGCCTGTTTTTGCGCCATAAAAAAGGCCTGGTGGATCTCACCGGGCCTTGTCTTTTAACGACCAAACACCTCATCAATCGTCCGACAATCGTGTTCGTTCAACTCGCCGCCCGCATTGCGTGAAACCCCCGTGCAATAGCCAAACTTCCGCGAAACCACCGTCTTGATGGTGGTGACGAAATCCTCGCCGATGGCATAAATCGACATGTACACGCCGATCTTCTGTTGAATGTCATGCAGCGCCGCCAGATCGCCGGCTTTAAAAGCTTCACGCGCGCTGACAAACAGCTCCGGCATCACATTGTTGAGCCCGGAGATAATCCCCGCGCCGCCCGCCAGCAGGTTGGGAATGAAATATTCGTCATAGCCGGAGAGGACGGCAAAATCATCCCGCACGGCCTGGGTTGCCTCGATCATTCTGCGGGTATGCGACTGACAGTCTACGGTATCTTTGATCCCGGCAAAGTTTGGGAACTCGCTGGCAAGCTGGGCAACCAGGTCCGGCGTTAAGTCGCTGCCGGTCCGCGGTGGGAAGTTGTAGGCAAACCATTTCCCGCTGAGCTTTTGCCCCAACTGGCGGAAGTAGCTCAACAGTTGCTTTGGCGTTTGGCCGTAGTAATAGGGCGGCAGAACCATCACGGCATCATAGCCTGTGCGGTATGCTTCCTGCGCCATCCGCAAGACATCGTGGAGGCAGGTCGAAGAGACGTTTGCCACCATTTTCAGCGGACTCATGCCGCGCGCCTCGCGAATCAACAGCAACCGCTCTTCGAGCGTGAAAGAAGCAAATTCTCCGATGCTGCCCATCAGCAAAATCACGTCGATTTTAGCTTCAGTCAGGCGCTGAAGATGTTGGCTCAGACCGTTGAGATCGATATTCCCATCCTGATCCATTGGCGTAATGGAGGGACACCAGACGCCAGCAAACTGCGTTTGACCTGTCACGTTGTTGACTCCTTATTATGAAATGGCGTTTCAAAAACCCTTTCATTGATAGCATGTATCTTTTGGCGTCGTGTGAACCTTGCTCTCATTTTGCGCGGTTGAGGTAAAATAATTGTGGTTTAATAAGGCAAATTGATCGGGGAGAGGGACCAGATGCGATATCCAGTAGAGGTATTCAGCGGCAAGATTCAGGATTATGTGGGAAGCCGCCCGAGTGCGATTGGTAAAATTCAGGTCGATGGCGAACTGATGCTGACGGAGCTGGGCCTGGAAGGCGATGAGCAGGCGGAGAAGAAAATCCACGGCGGGCCGGATCGTGCACTGTGCCACTATCCGCGTGAGCATTATCAGTACTGGGCGCGGGAATTTCCGGAGCAGGCAGAGCGCTTCGTGGCCCCGGCTTTTGGCGAGAACCTCTCTACCGAGGGGCTGACGGAACACAATGTTTATATTGGTGATATTTTTCGCTGGGGCGAGGCGCTGATTCAGGTCACGCAGCCGCGTTCACCGTGTTTTAAGCTCAATTTTCATTTTGGTATCAGCGATATGGCCAGTCTGATGCAAGACAGCGGCAAAACAGGTTGGCTGTGTAGCGTCATTGCACCTGGCATGGTGTCTGCCGATGCGCCGCTGGAACGGGTCTCCCGCGTTAGCGACGTCAGCGTGCAGGAGGCGATCGCCATTGCCTGGCATATGCCATTTGATGATGAGCAGTATCACCGCTTACTGTCAGCGGCGGGGCTGTCGAAGAGCTGGACGCGAACGATGCAAAAGCGCCGTTTAAGCGGCAAAATCGAAGATCAATCACGGCGTTTGTGGGGTAAATAAGCGCTGTTATCCGGCACCGGAAAAAATGCCTGATGGCGCTATGCTTATCAGGCCTACCGTTCGTGGAGAGTTGTAGGCCGGATAAGGCGTTTGCGCCGCTATCCGGCACAATACCGTTACGAACGCTTATACAGCGGCAACCAAATCACCAGCCGTAAACCGCCCAGCGGGCTGTCTTCGGCTTTCACCCAGCCACGATGCTGCTGAATGGCAGTTTCTACAATCGCCAGACCCAGACCGGTGCCGCCGGATTCACGATCGCGCGCTTCGTCAGTACGGTAGAACGGGCGGAAAATCTGCTCGCGGTCTTCCGGGCTGACGCCAGGGCCATCGTCATCCACCGTAATCGTAATCCCGTCTTTATCCACCGCGAAGCCCACTTCAATCTTCGTATGCGAATAACGCAGGGCGTTACGCACGATGTTCTCCAGCGCACTTTCCAGCGCATTCGGGTTGCCGTACAGCGGCCATGGTCCCGGAGGGAAATTTACCGTCAGCGATTTGCCCATCTGTTCGGCTTCAAAGGCGGCGTTATCCAGTACTTCACCCCACAGATGGTTGGCCTTCATCGTTTCACTGACCAGCGCGTTTTTCTGTTGATTACGCGACATCACCAGCAGGTCGTTGATCATGCTGTCCAGACGCTGCGCTTCAGTCTCAATGCGCTCCAGTTCCTTGCTCTCACCGCTGCGGCGGCGCAACAGCGCAGTGCCCAGTTGCAGACGGGTGAGCGGGGTTCTCAGTTCGTGCGAGATATCTGACAGCAGACGCTGCTGCGTGGTCATCATCCGTTCCAGCGCAGTCACCATCTGGTTAAAACTGGCGCCTGCGGCAAGAAATTCCTGAGGGCCGGCTTCCAGTTCCGGATGCTGACGCAAGTTACCCTGAGCCACCTCATCCGCCGCGTTTTTCAGCTTACGCGCCGGTTTCGCCAGGCTCCACGCCAGCCATAACAACAGCGGGGAACTGACTAACATCGTGACGATCAGCAACAACAGCGGGCGGTCAAACAACAGGTTGATAAAATCGGATTGGGAATTACTGGCTGGACGAATCAGGTAAAGCTGATAGTTATCTTCCCCATCCCGCACGGAAAACGGCCCAACCATTTCTACGCGACCGTACTTTTTCTTCTGCGGATGATCGGCGTTGTCCGCCTGACCAATAAAGTTACGAATGATCTGCATTTCGCTGCGTTCAGCGCCGATCACGCGGCCTTCGGTGGTCACAAGCAATAATCGCTGTCCTGGCGGCGCCCACTTGTCTATCGCACGGAACAGGCGACGCCACCACATCAAATCGTTGGGTGGATCGTTCGCGAGTTCAGCTTCTACGTGTTGCTCAATCATCAACCCCTGGCGCTGTTCGCTGTCCAGTAGCTCGGTCATCTGGCGTGAGTCGAGCTTGGGTAACATCAATACCAACATCAACACCAGTGCCAGCGTCAACCAGAAGATGGCAAAGATGCGTGCGGTTAAACTGCCTATCATGAAGCCGAAACCATCAGATAGCCGCGACCACGCAAGGTTTTAAACCACGGATGCCCGTCTTTACGCTCCGGCAGTTTGCGCCGCAGGTTGGAGATATGCATGTCGATGGCGCGGTCGAAAGGCGTCAGGCGTTTACCCAGCACTTCCTGGCTCAAATGTTCACGTGATACCACCTGGCCGAGATGTTGCGCCAGCAGATAAAGCAGGGTGAATTCGGTGCCGGTAAGCTCCAGCGTCTGGCCATCGAAGCTGGCTTCCTGGCGGCCCGGATTAAGGCTAAGGGCATCCACTTCCAGCGTCGGCGAGCCGTTATCGCTGCTCTGCTGCTGCTCGCTCCAGTGCGAACGGCGCAGAATCGCGCGGATACGGGCGACCAGTTCACGATCGTTAAACGGTTTCGGTAAATAGTCATCTGCACCCAGCTCAAGGCCAAGTACGCGATCCAGTTCGCTGCCGCGGGCGGTCAGCATAATCACGGGGGTCTGGTGTGTCTGGCGAAGCGCTTTCAACGTATCGATACCGTTTTTCTTCGGCATCATCACGTCAAGCAAAAGTAAATCAATGCTGTCGTCCAGAAGCTCAAGCGCCTGCTCCCCGTCATGGGCAACCAGCACATTGAATCCTTCCATTTCGAGCAGCTCCTTTAACAGGGAAGTCAGCTCTCGGTCATCATCAACTAACAGGATTTTATTCATTGTTTAAGTACCTCCGAGGCAGAAATTACGTCATCAGGCGTCGCTAATCCATGACTTTACGTTGTTTTACACCCCCTGACGCATGTTTGCAGCCCGAATCGTAAACTGTCTCTCGTTGAATCGCGACAGAAAAGATTTTGGGAGCAAATGATGCGCAAAGTTACCGCTGCCGTCATGGCCTCAACGCTGGCACTCAGTACGATAAGCCATGCTGCTGAAGTCGTTACAGGCGATAACTGGCATCCGGGTGAACCCCCTGCGCCGCGCACTGTACAGAGCCATATGTTTGACGGCATAAGTTTAACCGAACATCAACGTCAACAGATGCGAGATCTGATGCAACAGGCACGACATGAGCAGCCGCCTGTTAATGTTAGCGAAATGGAGACGATGCATCGTCTTATTATCGCAGAAAATTTTGATGAAACCGCTGTACGCGCTCAGGCAGAAAAGATGGCGCAGGCACAGGTTGACAGACAGGTCGAAATGGCCCGTGTTCGCAACCAGATGTATCGCCTGTTAACGCCCGAGCAGCAAGCGGTTTTAAACGAGAAACATCAACAACGAATGGAGCAGTTGCGCGACGTGACGCAATGGCAAAAAAGTTCATCGTTGAAGTTATTGAGTAGTAGCAACTCACGTTCCCAGTAGTAAACCCTGTTTTCCTTGCCATAGACACCATCCCTGTCTTCCCCCTCATGATGAGGGGGTTTTTTTTGCCTGAAAATTGTCACCGCCATAAACGCTGACTGTCTTACGCCATCCGTTATACTACCGGCATGAAATGGCAGGAGTGTTTATGAATCAATCCTATGGGCGGTTAGTCAGTCGGGCGGCCATTGCCGCGACAGTGATGGCATCGCTGTTACTTTTGATCAAAATTTTTGCGTGGTGGTACACCGGGTCGGTGAGTATTCTGGCGGCTCTGGTCGACTCGCTGGTGGATATTGCCGCGTCGCTCACCAACCTGTTAGTGGTGCGCTATTCGCTGCAGCCAGCGGATGACGAACATACCTTTGGTCACGGCAAAGCGGAATCGCTGGCCGCGCTGGCGCAAAGTATGTTTATTTCTGGTTCGGCGCTGTTCTTGTTTTTAACCGGTATTCAGCATTTGATTACGCCCACGCCGATGAACGATCCTGGCGTAGGGGTTGTGGTGACGATCATCGCACTGATTTGTACGATAGTACTGGTCACGTTTCAGCGCTGGGTGGTGAAGCGGACGCAAAGCCAGGCAGTGCGGGCAGATATGCTTCATTATCAGTCTGATGTTATGATGAACGGTGCGATTCTCGTGGCGCTCGGCCTGGCATGGTACGGCTGGCATCGTGCGGACGCATTGTTTGCATTGGGGATTGGCATCTATATTTTATATAGTGCTTTACGCATGGGCTATGATGCAGTGCAGTCGTTACTGGATCGCGCATTACCCGATGAAGAACGTCAGGAAATTTTTGAAATCGTGACATCGTGGCCGGGCGTCAGTGGTGCTCACGATCTCCGTACGCGGCAGTCAGGGCCGACCCGCTTTATTCAGATTCATTTGGAAATGGAAGATAATCTGCCGCTCGTTCAGGCACATGTTGTGGCTGAGCAGGTTGAGCAGGCGATTTTGCAGCGTTTTCCGGGCTCCGATGTCATTATTCATCAGGACCCCTGTTCCGTTGTTCCCAGGGAAGGCAAAAAGTTTGAGCTTTCGTAAGTGAGCGTAAAAAAGAGAGCCAGGCCCGCATTTTGTGTATAAATTACCGCCATTTGGCCTGACCTGAATCAATTCAGCAGGAAGTGATTGTTATACTATTTGCATATTCGTTGGATCGTATCGATATGCAGGTTCGACTTCCGGCAACAGACTTCATTTTGCATTCCAAAGTTCAGAGGTAGTCATGATTAAGAAAATCGGTGTGTTGACAAGCGGCGGTGATGCGCCGGGCATGAACGCAGCAATCCGTGGTGTGGTGCGCGCAGCACTGACGGAAGGACTGGAAGTCATGGGTGTTTATGATGGCTACCTGGGTCTGTACGAAGACCGCATGGTCCAGCTTGACCGTTATAGTGTGTCCGACATGATTAACCGCGGTGGTACTTTCCTGGGTTCCGCTCGCTTTCCGGAATTCCGTGACGAAAACGTCCGCGCCGTGGCTATCGAAAACCTGAAAAAACGTGGTATCGACGCGCTGGTGGTGATCGGCGGTGACGGTTCTTACATGGGTGCAAAACGCCTGACTGAAATGGGCTTCCCATGCATCGGTCTGCCTGGCACCATCGACAACGATATCAAAGGCACTGACTACACCATCGGTTACTTTACGGCGCTGGGCACCGTGGTTGAAGCGATTGACCGTCTGCGCGACACCTCGTCTTCACACCAGCGTATCTCTATCGTTGAAGTGATGGGCCGTTATTGTGGTGACCTGACTCTGGCGGCGGCGATTGCCGGTGGTTGTGAGTTTGTGGTGGTTCCGGAAGTGGAATTCAGCCGTGACGATCTGGTCGCTGAAATCAAAGCAGGCATCGCGAAGGGTAAAAAACACGCTATCGTGGCAATCACTGAGCACATGTGCGATGTCGACGAACTGGCGCATTACATTGAGAAAGAGACGGCCCGTGAAACCCGTGCGACCGTGCTGGGTCACATCCAGCGTGGCGGCTCTCCGGTGCCTTACGACCGTATCCTGGCTTCCCGTATGGGTTCTTACGCCATTGAACTGCTGCTGGAAGGTCACGGTGGTCGTTGCGTCGGTATTCAGAACGAAAAACTGGTTCACCATGACATTATCGACGCTATTGAAAACATGAAGCGTCCGTTCAAAGCAGACTGGCTGGATTGCGCGAAGAAACTGTACTGATTCTTCGCTGCGCCTGATGGCGCGACGCTTATCAGGCTTACAGATCGCAAAGACTTGTAGGCCGGATAATGCGTCAGCCGCCATCCGGCATAAGCCCTTCATATATTCCCCAAGGTTATAGCCAATCTTTTTTTATTCTTTAATGTTTGGATTCCTTTCTGGCAGGCTTTGCTCATCACAACACAACATAAGAGAGTTGGGCGATGAACAAATGGGGCGTGGGGTTAACCTTGCTGCTGGTATCCAGCGGTGTTCTGGCAAAGGATATTCAATTACTGAACGTGTCTTACGATCCAACGCGTGAGCTGTACGAGCAGTACAACAAAGCGTTTAGCGCGCACTGGAAGCAAGAAACGGGCGATAACGTGGTGATTCGACAGTCGCATGGCGGTTCGGGCAAACAGGCGACCTCGGTGATTAACGGCATTGAGGCGGATGTGGTGACGCTGGCGCTGGCCTATGATGTTGATGCGATAGCCGAACGTGGGCGCATTGATAAAAACTGGATCAAACGCCTGCCGGATAATTCCGCACCCTACACCTCCACCATTGTGTTCCTGGTTCGCAAAGGCAATCCGAAGCAAATCCATGACTGGAACGATCTGGTTAAACCTGGCGTCTCTGTGATCACCCCGAACCCGAAAAGCTCCGGCGGCGCACGCTGGAACTATCTGGCTGCGTGGGGTTATGCACTGCACCACAACAACAACGATCAGGCGAAAGCACAGGATTTCGTGAAGGCGCTGTTTAAGAACGTCGAAGTGCTGGACTCTGGCGCACGTGGCTCGACCAATACCTTTGTCGAGCGCGGCATCGGTGATGTACTGATCGCGTGGGAGAACGAAGCGCTGCTGGCGACCAATGAGCTGGGCAAAGATAAGTTTGAAATCGTGACGCCGGGCGAATCCATTCTGGCTGAACCGACGGTCTCCATTGTGGATAAAGTGACTGAGAAGAAAGGGACTCAGGCGGTAGCCGAAGCCTACCTGAAGTATCTCTATTCACCGGAAGGTCAGGAGATCGCGGCGAAAAACTACTACCGTCCGCGTGATGCGGATGTGGCGAAAAAATACGAAAATGCGTTTCCGAAGCTGAAGCTCTTCACCATTGATGACGTCTTCGGCGGCTGGACGAAAGCGCAGAAAGAACATTTCTCAAACGGTGGAACGTTTGATCAGATCAGTAAGCGCTAAGCACAACTGAAACGTGGCCCGGGAGCTTTTGCTGTCGGGCTTTTTTATTTGTCATCATTTTGCGTTACTCTTGCAGGCCGTTGAGATACAGGGAACGCGTTATGAAAAAAACTGGCTATGGACTACTGGCCGTGGTCGTTATTGCTGCTGCGGCAGGTTTCGGCTACTGGAAGCTGGCCGGAAACCCGGATGCGTTGCGCCAGATTGTCCTTGAACAATGTCTGCCCAATCAGTTGCAGCATCAAAATCCGGCGCCATGCGCCGAAGTGAAGGCCGATGCCGGATATGTGGTCTTTAAAGATCGCAATGGCCCACTGCAATATTTGCTTATGCCGACTTACCGCATTAACGGCACCGAAAGTCCGCTGCTGGTGGAACAATACACGCCGAATTTCTTCTGGCTGGCCTGGCAGTCACGCGACTTTATGAGCAAGAAGTATGGCCGGGATATTCCGGACAGCGCCGTTTCGCTGGCAATCAACTCGCGCAGCGGACGGACGCAAAATCATTTCCACATTCATATCTCCTGCCTGCGTCCTGACGTCAGAGCGCAACTGGACGCTAACCAGGCCAAAATCAGCACCCGCTGGTTGCCGCTGCCGGGCGGACTGCGCGGGCACGAATATCTCGCCCGTCGCGTGACGGAAAGCGAACTGGCGCAGCGCAGCCCGTTTATGATGCTGGCGGAAGAGGTGCCGGAAGCGCGTGAGCGAATGGGCAGCTATGCACTGGCGCTGGCGCGTCAAAGCGATGACGCTTTTGTTCTGCTGGCGACGCAGCGTAATTTACTGGCGCTTAACCGCGCATCGGCAGAGGAAATTCAGGATCATCAATGTGATATTCTCCAGTAACCCCACCTAATCTGGCGTTTACTCTCGTTGCCTGTCCCCGTATTCTTGTTGAAAAAAACAACAGGAGACAGGCATGTCGCTCTGGTTTTCACACCCTCTGTTTCTGCCTTCGCTGGTGGTGGTTGTCACTATTCTGCTCTGGGCGAGCTCTCTCTTGCCGGAATTCATCACCGCGCTGCTGTTTTTCACCGTAGCGATGGTGGCGAAAATCGCCCCGCCGGACGTTATCTTTGGCGGCTTTGCCTCCTCAGCGTTCTGGCTGGTGTTCAGCGGCTTTGTGCTGGGTGTGGCGATCCGCAAAACCGGGCTGGCGGACAGGGCGGCGCGGGCGTTGTCATCCCGGCTGACGGAATCCTGGCCGTTGATGGTCTCAAGCGTGGTGCTGCTGAGCTATGCGCTGGCGTTTGTGATGCCCTCCAATATGGGGCGTATCGCGTTGCTGATGCCCGTTGTTGCGGCGATGGCGAAGCGTGCCGGGATCCTCGATGGCACTCGTGCGTGGTTCGGACTCGCGCTTGCCGTCGGGTTTGGCACTTTCCAGCTTTCCGCTACCATTCTGCCTGCGAACGTGCCGAACCTCGTGATGAGTGGGGCGGCGGAAGGTTCGTACGGCATCCACCTGAATTATCTGCCTTACTTGCTGCTGCATACGCCGGTATTAGGTTGGCTGAAAGGTGGGCTGTTGATTGCGCTGATCTGCTGGCTGTTTCCTGGAAAACCCCATCTACCGCGTGAGTTAACGCCGCCGGAACCGATGAGCCGCGATGAAAAGCGGCTGGCCTGGATGCTGGGAGTGGTGCTGGTAATGTGGGTCAGTGAAAGCTGGCATGGTATTGGCCCTGCGTGGACCGGGCTGGCGGCGGCGGTTATCACTCTGCTACCGCGTGTCGGGTTTATCAACGGAGAGGAGTTTTCCGCAGGGGTTAACATCCGTACCTGCATTTATGTTGCCGGTATTCTTGGGCTGGCGAGCGTCGTAACGCAAACCGGCATTGGCGATGCGGTTGGTGAGGCGCTGCTGCAGGTAATGCCGCTGGACCCGGAGAAACCGTTCACCAGTTTTCTCGCCCTGACCGGTATCACCACCGCGCTTAACTTTATTATGACCGCTAACGGTGTTCCGGCGCTGTATACCAGCCTGGCGCAAAGCTTTTCTGAGGCAACGCACTTTCCGCTGCTGTCGGTGATCATGATTCAGGTATTGGGCTACTCAACGCCGCTATTGCCGTATCAGGCGTCGCCTATTGTGGTGGCCATGGCGTTGGGAAGAGTGCCGGCGAGGGCCGGGATGTTGCTGTGTCTGGTGCTGGCGGTGATGACGTATCTGGTTTTGCTGCCGCTGGACTACGCGTGGTTTAATTTATTAGGAAAATTGTAGGGTACAGGCCTGATTTTTAGTTTTTGTGAGAGGGCGGTGAGTTTTACCGGCACGAATGACGGTTAATACCGGAACGCATACTTATGCGCAGGATACTCAAGGATTGATCCATGGAAAGATTGACTCCCGTGCGTTGTTGGCCCGCCGTTATCTCTATCGTTATCACGCTGACTATCTGGTTTATCATCCCTTGTCCCGCAAACGTGACGCCACAGGCGTGGCATCTGCTGGCGCTGTTTATCGGCACGATTGCGGCGATTATCGGTAAAGCGATGCCCATTGGCGCGATTGCGATTGTGGCGATCATGCTGGTGGCGATGACCGGCGTGACGAATCCCGGTAAACCTTCTGCGGCACTTAACGATGCGCTGAGCGGCTTTTCCAACCAACTGATCTGGTTGATCGGTTTGTCGATCATGCTGTCGCAAAGCTTGCTGAAAACAGGACTTGGGGCGCGTATCGGCTACGGATTTATTGCGTTGTTTGGTAAGCGAACCTTAGGTATCGCGTGGGCATTAACACTCGCTGAAACGCTGATTGCTCCCGTCACCCCAAGCAATACGGCGCGCGGCGGCGGGATTATCCACCCGGTCATGCGTGCGATAGCGGATAGCCTGGGATCTCAGCCGGGCGATCGCGAAAATGGATCTACGGGGCGATATCTGGCGCTGGTGAACTACAACATTAACCCGATCAGCTCGGCGATGTTTATCACCGCAACCGCCCCTAACCCGTTGATCGTCAGCTTTTTAACGAAGGGGACGGATGGAGTACTGAATATGACCTGGGGGATGTGGGCGATGGCTGCGCTCCTTCCGGCGGTAGTTTCGCTGATTGTGATGCCCATCGTCATCTGGTGGCTCTATCCGCCCGCCATTACCCGCACGCCGAACGCGCCGCAGTTCGCCCGACAAAAGCTGGATCTTCTCGGCCCGCTGTCGCTGGCGGAAAAAATCACGTTGGCGGTGTTCATTTTGCTGCTCTGCTTGTGGGCTGGCGTTCCCGCGATGATCATGGGCAACGGCTGGACTGTTAACCCTACCAGCGCGGCGCTGATCGGTTTATCGATTCTGTTGCTCACTGGCGTACTCAACTGGGAGGATATCCTTAAGTGCCGCGGCGCCTGGGATACCATTGTCTGGTTCGCCGCACTGGTGATGATGGCGGATTTTCTCAGCAAGCTGGGGCTGGTGGGTTGGCTGGCAACGAGCGTAGGGACAGCGATTGATCATCTTGGCGTTCACTGGAGCATCGCAACGCTGCTACTCATTCTGCTGTACGTCTATTCTCACTATTTTTTCGCCAGCACTACGGCGCATATCACCGCCATGTTCTCTGCCTTCTTCATCGCCGGATTAAGCCTGGGCGCGCCGCCAGCACTGCTCGGCCTGATGCTCGGTTTCTCATCCTCGCTGATGATGTCGCTCACGCACTATGGAACGGGCACGGCGCCGATTATTTTTGGCTCGGGTTACGCCACGCTGGCGGAATGGTGGAAAACGGGACTGGTGATGAGTGTGGTGAACCTGACTATCTGGGCGGTGACGGGCGCTTTCTGGTGGCACTGGCTGGGATACTGGTAATACAAGGAGAAGCCGGAGGAGCGATTCCCCCGGCTCAACAACTTAAGCCTGTTTTGCCGCTTCAGCTGCTTTAACGATCACAGCGAAAGCGTCAGCTTTCAGAGAAGCACCGCCTACCAGCGCGCCGTCGATATCCGGCTGAGCGAACAGTTCTGCCGCGTTAGCTGCGTTTACAGAACCGCCGTACTGGATGATGACCTGCTCAGCAATTTTTGCGTCCGCTTTGGCAATGTGGTCACGAATGAATTTGTGAACAGCCTGTGCCTGAGCCGGCGTGGCAGATTTGCCGGTGCCGATTGCCCAAACGGGTTCGTAAGCGATAACCACGCCTTCGAATGCAGCCGCGCCCTGTGCTTTCAGCACTGCGTCGATCTGACGTGCGCAGACTTCTTCAGTTTTGCCTGCTTCGTTTTCAGCTTCGGTTTCACCGATGCACAGAACGGGAGTCAGACCCTGTTCTTTCAGTACGGCGAATTTTTTCGCGATCAGTTCGTCAGACTCTTTGTGGTACGTACGACGCTCAGAGTGGCCGATGATGATGTACTGCGCGCCGATGTCTTTCAGCATTTCAGCGCTTGTTTCACCGGTAAATGCGCCGGACAGGTTCAGGTCAACGTTCTGTGCGCCCAGGATGATGTGGCTACCGGCCGCCGCGTGTTTGGCCAGGTCGATGTACATTTCCGGCGGTGCGATCGCTACCGCACAGCCAGCGACGCCAGCCAGCTCTTTACGCAGGTTAGCAACCAGTTCGTTTACCATGTGGCGGCTGCCGTTCAGTTTCCAGTTACCCATCACTAAAGGATGTCGCATTTTTATTCTCCACGCTTTGTCAGCGAATTAAGGAAGATGGCCGCCCCTCAGGGCAGCATGGTCTGTGAAACAGTATAGAGATCACTCCCTGGAAAGGCTTTGCTTTTTATCATCAATTGGACCCGTCCAGGTTTTCAGATAACGTCAGCTTAATCGGTTCAACTGCGAAGGTCAGCCCTTTTTCGCCGTTATCTGCGACTACATAGCGAATTGCGCCTTCGGTTTCCGCGTAATAGCGCTTATTTTTTCCCGCGGCGAGGAGTTTCTGCAGCTTTTTCTGGCTCTGCTCTTTGGTCAGTAGAGGGGCTACAGTGCGGATGACCGCCGCCATATATTCCAGAGCTTTGGCTTTTGCTGCTTTTTGTTCCGGGCCCTGAATGGGCAGCCAGGTTATCTGCATGCTCTTGATCTTCAGCGTCCCGCGCTCAAGGGCGGTTGAGGCATACAGATTCTCATTTATTTTGCTGGCCGCGCGGGTGAGGTTGGCCTTGTCGCGATTGCTGTCGATGGCGCGGAATTCATTTAAGGTAAGCTTCGGATTTTGGCTATTAAAGTTTTCGCGAAACTGGCTGATGGAAAGGTCAAATGTGGGCGCTCCGGCGAGTAAATACGGTGCGGTGGTGGCCACCAATGGCTCAGCCGCCAGCGCCGGCGTGCCGGAGAGCATCGCCGAAAACAATAATAAAAACAGTGAACATCCTGGCTTCATCAATCTTACCTTTCGTTATGACTGTCCACGATTAAAACGATAACCGTCTGGCTTGTCAAAAGGGTAAACTATCGAAGACAGTCATTTTTTAGGAACAGGCATGACCCTACAGCAGTGGTTATTCTCATTTAAAGGGCGTATTGGACGCCGTGATTTCTGGATCTGGATTGTGCTGTGGATACTCAGCATGGTGGTTCTGTTTTCGCTCGAGAGTCAAAAATTACTTCCTGATCAGATAGCGCCCTTTGCCCTGGTGTGTCTGCTCTGGCCGACGGCGGCGGTTACGGTGAAACGTCTGCACGATCGTGGGCGTTCAGGGCTGTGGGCGTTATTGATTATTCTTGCCTGGATGTTGTTAGCCGGCAACTGGGCCATTTTGCCGGGGATGTGGCAATGGGTGGTCGGACGCTTTGTGCCGACGCTGATCCTCATCATGACGATTATCGACTTGGGGGCGTTTGTCGGCATCCAGGGCGAAAATAAATACGGTAAAGACACGCAGGATGTCGCGTTTAAATCAGCGCCATAAACTGTAGCCAGCGGCGCTTGCCCGGCCTACGGTAGGCCGGTTGAGGCAGCACGTTCATCCGGCGCCGTATTACCAGTAATGCTCGGCGGTCATATGGCCCGGTCGGCGACGAAGGTGTTTCGTCATCTGTCGGGTCTCCTTCAGTAGCTGCTGCGTGTCGCGGACCATCTGCGGGTTCCCACACAGCATCACATGGCTGGTCTCTTTATCGATCGGTAAGCCCACCGCTGATTCCAGTTCACCACTCTCAATCAGCGCCGGAACGCGGCCAGTCAGTGAACCTGAGACCGTTTCACGGCTCACCACCGTCTGGATCCGCAGTTTACCTTCGTAGCGTTTTTGCAACGCCTGCATCAGCGGCAGATAGCTTAGATCCGCGGCGTAGCGCGCAGCATGCACCAGCACCAGGTTTTTAAAACGCTCAAGGTCTTTGCCCAGTTGCAGAATCGATAAATAGGGGCCGATGGCGGTACCGGTTGCCAGCATCCACAGCGTGTCGCAATCAGGCACCTCATCCAGCACAAAGAAACCAGCGGCTTCGCTCACCACCTGTACTTCGTCACCGGGCTTGAGTGCTGCCAGACGCGGGCTGAGCTTACCATCAGGCACGGTGACCAGGTAAAACTCCAGATCGGGATTGTCAGGGGCATTCACATACGAGTAAGCGCGCTGGACGCGCTCGCCGTCAATCTCAAGGCCAAGCTTGGTAAATTGACCGGCGGTGAAGGGATGAACGGGGGCGTGAACGGTCAGACTAAACAGGGCATCGGTCCAGTTCTGTACCTTTGTGACTTTGCCTGTTACCCAATCTGCCATGGTTTTCTCCTGTACGGGTCTCGTCCCCTTATCTTCGTTTGTTGGCGGAAAGATTTCCAGCCCCGGAGGGGCTGGAAGGCTCGAACGAACAAATCAATTACAGGATGTGCGCCTGCACGTCCGGGTCTTTACGGTCGAGATAGTGAATCGACTGAATACGGCGGATGGTGCGTGACTTACCGCGGATCAGCAGCGTTTCGGTAGTGGCGATATTGCCCTTACGGCTAATGCCATCCAGCAGATCGCCTTTGGTGATGCCGGTTGCGGAGAAGATGACGTTGTCGCTGCGAGCCATTTCATCCAGACGCAGCGCTTTACCGGCCTCGATGCCCATTGCCTGACAGCGCGCCAGTTCCTGTTCGCCGATGCGGCGGTTTTCATCGCTGTCGCCTTTGACATCATGACGCGCCAGCAGGCGGCCCTGCATATCGCCATCCAGCGCGCGGATCACTGCGGCGGACACCACACCTTCCGGCGCACCGCCAATCCCGTACAGCACATCGACTTCACTGTCCGGCATGCAGGTCAGGATGGACGCGGCCACATCGCCATCAGGAATCGCGAATACACGCACGCCAAGCTTCGCCATCTCTGCGATCACCTCATCGTGACGGGGTTTTGCCAGGATCGTTACCGTCAGCTCGCGCAACGGTTTGCCCAGCGCGTTGGCGATATTACGCAGATTCGTTTCCAGCGGGAGGTTGAGATCGATGCTGCCTTTTGCGCCCGGTCCGACAATCAGCTTTTCCATATACATATCAGGTGCGTTCAGGAAGCAACCCTTGTCACCCACGGCCAGAACGGCCAACGCGTTGGCCTGGCCCATTGCCGTCATTCGCGTGCCTTCAATGGGGTCGACGGCAATATCCACCGCGTCGCCGCGACCGGTACCGACTTTCTCACCGATGTAGAGCATCGGCGCTTCGTCGATCTCGCCTTCGCCGATCACAATGGTTCCGTCAATGTTGACCTGGTTTAGCATAATGCGCATGGCGTTAACCGCCGCGCCGTCGGCGGTGTTTTTGTCACCGCGTCCTAACCATTTGTAGCCAGCCAGCGCCGCCGCTTCGGTTACGCGGGAAAATTCGATGGCAAGTTCTCGTCTCATAGCAAACTCGTAGCAAAAAGGAATGGCGCGAAGTGTAGCACAGGGGAGGGCGTGAAATTATTGATGTGTGTGCGGGGTAGGCCCCCGCCGTAATAGTATCTGTTGGCCGGATAAGACGCTTTCGCGTCGTCACCCGGCCATTTACGATTACTCTTCGTGGTCTTCCCACGCCAGCGCGCGTTTGACCGCTTTCTTCCAGCCGCTGTAACGATAGTTACGCTCGGTGGTTTCGATGCCAGGACGGAATTCACGTTCGATGACGGCTTTTTCCTGTAACTCATCGAGGTTCTGCCAGAAACCAACCGCCAGACCGGCCAGGTAGGCCGCACCCAGCGCCGTGACTTCACGCACTTCCGGACGCTCAACGCGCGTGCCGAGAATGTCAGACTGGAATTGCATCAGGAAGTTGTTGGCGACCGCACCACCGTCCACACGCAGGGCGTGCAGGCGAATGCCGGAGTCTGCCTGCATCGCTTCCAGCACGTCGCGGGTCTGGTAAGCGATAGATTCCAGCGTTGCACGGATGATGTGGTTGGAGTTCACACCACGGGTCAGACCGAAGATCGCGCCACGGGCATACGGGTCCCAGTACGGTGCGCCCAGGCCGGTGAAGGCGGGGACAACGTACACGCCGTTGGTGTCCTTCACTTTGGTCGCGAAATACTCGGAATCGAAGGCGTCGCTGATGAGCTTCATTTCATCGCGCAGCCACTGAATAGAGGCGCCCGCCATAAACACCGCGCCTTCCAGCGCGTAGTTCACTTCTCCGGTCGGGCCACAGGCGATGGTGGTCAGCAGGCCGTTCTCAGACTTAACCGCTTTCTCGCCGGTATTCATTAGCATAAAGCAGCCGGTGCCGTAGGTGTTTTTCGCCATCCCTTCCTTCACGCACAGCTGGCCGAACAGCGCTGCTTGCTGGTCACCGGCGATACCGGAAATTGGAATACGCGTGCCGCCTTTACCGCCGATGTTGGTTTGACCGTAGACTTCGGAAGAACGACGCACATCCGGCAGCATGGCACGTGGAATATCCAGCGCATCCAGCATTTTGTCGTCCCAGTCCAGCGTGTGGATGTTGAACAGCATGGTACGTGAGGCGTTGGTGTAATCCGTGACGTGTACGCGTCCCTGGGTCATTTTCCAGATAAGCCAGGTATCAACGGTGCCGAACAGCAGTTCGCCGCGACGTGCGCGCTCACGGGAACCTTCGACGTGGTCGAGGATCCACTTCACTTTGGTGCCGGAAAAATAGGGGTCAATCACCAGACCGGTGTTATTGCGGATGTATTCTTCCATGCCATCACGCTTCAGGCGTTCGCAGATATCCGCGGTACGACGGCACTGCCAGACGATCGCGTTATAGATAGGTTTACCGGTTTCTCGTTCCCAGACGATAGTGGTTTCACGCTGGTTAGTGATCCCGATGGCTGCAATCTGATCGGAACTGATGTCCGCTTTCGCCAGCACTTCCACCAGCGTCGAGCTCTGCGTGGCCCAGATTTCCATCGGGTCGTGTTCTACCCAGCCTGCTTTCGGGTAGATCTGCTCAAATTCGCGCTGTGAAACGCTCACGATATTGGCATCATGATCCATTACGACGGCGCGGGAGCTGGTAGTGCCCTGGTCGAGCGCAACGATATACTTTTTCTCAGTCATAATTTTTTGTCCCGTAGTCACATTACAGCGACGCTTTTTGTTGTGAAGTGGTCGTGGTTTCCTTCTCTTCCACGGCACAGATATCGCACGGCAAATGGCGGCCGATCAGCTTGCGATAGGCGAAAGCGCCCAAAATAGCGCCAACGATGGGGCCAAACAGCGGCACCAGGAAGTAAGGAATATCTTTGCCACCGGTGAAGGCAACATTACCCCAGCCCGCGAGCCAGGCGAATGCTTTCGGACCGATGTCACGCGCCGGGTTCATCGCAAACCCGGTCAATGGGCCCATGGATGCGCCGATAACCGCAATCAGTAAACCAATCAACAAAGGAGCCAGCGGGCCACGCGGTACACCGTTACCGTCATCAGTCAGCGCCAGAATAAGCCCCATCAGGATAGCGGTAATCACCATTTCAACCGCGAAGGCCTGCACAAAATTGATATGTGGGTTGGGATACGTTGAGAAAGTGCCAGCCAGATCAACACTCTCAATGCTGCCACGCACAATGTGGTGCGTCTGTTCGAAGTCGGCGAAAAGATTGTAATAAAGCCCGTAAACTAACGCCGCTGCGCAAAACGCACCGGCAAATTGAGAAAGAATAAAAGGAACAACTTTGCGCTTGTCGAAACACGCAAACAGCCACAATGCAATCGTGACTGCCGGGTTGAGATGTGCGCCAGACACCCCTGCGGTCAGGTAGATAGCCATCGCCACCCCCAGACCCCAGATGACGCTGATTTCCCACTGACCAAAAGACGCACCCGCGACTTTAAGCGCAGCGACACACCCCACACCGAAGAAAATCAACAACCCGGTACCGAGGAATTCAGCAATGCACTGGCCTTTCAAGGTTGATGTTTGACTCATAATCGGATCCTGAAGAGTTTAATGTTTATTGTATGCGAGGAGGTCACTGACGTCCGCGATGCCCTGTAGGCACACTGTTAATTTATCGTTAACGAGCACAAACGAGAAATATCGAACTTAAAATGTGTGTGCTCCGTCAATAAAATGAGCGTTTTCGCGCCATAAGGCGCGTTTTGTTATACAAAAATAGTGTGAGCTGAATCATTTCATTAACCAGATTGTTAACACTTAAGGGTTAGAGGCGAAGAGTCTGTAAGACCAGGCTGAAAAGAGGTGTAAACCGCAATCAGCGCGGTATGCCGCTGGACAGGGAGGGCGGGGCTTCATACAATCGGCACTATATATTGTGCGCGTTCACGTGAAGCGTCGCCTTGCAATTCAGGAGAGTATGACCATGTCTTTAGAAGTGTTTGAGAAACTGGAAGCAAAAGTACAGCAGGCGATTGATACCATCACCTTGTTGCAGATGGAAATTGAAGAGCTGAAAGAGAAGAACAGCTCGCTGGCGCAGGAAGTGCAGTCTGCACAGCACAGCCGCGAAGAGCTCGAGCGCGAAAATCAGTCTCTGAAAGAACAGCAGAATGGCTGGCAGGATCGTCTGCAGGCATTGCTGGGCCGCATGGAAGAAGTCTAATCCTCGTCATTTTTCACGTTATGGCGGCGTTGGCTGCGCGTATTCACCCCAGTCACGTAGTTTACTACGCTCCTGGGGATTCATGCGCTTGCCGCCTTGCCCTAACGCGAAATCTTTAGGGGATTCCTGAGCAAGTAGCTTGTAGGCCGGATAAGGCGCTTGCGCCGCCATCCGGCATTGTCTCAGATGACACCGCGCATAAAAAAGGCACCTTGCGGTGCCTTTTTCGATCACTCGATATCGAGAGGATCTTCGGAAAGGATGATTCCCGTGTTGTCGGCGTACAGATGGTCGCCGGAGAAGAACGTCACGCCGCCGAAATTCACGCGGATATCGCTTTCCCCAATCCCTTCACCTGCGGCGCCTACCGGAATCGCGGCAATCGCCTGAATGCCGATGTCCAGTTCTTCCAGATCGTCTACCTGACGCACCGCGCCGTAAATGACCAGCCCTTCCCATTCATTCTGTACCGCCAGACGCGCCAGTTCGGCGTCGACCAGCGCACGACGGACAGAACCGCCGCCATCAACCAGCAGAATGCGACCACGGCCATTTTGTTCGAGCAGATCATAGAGCAACCCGTTGTCCTCGAAACATTTCACCGTGACGATTTGTCCGCCAAACGACGACCGTCCTCCAAAGTTAGAGAACAGTGGTTCCACGACGTTGACATCCTCTTGATAGATGTCACAAAGCTCGGAAGTATCGTATTTCATAGGCTTAACGTTCAGTTGCTGCGAGAATTTTTAGTATATCGCGCTATGTGTACTGTTGGCAAAATCATCAATTGTTAATTGATATTTGTCAGTTATCTTCCCCACTGACTTAAGAAAATCCCGACAACAAACAGCAGGTTAGTCAGTAACGCGGCTTTTACCGTACGTTCAAGCATCGGGCGCATCGCTGCCGGTTCCATCTGGCGCATCACGTAACGCGCCTGTTTTACCAGCACTGGCGCGGCCAGCAGGAACAGCCAGCCCCACGGGCTTTGCAACGAAAGCAGGTTAAACAGTGCCAGGCAGATCAGTGTCCCTATCAGCAGACAGGCATGGTAACGGCGGGCATTCACGGCGCCGAGGCGGACGACTAATGTGTTTTTCCCGTTTTCCCGGTCACTGTTAATATCGCGAAGGTTATTGATGTTAAGCACCGCAGTCGCCAGCAACCCACAGGCGGTTGCCGGGAGAATCAGCGCCGGGATTAGCGTATGCGCCTGTAGATACCAACTGCCCATCACGCTCAGCCAGCCAAAGAAGACCAGCACGGAAATATCGCCCAGACCGATGTAGCCATACGGACGATTGCCCACGGTATAGGTGATGGCGGCAATGATCGACAGCACACCCAGCACCAGGAAACCGACAAAATCCGCCGGCGTGCGACACGCGACGGCAACCAGCGACAGACCGGACACGCAAATAAGTACGACGGTGATGATCAGCGCGCGCTTCATCTCCTGCTGAGTAATGACGCCTTTTTGCATCCCCCGCAGCGGTCCGATGCGGTCCGGTTTGTCGCTGCCCTTAACGGCATCGCCATAATCGTTGGCAAGGTTCGACAGGATTTGCAGCAGCCCTGCTGTAATCAACGCCAGCAGGGCGACCAGCGGATCAAAGTATCCCTGCCACCATGCCAGGGCCGTACCGACGATGATCGCCGCAAAGGCGAGCGGTAGGGTCTTGGGTCGTAAACTTTCCAGCCAGGCCTGGGAGCGGCTAATTTGTTGTTGTTCAGTCATATTTAGCGCCAATAAAAATGGGGCCTTTCAGCCCCATCAACAATGATGAAAATGCAGTGAACGCGATTATAGGATAAAACGGCTCAGATCTTCATCTGCGACCAGCGCATCCAGATGTTTGCTCACATAATCTGCATCAATTGTTATGTTTTGACCGTTCAAATCGCTCGCATCATAGGAAATATCTTCCATCAGACGCTCGAGAACGGTGTGCAAACGACGAGCCCCGATGTTTTCGGTGGTCTCGTTAACCTGCCATGCCGCTTCAGCAATTTTCTTGATGCCGGATTCCGTAAACTCAATGTTGACGCCTTCGGTCGCCATCAGCGCTTTGTACTGCACGGTGACAGAGGCGTTAGGTTCCGTCAGGATGCGTTCGAAGTCGCTGGTGGTCAGCGCCTGCAACTCGACACGAATTGGCAAACGACCCTGCAGTTCAGGGATCAGGTCAGACGGTTTCGCCACCTGGAATGCGCCAGAGGCAATGAACAGAATGTGATCGGTTTTGACCATACCGTGCTTGGTTGAGACGGTGCAGCCTTCAACCAGCGGCAGCAGATCGCGCTGTACGCCTTCACGGGACACGTCCGGGCCAGAGGATTCGCCACGCTTACAGATTTTGTCGATTTCGTCGATAAACACGATCCCGTGCTGCTCAACGGCGTCGATGGCTTCCTGCTTCAGCTCTTCCGGATTCACCAGCTTGGCCGCTTCTTCTTCAATCAGCAGCTTCATCGCGTCTTTGATTTTCAGCTTACGCGCTTTCTGCTTCTGTCCGCCCAGGTTCTGGAACATGGACTGAAGCTGGCTGGTCATCTCTTCCATTCCCGGAGGCGCCATGATTTCAACGCCCATCGGTGCGGCGGCAAGATCGATCTCGATTTCTTTATCGTCAAGCTGGCCTTCACGCAGCTTTTTACGGAATGCCTGACGCGCAGCGGATGGCTCAGACTGCTGCTCCGCCTGGCCCCAGTTATTTTTAGCCGGTGGGATCAGCACATCAAGAATGCGCTCTTCCGCCATCTCTTCTGCACGATAACGATTTTTCTCGATCGCCTGGACGCGAACCATTTTGAGCGCGGCATCGGTCAGATCGCGGATGATGGAATCCACTTCTTTACCGACATAACCCACTTCGGTGAATTTTGTCGCTTCGACTTTGATGAACGGCGCGTTGGCAAGCTTTGCCAGACGACGGGCGATTTCGGTTTTACCGACGCCGGTGGGGCCTATCATCAGAATGTTTTTCGGTGTGACTTCATGGCGCAGCTCTTCGTCAAGCTGCATGCGGCGCCAGCGGTTACGCAGTGCAATCGCCACGGAACGCTTGGCGTTATCCTGGCCGATGATGTGCTTATTCAGTTCGCTGACAATTTCGCGTGGGGTCATTTCAGACATGGGAGATCCTTACGCTTTAGAGGGTAATTCTTCAATGGTATGGAAATGGTTGGTGTAAATGCAGATATCACCTGCAATATCCAACGCTTTTTCAGCTATTTCGCGAGCGCCGAGCTCGGTGTTTTCCAGCAGAGCGCGGGCCGCAGCCTGGGCGTAGGGACCGCCGGAGCCGATGGCAATCAGATCGTTTTCCGGCTGCACGACGTCACCGTTACCGGTGATGATGAGGGAGGCGTTTTCATCCGCGACGGCTAACAGCGCCTCGAGTTTGCGCAGCATACGATCGGTACGCCAGTCTTTCGCCAGCTCCACGGCGGCTTTGACCAGGTGTCCCTGATGCATTTCCAGCTTGCGCTCAAACAGTTCAAACAGCGTGAATGCATCCGCCGTACCGCCCGCAAAGCCCGCAATGACTTTGTCGTTGTACAGACGGCGCACTTTCTTCACGTTGCCTTTCATGACGGTGTTGCCCAGTGTGGCCTGACCATCACCGGCGATAACCACCTGGCCGTTACGGCGTACGCTTACTATTGTTGTCACGAGCAGACCCCTTGGTTACAAATGCAGAATACAAGCCCCGCACGGTGTGCGGGGCGTAATGCAAGTAAAGATGGGGGGGATTTTGGGGGTTTCAACCCCCGGAGGCGAGTCGAATACAGTTTGTGTGACCTGCCATCTTCAGACGGCTAATGGTGCTGTCGGCATTCTCTTTCCCTTTCACCGGCCCGATGACCACGCGATTCCAGCCATTATTGGTGGTGATTTTGGAGTCAAAGCCTTCGAAAGCAAGTTGTGCGCGCACGGTTTCAGCCTGCTCTGCGCCTTTAAACGATCCGCACTGAACCATCCAGCGACGTTCATCTTTCTTCTCCGCGGTTGGCTTCGGCGCTTCTGGCACGCGCTCAACCGGAGCGGCCTGCTGCGTTTTGGGCTGAGACGCCGTGGTGTGCGCCGGAGTCTGCAGCAGATCCTGATACGGCTGAGACGTTGTCGCAGGTTTCTGCGGTGTTTGTTTCGGCGTCTGCTGCACCGGCGCAGTTTGCGCGGTACGCGTTTGCGTCTGCGGCGGCGTGCGTGGCTGTTGTACCGGCTGCGTGTTGCTCCACTGCTGTTGTTGCTGCTGCTCAGCCTGACGTTGCTGAGCCTGACGCTGCAACGTTTGCTGACGCTGCGCAGGCGTCTGCTCGTTCCACGGCACTTCGTTGAGTTGCGTAGGTTGCTGGCGCATATCGGCCTGCATTTGCGCAAGCAACTGACGCTGTTCGTTGGTCAGTTGGTCTGGCTTCATCACTTCACCACCCGCAGACGGCTCTGTCGGCGCACGTACGCCAGGCTGGCGGCTTTCCAGCTCTTTAATATAGCGCCAGCGCTCTTCCGGCTTTGGCGGCAGCCCGTTGCCGGTCACCTTCTGACCCTGCAACGTTTCAGATTCTTCTTTCTTATGATGCGTAATGAAGTACAGACCGCCGATAAAGGCCACAAGGACGGCGGCGGCAATGGCGACCATTGCGGGCGATACCGCAGACGTGTTGCGTTGCTTTTTCCGTGAGGTGCTCTTTTTGCGCCGCGAAGGTGCCGGTTGGCCGCGACGTACATAATCTCGTTGTGCCACTATCGTTTCGCTGTATTGATTCGTTCGTCAGCCCGCCATGTTACTTAAGCGGCGGGCCTTTGACCAGACACGGTGTCTGAAAGGTTTACGTTAAGGCGCGCGTCGTACCCCGAAGGATTAACTCACAATCCATTAAACGCGAGCCGCTGTTGACATTCTGCCCCTGAATCTGGTCAAGCAGTAACAGCATCGCTTCACGACCAATTTCAAAGCGCGGTTGTGCAACGGTAGTCAGCGGCGGATCACAGAATTCTGCCAGCGCGATGTTATCGAATCCAATGATCGACAAATCTTGCGGGACTTTTATGCCCTGGCGTTTCGCCCATGACAGCGCGCCGAGCGCCATAACATCACTGTGACAGAATACGGCTGTCGGCGGTTGCGGCAGTTCAAACAACTGTCTGAGCGCATTGCCACCCGCCTCGTAAGTAAAATCTCCACGAGCGATATAGTGCGGGTCTACCGCCACACCACAACGACGCAGCGCCTGCACATATCCCTGCAGGCGGTAATGACACAGCGGCATCTCTTCTGGCCCGGCGATACAACCGATGCGCTGATGCCCCAGCTCATGCAGATAGTTCACGGCATTGAAGGCGGCGGTCAGGTTATCGATATGGACGGTGGGCAGTTCCAGTTCCGGCGCAAATTCGTTCGCCATCACCATTGGTGGCAGATTGCGCTGTTCTTCAATACTGGCGTCAAACGGCAGACGAGAGCCCAGCAGCAACATGCCATCAATTTGCTTGGTGATGATCAGATTAACAAACGTCTTTTCCTGCTGATTCTGGTGCGCGCAATCGCCGATCAGTACCAGATAGCCATGACTGGCGGCAGTGACCTCGATCCCACGGATCAGTTCGCTAAAGAAGGGATCGCAAATATCCGGGACAATCACCAGGATGGTTCGCGATTCATTACGTTTAACGTTGCGCCCCGCCGCCTGCGGTAAATACCCCACCTCTACAGCTGCCTGTTCAACCCGGTTTCGGGTGGACTGAGAGACTTTATCCGGGTTCATTAGCGCGCGGGACACGGTTGCCGTTGAGACTTTCGCCTTCATGGCAACATCTTTCATTGTAGCGGCAGCAACCTGCTTATTCGGTTTCACTCTTTCTCCTCGCCTGGGAAATCCGGCGCAGCACAATCCCTGTTTAAATTCACATCGAAAACATTTTTATCAGATAGCGAATGGAAACGGTTACAGAATTTTCATAAAAAGTGTGATGGGTGTTGAATTTTACGATCCGCCTCGCATCGTGAGGGGGTTATCCCTCAATGGGATCGACATCCAGCACCCATTTCACCTTGCGCGAATCCGGCAAAGTGTTGATGAGCGCCAGCGTTCCACTGACGATGTGTTGCAAACGAATGCGTGACGGGTGTTGCAATAAAATCTGCCAGCGATAGCGGCCTCCGCGCTTCGGCGCCAGCGCCGGCACCGGGCCTAAAACCCAGAGCTTATCGTCAGCTAACGGACTGGCCTGAATCAGATTACGCAACTGCTGCAAAAACAGCGGTGCCTGCTGATTATTATGATCTTCTGCCCGCACAATAACGTGACTGGTCCACGGTGGCAGTTGCAGCGTTTGCCGTTCCGCCAGCGCGTGTTCAGCAAAGGCGTCATAGCCTTTATGCAACAGCGTTTGCAGCAGCGGATGTTCCGGATGATGGGTCTGCAAAACCACTTCCCCCTGTTTACCCGCGCGACCTGCGCGCCCGGATACCTGGGTATAAAGCTGGGCAAAGCGCTCCGCCGAGCGGAAGTCTGCGGAGAACAGCGCACCGTCCACATCCAGCAGCGCAACCAGCGTCACGTCAGGAAAGTGATGACCTTTTGCCAGCATCTGGGTGCCGATCAGGATCCTTGCGCCGCCGCGATGCACTTCCGCCAGATGCTGCTCAAGCGAGCCTTTACGGCTGGTGGTGTCGCGGTCAATACGGGAAATCGGTACGCCGGGAAAAATGGGGGCTAAGGCTTGTTCAAGCTGCTCGGTGCCTAACCCGACCGGCACCATATGCGTGGAGCCGCAGGAGGGGCACTGACGCGGCACCGGACGTTGGCTGTCGCAGTGATGGCAGCGTAAGTGGTGCTGCGCCTGATGTAAGGTGTAATAGTGATCGCAACGCGGACACTCCGCAATCCAGCCGCAGTCGTGGCAAAGTAGCGCAGGTGCAAAACCCCGGCGGTTGAGGAATAAAATCACCTGGTTATCGGCCTGTAAATGCTGGCGCATACGGGTGATTAACGCCGGTGCCAGGCCTGCCTGCACCTGTTGACCTTTTAAATCGAGTACATGCTGAGTAGCGGGGCGTGCATTTCCGGCACGACGCGTCAGGCGCAGCATGCGGTATTTTTTCTGCCTGACATTGCAAAGCGTCTCAAGCGCGGGTGTTGCCGAGCCAAGGATAATCGGGATCTGTTCGCTATGCGCACGCCAGATCGCCAGATCGCGAGCGTGGTAGCGCCAGCCTTCTTGCTGTTTATAAGAGCTGTCGTGCTCTTCATCGATAACGATGACGCCAAGATTTTTAAACGGTGTAAATAATGACGAACGCGTACCAATCACGATGGCCGCTTCGCCGTTTTTAGCCTTCAGCCAGGCTGAAAGGCGTTCGCTGTCGTTAAGACCTGAATGTAATACTTCCACCGGCGCGTTGAAACGTTCGCGAAAACGGGCGATGGTTTGCGGTGTCAGGCCAATTTCCGGCACCATCACTAACGCCTGCTTGCCCTGCGCCAGAACGTTTTCCAGTACGCTCAGGTAAACCTCGGTTTTCCCTGAGCCCGTCACCCCGGCCAGTAGCCAGGCACAGAAACTGTCGGATGCGCTGTGAATGGCGCCCACGGCGGTGGCCTGTTCGGTGTTCAGACGCAGTCGTTCCCCGCAGACCTCGTAGTGCGTGCGCCAGTCGCTGAAACCAGGGGTTTCACTCGCCAGTTCGCAGAGGCCTTTTTTACGCAGCGCCTGCAGCGCGGCATCGTTGAATTCGAGATCGGCCACCTGATCGCGCCAGATTTTCCCCTGACGCAACGCAGCCAGCGCCTGCTGCTGTTTGGGAGAACGTTTCAGACTATTGAGATCAACCGCCTGGCCCTCTTCGGTGGCAAACCAGTACCACATTGGTGCGTTGGTGGCGGGTTTCCCCTGACGCAGCAGGATGGGTAGGGCGTGGAACAGTACATCTCCAATGGGATGATGGTAATAATCCGCCGCCCAAAGTAGCAAGCGCCAGACGGAGGACGAATAAATTGATTCGCTGTCCAGCACTTCAACCACTGCTTTCAATTCATGCAGCGGCAACTCGCTTTTATCGCTGACTGAGACCACGATCCCAACGCGCTCCTGCTGTTTGCCAAATGGCACGCGCACGCGACACCCCGCGTTGACGTTCATGCCTTCCGGCAGAAGATAGTCAAAGGTGCGAGGAAGCGGAACGGGTAAGGCAACGTGCGCTACGGGCATAAATCGTCCTGACTTGAAATCTGGCGGGTTAGTATACACATTAGTCGTGGGTGACGAGCGAATCAGTTTGCATGAGCGGGCTAATTTCTGTATGATTCGCCGCCTTTGATGCAAATTGATTGCGTCAAACTATACTATCAACATCGCGTGGTGTCTGGCGTTAGGGCTGGAAGAGCGACGCGGCCTTAAACTGAGGTTTCCCCATGAAAAAAGATATTCACCCGAAATACGAAGAAATTACTGCTACCTGTTCTTGCGGTAACGTCATGAAAATCCGCTCTACCGTTGGTCACGATCTGAACCTGGACGTGTGCGGTAAATGCCACCCGTTCTACACTGGCAAACAGCGTGACGTTGCAACCGGTGGCCGTGTTGACCGCTTCAACAAGCGTTTCAACATCCCGGGCAGCAAATAAGTTTCAGCTGTCAAAAAAAAGCGCCGACTGGCGCTTTTTTTGTATCTGAATTTTATCATTTTATTTCTCTCATTTATATCCTGAATAAATAAATTAAAGTCAAAATGAAATAATGTTTTTATTTTCTAGATAAATTGTTTCTGTTGTTGATGTGTGTCTCTCGTTTCTTTATTTTATTGCCATGAGTTTTCGATGTTGGCAAAATTAAAAAGGTTTTGGTCCTCTC
Organism: Citrobacter sp. ANG330; assembly: GCF_047467925.1. Classification (NCBI taxonomy): domain Bacteria; kingdom Pseudomonadati; phylum Pseudomonadota; class Gammaproteobacteria; order Enterobacterales; family Enterobacteriaceae; genus Citrobacter; species Citrobacter sp. ANG330. The sequence continues at coordinate 57,546 of NZ_JASJUI010000011.1, read as the reverse complement.
GCTTAAATAAACTCCGGATTGTGATTTAACATTATTCCTAGACTTTGTTGTCATCACGTAAATTTCTTTTTGGTGATGCGAATAAAATCACACTTATTGATCTTTTATTTAAGAGGGATTGCTATGAAGCGTGGATACGCATTATTACTTGTTTCATTATTCTCCTGGTCCGCTCATGCGGGCTATGTAGATTATCGTCATGAATATTATGACGACGGACGTAACTATGATCGTGTTTATATGTCTCACCGTTTTGCTACGGGTTTTGGTGTGGCCGTAGAAGCCATTTCACGTTCCGATGATTCGCAATCTAACGATGCGTGGAACAATATGGAAAGTAATGGTAATGAGTACACCGCAAGCTACCAGTTCAACTGGCAGGGTTTCATCTGGCAGCCCGGTATCGCAGTTGAAACCGGCGATAACATCACGATTTATAAGCCTTATCTTCGAGTGCAGTATAATATCAATGACAATTGGTGGACGGCGTTCCGCTACCGTCAGGAGTACATGCGCAGAAACAGCGAGGGTAAAGATGACCGTATGGTTTATCGCCCAGAAGCATGGCTCGGTTATAACATCAATAACTGGATGTTTGAACTAAACGGCATTTATAAAATCGCCGATAGTGAAGATTTGTATAATAACAAAAAAGAAGATTATGAATATAACTTCCGCATCGCTTATAAAATAGGTTCCTGGGTTCCTTTTGTTGAGGCGGGTAATGTCTCCTCAGGCTATAACACGACAACCACGGACGATCGCCAGACGCGTTACCGTGTTGGTATTGGTTATAACTTCTGATCGTTAATGCTTTTTGTATCGGTTTATTATGCGGATCATGAAAATGTAGGCATAATTTTCGTGAATAATATGTCTTAGGAGTTGACATCATGTTCAATGATGGAACTATGACCGGTAGCAATAAAAATATTGCCGTCAGGCCTTTCGGATTCAGAGATAAAATTGGTTATTTGTGTGGTGACCTGGGGACCTGTTTTATTCTTGGTTTGGTAAATAGTTTTTTAATGATTTACTACACTAACGTACTCGGTGTTTCCGGCGTGATTGTCGGCTCACTCTATTTTGTGACCAAACTCTTTGATGCGTTTGTTGATGTTGGCGTAGGTCGCTTGTGTGATACCTCTAAGCTGACGGTACATGGGCGGTTTAACCCCTGGGTACGCCGTATGAAGTATCCATTCTGTATCATTACGGTTGTCCTGTTTCTTCCGTTTGTGCATGATTTTTCTTATACAGCGAAAATTATCTACATCTGCGGCTCCTATTTTATTTACGGTTCACTGTTATCTACCGTGAGTATTCCTTATGGCGCTATGTCCGCGGCGATTAGCTCGAATCCAGAAGATCGTGTGTCGCTCTCGACCTGGCGCAGCGTTGGATCAGCCATCGGTGGCGGAACAACCGGCTTTTTTATTCCAGTCCTGATGTACACCACTCTGGTGGATGGAAGCCAGGTGATTTCCGGGCAGCACTTCTTCTGGATCGCTATAGGTTGTGCTGTGTTGGGCTTTGTTTTTTTAACATTGACCTGCCAGTTAACGACGGAACGTGTACGGGTGGAGAGAAAAGAGCGCATGCCTGTTTCGGAATTGCTGAAAGGGCTGTTACGCAATAAAGCGTTGATTGTTTTAGTGGTTGTGGATCTGCTAATTGTGATTAACCAGGGGCTTTCCGGTACCAATATGACTTACCTGTTTAATGACTATTTCCATAACAAAGAGGCCATGTCCGTTGCATTGCTCTTCACCTTTGGCTCTCTGGTTTTGCTGGCGCCATCGGCATCCTGGCTCACGAAGCGGTTTGGTAAGAAAGAGGCCAGCGTAGGCGCGCTACTCTTTGCGGTCGCGATGTATCTGATTATGTACTTCGTTCACATTACTGATGCGAAAATCTATTTGGTATTCCTGTTCCTGGCGACGCTGGGGGCAGGGTTATTCAATCTCATGATTTGGGCATTTATGACGGATGTTTGTGATTATCACCAGTATGTCACTGGCGATCGTGAGGATGGGACTGTTTATGGTGTGAACTTCTTTGCCCGCAAGATTGGTCAGGCGTGCGCAGGGGCGATTGGCGGTTTTATGTTGGCCATCATTGGCTATCAATCCTCATCAACGGGCGGCGCTATGCAAACCCGCATCGTGCAGGAAAATATCTATACGATGGCGAATCTCTTACCGGCTACATGCCTGTTTTTGGCCGCGGTTATTCTGATTTATTTCTATCCTTTGAATCGTAAAGAAACGCTCAAAATGGAAGAAACACTGAATAAATTCAATGGTATTAGTAAGTAACGTTGTGAGTCCATGAAGGGGTCAAAAAGAGGCGGGATGATTCCCGCCTCTTAAACATCAGCGATTGATTTAACAATCAATATTCCCACGTCTCCGGGTCGATCCCCAATTCACGCATAATTTCTTTTGCCGCTTCCGGGCCGTAAGTAACGAAGTCTGATGCAAATGTCAGATTGTATGCGCCTGTTAGGGCGCGGCTGGTAACAGAGCCTTATAGGCGCATCCGAAAAACCTCCGGCTATGTCGGAGGATATTTATTGTATCCCCCTGATCTTTATATATTCTCAAAATTCCCCCCAGCGCCTTTTTTGCACTTTTCTCACGAACTGTTCCCGGTAGGCTCCTTGCTCAATACCTGATTAAAAGGATTTGAGCATGAGCGGAAAACCAGCGGCGCGTCTGGGCGACATGACGCAGACGGGCGGTAGCATTGTCCAGGGCTCGGCGGGCGTGATGATTGGCGCGCCCACCGGTGTGGCCTGCTCGGTCTGCCCCGGTGGTGTCACCTATGGCCCGCCGGTCAATCCTCTTCTCGGTGCCAAAGTTCTCCCCGGTGAAACCGATGTCGCCCTGCCCGGTCCGTTACCGTTTGCACTCTCCAGAACCTACAGCAGCTACCGGACAAAAACGCCTGCCCCGGTGAGCATCTTCGGCCCCGGCTGGAAAGCTCCTTTCGATATCCGCTTACAACTTCGCGATGAGGAACTTATCCTCAACGACAACGGCGGACGCAGCATTCACTTTGAACACCTGCTGCCGGGTGAAACCGCCTTCAGCCGCAGCGAACGCTTCTGGCTCGCTCGTGGTGGCGTGCTGAAACTGCATGAAAGCAATGCACTGCATGTCTTGTGGCAGGCCCTGCCGGAAGACCTGCGCTTAAGCCCGCATCTTTATCTGGCGACCAGCAGCGCACAGGGGCCGTGGTGGATACTCGGCTGGTCTGCGCACGTTCCCGCGCCGGATGAAATCTTACCCGCCCCGCTGCCACCGTACCTGACGCTGACGGCACTGGTGGACAATTTCGGACGCACGCAAACCTTTCACCGGGACGCTGACGGGGAATTTGCCGGGAATATCACCGCCGTGACCGACGGCGCAGGCCGCCGCTTCCGGCTGGTGCTGACCACACAGGCGCAGCGGGCAGAGGCGGCGCGTAAACAGACGGTCTCTTCCGGCGTCAGGGCGCCGGAATACCCGCAGACGATGCCGGTCTCCGGCTATGGCGCAGACCGCGGCATTCGCCTTGAGGCCGTATGGCTGACCCACGACCCGGAATACCCGGAAAATCTTCCCACTGCACCGCTGGTGCGCTATGCGTACACCCCGCGCGGCGAGCTGGCGGCGGTGTATGACCGCAGCGATACGCCGGTGCGGGGTTTCATTTATGACGATAAACACCCGGGGCGCATGACGGCGCACCAGTACACCGGACGGCCGCAGACCACCTACCGCTATGATGCGGCTGGCCGTGTGGTGGAGCAGCACAATCCGGCCGGGCTGAGTTACTCGTATGAGTATGAGAAAAATGCCGTCGCCATCACCGACAGCCTGAACCGCCGGGAGGTGTTGCACACCGAAGGTGAAGGCGGACTGAAACGGGTGGTGAAAAAGTGTCACGCCGACGGAAGTGAAACCCTCAGCGGGTACAACATCCTGGGCTGGCTCACCGCGCAGACCGATGCGGCAGGCCGGAAAACCGAATACCGGTACAGTATCGCTTCCGGTAACGTCACAGAAATTGTCACGCCTGATGGCAGGTCAGTCCGCTTCAGTTACAACGACCAGCGCCAGCTGACCACCGTCATCCACCCGGATGGCTTACGGGATAAGCACGAATATGATGAGCATGGCCGGCGGACAGCGCAGACTTCCCGCCAGGGGAACACCACCCGCTATATGTATGCCGGTCCGCACAGCGATTACCCCTCCGCCAGCGAAGACGCCACCGGCAGCCGCAAACAGATGACGTGGAGCCGCTACGGGCAGTTGCTGGCCTTCACCGACTGCTCGGGCTACCAGACCCGCTATGAATACGACATCTTCGGGCAGGTCACTGCCCTCCATCAGGAAGAAGGCCTCAGCCAGTACCGCGCTTACGATGACCGGGGCAGACTTGTCTGCCAGCAAAATGCAACGGGCCATGAGACCCGATATGTGTACAGCATCGCAGGTGACCTGACGGCGGTCATTCATCCGGACGGCAGCAGGCAGACCACAGAATACGACGACGCAGGACACCCGGTGAGCACCACCGAAGGCGGCCTGATGCGGCAGATGGCATACGACGCTGCAGGTCGCCTTACCCAACTGACCAACGAGAACGGCAGCCACACCATCTTCGCTTATGACCTGCTGGACAGGCTGCTACAGGAAACGGGCTTTGACGGCAGGACGCAGCGTTATCAGTACGGTATTACCGGACAGCTTATCCGCAGCGAGGATGAAAGCCTCGTCACCCTCTGGCATTACAATGCATCCGACCGCCTGACGCACCGCACCGTCAATGATGAGCCGGCGGAACAGTGGACCTACAACGAGCGCGGCTGGCTGACGGAAATCAGCCATCTCAGCGACGGTCACAGCGTCGCCGTACAGTATGAGTACGATAAACAGGGCCGCCTTATCAGCGAACGCCAGACGGTGCACCATCCTGAAACGAATGAACTGCTCTGGCAACACGAAACCCGGCACGATTACAGTGACAAGGGACTGCCGGACCGCGTGACGCCGGACGCCCTTCCCCCGGTGGCGTGGCTGACGTACGGCAGCGGTTATCTGGCCGGGATGAAACTCGGCGACACACCGCTGGTTGAGTTCACCCGCGACCGCCTGCACCGCGAAACGCAGCGCCGCTTCGGCGAGTACGAACTGACCACGGCATACACGCCGGGCGGTCAGCTACAGCACCATCACCTCAGCATTCTCCAGCTTAACCGCGACTACACCTGGAACAGCGGCGGACAGCTGGTCCGTATCAGCGGGCAGCATGAGCAGCGGGATTATCAGTACGGCGACGCCGGGCGGTTGCTCGGCACACACATTCAGTCGCTCCACCACGACCTGGCGCAGTGGACGTTCACCGACCCGGCGGGCAACCGGACAGCGGAACAGGATAAATACCCGATGCTGCCGGAACGCTTCCCGGATAACCGCATCAGCCAGGATGTGGAGAACTTTTACCATTATGACGAACACGGCAGGCTGACGGAGAAAGACGAGCGCCGGATACACCCGCACGGCAGCCTGTCGCATCATTATGAGTATGATAACCAGCACCGGCTGGCGCACTACCGCCAGATGCAGAACGGCAACGTGCTGACGGAAAGCCGTTATCTTTACGACCCGCTGGGCCGCCGCGTCAGCAAACGGGTGTGGAAAAGCCAGCGGACATACGGAGAAATCACCGGTCACGAATATATTCAGCTGTCCCCCATACCGGAGGTGACATGGTACGGACAGGACGGCGACAGGCTGACCACCACGCAGACGGACAAAACACGTATTCAGACGGTGTACCTGCCGGGGAGCTTCACCCCGCTCATCCGTATTGAAACGGCTACCGCAGAGCTGGCAAAAGCAGTACGTCGCACGCTGGCGGAGAAATTTCAGCAGGAAGCAAACGTGACCTTCCCGCCGGAACTGGTGGCGATGGTGGATAATCTGGAAGCAGAACTACAGCGCGGGGAACTCAGCGAAGCCACCCGGGCGTGGCTGGCACAGTGCGGCCTGACGCCGGCGCAGATACAAAACCAGACAGAGCCGGAATATACGCCGGAACGTAAAATCCACCTGTACCACTGCGACCACCGGGGACTGCCGCTGGCGCTGATTGATGTAAAGGGAGGGATTACATGGCGCGCTGAGTTTGATGAATGGGGGAATATGCTGCGGGAAGATAACCCGCATAACCTGGAACAGCTTATTCGTCTGCCGGGGCAGCAGTATGATAAAGAGACAGGACTGTACTATAACCGGCACCGGTACTACGACCCGTTACAGGGAAGGTATGTCACGCAGGATCCTATTGGGCTGATGGGGGGATGGAATCTTTATCAGTATCCGTTGGATCCAATGTTAAACACAGACCCACTTGGATTAATAAATATAGGTCAGGGTATAGACGGAGCTAGCGGAGACACATCTGTACATGCGAACCCAGGCCCCGGTGCCACCGATTTTCGTCCAGATCACGCGCCTGATCATGTTCACTTAGGTAAAAATGATGGGCCACGCGTAAGTACTGATAATTGGAAGCCCTTGTCACAAAGTGATGCAGCAAAAATGTCTAAGGAGCAAAATTCATTTTGTAAAAAATTAACAGATGAATCTAAAAAAATCTTATCAAAACGACAAAGTCAGGTATTCAAATTTGGTAAATTTTTTGGAGTGTTGGGTGACTATTTTTCTGTTCGAGATGTAGCCGGTGAAATGTGTCAGGGCGGTGATTTAGTTTCATGCCATATTTATAAAAATATGGGAGGGGATACTTCCCCTCCTGCGATATAAGGATAAAAATGAATAAACATGAATTCCTTAGGAAAATGAATTTTCCTGTCGAGTGGGAAATATACGGAATGTATCCAGATGAATTATATTCCTTGCAACTTAAAAATTATCATGAAGGAGATGAAGATGGTTCTGAACACGATCGCAATGGTGCCTTTCACTGGTGGTTAAAACGTGAACCAAATAAAAATGAATTAGCTTTGTTGTTTAAATTAACTTATTTGGATTCCGATCAGATTATGGCCAATGATGTCCGAAGTTATATTCGTAAAGCAAAGAATTATGAATGTAATCTGGAGTGATTTTTGAACATCTACGCAGGAATAGCAGTGGATAAACAAGCATTGACAAATGTTATTTCAACAATTTTGACCAAGTGTGAAGAAAAAACTTGCATCAGCTGGAGCCAGATTACACGCCGGAACGTAAAATCCACCTGTACCACTGCGACCACCGGGGCCTGCCGCTGGCGCTGATTGACATTAAAGGACAGATTGCCTGGCGCGCAGAGTTTGATGAATGGGGGAATATGCTGCGGGAAGATAACCCGCATAACCTGGAACAGCTTATCCGTCTGCCGGGGCAGCAGTGGGATAAAGAGACAGGACTGTACTATAACCGCCACCGGTACTACGACCCTGCACAGGGAAGGTATATCACACAGGATCCGATAGGGTTGATGGGGGGATGGAATCTATATAGCTATGTATTTAATAATCCAATAAAGCTTATTGACCCCATGGGACTGGATATTTGGTTAGAGGGCGCGGCATCAGGTGAACCAGATCTCCATCAAAGTATAAATGTTGGTGATCCAAATGGTGTTTATGATTCATATAGTTATGGGATGAGTGACTTCCCGCACGGTGAGGTTTATAAAGATATATCACATGGAGGGGTAATAGTTGATTATAAAAAAGCAAATACTACGCAAGATAAAATATTTAAAGAGATGATGGATAAGAAAATTGGTGAGCGAAGCTACTATGGTTATGATGATATTTGTCGTAGCTGGAGCCAACGTCAGTTCAAATCTGCTCCTGGTACATCTGCTACTCCACCAGAAAGAAAAGGGGCTGTTACTACAATGGGTGTAGGGGCATCCTCATCAAGGGGAAGCAGTACGACAACAAACAGTGGAACATCACAGTGAAAATTTTATTTTTTTGTATAGGATTGATTTTGTCCATAATTGCTTTAATAGTGATTAACGTAACTGCTATTAATAATAGTATTTATCATAAATTATTCGTTACCGCAATAATATGTGTTGCAATATCAATTGTTATATTTCTGTTGTTATATCCAGACGGAGGATGGGAGCGTTATTGCTCATTTGCATTGTTAATTAGTGACGCATATGTCATCTATAACATAATTGGGCGTTGTTTTTATAGTAATTAGAATAATGAATATAACCTGTCCGGTTTACGAGGGCTTATCATGCTATCACACTGCACTGGCTGCATGAAGCAAAATAAGAATAAAGCGGACCGCGTGACGCTGGCGCTGACTGACATTAACGGACGGGTTTAGTAGCGCGCAGAATTTGATGATTGAGGGAATGATACAAATGAAGCAATGGCAGAATATAATGTGTCGTATTAGGCAGGTGAAGGTCAGTAGATGAAAAAATATGGCGTGAGTATTGTTGTTTTTGGAGTACTGGTATGTGTTGTTATTATGTTACTAACGTTAGTATCTAAACAATTTAACGAGAATAAGAAAAATTGGAGGATTAATAATTTAATAGCAATGGCAGAAAAAGGTAACAAAGAAGCTCAAGATGACCTTGGATTTTCTTACGGCCAAGGTTTAGGCGTCGATAAAAACTATGAGCAAGCTATTTATTGGTATGAAAAGGCAGCGGCACAAGGTTCTATACCAGCTTTGTATAATATAGGTCTTTTTTATGAAAAAGGTTTCGGTGTAACCAAAGATTTACTTCAGGCCAGGCGTTTTTATACTAAAGCTGCTATGCAGGGTAGTGCCGATGCACAGGTAAATCTGGGTTTCCTGTATATGAGTGGGCAGGGTGGAGGGGTAGATTATGTAAAGGCAAGAAGATTTTTTCTTATGGCAGCGGATAAAAAAAACACGGTTGCTTTATATAATTTAGGACATCTTTATCATTATGGCTTAGGTGTTGAACAGGATGATGTAAAAGCAGCAGAGTGGTACCGTAAAGCGGTGGATTTAGGCTCGATGAGTGCGAAAAATTCACTCGCATTATTTTATTCCCAAGGGCTGGGGAATCTTCCTGTCGATAAATTTAAGGCATTGGAATTGTTAAAAAGTTCTGCGTGTCAGGGGTATGCAGTTGCTCAAAATAATTTAGGACTGCTATATGAAAATGGAGCTGATGAGGTTGAAATGAATACTCAACAATCTTATGCATGGTTCTCAGTATCATATTATAATGGCATTAAAAAAGCTAATGACTCTCGAAGATTGATAGCAAGTAGAATGAAAAAAGATGAAATTGAACAAGCGGAAATTCTGGCGATTGAGTATATAAGAAAATACCCTTCCCCAGTCAACGGATTGGATACAAATAAATCTGAAACTCAATGCCCATTGTCAATGAAAATGGGTAACGACTGACCAGTTCAACACACTGGCATGCAACGGATAATAGGATACTGGAGTGAGTTGTTACTCTGATAATATCCTTTTACCAGGAAAAAAGAGACCACTCTCTGGCAACGGTTTCCAATTGTGGAGCATCAAAAACCGCCTGTGGGGAGATGACCGTCTCATTCAGTGGAATATTTTTCCCGTAGCGCTCTTTGAGTTTAATTTGCACTGCAGGTTGATAGAGATCGAACTCTTTTAGCTTTTGCAGTTTGCCGATGCGCATGCCTAACGCTTTTTGATAGACCTTCCACACCACTTCCGAGCAGTACTGGCGCTCATCACTCCATGAAAAAGCCAGATCGTAAGGTTTGCCGAGATAACGTTTTGCTATCTGCGCCAGCTTTTGCTGCTGCTGTGATGAAAGCCCCCCGTTGACTCGCCTGACGATATACTTGCCGTCCTCGCCGTGCGAAATCCAGTTCTGTAACGGGGTATAGACCACTGGGCCAACTGCTTCAAAGACATATGGTTTGCTGTTACGTATGACTACCATGCCGGTATGGCTGTAGTTCGAGTGAGTTGCCAGTTGGATAGCTTTACTTTGGGATGAGCGAGAAACCTGAAAGATAATGTCGCCAGTTTGCGGTTCCCAGGCAAAAACGGGAGTCGCAACCAGAAGACTGAAAATAAGTAAACCGCGATTCATGGCATAACATCCTTGTTACACAATTAAGAAGAGCAGCACTCGTGCCGCTCTTCTCTGCATCAATATTCCCACGTCTCCGGGTCGATCCCCAATTCACGCATAATTTCTTTCGCCGCTTCCGGGATTTCGTCGCTGCGCTCTTTACGCAGATCGGCATCGTTTGGCAGAGGTTGCCCGGTAAAGGCATGCAGAAACGCTTCACACAGCAGCTCGCTGTTGGTGGCGTGACGCAGGTTGTTCACCTGACGACGTGTGCGTTCATCGGTGAGGATTTTTAACACCTTCAGAGGAATGGAAACCGTAATTTTCTTTACTTGCTCACTCTTCTTACCGTGCTCAGCGTATGGGCTGATATATTCGCCGCTCCATTCAGCCATGAGATACCTTAATCCTCTTCGTCATTAATATGGGGCAAGGCCATACTATTAGTGTGGCTACTCGCCGTAATCCGCATAGTTTACCGTACAGGCGATACCGTGACACGGATTAAGCACCTGTAGTTGTGCGCTAATGCAGATAATTTTAACGGCTATTTCCGGTTTGCTCAATCTATACGCAAAGAAGTTTAGATGTCCAGATGTATTGACGTCTATTGTGAACCTGTTTACTCTGAAGCCTGACTTTTCATCGACTCAGCTCAGGAACACCCTAACATGACGCGTAAACAGGCCACCATCGCAGTGCGTAGCGGGTTAAATGACGACGAGCAGTACGGTTGCGTCGTTCCGCCGATCCACCTTTCCAGCACCTATAATTTTACCGGTTTTAATGAGCCTCGCGCTCATGACTACTCCCGTCGCGGCAACCCCACGCGCGATGTGGTCCAGCGTGCGCTGGCCGAACTGGAAGGCGGTGCGGGTGCGGTGCTGACCAATACCGGCATGTCGGCGATCCATCTGGTGACAACCGTGTTCCTGAAGCCTGGCGATCTGTTGGTTGCGCCACATGACTGCTACGGCGGCAGCTACCGCCTGTTTGACAGTCTGGCTAAACGCGGGTGCTATCGCGTGCGCTTTGTCGATCAGGGTGATGAGCAGGCATTGCAGGCTGCGCTGGCCGAAAAACCTAAACTGGTGCTGGTGGAAAGCCCGAGTAATCCGCTGTTACGCGTGGTGGATATTGCGAAAATCTGTCAACTGGCGCGTGAAGCCGGAGCCGTCAGCGTTGTCGATAACACTTTTTTAAGCCCGGCGCTGCAAAATCCGCTGGCATTGGGCGCCGATCTGGTGTTGCATTCATGCACGAAATATCTGAATGGTCACTCTGACGTCGTGGCGGGCGTGGTGATAGCCAAAGATCCGGAAATCGTCACCGAACTGGCATGGTGGGCGAATAATATCGGTGTGACCGGCAGCGCGTTTGACAGCTACCTGCTGCTGCGCGGGCTGCGTACGCTGTCGCCGCGCATGGAAGTGGCGCAGCGTAATGCACAGGCAATCGTCGATTACCTGCAAACCCAGCCGCTGGTGAAAAAGCTGTATCACCCGTCGCTGCCGGAAAATCAGGGGCATGACATTGCCGCGCGTCAGCAGAAAGGCTTTGGCGCAATGTTGAGTTTTGAACTGGATGGCGATGAGCAGACGCTGCGTCGTTTCCTGAGTGGGCTGTCGTTGTTTACGCTGGCGGAATCTTTAGGGGGAGTGGAAAGCTTAATCTCTCACGCCGCAACGATGACGCATGCCGGCATGGCGCCAGAAGCGCGTGCCGCCGCCGGGATCTCCGAGACGCTGCTGCGTATCTCCACGGGTATTGAAGATGGCGAAGATTTAATTGCCGACCTGGAAAATGGCTTCCGGGCTGCAAACAAGGGGTAAACATGAGTGTGATTGCGCAGGCAGGGGCGAAGGGTCGTCAACTGCACAAATTTGGTGGTAGTAGTCTGGCTGACGTGAAGTGTTATCTGCGCGTCGCGGGCATCATGGCGGAATATTCACAGCCTGACGACATGATGGTGGTTTCCGCCGCGGGTAGTACGACCAACCAACTGATCAGTTGGCTGAAATTAAGTCAGACCGATCGCCTCTCTGCGCATCAGGTGCAACAGACCCTGCGTCGTTATCAGTGTGAACTGATTAGTGGCCTGCTTCCCGCCGACGTGGCGGAGGCATTAATCAGCCTGTTTATCAGCGATCTGGAGCGTCTGGCCAATCTGCTGGACAGCGGGGTGAATGACGCCGTTTATGCGGAAGTCGTGGGCCACGGTGAAGTGTGGTCAGCGCGTCTGATGTCGGCTGTGCTCAACCAGCAGGGCATGGAGTCGGCCTGGCTGGATGCGCGTGAATTTTTACGTGCCGAGCGTGCCGCGCAGCCGCAGGTGGATGAAGGGCTTTCCTACCCGTTATTGCAGCAACTGCTGATCCAGCATCCCCAAAAACGTCTGGTCGTAACCGGTTTTATCAGCCGTAGTAATGCGGGTGAAACGGTACTGCTGGGCCGTAATGGTTCTGACTACTCCGCCACGCAGATTGGCGCGCTGGCGGGCGTTTCCCGTGTCACCATCTGGAGCGATGTGGCCGGGGTGTACAGCGCTGACCCGCGTAAAGTCAAAGATGCCTGTCTGCTGCCGCTGCTGCGCCTGGATGAAGCCAGCGAGCTGGCGCGTCTGGCGGCACCGGTTCTGCACGCCCGTACGCTGCAGCCGGTTTCCGGCAGCGATATCGATCTCCAGTTGCGCTGTAGTTATACGCCGGATCAAGGCTCCACGCGCATTGAGCGTGTATTGGCTTCCGGAACCGGCGCGCGTATCGTGACCAGCCATGACGACGTTTGCCTGATTGAGTTTCAGGTTCCTGCCAGCCAGGACTTTAAACAGGCGCATAAAGATATCGACCAGGTCCTCAAGCGTGCGCAGGTGCGTCCGTTGGCGGTTGGCGTCCATACCGATCGTCACCTGCTGCAGTTCTGCTACACCTCGGAAGTGGCCGACAGCGCCCTGCGAATCCTCGATGAAGCGGGTCTGCCGGGTGAACTGCGATTGCGTCAGGGGCTGGCGCTGGTGGCGATGGTAGGAGCGGGTGTCACGCGTAACCCACTGCACTGCCACCGTTTCTGGCAGCAGTTGAAAGGACAGCCGGTGGAATTTACCTGGCAGTCGGAAGAGGGGATTAGCCTGGTCGCCGTTCTGCGTACCGGCCCGACGGAGAGTCTGATTCAGGGCCTGCACCAGTCTATTTTCCGGGCAGAGAAACGCATCGGCCTCGTACTCTTCGGCAAAGGCAATATTGGTTCCCGCTGGCTTGAACTGTTTGCCCGCGAACAGAGCACGCTCTCAGCGCGTACCGGATTTGAATTTGTGCTGGCCGGGGTCGTGGATAGCCGCCGCAGCCTGCTGAACTACGAAGGGCTGGATGCCAGCCGGGCGCTGGCGTTCTTCAATGATGAAGCCATTGAACAAGATGAAGAGTCGCTGTTTCTGTGGATGCGCGCGCATCCGTATGACGATCTGGTGGTTCTGGATGTGACGGCAAGCGAACAGCTCGCCGATCAATATCTCGACTTCGCCAGCCACGGTTTCCACGTGATAAGTGCGAACAAACTGGCCGGCGCGAGCACCAGCAATAAGTATCGTCAGATCCATGACGCGTTTGATAAGACCGGGCGTCACTGGCTGTATAACGCGACCGTCGGCGCAGGGTTGCCGATCAACCATACCGTGCGCGATCTGATCGACAGCGGCGACACCATTTTGTCGATCAGCGGGATCTTCTCCGGCACGCTGTCCTGGCTGTTCCTGCAGTTTGATGGTTCCGTGCCGTTCACCGATCTGGTGGATCAGGCCTGGCAACAAGGGCTGACCGAGCCGGATCCGCGCGTTGACCTGTCGGGTAAAGATGTGATGCGCAAGCTGGTGATTCTGGCGCGTGAAGCAGGCTACGACATCGAGCCGGATCAGGTTCGCGTTGAGTCTCTGGTTCCCGCGCACTGTGAAGAAGGCTCAATCGACCACTTCTTTGAGAATGGCGATGAGCTGAACGATCAGATGGTGCAGCGTCTGGAAGCGGCCCGCGAAATGGGGCTGGTGCTGCGCTATGTGGCGCGTTTCGACGCCAACGGCAAAGCGCGTGTCGGCGTGGAAGCGGTTCGCCCGGAGCATCCGCTGGCAGCGCTGCTGCCGTGCGATAACGTCTTCGCCATCGAAAGCCGCTGGTATCGCGATAACCCGTTAGTGATCCGCGGGCCCGGTGCCGGGCGTGACGTCACCGCCGGCGCGATCCAGTCGGATATCAACCGTCTGGCGCAACTGCTGTAGTTTTTTGCCGGATGGCGCTGCGCTTATCCGGCCTACGGTTCGGGCGTAATCAAGGCCGGATAAGATGCCTCAGCATCCTGTCCGGTACGTTACCGACCGGCAAAGACCTCTTTTGCGGCGAATAGCCCGTTCAGCGCCGCCGGGAAACCGGCATACACCGCCATCTGCATCATGACCTCGATAATCTCCTCCTGCGATAACCCGACGTGCAGCGCGGCGGCAATGTGTACCTTCAGTTGCGGCGTGGCGTTACCCAGCGCGGTCAGGGCGGCGACGGTGGCGATTTCCCGGCTGCGTAAATCCAGCCCGGGCCGGGAATAAATGTCGCCAAAAGGGAACTCAATCAGATAGCGGGCAAAGTCCGGAGCAATGTCCTTCAGGCTTTCGACGACGGCGTCGCCGCCTTTGCCATCAACCTGCTGTAGCATGTCCTGTCCGGTAATAAAGCGTTCTGAATGCATGAAATCTTCCTCGTCTGTGCAATGTATGACGTGAGGATAGGGTGGGCGGAATGATTTGGATAATACCGTTTCCGTGATACCTTTTCGGTATGACAACACCGCCTCTGCACTCTCTGGATATTCGGCTGCTGCGCTACTTTGCCGTGGTGGCCGAAGAGAACAACATGAGCCGGGCGGCCCTGCGACTGTTTATGTCGCAACCGCCGCTCAGCCGTCATATACGCCAGCTTGAAGAACGTCTGGGGGTGACGCTGTTTGTCCGTCATACCAAAGGTCTGACGCTGACGAATGAAGGGCTGCGCGTGCTGGAAATCGTGCGTCCGCTGCTGGAACAGCAGGATAAAACTTATGCAGCCCTGAGTCAGCTTGCGCTAAACGGTGCGCAGTCGCTGCGCCTGGGGCTGACGACGGCGTTTGAGCAGGGCGTTTTTGCCGCGCTGGAGACGCAACTGAATACCCGTATTGAAACTCTGCGTCTTGTACGCCAAAGCTCGCCCGACCTGGTTCGCCTGGTGCGTCGCGGAAAACTGGATGCGGCTGTGGTGGCATTGCCGCTGGAGACCGCCGGACTTGCCGTCACGCCGCTCGACTGGCACGAGCCGCTCATTGCCGCGTTACCCGCTATCTGGCCAGAGGCGGGTGGAGCCTCCCTCTCCCTGGGAGAGCTTAACCACCGGCCGCTGTTCTGGTTCAGCCGGGAACGAAATCCGGCCTTCTTTGACGCTACGCGGGCGCGCTTTCAGCGCGTGGGTTACGCCCCCACCTGTCTTGAAGAACCACTCGAGCATGACGTTCTGCTGGCGCGAATTGCGCATGGCGATGGCCTGAGCTTGCTTCCGGCTTCCTTTGCCGTCATTCTGCGTGAGGGTGTGTTTTTTTGCCCCTTGAGCGACGGTGAACTCAGCGTCCAGGCAGGGCTGGTGATGCTGCCGGAGAACGCGTTGCGCTTAGAATGGCTGAAAAGCGTCATGCCCTCTGCAGGGCTAACGTGAATTTTTTTCATCTTCACTGACATTTCCTCACCATTAACGCTGATTTTTCAGTTGACGCCATCACGCTTTTCCGTCATTTTTACATCTGGACGTCTAAACGGATAGATGTTCACAACACAACATATAATGACAAGCGATTGATGAGGTAAGGTATGAGCTTTTTTCACGCCAACCAGCGGGAAGCCCTGAATCAGAGTCTGGCGGAAGTCCAGGGTCAGATTAACGTTTCGTTCGAGTTTTTCCCGCCGCGCACCAGTGAAATGGAGCAAACCCTGTGGAATTCCATCGATCGCCTGAGCAGTCTGAAGCCGAAGTTTGTTTCGGTAACTTACGGGGCCAACTCTGGCGAACGCGACCGCACGCACAGCATCATCAAAGGGATTAAAGATCGCACCGGTCTGGAAGCCGCACCGCACCTGACCTGTATTGATGCGACCCGCGATGAACTGCGCACCATCGCGCAGGACTACTGGAACAACGGAATCCGTCACATTGTCGCGCTGCGCGGCGATCTGCCGGCAGGCAGCGGTAAGCCGGATATGTATGCAGCCGACCTGGTGAGCCTGCTGAAAGAGGTGGCCGACTTTGATATCTCTGTCGCCGCTTACCCGGAAGTGCATCCGGAAGCGAAAAGCGCGCAGGCGGATCTGCTTAACCTGAAGCGTAAAGTGGATGCCGGGGCGAACCGCGCCATTACCCAATTTTTCTTTGACGTCGAAAGCTACCTGCGTTTTCGTGACCGCTGCGTCTCTGCGGGTATCGACGTGGAAATCATTCCTGGTATTCTTCCGGTCTCAAACTTTAAGCAGGCGAAGAAGTTTGCCGATATGACCAATGTGCGCATTCCGGCGTGGATGTCACAAATGTTTAACGGCCTCGATGATGATGCGGAAACCCGTAAGCTGGTGGGGGCAAATATCGCCATGGATATGGTGAAAATTTTAAGTCGGGAAGGGGTAAAAGATTTTCATTTTTATACACTTAACCGTGCGGAAATGAGTTACGCGATTTGCCACACGCTGGGTGTCAGACCCGGTATCTAAACTGCCTCGGCCCTCCCCGGAGGGCTTTTTTACACCTCATTTTGATCTACATCTCTGTAACTAAAAATATAAAAGGTATCGGCTATCGAATCTGTGGATTATTTCGACTATATCTTATCCCTGTAGGTGTATATCGTAATGTCAACACTGTAAAGGGAGCATATAGATGAGCACGCCAGACGATATCCATAACCCGACGTCCGCCGGAAAATGTCCTTTTCACCAGGGCGGCCATGACCAGAGCGCTGGAGCAGGAACAACCAGCCGTGACTGGTGGCCTAACCAGCTCCGCGTCGACCTTTTAAATCAACATTCCAATCGCTCAAACCCGCTGGGTGAAGATTTCGACTACCGCAAAGAATTCAGCAAATTAGATTATTCCGCCCTGAAAGGCGATCTCAGAGCGCTTCTCACCGAATCTCAACCGTGGTGGCCTGCTGACTGGGGAACCTATGCCGGTCTGTTTATTCGTATGGCCTGGCACGGGGCAGGTACCTATCGTTCCGTTGACGGACGCGGCGGTGCAGGTCGCGGACAACAGCGTTTTGCTCCACTGAACTCCTGGCCGGATAACGTGAGCCTGGACAAGGCGCGTCGCCTGCTGTGGCCAATCAAGCAAAAATACGGGCAAAAAATTTCCTGGGCCGACCTGTTTATTCTGGCGGGTAACGTCGCGCTGGAAAATTCCGGCTTCCGTACCTTTGGTTTCGGTGCGGGTCGTGAGGACGTCTGGGAACCCGATCTGGATGTAAACTGGGGTGATGAGAAAACGTGGCTTGCCCACCGTGACCCGGAAGAACTGGCTAAACGTCCTTTAGCCGCCACCGAAATGGGGCTGATCTATGTTAACCCGGAAGGCCCTAACGCCAGCGGTGAACCGCTTTCTGCGGCCTCAGCGATTCGTGCAACCTTTGGCAACATGGGGATGAACGATGAAGAAACCGTTGCGTTGATTGCAGGCGGTCACACGTTGGGTAAAACCCACGGCGCAGGCCCGGCAACGCACGTCGGCCCGGACCCGGAAGTGGCGCCGATCGAAAACCAGGGTTTAGGCTGGAAAAGTGATTTTGGCAGCGGCGTGGGCGCGGATGCGATTACATCCGGACTGGAAGTGGTCTGGACGCAAACCCCAACCCAGTGGAGTAACTACTTCTTCGAGAACCTGTTCAAATATGAGTGGGTACAGACGCGCAGCCCGGCGGGTGCCATCCAGTTTGAAGCGGTTGATGCACCGGAAATCATTCCTGATCCGTTCGAACCGTCGAAAAAACGCAAGCCGACGATGCTGGTCACCGACCTGACGCTGCGTTTTGATCCGGAATTCGAAAAAATTTCCCGTCGTTTCCTGAACGATCCGCAGGCGTTTAACGAAGCCTTTGCTCGTGCGTGGTTCAAACTGACCCACCGTGATATGGGGCCGAAAGCGCGTTACATTGGACCGGAAGTGCCAAAAGAAGATCTGATTTGGCAGGATCCGCTGCCGCAACCCACCTTCAATCCAACAGAAGAAGATATCCTGAGCCTGAAGTCTGCCATTGCTGATTCCGGTCTCTCTGTCGGTGAACTGGTGTCCGTTGCGTGGGCGTCTGCGTCGACCTTCCGCGGGGGGGATAAACGTGGCGGGGCGAACGGTGCGCGTCTGGCATTGGCGCCGCAGCGCGGCTGGGATGTCAATGCGATCGCTACGCGTGCGCTGCCGGTTCTGGAGAAAATCCAGCGTGACTCGGGTAAAGCGTCGCTGGCCGATATCATTGTTCTTGCCGGTGTCGTGGGGGTTGAGAAAGCCGCCAGTGCCGCAGGTGTCAGCATTCATGTACCGTTTACGCCAGGTCGTGTGGATGCGCGTCAGGATCAGACAGATATTGAAATGTTTGAACTCCTCAAACCGATCGCCGATGGGTTCCGTAACTATCGCGGTGAACCTGGCGTGGCGACAACAGAGTCTCTGCTGATCGATAAAGCGCAGCAGTTGACCCTGACCGCACCAGAAATGACCGTGCTGGTGGGGGGGCTGCGCGTTCTCGGCGCGAACTACGACGGCAGTAAACACGGTGTCTTTACCGATCGTCCGGGTGTACTCAGCAATGACTTCTTCGTCAACCTACTGGATATGCGCAACGAATGGAAACCGGTTGATGAGTCAAACGAACAGTTTGAAGGTCGCGATCGTCAGACAGGTGAAGTGAAATACACCGCTTCCCGTGCCGATCTGGTCTTTGGCTCTCATGCGGTGCTGCGTGCTCTGGCGGAAGTGTATGCCGGCAGCGATGCGCACGTGAAGTTCGTGAAGGACTTTGTCGCGGCATGGGTGAAAGTGATGAACCTGGACCGTTTCGACCTGCAGTAAGCTCAATTCTGACGTAATCTGACCCCACTTCAGCGACTGCTTGCAGTCGCTGAAGTGTATTTGTAGGGGTATAGTGTCCGCAGGAAACGTCAATCTACTGGATCTAACATGTCTGTCTCAGGAAAGGGCAATCCACTGGCAATCGGTGGTCTTATCTTGCTTACCCTTATCTGGAGCTATAGCTGGATTTTTATGAAGCAGGTCACGAGCTATATCGGCGCGTTCGACTTCACTGCATTACGCTGTATCTTCGGAGCCTTAATTTTATTCCTCGTCCTCCTTTTGCGCGGCCGTGGCCTGCGCCCGACGCCGTTTCGGTTTACGCTGGCGATTGCGCTGTTGCAGACCTGCGGGATGATTGGCTTTGGCCAGTGGGCGCTGGTCAGCGGCGGGGCGGGGAAAGTCGCGATTCTGACCTACACCATGCCGTTCTGGGTCGTCATTCTGGCGGCGCTCTTTTTGGGCGAGCGGTTGCGACGCCTGCAATATGCGGCGATCGCCATTGCTGCAATGGGGCTATTGCTGGTGCTGCAACCGTGGCAACTGAATTTATCAACATTGAAGAGCGCCCTGTTGGCGATCCTCTCCGGGGTGAGTTGGGGAGCAAGCGCCATTGTCGCTAAACGTCTGTATACCCGCCATCCACGCGTCGATTTGCTGTCGTTAACGGCCTGGCAGATGGTGTATGCCGCGCTGGTGATGAGTGCGGTGGCCTGGCTGGTGCCGCAGCGGGAAGTTGACTGGCAGCCGGTGGTCCTCTGGGCGCTGGGATATAGCGCGATTCTGGCGACGGCGCTGGCCTGGAGTTTGTGGCTGTTTGTCCTGAAGAATTTGCCTGCCAGTATCGCCAGCTTAAGCACCCTGGCGGTGCCGGTCTGTAGCGTGTTGTTTTCCTGGTGGCTGCTTGGCGAAAACCCCGGTCCCGTTGAGGGTGGGGGAATTGTGCTGATCGTTATGGCGCTGGCTATTGTCAGCCGGAAAAAGCGTGAGGTGCAGGCGGTCAAACAGGCCTGATGAGATAAGAAACACTCCCGGCGACGCCGGGAGTGTGGAGCGTGTTATTCCCACTCTTGCAGATAGCGCTGGCCGTACTGGTCGGCAACCAACAGTGCTGCATAAACCTGATCCGGCGTTGCGCCGCCAGGCATGTTGTGAATGGTTTCGCCTTCCGCGCAGGAGGCTTCTGCCACAATACGCATCTTCGCCGGGATATCCTGTTTGATATCCAGTTGCGCCAGCGTAATCGGCAGACCGACGGAATGGCACAGTGCGGCGACGGTCTCAATCTCTTCAACCGGCGCGTTTTCCAGAATCAGCTGCGTCAGCGTACCAAAGGCCACTTTTTCACCGTGATAATAGTGGTGCGCATCCGGGATCGCCGTCAGGCCGTTGTGAACCGCGTGCGCGGCAGCCAGACCGCCGCTTTCAAAGCCGACGCCGCTCAGATAGGTGTTGGCCTCAATCACGCGCTCAAGCGCCGGGGTCACGACGTGCTGTTCGGCGGCGAGCATCGCTTTTTCACCCTCTTCGAGCAGCGTGTTGTAGCACAGTTCAGCCAGCGCCAGCGCCGCCTGAGTGCATTTGCCGCCCGCCATAGTGATCGCGCCGCTGCGTGAGCAGGCGCGCGCTTCAAACCAGGTTGCCAGCGCATCACCAATTCCTGCGGCTAACAGACGCGCCGGAGCGCCGGCAACGATTTTGGTGTCGACGATAACCATATGCGGGTTGTGTGGTAGCAGCAGATAACGGTCAAATTCCCCGGCATCGGTGTAGATAACGGAAAGAGCGCTGCAGGGCGCATCGGTTGAGGCGATGGTCGGGGCGATCGCCACAGGCAGGTTCATAAAGTGGGCAAGGGCTTTGGCGGTATCCAGCGTTTTACCGCCGCCGATGCCGAGTACTGCGCCACACTGTGCGTTTTCCGCCACGCTGCGCAAACGATCGATCTCGTTTTGCGAGCATTCACCGCCAAACGGCGCGACTTCCAGCGCCAGTCCCGCGTTTTTAAAGCTTTTTTCCAGTTCGCCCTGAGCGAAACCGAGAACAAATTTGTCGCCGACAACCAGCCAACGTTCAGCCAGCGGCTTGAGGTATTCGCCAAGACGAGTGATGACATCTGCACCCTGGATGTACTTACCAGGTGATTGAATAATGCGATCCATACTTTATTTCCCTCACAGGTTGATGTTACCGAATGCGTTTTTCCAGTCTTGTTCAAACTTCTCAACAGCTGACTCTACCGCAGGGGTATCGAGCATTTGTTGCGCTACATCTAAAGGAAGGGTGATTGCTTCACAGCCCACCAGCAGACAATCCAGCGCCTGGCGCGGGGTTTTAAAACTGGCGGCCAGCACTTTGCTGTCTGGCGCGTGTTGTTCCAGTAGCGTCTGTAATTCCTGAACGGTGCGGATACCGTCTCCGCCCTGGGCATCTACGCGGTTGACGTAAGGCGCGACATATTTTGCTCCCGCCAGCGCGGCAAGCAGTCCCTGAGAGGCGCTGTACACGGCAGTACCCAGGGTGACTATACCCTCTTTTTTCAACTGCCTGATGGCGACCAGTCCTTCAGAGGTCACCGGGATTTTCACCACAATTCCTGGCACGGTATTGTTCAGACGTTTTGCTTCGTTCACCATTCCCTGCGCATCGCGACTCATGGTCTGGGCAAACAGAACGCCGTTTTCGCCAATCACCTTTTGCAGACGTGGCAGAACTTCCCAGATGGATTCTTTGCTTGCCGCGATAATACTCGGGTTGGTCGTCACCCCGGCGATAGGGAAGATGCGGGCCAGACGTTCGACTTCCGCCACATTGGCGCTATCCAGATACAGTTCCATTTTGCTTCCTCTTAAAGTTCAAGCTCATGTTGCAGCAGGCTGGCAATCGCGTCGGCAGACGCGGCATTCACCAGCGCATTGCGAAATTCTTCGTGCATAATGCGACGGGCCAGGCGCGAGAAGATACGCATGTGCTGGTCCCCCGCAGCGTGTTTGTTGAGCGTTAGCATGATGATGAACTGCGCCTCGTCATCTCCCCAGCGAACAGGCGCTTTCAGGCGTGCCACGCTGATGGTGGACTGCTCAATATGTTCAGATTTGCTGTGGGGAATGGCGAAGCTGAAGCCCAGTCCGGTGGAGAACACCGCCTCGCGAGCCCAGAGATCAGCTTCCAGTTTGCGGGGATAGCGGCAACGGCTGGCGAGCAGCAGGTTGTCGGTCATCCCTTTAATCACCTCTTCTTTGCTGCGCCAGTCGCTGTCGAGGGTGATGCACTGGGCGGTGACCAGCGGGGAATCCTGCTGCGTCATGCGGAACTGCGCCAGCAGATGCTCCACTTCCAGCGACGTACGACAGGCCATCGCCTGATTCAGCAATTGTCGGCAGGCGCGACTGTCGAGTTGCGCCATTCGCGCTTTAGCGGCAGGAATAGAGGGGGCGCTCATGCTGATTTCATCCAGCCCCAACCCGACCAGCAATGGCAGAACGGAACCTTTTGCCCCGAGCTCGCCACACAGGCCAATCCATTTCCCCTGACGATGTGCCGCCTGCACCGCGAAATCCAGCGCGCGCAGGAAGGCCGGGTTCAGGCTGTTGTAATGGCGGGTGACTTTGGCGTTATCGCGGTCAACGGCCAGCAGGTATTGCGTCAGGTCATTGCTGCCAATACTAAAGAAATCAATCTCTTCGCAACACTGGTCGATGATGAACATCACTGAAGGGACTTCCAGCATAATGCCGAGTGGGATCTTCTCATCAAACGGGATCTGTTCATTGCGAAGCTGCTGTTTGGCTTCCGCCAGTTTCTCTTTCACCCACAGGATCTCTTCCATTGAAGAGATCATCGGGATCATAATTTTCAGGCTTCCGTGCGCTGATGCGCGCAGGATCGACCGGAGCTGAGTGGTAAACAGCGCGGCATACTCTTCATAGATACGCACGGCGCGATAGCCGAGGAAAGGGTTGGCTTCAGCAGGAATATTCAGGTAATCAACGGGTTTGTCGCCGCCGATATCCATCGTGCGCACAATAATGCTGCGCCCCTGTGCGGATTCCAGCGCCTGGCAAAAAATGTTGTACAGCTCGTTCTCGCCCGGGGCGCTGAGCCGGTCCATATACAGCATTTCGGTGCGGAACAGGCCAACGGCCTCCGCGCCGTTGCCAAATGCCGCCTGCGCTTCCACGGAGTGAGCGATGTTGGCGGCAACTTCCATACGGATGCCATCAGCCGTGCGTGCTTCCTGGGTCAGCCAGACGCGCTGTTGCTCGCGCAGCGCCTTGTGCACACGGGCTTCCTGCTGATAGTAGCGGCTGACAGGTTCGTCAGGCGCGACCACCACCGCTCCTGCATTGCCGTCGATATAAACTTCTTGCTGCAGCCACGGGGTTAAGGCGTCAATTGCGACGCCGACCAGAGTGGGGATGTTGAATGAACGAGCAAGAATCACGGTGTGTGAAGTGGTACCGCCGCTTTTCAACAGCAGCCCTTTGAGGAACGTTTTGTCCAGTTCCAGGAACTGGCTGGGCGTCAACTCATCCGCCATACAAATGGTGGGCTGGGTCAGTTTTCCCGGTGCCGGAAAGCGCTTTTCACCGTAGATGTGTTGCAGTAACTGGAAGCAAACGTCGCGCACGTCCAGCGCGCGTTCCTGCAAATAGCTGCTGCTGGAACGGGCAAACTCATCGCAGAAATGGTTGGCGCTGTCGACAATCGCCTGCGCGCAGCTTAAGCCGCGAGAAACACCTGCCAGCAAATGCTGACGCAAAGAGGTATCACCTGCCAGCGAGCGGTGGGCTTCGAGAATCGCGCTGGTGGCGCCGTCGCTGTCGAGCAAACGAAACGCAATGTTTTTCACCAGCAGCGTTAAGCCGCGATCCAGCGCCGACTGCTCGCTTTCCACATCGCCTGCCACGGGGAGTTCGCCGAGCGCGTTGAGATCAAGCGAAGAGAGAAGGGTCAGAGTGCCCCCCGCGCTGCCGCTGCAAACGCTACGGGCGCGGAAAAGCTGCGGGTTCAGGTGAGTGAGTGAAACCGGTAGTGGTTCTAATTCGCTGTTGCTGGCTTCTGCCAGCGGGGCATCGCAGTGGGGGAACTCGTCGCGCAGCCACAGGCTCAGGCGCTGATGGGCATCGGCTTCATCCGCTCCGGTAATCAGCAACTGGCAGTGGTCGCCAGCCAGCGTATCCGTGCCAATCAACGCCAGCGCGCTCTTGGCGTTGCCCTTACGATCGGTTCGCAGATTGTGCCACTCAATATGTGAAGTAAAGGTGTTACACAGGGTCTCAACATGGCTTGCCGGGCGCGCATGGACGCCATTGGGCAGCTCACAGGTAAATTCCACAATCAGGGCCATTGCCTCTCTCCCATAACGGTTTTCTGCCTACAGCATAAGAGGCCTTGCTTGTTCGCTGCCATGTGACAATTCTGCCAAAAACTGGACAAATGTAATGTAAGGCGAAAAGTGGGAGACAGTTCACAAGTCCTCGCGGTGTCCGTGAGTTCTCTTATCCTTCAACTTATGAAGCGGATCGCATTTTTGTACTGACATTACAAAAATCCAGTAAATGGCCTTTTTATCCACTGTCTGCGACCTTGCGGATTGCCTATTGTTTGCCACAACAACGTTATGGACATGGGCAAACACCTGCCCGGGAGCGACTTATGAATGAGTTGGTACAAATCCTGAAAAATACCCGTCAGCATCTGATGACGGGGGTGTCGCATATGATCCCCTTTGTGGTTGCGGGCGGCATATTACTGGCGGTCTCCGTCATGCTGTATGGCAAAGGCGCAGTGCCTGATGCCGCGACCGATCCGAATCTCAAAAAGCTATTTGATATCGGCGTGGCCGGGCTGACGCTGATGGTGCCTTTCCTCGCGGCGTACATTGGTTATTCCATTGCGGAACGGTCCGCGCTGGCGCCGTGTGCGATTGGTGCCTGGGTAGGTAATAGCTTCGGCGCCGGGTTCTTCGGGGCACTGATTGCCGGGATTATCGGCGGTATTGTCGTGCACTATCTGAAAAAGATTCCGGTCCATAAGGTATTGCGTTCTGTAATGCCCATCTTCGTGATTCCTGTCATCGGGACCTTTATTACGGCGGGCATCATGATGTGGGGACTGGGCGAACCCGTTGGTGCGCTGACCGCCAGTCTGACCCAGTGGCTGCAAGGCATGCAGCAGGGCAGCATCGTGGTGTTGGCAGTGATTATGGGGCTGATGCTGGCCTTTGACATGGGCGGCCCGATCAACAAAGTGGCCTACGCCTTCATGCTGATTTGCGTGGCTCAGGGGGTTTATACCGTGGTGGCCATTGCGGCGGTCGGGATCTGCGTGCCGCCGCTGGGCTTAGGTCTGGCGACGCTGGTGGGGCGTAAAAACTTCTCCTCTGAAGAGCGTGAAGCCGGTAAAGCGGCGCTGGTGATGGGGTGTGTGGGCGTGACCGAAGGGGCGATTCCTTTCGCTGCCGCGGACCCACTGCGCGTCATTCCTTCCATCATGCTGGGTTCGGCCTGTGGCGCGGTCACTGCGGCATTGTTCGGCGCTCAGTGTTACGCGGGATGGGGCGGTCTGATCGTTTTGCCGGTGGTGGAAGGCAAACTGGGTTATGTCGCTGCGGTGGCAGTGGGTGCGGTGGTGACGGCTATCTGTGTGAACGTGCTGAAAAGTCTGGCGCGGAAGAATGTCTCTCAGACCAACGAGAAAGAAGACGATCTGGATTTAGATTTTGAAATTAATTAAGTGAGGAGTGGCGTCATGACGAAAATTATTGCAGTAACAGCATGTCCTTCAGGTGTTGCACATACTTATATGGCCGCTGAAGCGCTGGAAAGCGCAGCCAAAGCGAAAGGCTGGGAAGTGAAAGTTGAGACGCAGGGATCCATTGGTCTGGAGAATGAACTGACACCCGCTGATGTGGCGCAGGCCGATATCGTCATTCTGACCAGGGATATCGGGATAAAATTTGAGGAGCGTTTTGCCGGTAAGACTATCGTACGCGTCAACATCAGCGATGCGGTAAAACGCGCCGACGCGATCATGAATAAGATTGGCGCGCATCTGGCGCAGACAGCGTAACCGTTTTGTTTGCCGGATGGCGGCGCTGCCTTATCCGGCCTACGAATTTGTAGGCCTGATAAGCGTAGCGCCATCAGGCATTCATGCCCACAGGAGTTCCTCATGGCCCATCGCATCCACCGCTTAAAAGCGGCACTCTTTCAGAACAACAGGGAAATTTCGCTCGAGCGTGCTGTGCTGTATACCGCCAGCCATCAGCAGACGGAAGGGGAGCCGGTCATTTTACGTCGGGCTAAAGCGACCGCATATATCCTCGAGCATGTCGAGATTTCGATTCGTGATGAGGAATTGATTGCCGGAAACCGTACCGTTAAACCGCGTGCGGGCATCATGTCGCCGGAGATGGACCCGTACTGGCTGCTCAACGAGTTGGATCAGTTCCCGACCCGTCCCCAGGACCGTTTCGATATCAGCGAAGACGATAAACGCCTCTATCGTGATGTGCTGTTTCCTTACTGGGAAAAACGGTCGATGAAGGATTTCATCAACGGTCAGATGACGGATGAGGTTAAGGCCGCCGTCAGTACCCAGATTTTTAGCATCAACCAGACGGATAAGGGACAGGGGCATATCATTATTGATTATCCACGCTTGTTGAATCACGGGCTGGGTGAACTGGTGATGCAGATGCGCGCTCACTGCGAGCAGGCGCCGGATAACGCCTTTTATCAGGCGGCACTGCTGCTGCTGGAAGCGTCGCAGCGCCACATTCTGCGCTATGCCGTACTGGCGGAAGAGATGGCTGAACGTTGCCCGGATGCCACTCGTCGCCAGGAGTTGCTGACTATCGCCGCCAACTCGCGGCATAACGTGCAGCATAAGCCGCACACCTTCTGGCAGGCGTGCCAGCTGTTCTGGTACATGAACATCATTTTGCAGTACGAGTCCAACGCCAGTTCGCTGTCGCTGGGGCGTTTCGATCAGTACATGCTGCCGTTTTATCAGGCGTCGCTGACGCAGGGGGACGATCCCGCATTCCTGAAAGAACTGCTGGAATCGCTGTGGGTGAAATGTAACGACATCGTGCTTCTGCGTTCGACCAGCAGCGCGCGTTATTTCGCTGGCTTCCCGACTGGCTATACCGCGCTAATTGGCGGCCTGACGGAGAATGGCCGTAGTGCGGTAAACGTGCTTTCATTCCTCTGTCTGGATGCCTATCAGAGCGTGCAGCTACCCCAGCCGAATCTGGGCGTTCGCACCAACGCGCTGATTGATACGCCGTTTCTGATGAAGACCGCCGAGACTATCCGTCTGGGTACCGGTATTCCGCAGATCTTTAATGATGAAGTGGTGATCCCGGCGTTCCTCAACCGGGGCGTCTCGCTGGAAGATGCGCGTGATTATGCGGTGGTGGGGTGCGTGGAGTTGTCAATTCCGGGCAGAACCTACGGCCTGCATGATATCGCCATGTTCAACCTGTTGAAGGTCATGGAAATTAGCCTGTACGAGAATGAAGGTAATCGCGAGCTGACCTGGGACGGTCTGCTGGCGCATATTCGCGCCAAAATCAGTCACACCATCACACTGATGGTTGAAGGCAGCAATATTTGCGATATCGGTCATCGTGACTGGGCGCCGGTGCCGTTGCTCTCCTCGTTTATCAGCGACTGCCTGGAGAAGGGATGTGACATTACTAACGGCGGCGCGCGCTATAATTTCTCTGGGGTACAGGGTATTGGCATCGCCAACCTCAGCGATTCTCTGCATGCGCTGAATGGGCTGGTATTTGAGCAGCAGCGTGTCAGTTTCGATGAGTTGCTTGCGGTGTTAAAGGCCAACTTCGCCACGCCGGAAGGGGAAAAGATCCGCGCCAGGTTGATCAACCGCTTCCAGAAATACGGTAATGACATTGATGAGGTAGATAACATCAGCGCTGAACTGCTGCGTTATTACTGCAAAGAGGTGGAGAAATACCAGAATCCGCGTGGCGGCCAGTTTACGCCAGGCTCTTATACCGTGTCCGCACACGTGCCGTTGGGCGCGGTGGTAGGGGCGACGCCGGACGGGCGTTTTTCCGGAGAACAACTGGCGGATGGCGGTCTTTCGCCGATGCTTGGGCAGGATATGCAGGGACCGACGGCGGTGTTGAAATCGGTCAGTAAACTGGATAACACACTGCTGTCCAACGGAACGTTGCTGAACGTGAAGTTCACGCCCGCCACGCTGGAAGGAGAGGCAGGATTACGCAAGCTGTGCGATTTCTTGCGCGCCTTTACCCAGCTCAAATTGCAGCATATTCAGTTTAACGTGGTGAATGCCGAAACGTTGCGGGAAGCGCAGTTGCGACCTCAGGACTTCGCCGGGCTGGTGGTACGTGTGGCTGGGTATAGCGCCTTCTTTGTTGAGCTGTCGAAGGAGATCCAGGATGACATCATTCGCCGCACCGCGCATCAGTTGTGAGGTTGTGGAGTCGTGCGACAAGGAGGTCGCACGCATCTTCAATATTCAACGGTATTCGCTGAATGACGGCCAGGGGATCCGCACGGTGGTCTTTTTTAAAGGCTGCCCGCACTCCTGCCCGTGGTGCGCCAATCCGGAATCGATCTCGCCACGAATTGAAACGGTGCGACGGGAAAGCAAATGCCTGCACTGTACGCCGTGTCTGCGTGATGCCGACGAGTGTCCTTCCGGGGCGTTTGAGCGGATTGGCCGCGATGTCACTCTGGATGAACTGGAACGCGAGGTGATGAAAGATGACATTTTCTTTCGTACCTCTGGCGGTGGAGTGACGCTGTCGGGCGGAGAAGTGTTGATACAGGCGGCTTTCGCTACGCGGTTCTTACAGCGTCTGCGGCGCTGGGGTGTGCACTGTGCGATTGAAACGGCAGGCGATGCTCCCGCCCGTCGACTGCTGCCGCTGGCGAAAGCGTGTGATGAAGTGCTGTTCGATTTAAAGATCATGGAGCCTGAACGGGCCCGTGAGATTGTGGCGATGAATATGCCGCGCGTGGTGGCTAATTTGCAGATGCTGGTGGCGGAGGGCGTAAACGTGATCCCCCGTTTGCCGCTGATCCCCGGCTACACGCTCACACATGAGAATATGCAGCGCGCGCTGACGTTGTTGTTATCGCTTGGTATAAAGCAATTGCACCTGTTACCGTTTCATCTCTATGGCGAACCGAAATATCGGTTGCTTGGGCAGCAATGGGTGATGAAGGACGTCCCTGCGCCAACGGAGCAGGTTGTCGCCCAGATGCGTGAGATGGCGGAGAACGCGGGCTTTCAGGTCACAACAGGAGGGTAATATGTCCGTTTCAACAGGGCGATTTCTGGTCGCGGTGACGGCCTGCGTAAGCGGTGTGGCTCATACCTACATGGCGGCTGAACGGCTGGAGAAGCTGTGCCAGCAGGAAAAGTGGACCATCAAGATTGAAACGCAGGGGGCGCTCGGTACGGAAAATCACTTAGCCGAAGAGGATATCCGTCGGGCGGATGTCGTGTTGCTGATTACCGATATCGAACTGGCGGGCGCGGAGCGTTTTACTCAATGCCGGTATGTTCAGTCCGGCATTAACGCCTTTCTGCGCGAACCGCAGCGTGTCATGAGCGCGGTGCGTAAGTTGCTTTCCGCTCCGCAATATACCCATCTTATTCTGGACTAACCTGCTTTTCCGTTAGCTGGCTGTGATACTGACGACGATATTCTGACGGCGAGCGTTCGGTGTTTTTACGAAACAGGCGGCAAAAGTAGTTACTGTCCACAAATCCGCAGGTGTGCGCGACCTCTTTCACTTTTAAGTCGTAGCCTTTCAACAAGGTTTTAGCGTGTTCCAGTCGCGTATGGTTCAGGTATTCGTTAAAGCCAACCGCCCCCGTTTTTTGAAACAGATGCGAGAGATAGTTCGGCGAAATATAGAACGCCTGCGCCACCGATTCCCGGGTGAGCGGTGAGGCGTAGCGCTCGTCAATGTAGTCGCGGATAGCCTCAAACAGCGCCTGGCTGCGGGAGGCGGTTTGAATCTGGCTGCCGAGCAGGTCGCGACAGTGGCTGAGCAGACTGGCGACAATCAACCGCGCTGTCTGCTGCTCTTGCGGTTGCATCTGCATTTCATTAAGCGTCTGCAACAGAAAGGAACCGATACGCGGGCCACGGCGCGCCACGTGCTGTTTGACCAGATTCTGGTATGTTTTCCCGTCCCATTGCACCACGCTGAATCCCAGCTGTTGTTTGCCGAACAGAATACTGAGCGTAATGACCGGTACCTGCCACTGTGGGAGATTCCAGCCGCCAGCCGGCACATAGAGCACATCGTATGGGGTGAGCGTGTCGGTGAGGCTGGCGTCGGTCAGTTCACCTTCCAGCACGATTTCCAGGCGGGGAAAATCGACCTGATACGCCAGTTCCGGGACGGGGGTGAGCGTACTGGCAAAGAAAATCTGGCGCAGCGGTGCGGGGCCGTGAATCAGGCGGGATAGAAGATGGCTGACGTCTTGATACATGTTGATCCCTTGCGTTGCGCAGACAGGGAAACAGTAACCGCCAGGGTGAAAAAAGGCCACCCTAAAAAGCGTGGCCTGCTGAATGACTTACTGATTTCCGACCTGATCGCCATACGGCAAAGTGTCGTAATCAATCAGCGCATTTTTCTTGTACGGGTTACCAATCCAGCGCGTGGTTTCTTTGAACTGCGGGCTGGTGATGGAACGCGTCGGATCGAAACCGTCGTAGGTCAGACCGGCTAAGTCGGACCAGGTGTGGATCAGTTCCGAGCTGCTGTACTTACGATTCACATCCTGTGATAAATCACGCGGATGCGCGGCCTGCCATTTCTCGGACGTCCACAACAGGAACGGCACGGTATACATGTGGCGCGTTGGGTTGTCCTCATTGCGACCCTGCGTTTTATGCGGCGGCGTGTCATACACTTCTTCACCGTGGTCGGAGAAATAGAGCAGGAATCCGTTGGGATCGGTCGCTTTATAATCCTTAATCAGGCTCGCGACGACCTTATCGTTATAGAGGTTGGCGTTGTCGTAATCGTTATACGATTCCAGCTCTTCTGCGCTCAGTCCTGGCGGGACATGATCGGTACTGCCGTCGAACTTGCCCTGGTCTTCCGGGTAACGGAATTTGTACTTAATGTGCGTACCCAGCAAATGCACAATGATGAACTTTTTCGGTGCCGGATCGGCCATGATTTTTTTAAATGGCGTCAGCACGTTAGTGTCATATTCGCGTGCGCTTTGCGTACGCTGCTGGTTCATATAGAACTGCTCGTCGGTCTGCTTAGAAAACACCGTCAGCATGGTGTTACGGGCAGTCATCGTCTGCTGGTTGGTGATCCAGTAAGTTTTGTATCCCGCCTGTTTCATCATGTTCATCAGCGATGGTTTCGTCAGATACAGATCCGGGTTCTTCTCGTTCGCGAAGGTCAGCGCCTGCTGCAGGATTTCAATCGTGTAAGGGCGTGAGGTCACGACGTTGTTAAACACGGTCAGATTGGGGTCTGACTTATGTAATGCGTCCAGTTCCGGCGTGGTTTCACGCGGATAACCGTACAGACTCATGCGACCACGCTGGGTGGACTCGCCAATCACCAGCACCAGCGTGCGCGGCGCATCGCCAGAGTTGTCTTTAAAATTGGTCAGCGGAGGCAGGGCATGGTTCTGGTTCAACAGGTTGTTGAGTGAGGTCAACTGGCGCTGATACTGGTAATACCCAATCACGAACTGCCACGGCGCCGCCGGTTCCATACGTGATGAAAGGCCGCTTAACGTCTTCTCATACGGCGAGTTGCCAAACGCAGAACGAACCACAAACGGATTCAGGATCAGCCCATACAGCAGCGCAAAAGAGACGAGCCAACGCCAGCGTCCGGGAATATAGACAGGGCGCAGTCGCGTCCAGAGAAATACGGCGACGACAGTATAGGCCAGCGCAATGGCGATGATTTTAAGGCTGAAGTACTGGCTCAGATACTCGCTGGCTTCGTTGGCGTTGGTCTCAAACATTACGAACAGGACGCTTTGCGAAAACTCTTGCCCGTAGATGACGTAATAGCAGAGCGTCGCCAGCGACGTTGCCCACAACACGATCCCCACCACCGCAGCAATAATGCGGGTCCGACTCGGGAACAGGAAAATCGGGATTAGCCAAAGGGAGCTGTAAAGCAGCGAGTCACGCAGTCCGTTGGTGCCGCTAAAACCCGTAATTAAAATAATGGCCTGTAATAAAGAGGAGAAAAACCAAAAATAGAGAAGCGCCCAGCCAAGGGCTTTCCAGCTAAATGATGGCGTAGACTGGAGGGTTGTGGATTGCATATTGTCAGCCTGTCTTTAAACGTGATGCCAAACGTAGCGACTAAACCTTAAGAGAATCTGAAGCACCGGCGCAAAGGCACATGTTGCTCTGAAAAATCTCACGGTGGAAAAAACAGACAGAAATATAGTGAATGTGCGGAGGTTATGACAGAACTATTTCAACCCCCTCGCGCGCAATAGCACGAGAGGGGGTTGGGGGGTGAAATTAGCCGGTATTACGCATACCAGCCGCCACGCCAGCGATGGTGACCATCAGCGCTTGTTCAACGCGAGGATCGGGCTCTTTGCCCTGTTGTTCCGTCAGTCGCGAGCGGTGTAACAGCTCAGCCTGCAGGACGTTCAGCGGATCGGTGTAGATATTACGTAACTGGATAGACTCGGCAATCCACGGGAGATCGGCCATCAGATGTGAGTCGTTGGCAATTGCCAGCACCACTTTGATGTCCTCTTCCAGCAGTTCGCGCAGCTCTTTGCCCAGCGGCCACAGCTCTTTCGCGACCAGGCGCTGATCGTAGTATTCTGCCAGCCACAGATCCGCTTTCGAGAACACCATTTCCAGCATGCCGAGACGCGTGGAGAAGAACGGCCAGTCGCGGCACATCGCTTCCAGTTCGCTCTGCTTACCATCTTCCACCACCTTTTGCAGCGCAGTGCCGGCACCCAGCCAGGCTGGCAGCATCAGGCGGTTCTGCGTCCAGGCGAAAATCCACGGGATGGCGCGCAGAGATTCCACGCCGCCGGTCGGGCGACGTTTCGCCGGACGCGAGCCGAGCGGCAGTTTGCCCAGTTCCTGTTCCGGCGTGGCGGAACGGAAGTACGGGACGAAGTCTTTGTTTTCACGCACGTAGCCACGGTACAAGTCACAGGAGATGACCGAAAGTTCGTCCATGATATGACGCCAGGCGTCTTTCGGCTCCGGCGGCGGCAGCAGGTTCGCTTCCAGAATGGCGCTGGTGTATAGCGACAGGCTGCTGACGGTGACTTCCGGCAGACCGTATTTGAAGCGGATCATTTCGCCTTGTTCGGTCACGCGCAGACCGCCTTTCAGGCTGCCCGGTGGTTGTGAAAGCAGGGCGGCATGCGCCGGTGCGCCCCCGCGACCGATGGAACCGCCACGGCCGTGGAACAGCGTCAGTTCGATACCGGCTTTCTCGCAGGTTTTGATCAACGCGTCCTGCGCCTGATACTGTGCCCAGGAAGCGGCCATCACCCCGGCGTCTTTTGCCGAGTCGGAATAGCCAATCATCACCATCTGCTTACCCTGAATCAGACCGCGATACCAGTCGATGTTCAGCAGTTGAGTCATGACATCGTCGGCGTTGTTCAGGTCGTCAAGGGTCTCGAACAGCGGGGCCACCGGCATGGCGAAGCCAATGCCAGCCTCTTTGAGCAGCAGATGCACGGCCAGCACGTCAGACGGCGTTTTTGCCATAGAAATAACGTAGGCGGCAATCGATCCTTTCGGCGCTTCGGCGATGACTTTACAGGTGTCGAGCACTTCGCGGGTGTCATTACTCGGCTCCCAGTTGCGCGGTAGCAACGGGCGTTTGGAGTTCAGTTCGCGGATCAGGAAGGCCTGTTTGTCCGCTTCGGACCAGCTTTCGTAATCCCCGATACCGAGATAGCGGGTCAGTTCACCCAGCGCTTCGGTATGGCGGGTGCTCTCCTGGCGGATATCAATACGCACCAGCGGGACGCCAAAACATTTCACGCGACGCAGGGTATCGAGCAGTTCGCCGTTGGCGATAATGCCCATGCCGCAGGCTTGCAACGACCGGTAGCAGGCGTACAGCGGTTCCCACAGCTGTTCGTTTTGCGTCAGCAGACCTGCCGGTTTCGGCAGCTTCTCGCCTTTCAGACGCGCTTCCAGCCAGGCCTGGGTTGCCATCAGGCGCGCGCGCAGGTTTTTCATCAGATAGCGGTAAGGCTCCGATGCGCCTTCTTCGCCGACCATCGCTAACAGTTCCGGCGTGGCATCGACCATCGACAGCTCGGAAACCAGCACCTGAATATCTTTCAGGAACAGGTCGGTCGCTTTCCAGCGGCTCAGCAGCAGAACGTGGCGGGTGATATCTGCGGTTACATTCGGGTTACCGTCACGGTCGCCGCCCATCCATGAGGTGAACCGTACTGGAACGAAATCAACAGGTAACTGATAACCCAGATTCTCTTCCAGCTGTTCGTTCAGTTCGCGTAAATAGTTCGGTACGCCCTGCCACAGGCTGTTCTCGACCACCGCGAAGCCCCATTTGGCTTCGTCAACCGGGCTTGGGCGCAGCTTACGAATTTCATCGGTGTGCCAGGACTGTGCAATCAGCTGGCGCAGACGGCGCATTAGCTGGTGGCGTTCGTATTCAACGATATCTTTGTTATCGAGCTGCTTCAGACAGGCGTTGATTTCGCCCATTTTGTGGATCAGCGTGCGACGGGTAATTTCCGTCGGATGTGCGGTCAGCACCAGCTCAAGAGACAGCGACTCTACCGCTTTTTTGATGATGGCGTCGTTCAGCTCCGGCTGGTTTTTCAGTTTACGCAGGGTGCGGGCAATCACTTCCGGGTTGCTGGCGCCTTCGCCTTTTGGCGAACTGCTGTGATATTGCTCGGCGGTGTTGGCCAGGTTCAGGAACTGGCTAAACGCGCGTGCGACCGGCAGCAACTCGTCATTCGACAAATTCTGTAACGTGGTGAGCAACTCCTGGCGGTTTGCTTCATTGCCAGCGCGTGAGGATTTAGACAGCTTACGGATTGTTTCTACGCGATCAAGAATGTTCTCTCCCAGCGCATCCTTGATGGTTTCTCCCAGCACTTTGCCGAGCATACTGACATTACTACGCAACGCGGAATATTGTTCGTTCATATTAACCCAGACACCCCATCTTTAATCTATGAGTCCTGTATCTTTCGCGCCACAGCGGCGTTGGCTGCGCTCGCCCACCCAGGTCACTTACTTATGTCAGCTCCCAGGGATGGGTTCGTTTGCCGCCTTGCTGTGACACGACATCTTTCGGACTTTGTTTATTAGTCGTCTTTTATAAAGCCACGTAAAACCCGTGGCGTCAATTGCGGCGAAATCGGTTCAGCAAACGAATAAATGCGGGTAATTTACGAAATTTAATTCACATCCAGCCAGATAAGAAATGCTTATCGGAATGTGAAAAAGCATTGCCGGATGGCGCTGCGCGTATCCGGCCTACGACCGAATGTAGGCCCGGTAAACGCAGCGCCACCGGGCAAAAGATCAGTGCCAGCAGAAGTGGTGCACCACCTGGGTAATTAACTCTCGGGTGGGCTTAATAAAACGCGTTTCGAGGTATTCGTCGGGCTGGTGCGCCTGATTGATCGAACCCGGTCCCAATACCAGCGTCGGACACAGGGTCTGGATAAACGGCGCTTCAGTGCAGTAGTTCACCACATCGGTTTTCTCGCCCAGCAGTTTTTCCACCACTTCAACAAGCTGATGGTCCGGTGGGCATTCGTAGCCTGGGATCGGCGGATGGAGTTCGGCAACGGTCAGGCGACCCGGCCAGCGTTCGCTTACCGGTGCCAGGGCTTCATTCAGTAAGCCATCGAGATCGCTCAGGGTCATGCTTGGCAGCGGTCGGATGTCCATGTGCAGTTCACAGCAGGCGCAGATACGGTTCGACGCATCACCGCCATGCAGGCTGCCCAGATTCAGCGTGGGATACGGCACGGTGAAAGCATCATAGTGATAACGCGCTTTCAGGGAGTCGCGCAGGGTCATAATGCGACCAATCGCGTCGTGCATCAGCTCAATGGCGTTCACGCCACGC
Source organism: Citrobacter sp. ANG330 (assembly GCF_047467925.1). Taxonomy (NCBI): domain Bacteria; kingdom Pseudomonadati; phylum Pseudomonadota; class Gammaproteobacteria; order Enterobacterales; family Enterobacteriaceae; genus Citrobacter; species Citrobacter sp. ANG330. The sequence goes on along the minus strand of NZ_JASJUI010000011.1, from coordinate 21,221 downwards.
GCCGGATCGCTGGAGTGACCAGACTGGCCCATCACCCGTACCGCCGTTGAAATATGGCCTTTGTGAGCGCGAATCGGCTGCAGCGACGTGGGCTCACCGATGATCGCGCAATCAGGACGAATCGACGCGTTTTCCGAGAAGTAACGCGCCCCGGCCATGCTGGTCTCTTCATCTGCCGTCGCCAGGATGTAGAGCGGTTTTTTCAGTTGTGTCACGTCAACATCACGCAGCGCGTCGAGAATAAAAGCGAAGAAACCCTTCATGTCTGCCGTACCCAGACCGTAGAGCTTATTGTCGTGTTCGGTGAGGGTGAAGGGATCGCGCGTCCAGCGGCCATCGTCAAACGGTACGGTGTCAGTATGCCCCGTCAGCAGCAGGCCGCCTGCACCCTGTCCGATACTGGCCAGCAGATTAAATTTATTGCGGGTTCCCGGCACCGGTTGAATCTCAACCCTGAAACCGAGATCGCTGAACCAACCCGCCAGCAGATTGATTAAAGACTCATTGCTCTGATCCAGCGCTTCTTCGGTAGCGCTAATGGACGGCGTGGCAATCAGGGCGCGGTAAATCTCGATAAATGGCGGTAAGTTCATTTTCATTGTTGACACACCTTAGGTCGTGATAGTATCAATATTCATGCAATAAATGTGAATAAAAATACATTAACGTTGAGCATAAAGGAACCTGATGTTGAATACGCTGATTGTAGGCGCTAGCGGTTATGCGGGCGCAGAGCTTGTAAGCTACGTGAATCGCCACCCATATATGACCATAACCGCTTTGACCGTCTCAGCGCAAAGCAATGATGCAGGAAAGTTAATATCCGATTTGCATCCGCAACTTAAAGGCATCGTCGATCTGCCGTTGCAGCCGATGTCCGATATCAGCGAGTTTACCAATGGCGTGGATGTGGTGTTTCTCGCCACCGCCCATGAAGTCAGCCATGACCTGGCGCCGCAGTTTCTGGCGGCGGGTTGTGTGGTCTTCGATCTTTCCGGCGCCTTTCGCGTGAACGATCCTGAGTTCTACGAAAAATATTATGGCTTCACTCATCAGTATCCCGACCTGCTTGAACAAGCGGTTTACGGTCTGGCAGAGTGGAGCGGCGACAAACTGAAAGAGGCGAATCTGATTGCGGTGCCGGGGTGCTATCCGACGGCGGCGCAACTCTCACTGAAACCCTTAATTGATGCCGGGCTGTTGGATTTAACGCAGTGGCCGGTGATTAACGCGACCAGCGGGGTGAGCGGTGCGGGACGTAAAGCGGCGCTGTCTAACAGCTTCTGCGAAGTGAGTCTGCAACCGTATGGCGTGTTTACCCATCGCCATCAGCCGGAGATCGCCACCCATCTGGGGGCTGAAGTGATATTTACCCCGCATCTGGGTAATTTCCCGCGTGGGATTCTGGAAACGATCACCTGTCGACTGCAGCCGGGCGTGACCCACGCTCAGGTCGCGCAGGTGTTACAGCAGGCGTATCGCGATAAACCGCTGGTGCGTCTGTACGATAAAGGCGTTCCGGCGCTGAAGAATGTGGTGGGTCTGCCGTTCTGCGATATCGGTTTTGCCGTGCAGGGTGAACATTTGATCGTGGTAGCCACCGAAGATAACTTGTTGAAAGGCGCGGCGGCACAGGCGGTGCAGTGCGCTAATATCCGTTTCGGCTTTGCTGAAACGCAGTCTCTTATTTAAGGGTGCAATGATGAATCCATTAATTATCAAGCTGGGTGGCGTATTACTGGATAGCGAAGAGGCGCTGGAGCGTCTTTTTACAGCGCTGGTGAACTATCGTGAGTCGCATCAGCGTCCGCTGGTCATTGTGCACGGCGGCGGTTGTGTCGTCGATGAGCTGATGAAAGGGCTCAACCTGCCGGTGAAAAAGAAAAACGGCCTGCGTGTGACGCCTGCTGACCAGATCGACATCATCACCGGTGCGCTGGCGGGAACGGCGAACAAAACGCTGCTGGCCTGGGCGAAGAAACACCACATCGCCTCCGTAGGTCTGTATCTTGGCGATGGCGATAGCGTAAAAGTGACCCAGCTCGACGAAGAGCTCGGACACGTTGGACTGGCGCAGCCGGGTTCGCCTGATCTCATTAATACTTTGCTGGAAAAGAGTTTTCTGCCAGTCGTCAGCTCGATTGGGGTGACGGAAGAAGGGCAGTTGATGAACGTGAACGCGGACCAGGCGGCGACAGCGCTGGCGGCGACGCTGGGCGCGGATCTGATCCTGCTTTCCGACGTGAGTGGTATTCTCGATGGCAAAGGTCAGCGCATTGCTGAAATGACCGCCGCAAAAGCGGAACAGCTGATCGACCAGGGTATTATTACCGATGGCATGATTGTGAAGGTGAATGCCGCGCTGGATGCCGCACGTACGCTGGGTCGTCCGGTGGATATCGCCTCCTGGCGTCATGCCGAGCAACTCCCGGCGCTGTTCAACGGCACACCGATTGGTACACGTATTCTGGCGTAATTCTTTTTGTGCCCGATGGCGGCTACGCCTTATCGGGCCTACGAAACACAACCTATAGGCCGGATTAGCGCAGCGCCATCCGGCAATTCGCGAAATTAAGGAAGCAAGTTATGGCACTTTGGGGTGGGCGTTTTACTCAGGCAGCAGATCAGCGGTTCAAACAGTTCAACGATTCGTTGCGCTTTGATTACCGCCTGGCGGAGCAGGATATTGTTGGCTCTGTGGCCTGGTCCAAAGCGTTAGTTACCGTTGGCGTGTTGACCGCTGACGAACAGCTTCAGCTCGAAGAGGCGTTAAACGTACTGCTGGAAGAGGTTCGCGCGAATCCGCAACAGATCCTCGAAAGCGATGCCGAAGATATTCACAGTTGGGTGGAAGGCAAACTGATCGACAAAGTGGGTCAGTTAGGTAAAAAGCTGCATACCGGGCGTAGCCGTAATGACCAGGTCGCTACCGATTTGAAACTGTGGTGTAAAGAGATGGTGGTCGAACTGGTTACCGCCAGTCGTCAGTTGCAGAGTGCGCTGGTTGAGACGGCGGAAAATAACCAGGATGCGGTGATGCCGGGGTATACCCATCTGCAGCGTGCGCAGCCGGTGACGTTTGCGCACTGGTGTCTGGCGTATGTCGAAATGCTGGCGCGTGATGAAAGCCGTCTGCAGGACGCGTTAAAGCGTCTGGACGTTAGCCCATTAGGCTGCGGCGCGCTGGCCGGGACCGCATATGAAATCGATCGTGAACAGTTGGCGGGCTGGTTGGGATTCGCCTCAGCCACGCGTAACAGTCTGGACAGCGTTTCCGATCGCGACCACGTGCTGGAACTGCTGTCCGACGCTTCTATCGGCATGGTACACCTGTCGCGTTTTGCCGAAGATCTGATTTTCTTTAACACCGGTGAAGCGGGCTTTGTTGAGCTTTCCGATCGCGTGACCTCCGGTTCTTCATTGATGCCGCAGAAGAAAAACCCGGACGCGCTGGAGCTGATTCGTGGTAAATGTGGCCGTGTTCAGGGCGCATTGACCGGCATGATGATGACGCTGAAAGGACTTCCCCTGGCCTACAACAAAGATATGCAGGAAGACAAAGAAGGCTTATTCGACGCGCTCGATACCTGGCTGGACTGCCTGCATATGGCTGCGCTGGTGCTGGACGGCATTCAGGTGAAACGTCCGCGTTGCCAGGAAGCGGCGCAGCAGGGTTACGCTAACGCCACCGAACTGGCGGATTATCTGGTCGCGAAAGGCGTGCCGTTCCGTGAAGCGCACCACATCGTCGGTGAAACGGTTGTTGAGGCGATTCGTCAGGGGAAACCGCTGGAAGACCTGCCGCTCGCCGATCTGCAGAAATTCAGTAGCGTCATCGGCGATGACGTGTACCCGATCCTCTCTCTGCAGTCGTGTCTGGACAAGCGCGCGGCGAAAGGCGGCGTGTCACCTCAGCAGGTCGCACAAGCGATCGGCTATGCGAAGGCGCGTCTGGCGTAATCGCATTTTCCTCCTCCCGGCCTGGCATAATGCCAGGCTTTTTTATGCCATAACGCGGAGATTACTGCCCATAATAGGCATTCACGCCGTGTTTTCTCAGGAAATGTTTATCCAGCAGCGTGGGTTGCATGGCGGGTATTTGGGACTGCAGCTGCTGAGTAAACAAATTCATATAAGCGATTTCTTCCAGTACCACGGCGTTATGCACGGCGTTAGCAGGATCAGAACCCCAGGCGAAAGGCCCATGGCTGTTGACCAGTACCGCCGGGATCTGGTCAGGTGAGAGTCCGCGCTGCGCAAAGGTTTCGATAATTACGTTGCCGGTTTCATATTCATAACGGCCGTTAATTTCGTCGTCATGCATCGGGCGCGTGCAGGGGATGGTTCCGTAAAAATAATCGGCATGCGTGGTGCCTAAGGCCATTAAGTCTTTTCCGGCTTGCGACCAGATAGTGGCGTGTCGGGAATGCGTATGGACGATGCCGCCAATCGTCGGGAAAGCGCGATAGAGCGCTAAATGCGTGTCGGTATCTGATGATGGTTTTTTATTTCCCTCAATGACTTTGCCGCTTTGCACATCCACCACCACCATATCTTCCAGACCCATATGGTCATATTCCACCCCGGAAGGTTTGATGACCATAATACCTTTTTCACGATCGATGCCGCTGACGTTACCCCAGGTAAAGGTCACCAGTTTATGCGCGGGAAGAGATAAATTCGCCTCCAGAACGTGTTGTTTTAACGTATTCATTTTTTACTCCAGAATATATGATGAATGTTATATCTCAGCATTAATGACTTAACGGCGGATAACATAAAATATGCGCCGCGTTTTTATTTAAATTACGCCGAATAAATAAGATGTAAAACGTAGTCAGGCGCATCATGGTAAGAAAAAGTCATACTCGGTCATATTCGGGCAAATTTGGTCAATTGCAGGATGACCGTTTCTGTTTGTTTGAGTGTTTTCAGGTTATGGCAAGGGGGCAAAACAAGCTTGTTTTGTGATTTTAATCACTCTACTAATTGATTCATTGCTATTATTTCATTGTTTATTGTGATGAATGTCATTCAATTGTCCGCGGGATTTTTCAATGGAATATTTCTTGAAATTAATCACTTTAATTTCGGGTGGAAACGTTAATTATAATGCCATGTAAAATGACACTTAACGGATCCCTATTATGCTGCAGGCAGAACGTTACAAAATGATTTGCGCCCATGTGCAAAAACAGGGTGCAGTGCGGGTAACGGAGCTGTCGCAATTATGTCAGGTATCGCCGGAAACCATTCGCCGGGATCTGAGAGTATTAGAACGGAACAAACGATTGACCCGCAGCTTTGGCGGCGCGGTTTCTCTGGATGCGCCAGAGGCGACGGCGGCGGCGATAGAGGGGACGGTATGGCAAGCGAGCAGCGTGGACCGCGCCGAATCCTTTCGCAAGCGTACCGAGGAACATCCTGATATCAAAACTAAAATCGCCAAGGCTGCGTTACAGTTTATTCATTCCGGCGATTGCATTCTGATGGATAACAGCAGTACCTGCTGGTTTCTGGCCCGGCAAATTCCGGACATTGATATCACCGTGGTAACCAATTCGCTACGCGTTATCCAGGCGCTGGCCTGCCGGGATAAAGTGCGCATTATCGGTATTGGGGGTGAGTATTCTGAGCGCCACGATGATTTCCATGGACCTGTTGCCGAGAGTGCCATTCGAAATTTTCAAATTAATAGCTTTTTCTTTTCCTGTCAGGGATTAAATCTGGAAAACGGTATACGTGATGGCAGTGAAATAAATGCCAGATTAAAGCAGGTCATGCTGCAGGTTTCCGGGCAAAAAATCCTTATGGTGGACTCCAGCAAATTTGAACAGTACGCATTCAGTAAAATATGTATGCTGGATGAGATCGATATTATGGTAACCAATAGCTGTATTGATCAACGTTATCGTACGCAATATCCACAGCTAAATGTGGTGGAAGTCGATAAGTAGTATGTGTGAGCCGTTATTTGAATAATCATGACACCTGTCTGATTATTCTGCCAATGCCAGAGGAAAGTCGAAATAAATAAAAAGTCAGGCCAATTTTTATTGGGTATTCCTGACGTCTGAAGCTATTTCTTAAGGAAATTACAATGAAAAAATTACTCTTACCCTGCCTGATTACTGCTGCATTGTCATCAACCGCCGTCTGGGCTGAACAATCCACTGCGCCGCAAAAAGCCAATAAGCCTTTTACGATGGGGGTGGTAGTGAAAGTCGGCGGGATTCCCTGGTTCAACGTTATGGAGCAAGGGATTAAAGAAGAGGGCAAGGCGCTCGGCGTAAATGCCTGGCAGGTTGGCCCGACAACGGCTGACCCGGCCGAGCAGGTGCGGGCCATTGAAGATCTCATTGCTAAGAAAGTCGATGTGATCGGCGTGGTGCCAAATGATGCGAAAGTGCTGGAGCCGGTGCTTAAACGCGCCCAGGATGCCGGTATCAAAGTGATTACCCATGAATCACCGGATCAGGCGAATGCCGACTGGGATTTCGAGCTGCTGAACACCCAAACCATGGGCGCCAATCATATGAAAGATATGGCGAAGTGCATGGGCGAAGAGGGCAAATACGCCATGTTTGTCGGCAGCCTGACGGTACCGCTGGTGAATGACTGGGCCGATGCCGCGATTGCTTATCAAAAAGAACACTACCCGAAAATGACCCTGGTGGAAGATCGCTTTGGCGTCGCGGAATCGGTGGACGATTCAATGCGTACCGCGAATGACCTGATGTCCAAATACAAAGATCTCAAAGGCATTATGTCGTTCGGTTCCCAGGGCCCGATTGGCGCAGGCCGCGCGATTGATAAGCGTAAGAAAAACGATGCGATTTGCGTGTTCGGCACCTTCACACCGGGCCAGGGCATTAAATTGCTGGAGAAAGGCGCGATTGATGGCGGCTACATTTCTAACCCGATGATCGCCGGTAAAGTTTTCGTTCAGGTCGCCACGGCGATGATGAACGGCGAACCGATTAAAGACGGCGTAAAAATCGGCGATATGGGCGAAATCAAAGTCCAGAACAACACCATCCTGAGCGATAACCCCGAAAAGCTCGATGTTGAAAATACCCGGCGTTTAGTGAAGTTAGGTTTGTAGTTTCAGGTCGCATCACCGGGCCGCCAACCGGCCCGGAAATCCCTTGGTCGTTTTCAGGAACAGCATGATGCCGCATATTGCAGAACGAAATGCCGGTGAACCTTTGGTGACGTTTAAGTCGCTAAGCAAAAGTTTTGGCGGTCATCGGGCATTAAAGAATATTGATCTCACGCTAAATAAAGGCGAAGTCCACTGTCTGGCCGGTGCCAACGGCTGTGGTAAAAGCACGCTGATAAAAACCCTGTGCGGTGTGTATATCCCGGATGCCGGCAGCGAAATTGTTATTGATGATAAATCCTGGTCCAGACTCTCGCCGGATAAAGCCCGTGAATTAGGGATTCAGGTTATTTATCAGGATCTGTCGTTATTCCCGAACCTCACGGTTGCGGAAAATATCGCCTTCGAAGAAAACCTTAAGGGCTATTTCGGCTGGCATCGCAAAGCCCGCCTGAAGGCACTGGCGCTAAAAATTATCCGCGAATTAAATTTCACCCTCGACCCGGACGCGCGAGTCCAGCATTTGCCCATTGCCCAACGCCAACAGGTGGCGATTTGCCGCGCGCTGGTGGCGGATGCCCGGCTGGTGATTATGGATGAGCCTACGGCGTCGCTGACGCGCACCGAAGTTAACCAGCTGCTGCGCACGGTGAATTATCTGCGTGATAAAAATATCACCGTGGTGTTTGTCAGCCATCGTCTGGACGAAGTGAAAGAGATTTCCGACCGTATTACCGTGATCCGCGATGGCGAAATTATTGGCACCTGGGCGGCAAGTTTATTAACGCCGTCGCGGATCACTGAACTGATGACTGGCAGAACGATTGTCCATCAGAAAAAGCTGCCGAACAGCGTGGAAGGAAAAGTGGTGCTGGAACTCAATAAGCTCAGTCGGAAAGGGCAGTTCGAGGATATTTCCCTGAAGCTTCACCAGGGAGAAGTGCTGGGGCTGTGCGGATTGTTAGGCTCAGGGCGAACAGAGCTGGCGTTAAGTCTTTTCGGCATTACCCATCCGGATAGCGGAGAGATTTATCTGGAAGGGAAAAAAGTCACCATCAAAGACAATACCGAGGCCGCGAGACTGGGCATCGCCTATGTCTCTGAAGATCGCCTGACGCTGGGCGCGGTGCTCCCGCAGTCGGTCAGCGACAATATGGTGCTGTCCATTCTTAACCGGCTAAAAACCCCCTGGCATGTGATTGACGAAAAACGCCAGGCCACCCTCGTTCAGGAGTGGATCCAGGATCTGGATATTAAGGTCGCCAATCCCGATAACCCGCTCTCGACACTGTCCGGCGGCAACCAGCAAAAAGTGGTGCTGGCGAAGTGGATTTTAACCCGTCCCAAAGTGTTGATCCTCGATGCGCCGACCGTCGGCGTCGATATTGGCGCGAAAGACAGTATTTATCAGCTTATCCACCGCCTTTCCGGCGTCGGTATTTCCGTGCTGCTGATTACCGATGAAGCGCCAGAGGCGTATTACAACTGCGATCGTATTTTCCATATGCAGCGCGGGAAAATTATTAACGAGCTGCTGCCTGCGGACTATACCGAGCAACAGCTGGCGGAGGTGATTAATGGCTAATGTATTGCAGCTTCGGTTTCCACGGTCGGTGGAAGGCTGGCTGGGCTGGGTCATCGTCCTGATGCTGGTGTTTTTTTCGCTGATGAGTAATGAGTTCCTGTCAATCCAGAACCTGCTCGATCTCACCGAAAGCTACGCGGTGACGGGGATATTCGCCCTCGGCCTGTTTGTGGTGCTGGTCACCGGGGGGATTGATATTTCCTTCGCCGCCGTGGCATCGGTGGTTCAGTACGTGGTGGCGTCGCTGTTGCTCAGCGGTACCCTGACCAGTCCGCTGCTCTGCCTGGGTTTTGCCATCGCGCTGGGCATCGTGTTTGGGCTGATTAACGCGATCCTGATTTATTACCTCAATGTGGTTTCCATCATCATCACCATCAGTATGCAGTCGCTGCTGTTCGGCATGCTGATGTGGCTGACCAACGGCCACAGCATCTATGACCTGCCGGACTGGTGGATCACCCAGCGCTCGCTGTTTAGCTTTGGATTTGAAGGGGAAACCTACCAGGTCGGGCTGCCGCTGGTGGTGATGTTGGCGATGGCCTGCTTCACCTGGATGGTGATGAACAAGACCCATATTGGCCGCCAGTTATATGCGGTAGGCGGCAGTACCGAGTCGGCACGGCGTATCGGCATCCGGGTCGCGCTGATTTATCTGTTCGCCTACGGCTATCTTGGCGCCGCCGCCGCCATTGGCGGGATGTTGCAAGCCTACCGCATGAGCGAAGTGGTGCCCAACGCGCTGGTGGGCGGCGAACTGGACGTACTGGCCGCCGCCGTGCTGGGCGGAGCCAGTTTGTCCGGTGGACGCGGTTCGGTAATCGGCACGTTGATGGGGGTCTTTCTGATCGGCATCCTCAAAAACGGCCTTAACCTGATCGGCGTCTCCAGCTATTTCGTCAACATCGTCATCGGCGTCGTGATTGTCTCGGCTATCTGCGTCACCCACTACAAAAAACGTAAAGAAACGGACGTTGGCTTCGTCTGACAGGGGGCTTTAAATGAAAAAGCAGGCTTTTTTACCGCTTGATGGCACCAGCACGGGGTTGCTGGCGATCTGTTTCTTCGCCGTGGCGGCATTCAGTCTGGCGATGCCCGGACGTTTTTTTACCGATAACACCTTTCTGAGTATTGCCTTCCAACTGCCTGAACTGGGGCTGCTGACCTTTGCGATGTTTGTTCCGATGCTGAGCGGCGGCCTGAATCTGGCGATTATCGGCACCGCGAATCTGACCAGCCTGTTTATGGCCTGGCTGCTGATCCAGTACGTGCCGGCTGACGCGTCCACCGGTATGCAGCTGTGGTGGCTGTTGCTGGCGCTGCTGGGCGCGATGGCGATCGCCGTGGCGATTGGCGCGATCACCGGCACCATTATTTCCCGCGTTGGCGCGCACCCGATTCTGGTGACGCTGGGCAGCATGACCATTATCAGCGGCATCGGCGTGTATCTCACCAAAGGCGCGGCGCTTAGCGGTATGCCACCGGTGGTGCGCAGCATCGGGTCGGAGGTGGTGCTTGGGATCCCGGTGCCGATGGTGATTTTTATCGTCGCCACGCTGGGCCTGGCGCTGTTCCTCGGCAAAACCCGCACCGGGAAAATCATTTATATGTGCGGCAGCAACATCAATGCCACCTGGTTTAGCGGCATTCGCACTCACCGCGTGTTAATGGCGATTTATGCGATTTCCAGCCTGCTGTGCGTGCTGGCCGGGCTGATTATGCTGGCCCGCTTTAACTCTGCCCGCATGGGCTATGGCGATTCTTATCTGCTGCTGACGGTACTGGCGATTGTGCTGGGCGGCACCGATCCCTTCGGCGGCTCGGGCAAAGTCAGCCACGTGTTTTGCGCGCTGCTGGTATTACAGGTGATCGCCACCGGCCTGAGCCTGCTGGGCCTCAGCCTGCATTTCAATCTGGCGGTCTGGGGCATCACCCTTATTGCCGCGCTGGCGTTTAAGTTCTTTAAGCAAAAATGGCAGGCGCAGCGTGCCATGAATCACAGCCGAAAAGCGTTACAACAACTGGCCACTCGTGAGGGAAGATAATGCGTAGCCACCCGTTAGGTATTTATGAAAAGGCGCTACCCAGGAACACCAGTTGGGTAGAAAAACTGGCGCTGGCGAAATCATGCGGTTTCGATTTTGTCGAAATGTCGGTGGATGAGAGCGAAGAGCGGCTGGCGCGCCTCGACTGGTCACTGGCGGAGCGCATGGAAATCATCAGCGCGATCCAGAAAACCGGGGTGCGTATTCCAACAATGTGCTTATCCGCCCATCGCCGCTTCCCGTTCGGCAGCCACGATAGCCAGACTCGCCAGCAGGCGCGCTCTATCATGCAAAAAGCGCTGCGGCTGGCGCAGGATTTAGGGATACGCACCATCCAGCTTGCCGGTTATGACGTTTATTATGAGCCGCAGAATGCTGAAACCATCGCCTGGTTCGAGGATGCAATGGCCTGGACGGCGGAGCAGGCGGCTGCCGCGCAGGTGATGTGCGCCGTGGAGATCATGGACACGCCGTTTATTAACTCCATCAGTAAATGGAAAGTGCTGGATGAAAAAATTAACTCGCCGTGGTTCACCGTTTACCCCGACGTCGGCAACTTAACCGCCTGGGGCAACGAACTGGAGAGCGAGCTGGCGAAAGGCATCGACAGAATTGCTGCGATTCATCTCAAAGACACTTTTCCAGTGACGGCGGATTCGCCGGGCCAATTCCGCGATGTGCCCTTTGGCGAAGGATGCGTGGATTTTATCAAGCTGTTCAGGACGCTACGCCGCCTTAACTATCGGGGAACCTTCCTGATTGAGATGTGGACGGAAAAATCTGCCGAGCCGCTGCTGGAAATCATCCATGCGCGCCAGTGGATAGAGAGCAAGATGCAGGCGGCCGGTTGGTATGACGAACGGTCACTCATGGCAGGTTAAGGAGACGACGATGAGCCATTACTTTATCGGCATTGATTTGGGCGGCACCGTGACCAAAGCAGGGATTTACAGCGTCGAAGGTAGAGAAGTCACCGTTGCGGCCCAAACCTTGCCGCTGCTGAGCCCACAGGCGGGGTTTTGTGAGCGAGATATGAACGAGCTCTGGGCCACCACGTGCCTCGTGATTCAGCGCGCGCTGGCCGAAAGCCATATCGCGGCAGAACAGATCCGCGGGATTGGCTTTTCTGCACACGGTAAAGGACTTTATCTGGTCGATAAATCTGGCAAACCCGTACGTAATGGCATCGTCTCTTCGGATTCCAGGGCGCAGCCGCTGGTGGCTGCCTGGAAAGCGCAGGGCGTCGATCGCCAGGCGTATCCGCTCAGTTTGCAGCAGTTATGGCCTTCTCACCCGGCGGCGCTGCTGGCCTGGCTGAAACAGCATGAACCCGAGAACTACGCGCGGACGGGCTACATCCTGATGGCGCACGACTATATTCGTTACTGCCTGACGGATAACCTTGCCTGTGAAGAGACCAATATCTCCGGGAGCCAGCTGTTTAATCAACAGCGTAATGAGTTCGACCCCGCGCTGTTCGCGCTGTTTGGTATCGAGGAAATGGTGAACTGCACGCCGGGCGTCATTGGTTCCGCCGATCTGGCCGGGCAGGTGACCGCCGATGCCGCTGCGTTATGCGGGCTGAAGGCGGGGACGCCCGTGTTTGGCGGGTTTTTTGACGTGGTTGGCGCGGCCATCACCTCTGGGGTGCATGACAGCTCGCATCTCAGCGCGGTAGCGGGCACCTGGTCTATCGCTACCCGGGTATTCGATCGTATTGTTCCGGCGGATTACCCCTATGTGTGGGGGAAATTCAGCATTCCGGGGCAGTATTTCGCCCATGAAGGCAGCCCGACCTCCGCCAGCAACCTGACCTGGTTTATCAACCAGTTTTTCCCGGCGCTCGCCAACGATCACGATACGCTTAACCGGTGGGCGGAGCAGGGGTATCAGAAGCCGGACAGCATTCTGTTTTTCCCCTGGCTGTACGGCTCTAACTATTGCGATTCCTTAAGCGGCGGCTTTCTCGGGCTGGCAGGGCATCACGATGCGGCAGACATGGTTTATGCCATCTATCAGGGCATAGTGTTCTCGCATTTACTGCATCAGGACCGGATGCTGCAACTCAGTGGCGAAACCCAGGCGATTCGCTTTACCGGCGGGCCAACGCATTCGCGCATCTGGATGCAGATGTTTTGCGACGCCAGCAATCTGCCGCTTGAAATTGTCGATATCGAACAGTCCGGGTGCCGGGCGGCGGCAATGTGTGCCGCCGTCGGCGCGGGGGAGTATGCAGGATTCGCGCAGGCGATTAACGCCACTCTGCCGACGGTAATCCGCCTTGAGCCGGATGCCGCGAAGCACAGCATGCTGCGTAGCCGGTTTGCGCAATTCAAACGCGTTGCGGATGCGCTGAGCGCAGTTAGTCAAAAATCATAACGTTGTCGGGCCTTATCTCAGCCTGGCGGGATGCCAGGCTTTTTTACGCAAAAAAAATGCGGACCACGGGGTCCGCAAACGTTCACGTTGGCTTTAGTTATTTGGGTAGAGAGAGACTCTCTGAACGGGCAGTGGCTTCAAGGGTTAAACGATACCGCTCCGTTTCTGTGATGTATTATTAATCAGAATGCTTGATAGGGATAATCGTTCGTTGCTATGCTACCTATCGCCATGAACTATCGTGGCGTTGGAGGATGAATAATGAATATTCGTGATCTTGAATACCTGGTGGCATTAGCCGAACATCGGCATTTCCGGCGTGCGGCGGACTCCTGTCACGTCAGCCAGCCAACGCTTAGCGGGCAAATCCGCAAGCTGGAAGATGAACTGGGCGTGATGCTGCTGGAGCGTACGAGTCGTAAAGTGCTGTTCACTCAGGCCGGTTTGTTGCTGGTGGATCAGGCGCGCACCGTGCTGCGTGAGGTCAAAGTGCTCAAGGAGATGGCAAGCCAACAGGGTGAGACCATGTCTGGCCCGCTGCACATTGGTTTGATTCCCACCGTCGGCCCTTATCTGTTGCCGCATATTATCCCAATGCTGCACCAGTCTTTCCCGAAGCTGGAAATGTATCTGCATGAAGCGCAGACCCATCAGTTGCTGGCGCAACTGGACAGCGGCAAGCTCGACTGCGTGATTCTGGCGCTGGTGAAAGAGAGTGAGGCCTTTATTGAAGTGCCGCTGTTCGACGAGCCAATGCTGCTGGCAATCTATGAAGATCACCCGTGGGCGAATCGCGAATGCGTGCCGATGTCCGACCTGGCAGGTGAAAAACTGTTGATGCTGGAGGACGGTCACTGTCTGCGCGATCAGGCGATGGGCTTCTGCTTCGAAGCCGGTGCTGACGAAGACACCCACTTCCGTGCGACCAGTCTGGAAACGCTGCGTAACATGGTGGCGGCAGGCAGCGGGATTACTCTTCTGCCAGCGCTGGCGGTTCCGCAAGAACGCAAACGTGATGGCGTGGTGTATCTGCCTTGCATTAAGCCTGAACCGCGCCGTACGGTGGGGCTGGTTTATCGTCCGGGATCACCGCTGCGCAGCCGCTATGAGCAACTGGCAGAGGCCATCCGTGGTGCGATGGATGGCCATTTCGACAAGGCGTTAAAAAAGGCGGTTTAAGCCATTTAGCGCCGCTACCCGATAGGCTTCCGCCATGGTCGGGTAGTTAAAGGTGGTGTTAACGAAGTACTCAATTGTGTTACCACCACCTTTCTGCTCCATAATCGCCTGACCGATGTGAATAATTTCGGCTGCGCGCTCACCAAAGCAGTGAATCCCCAGAATTTCTTTCGTTTCCCGATGGAACAAAATCTTCAGCGTGCCTACGTTCATGCCAACGATTTGCGCGCGCGCCAGGTGTTTAAACTGAGCGCGGCCCACTTCGTAAGGCACTTTCATCGCCGTCAGTTGCTGTTCAGTTTTGCCAACGGAACTGATTTCCGGAATGGTGTAAATGCCGGTCGGGATATCTTCGATCAGGTGCGCGTTCGCTTCCCCTTTCACCAGCGCCTGAGCGGCAATGCGTCCCTGGTCGTATGCAGCGGACGCCAGGCTCGGGTAGCCAATCACATCACCGACGGCATAAACGTGCGGCAGGGCAGTCTGGTACATGCTGTTGACCTTGAGCTGACCACGGCTGTCGGTTTCCAGACCGATATTCTGTAACGCCAGAGAATCGGTGTTCCCGGTACGACCATTGGCATACAACAGGCAGTCGGCTTTCAGTTTCTTACCCGACTTCAGGTGCATGATCACGCCGTCGTCGCAGCCTTCGATCTTCTCATACTCTTCATTGTGGCGAATGACGACGCCGCTGTTCCAGAAGTGGTAAGAGAGGGAGTCAGACATCTCCTGATCGAGGAACGCCAGCAGACGGTCACGGGTATTGATGAGATCAACTTTGACCTCCATTCCCCGGAAGATCGACGCATATTCGCAGCCAATCACCCCGGCACCATAAATAATGACGTGACGAGGCTCGTGATGCAGGCTGAGGATCGAATCGCTGTCATAAATGCGCGGGTGCGCGAAGTCCACGTCTGCCGGATGATAAGGGCGCGATCCGCAGGCAATGACAAATTTTTCTGCCGTCAGGGTTTCAACCGTACCATCATGACATTCCAGCGCCAGCGTATGTTCGTCAACAAAATGGGCGTTGCCCTGCAAGATCTCGCAGTGGTTACGCTCATAAAAACCCTGTCGCATCCGTGTTTGCTGATTAATCACGTTATCGGCATGGTTGAGAATGTCGGCGAAGGAGGAACGAAGCAGGCGGGAATGATCGCTGTAAAGGGGGTTCTGATTGAATTCGATAATACGACTGACTGCATGACGGAGCGCTTTCGATGGGATGGTACCCCAGTGGGTACAACCGCCGCCAACGTTATGATAACGCTCGATAACGGCAACGCGAGCTCCTTGCTTAACCAGACCCATTGCAGCGCCTTCGCCGCCGGGGCCGGAACCTATAACTATGGCATCGTAATCGTAGGAATGTGGCATGGTAAGGCTTACCTGTTCTTATACATAAAAGCAACAGAATAGTAACATCATTGCGGGGATAACCCAATTATCGTTGTGCTTTTTTGCGAAGCCGAAGCACAAACTGCGCGTAAACAATCATTCACAAAGCTGAACAAACAGATTAACTTTGAACTCTGGTATAGTGCCGGACAAGGCATATGGAAGGATTCAGACATCGTGATGGGCGTTAGAGCGCAGCAAAAAGAAAAAACCCGGCGTTCGCTGGTCGAAGCCGCATTTAGTCAACTGAGCGCGGAGCGTAGCTTTGCCAGTCTCAGTTTACGCGAAGTTGCACGCGAAGCGGGCATTGCGCCAACCTCCTTTTATCGTCATTTCCGTGATGTTGATGAACTCGGCCTGACCATGGTCGATGAAAGCGGTCTGATGCTGCGTCAGTTGATGCGCCAGGCACGCCAGCGTATCGCCAAGGGCGGGAGTGTGATCCGCACCTCGGTCTCTACATTTATGGAGTTCATCGGTAACAACCCCAACGCCTTCCGTTTATTATTGCGTGAACGTTCTGGCACCTCAGCCGCGTTTCGTGCCGCTGTTGCGCGCGAAATCCAGCACTTTATCGCGGAACTTGCGGACTATCTGGAAATCGAAAACCATATGCCGCGTGCGTTTACTGAAGCGCAGGCCGAAGCGATGGTAACGATTGTCTTCAGTGCGGGCGCCGAGGCGCTGGACGTGGGCGCGGAACAGCGCCGGCAGTTAGAAGAGCGACTGGTACTGCAACTGCGCATGATTTCGAAAGGCGCGTATTACTGGTATCGCCGTGAACAAGAGAAGATGACCCTCATTCCAGGTAACGTGAAGGAAGAGCAATGAAACAGTCAGTTCAGGATAAAGGTACGCTGTTGCTGGCGCTGGTCGCTGGCTTGTCGATCAATGGCACATTCGCGGCGCTGTTTAGCTCCATCGTGCCGTTCTCTGTATTTCCAATTATTTCGCTGGTGCTGACGGTGTACTGTCTGCATCAACGTTATCAGAATCGCACCATGCCTGTGGGTTTGCCGGGCCTGTCTGCCGCCTGCTTTATTCTCGGCGTTCTGCTTTACAGCACCGTGGTGCGCGCGGAATATCCGGATATCGGTTCCAACTTCTTCCCGGCCGTGCTGTCGGTCATTCTGGTCTTCTGGATCGGCGTGAAAATGCGTAATCGCAAGCAGGAAGTGTCGGAATAAAAACTGTCTATGTCCAGGCCGGATAAGGCATGTATGCCACTATCCGGCGCTGGATTGCCTGATGGCGCTGCGCTTATCAGGCCTACAACGTATCACTTCGCCGTCAACAATACCCCACACTCCATATGGTGCGTATACGGAAACTGATCGAACAGCGCCAGGCGTGACACCGTATGCGTCTGGCTTAATGTTTCCAGGTTTTTGCACAGCGTCTGGGGGTTACAGGAGATGTACAGAATGCGCGGATACGCCTGCACCATTTTCTCCGTCTCGCTGTCCAGACCACTGCGCGGCGGATCGACAAAAATCGTTTCACACTGATAGCTTTTCAGGTCAATACCCTGCAAGCGGTTAAATTCACGCACGCCGTTCATCGCCTGAGTAAACTCTTCCGCCGCCATGCGGATAATCTGCACGTTATTAATCTGATTCGCCGCAATGTTGTATTGCGCGGCGGCAACAGACGGTTTGGCGATTTCTGTTGCCAGTACGCGGTCAAAATTGCGTGCCAGCGCTAAAGAAAAGTTGCCGTTACCGCAGTACAGTTCGAGCAGATCGCCTTTCGAGCCTTTAGTCACATCCAGCGCCCATTCCAGCATCTGAATGTTCATGGCCGCATTCGGCTGCGTAAAGCTGTTTTCGACCTGACGATAGATCATCTCTTTGCCTGCAACCGGCAAACGTTCATCAATGTAGTCCTGATCCAGCGCGATTTTGGTTTTTGTCGCGCGGCCAATCAAATGCACGTTCAGGTTCTGCGCACGCAGGGCGTCGCGGAGCGCTTCGGCAGCTTCACGCCATTCGTCGTCCAGCTTTTTATGATACAGCAGCGAAACCACTGCCTGATTACTCATGGTGGTGAGGTAATCAATCTGGAACAGTTTATGGCGCAGCACGCGGTTGTCGCGTACGCCAGCGATCATCGCGGTCATCAATTGATTAATCAGTTCACTCGCCGCCGGAAAGCTGTCGACGCGAATTCGGCTTTTGCTCTGTTGATCGAAAATGATGTGATAGAGGTCATCACCGTCATGCCAGATGCGGAATTCAGCACGCATACGGTAGTGGCTGACCGGTGAACGAAACACTTCCGGGACAAGGTCAGAAAAGGGCGCCATCATACTCTGCAAGCGCACCACTTTTTCGGCGAGCTGCGCGTCATACTGTTCTGTCGGAAGGTGTTCGGGGGTCATGATGTATCCTGAAAAATAAAAGTACGCGGGGATTGTAGGGATTGCTCAACAGATGTCCAGTCATTGATGAACTCTCATATTTAACAAACGCGCTGGACAGTAAGATGTTACAAACTGTAGCATCCGTGTGCCGGTCCTGTGAGTTAATAGGGAATCCAGTGTAAATCTGGAGCTGACGCGCAGCGGTAAGGAAAGGTGAGATGAGAGCGTAAGCAGACACTGCCTGTTGGGTGGGAAGTCTTCATCTCTTATTATCCGTGGATAACCTTCCAAGCCCGAAGACCTGCCGGCTAACGTCGCAACTGGTTTTCATCATCGCGTACTATCGGTGGGACCTGCGGCATCCTTCTTCTATTGTGGATGCTTTACAATGATTAAAAAAACATCGCTGCTGACGGCGCTCTCCGTCACGGCTTTTTCGGGCTGGGCACAGGATGCCACCCCTGACACGCTTGTCGTGACAGCAAACCGTTTTCAACAACCTGTTAATACCGTTCTGGCTCCGACCGATATTGTCACTCGCGAGGATATCGATCGCTGGCAGTCCCGAACCGTTCTTGATGTCATGCGCCGTTTGCCTGGCGTGGATGTGGCGCAGAATGGCGGGATGGGGCAAAGCTCTTCTTTGTTTGTACGCGGCACCGAAGCGAAACACGTTCTGGTGCTAGTCGATGGTATTCCGGTCGCCCGTCCGGGCATTACCAATAATTCCGATATTGACCAGATCCCGGTTTCGCTGGTGCAGCGCATTGAGTATATCCGTGGTCCGCGTTCAGCCATTTATGGCTCCGGCGCCATTGGCGGCGTAGTGAACATCATCACCATGACGGGTGAAGAACGTTCGCAGATTAATGCGGGCATGGGGTCGAACGGCTATCAGCAATATGACGGTACATACCGTCAGCGTTTTGGCGATACCGTGGTAACGGCGGCCGGGGCTTATCAGACCACCAAAGGTTTCGATGTTCAGCCTCGCTCCAGCTACAGCGGCGACAGCGATCGCGATGGTTATCGCAATAAACTCTTCTGGGGTGGCGTTGAGCACAAATTTAACGATCAATTTGATGGCTACTTCCGTGGCTACGGTTACGCCAGTAATGCCGATTACGACCAGGGGAACTGGGGATATGACGGCGGAAACGACGAGCACCAGAATTACACTCAGTCGTGGGATACGGGGCTGCGCTTCAATTCCGGGATCTACTCGTCACAACTGGTCGCTAACTACCAGCGTATTAAGGACTATAACTACAGCAGCCTGAACGGGCGCTATGCGACAGGTTATAGCCTTGATGACATGGAACAGCGTTACGTCCAGTGGGGCAACAACGTTATTGTCGGGCACGGCGCTCTCAGTGCTGGCGTCGACTGGAAACAAGAAAAGCTGATGTCCTTTGGCGAATACGGGACTGACAACTACAAGCGTGATAACACGGGACTTTATCTGACCGGGCAACAGCAGATTGATAGCGTGACGCTGGAAGCGTCAGGCCGTGAAGACCATGACGACCAGTTTGGCTGGCACGGTACCTGGCAAACAGCGGCGGGCTGGCAGTTTATTGATGACTACAAGGTGACGCTCTCTTATGGCACAGGCTTCCTTGCGCCTTCACTGGGACAACAGTTTGGTGCAGAGCGCTTTGGTATTGCTTCTAACCCGAATCTGAAACCGGAGGAGTCGAAGCAGTGGGAAGCCGGATTAGAAGGGATGACCGGTCCGCTTGACTGGCGTCTGTCGACCTATCGCTACAAAATTCAGAACCTGATCGACTACAACAACAATACCTACTTCAACGTCAAATCCGCGACCATCAAAGGTCTCGAATGGACGGGGAACCTGACGACCGGGCCGGTCGATCATCGCTTAACGTTGCAATATGTTGATCCGCGTGATGATGAAACCGATCAGCAGCTTTATCGTCGCGCTAAACAGCAGGTGAAGTATGAGCTAAGCGGACAGGTCTACGATCTGGGCTGGGATGTGACCTATCAGTATATCGGTGAACGTTACGATTACGACTATGATAATTCCCGTAAGGTGAAAATGGGGGGACTGAGCGTGTGGGACATCGGACTTTCATATCCGCTCACCTCACATCTCACAGTTCGTGGTAAAATAGCCAACCTGTTCGACAAAGATTACGAGACAGTTTATGGCTACCAAACTGCAGGACGGGAATATACCTTGTCTGGCAGCTACACCTTCTGATCCACGTCCCACCGTGCTGGTATTTGATTCCGGTGTCGGTGGGTTGTCGGTCTATGATGAGATCCGGCATCTCCTGCCGGATCTCCACTATATCTATGCTTTCGATAACGTGGCTTTTCCTTATGGGGAGAAGAGTGAAGCGTTTATCGTTGAGCGCGTTGTTGAGATCGTGACGGCGGTACAGCAGCGTTATCCTCTCTCCCTGGCCGTTATCGCCTGTAACACGGCCAGCACGGTCTCTCTTCCTGCCTTGC
Organism: Citrobacter sp. ANG330; assembly: GCF_047467925.1. NCBI lineage: Bacteria > Pseudomonadati > Pseudomonadota > Gammaproteobacteria > Enterobacterales > Enterobacteriaceae > Citrobacter > Citrobacter sp. ANG330. The sequence continues at coordinate 687 of NZ_JASJUI010000011.1, read as the reverse complement.
GTGAGAAGTTTGCTTTCCCGGTTGTGGGCGTGGTGCCGGCGATCAAACCGGCGGCGCGTCTGACGGCGAATGGGGTTGTCGGGCTTATGGCAACGCGCGGGACGGTGAAGCGCCCTTATACGCATGAACTGATTGCGCGCTTTGCGAATGAGTGCCAGATAGCCATGCTGGGGTCCGCAGAGCTGGTGGAACTGGCGGAAGCGAAGTTGCACGGCAATCCCGTGCCGCTGGAAGAGCTGCAACGTATCCTGCGCCCGTGGCTGCGGATGCCGGAGCCTCCTGATACGGTGGTGCTTGGTTGCACCCACTTCCCGTTGTTGCAGGAAGAACTCTTACAGGTCCTTCCTGAAGGAACGCGACTGGTGGATTCTGGAGCGGCTATTGCGCGTCGGACTGCCTGGCTGCTGGAGCATGAAGCGCCGGATGCGAAATCAGCAGATGCCAATATTGCTTTCTGTATGGCAATGACGCCGGAAACTGAGCAATTATTGCCCGTTTTGCAGCGCTACGGCTTTGAATCGCTCGAAAAACTCGCGCTTTGAGCCTGTTTTGGGTAAATATTACGCACTCGGAAAATTATTTTAAATTTCCCCTTGTCAGCCCGAAATAACTCCCTATAATGCGCCTCCACTGACACGGAACAACGGCACGCAAGCCGCCGGGTCAGCGGGATTCAGCGATGAATGT
>NZ_JASJUI010000010.1:0-156837 GCF_047467925.1 Citrobacter sp. ANG330 | reverse complement strand
TACCAGGATCGCGCCGTCCATCTGCGCAGCACCGGTGATCATGTTTTTAACATAGTCGGCGTGCCCCGGGCAGTCTACGTGCGCGTAGTGGCGAGTCGGGGTGTCATATTCAACGTGAGAAGTGTTGATGGTGATACCACGAGCTTTTTCTTCCGGCGCGTTATCGATCTGATCGAATGCGCGAGCAGCACCGCCGTAGGTTTTAGCCAGTACGGTAGTGATTGCAGCAGTCAGGGTAGTTTTACCGTGGTCAACGTGGCCGATGGTGCCGACGTTAACGTGCGGTTTTGTACGTTCAAATTTTTCTTTAGACACGGCTATATTCCTTACTATAGCGCTCTCCCCTTTTGGAGAGAGCACGGGACTTAGGTTTTAATCCTGTGGATTACTTACCACGGGCTTCGATTACGGCCTGAGCAACGTTGTTCGGCGCATCATCATACTTCAGGAATTCCATAGTGTATGATGCACGACCTTTGGTCAGAGAACGCAGCTGAGTTGCATATCCGAACATTTCAGACAGCGGAACTTCAGCGTGGATCTTAACGCCAGTGACTTCGGATTCCTGACCACGCAGCATACCGCGACGACGGCTCAAGTCACCGATAACATCACCGGTGTTTTCTTCCGGCGTTTCTACCTCAACCTTCATGATTGGCTCAAGCAGAACGGGTTTAGCTTTCTTAAAGCCTTCTTTAAAGGCAATAGACGCAGCCAGTTTAAACGCCAGTTCAGAGGAGTCAACGTCATGGTAAGAACCGAAGTGCAGACGAACACCCATATCAACAACCGGGTAACCTGCCAGCGGGCCGGCTTTCAGCTGCTCCTGGATACCTTTATCAACGGCCGGGATGTATTCGCCAGGGATTACACCACCTTTAATGTCGTTGATGAACTCGTAGCCTTTCGGGTTAGAACCCGGCTCCAGCGGGTACATGTCGATAACAACATGACCATACTGACCGCGACCACCAGACTGCTTGGCGTGTTTACCTTCGATATCGGTAACTTTCGCACGAATCGCTTCGCGGTAAGCAACCTGAGGTTTACCGACGTTCGCTTCAACGTTGAATTCACGCTTCATACGGTCAACGATGATGTCGAGGTGCAGTTCACCCATACCGGCGATAATGGTCTGGTTAGATTCTTCATCAGTCCATACGCGGAATGACGGGTCTTCTTTAGCCAGACGACCCAGAGCCAGACCCATTTTTTCCTGGTCAGCTTTGGTTTTCGGTTCTACGGCGATGGAGATTACCGGCTCAGGGAATTCCATACGCTCCAGAATGATCGGCGCATCCGGGTCACACAGAGTATCACCCGTAGTTACGTCTTTCAGACCGATCGCAGCAGCGATATCGCCCGCGCGAACTTCTTTGATCTCTTCACGTTTGTTAGCGTGCATCTGAACGATACGACCGAAACGCTCACGTGCAGATTTCACGGAGTTCAGTACGGTATCACCAGAGTTAACCACACCGGAGTACACACGGAAGAAGGTCAGGTTACCCACGAACGGGTCGGTAGCGATTTTGAATGCCAGTGCAGAGAAAGGCTCTTCGTCGCTTGCGTGACGCTCAGCAGGCGTATCTTTACCGTCGTCCAGGATACCGTTGATCGCAGGTACGTCAACCGGGGATGGCAGGTAATCAATTACCGCATCCAGCATCGCCTGAACACCTTTGTTCTTAAATGCAGAACCACAGGTTACCAGGATGATTTCGTTGTTCAGAACGCGCTGACGCAGAGCTTTTTTGATCTCTTCTTCAGTCAGTTCTTCACCACCCAGGTATTTCTCCATCAGCTCTTCAGAAGCTTCCGCAGCGGACTCGATCAGGTTCTGGTGCCATTCTTCAGCCAGTTCCTGCATGTCAGCCGGGATATCTTCGTAAGTGAAGGTAACGCCTGCATCTGCTTCGTTCCAGTTGATGGCTTTCATTTTCACCAGGTCAACAACACCGGTGAACGCTTCTTCAGCGCCAATTGCCAGCTGCAGCGGAACAGGGTTCGCGCCCAGACGGGTTTTGATCTGACCAACAACTTTCAGGAAGTTCGCACCCATGCGGTCCATTTTGTTAACGAACGCAATGCGCGGAACTTTATATTTGTTTGCCTGACGCCATACGGTTTCAGACTGCGGCTGAACACCACCAACTGCGCAGTAAACCATTACCGCACCATCAAGAACACGCATGGAACGTTCTACTTCGATAGTGAAGTCAACGTGCCCCGGGGTGTCGATGATGTTTACGCGATGCGGTTCATACTGCTTAGCCATACCAGACCAGAATGCAGTAGTCGCTGCGGAAGTGATAGTAATACCACGTTCCTGCTCCTGCTCCATCCAGTCCATGGTGGCTGCGCCGTCATGAACTTCACCGATTTTATGGTTTACACCGGTGTAGAACAGAATACGTTCGGTAGTAGTGGTTTTACCGGCGTCGATGTGCGCACTGATACCGATGTTACGGTAGCGTGCGATGGGTGTTGTACGAGCCATTTGATTCCTCGTTTATCTTTTAGGCGTTCAATTTAAGTAGCCCAAAGCGGGCTGCTTACTGGAAGCGCCCGCCTGGTGACTAAAACTCCGAAGGGATTACCAACGGTAGTGTGCGAACGCCTTGTTGGCTTCGGCCATACGGTGAACGTCTTCACGTTTCTTCACTGCAGTACCTTTGTTTTCTGCAGCATCGGAAAGTTCGTTCGCCAGGCGCAGAGCCATGGATTTATCACCGCGTTTACGAGCAGCTTCAACGATCCAACGCATTGCCAGAGCATTACGACGAACCGGACGGACTTCAACTGGTACCTGATAAGTAGAACCACCAACGCGGCGAGACTTAACTTCGACAGTCGGGCGCACGTTTTCGAGAGCTACTTCGAAAGCTTCCAGTTCAGATTTACCAGAACGCTGAGCCAGGGTCTCAAGCGCGCTGTATACGATTGTTTCGGCAGTAGATTTTTTACCATCTACCATCAGGATATTTACAAATTTAGCCAGCAGTTCTGATCCGAACTTCGGATCCGGCAGAATTTTACGCTGACCAATGACGCGACGACGTGGCATGGAAATACTCCGTTGTTAATTCAGGATTGTCCAAAACTCTACGAGTTTAGTTTGACATTTAAGTTAAAACGTTTGGCCTTACTTAACGGAGAACCATTAAGCCTTAGGACGCTTCACGCCATACTTGGAGCGAGCTTGCTTACGGTCTTTAACGCCGGAGCAGTCAAGCGCACCGCGTACGGTGTGGTAACGAACACCCGGGAGGTCTTTAACACGACCGCCACGGATCAGGATCACGGAGTGCTCCTGCAGGTTGTGACCTTCACCACCGATGTAGGAAGTCACTTCGAAACCGTTAGTCAGACGAACACGGCATACTTTACGCAGTGCGGAGTTCGGTTTTTTAGGAGTGGTAGTATATACACGAGTACATACACCACGTTTTTGCGGGCATGCTTCCAGCGCAGGCACGTTGCTTTTTGCAACTTTGCGAGCGCGTGGTTTGCGTACCAGCTGGTTAACTGTTGCCATTAAATAGCTCCTGGTTTTAGCTTTTGCTTCGTAAACACGTAATAAAACGACCTCATACAATATGAGGACGCCGAATTTTAGGGCGGTGTCGAAAAGGTGTCAAGAAATATACAACGATCACACAATCACCAGGCCATCTGGCTGGCGTGCTTAACCGTAAGTCTGACGAAATCAGTATAGTCAACCCTGACGACGCTGTCTGAAATTTGACCACCCAAACCACGAGCGTCAATGTCTTCTTTCAGTGCGTATACCGTTATGGGGGCATTTTGCAGACTTTCAAGGAAGCGACTGCCTTTGACTGCGGCACTGACGCCATCCTGGAGCAACAAAAGTTCATCGCCTTCTGCGAGCAGGCGCAGGATTGCAGAGAAATCAGAGTGCCACGCGGAGCGGTGTAAAGTATGCAGCATGAAAACCTCAGAATCTCAGGATGACATCATAGTTGCCCAGTTCACGGCGCAGCGCGTCCGGGTCCAGCGGCGTCGCCTCCACGACAAAACTAGCCCCCTCAACAAGTCCACGCTCGCGCAGTGAGGCGGCACATAACCAGCACTGTTCGATATCGTACAGCCCCAGCAGTTTGAAGGTCGCAATATAGTCGCGGGCCAGAATCACATCCGGTTTTTGTCCCTGCAGGATCTGAAAGACGCCATCACCTATAAAGAAGATGCCGATCTCTTCAGTTAACGCCGACGTCGCCAACAACGCATCCAGCCCTTCACGGCCCGATGCACTACCATGCGGCATTGTGGAAAAGACAAAGGCAATACGTTTCATCAGAACTGTACCACGCGATCGCAGGTCAGTGAGGCTTGCGCCAGCGCGCCCAGTCCGCTGAGGGTAAAACCGGGCTGCAGATTGGCAGACAGCAGCCCCAATCGGCCCGCTTCAGTTTCATCAACCACGCCACGACGCAGCGCCGCCGCCACACAAATATTCAGCTCAACGCCATGCTGCGTATTCAATTGTTGCCAGGCCCGGACCAGATCAAATTCATCACTGGCCGGAGAGGTCAACTGGTTGGCGTTATACACCCCTTCCCGATAGAAAAAGACGCTGCTTAACGTATGGCCTTCTTCAATCAGCGCCTGGGCAAACTGGAATGCGCTGCTCGCCTGCTGGGTGCCATACGCCGGACCGGTAACCACTATGGCAAAACGCATTACTTCTCTTGTCCCTGGAAGTCACCGCTCTTGAACTGACGAATATAGAGGTACACGGTGTGCTTGGAGATATTCAGACGATCGGCAACCTGGTTGATCGCATCCTTAATATCGAAGATACCTTTCTCATACAGATTCAGGACGATCTGGCGGTTCTTGGCATTGTTGGAGACATTACGGTCGGCGTTCACCTCTTCAATAGTGAACTCCAGTGTCTGCGTTACCAGATCTTCCACGGAAGAGGCAAAGTTTACGGACGATCCCACTTCCGGGGTTTCCGGAGGAATAAAGGTATTCATGATCTGCGAGAACGGCACATCAAGGTTCATGTTGATGCACAGCAGACCAATCACGCGATGCTCGCGATTGCGAATGGCAATCGTCACTGACTTCATCAGAACGCCGCTTTTCGCACGGGTAAAGTAGCATTTGGAAACGCTGCTATCTGCACCGGTCATATCGTGCAGCATTCGCAACGCAAGGTCAGTAATCGGTGAACCAATTTTGCGTCCCGTATGTTCACCATTGGCAATGCGAATGGCGGAACATTTCAAATCCTGTAAAGAGTGCAAAACGATTTCACAGTGGGAACCAATGAGCATCGCTAACCCGTCCACCACCGCTTCGTAGGATTTCAGAATATCAAAGTCGGTTTGATCGAAAGGACGTTGATCCAGTAAATCAAGCTCACTGGTTTCGTTGGTTAAAAGCGACCTGGACATGAAAAAAAACACTCCTTTTCAGGAGCCTGTCGTTATGTTTTCAGGGCAGGCTCATTAATTTTGTGGATGGTTAAATTAATACAGTGGTGGTTCCACTTTCCACTATTAATTATATCCGGCCTGCACAAAAAAAACCGCCGCTCTGTTCGGCGGCGGTTCTCAGTTTTTATTTTTTAGCGGCATCTGCTGCTTTTGCATCAGCTTCTGCTGCGGCTTCAGGCTTGGCATCCGCCTTCGGCGCTGGCTTGATATCCAACAGTTCTACGTCGAAGACCAGCGTGGAGTTAGCCGGGATCCCCGGAACGCCAGTTTTACCGTAAGCCAGTTCTGGTGGGATGACCATCTTAATCTTCCCGCCTTTCTTAATGTTCTTCAGGCCTTCTGTCCAGCCTGGGATCACACCATCCAGACGGAAAGAGAGCGGTTCGCCACGGGTGTAAGAGTTATCAAACTCTTTACCGTCGATCAGCGTGCCTTTGTAGTTCACCACCACAGTGTCGCTGTCTTTCGGCGCTTCGCCCGTACCGGCTTTCTCAACTTTGTAGAGCAGGCCAGTTGAAGAGGTCTTCACATCTTTTTCTTTCGCAAACTTAGTGCGGAACTCTTTACCTTTGGCTTCGTTGTCAGCCGCGTCTTTTTCCATCTTCGCCTGCGCGGAAGCTTTCACGCGCGCTTCAAAAGCTTGCAGAGTCTGCTCAATTTCCTGGTCAGACAGTTTGCTCTTATCAGCAAACGCATCCTGAACGCCGGCGATCAGCTGGTCTTTATCCAGTTTGATGCCCAGCTTTTCTTGCTCTTTCAGGGAGTTTTCCATATAGCGGCCCAGCGATGCGCCCAGTGCGTAAGCCGATTTCTGGTCGTCATTTTTGAACGCAGCTTTGCTATCAGCAGCGGCGGCGGCCGGTTTTGCGGCATCAGCTGCGAAGGTGATCGGGGCGTGCAGAGCAACGGCCATCGTGGTCGCCAGCAGAGTGACTTTAAACAGTGATTTCATCCATATCTCCAGGGCCGGGGCATCTCACCCCATGATTAACTTTTATATGACTAGCGTACTATAAAGCGTTGTTGAACAAATCAACATACAGACATACCTGATAATCGCTTCTTTTGAGACTCTTTTTGTTTAAATTAGTTTCGATTGCGAGGGATCAGGGCTGTGTATTCGGATAAAGTTAAGTAGAATCCGCCGCGACCCGAGACAATCGATGAGGTGAATCATGCAGGATACAACGATGGAAACCCGGCTGGCCGAGCTGGAAAGCCGGCTGGCTTTTCAGGAAATCACCATTGAAGAGCTCAACGTCACGGTAACCGCACACGAGATGGAAATGGCCAAATTGCGCGATCATCTGCGACTGCTGACAGAAAAGCTCAAAGCGAGCCAGCCTTCACACATCGCCTCCCAAGCCGAAGAGACGCCACCGCCTCATTATTGAGACGTAAAAAAAGCGGGGTTAACCCGCTTTTTTTGTGGTTCATTGCCGGATGGTGGCGCAAGCGCCTTATCCGGCCTACTCATCTCAATGAACTCGTAGGCCTGATCAGCGTAGCGCCATCAGGCATTATGACCTTTTAGTGGCAACCGCAGCCGCCGTTACCTTTACCGCCGCCACCGCAGCAGCCTTCGCCGCCATGCTCGTGACCGTGTTCATGGCCATGACCGCCGCAGCAGCCGTCATGATCGTGGTCATGGTCGTGACCGTGCGCACCGTGAACGTGACCATGAGCCAGTTCTTCTTCGGTCGCTTCGCGGATCGCCACAACTTCAACGTTGAATTTCAGATTCTGACCCGCCAGCATGTGGTTGCCATCAACCACAACGTGGTCATCTTCCACTTCGGTAATTTCTACCGGTACCGGACCCTGATCGGTTTCCGCCAGGAAACGCATGCCAACCTGCAGTTCGTCAACGCCCATGAAAACGTCTTTAGGAACGCGCTGCACCAGGTTTTCATCATACTGGCCGTAAGCGTCATTCGCGCCTACCGCAACATCGAATTTGTCGCCAACATCGTGACCTTCCAGCGCTGTTTCCAGGCCAGAGATCAGGGAACCGTGACCATGCAGATAGTCCAGCGGCGCACTCACCGGAGACTCATCAACCAACACACCGTCTTCTGTACGTACCTGATAGGCCAGGCTGACCACCAGGTCTTTTGCTACTTTCATGATATCTCCTGAGCGTGGGAAAATTGCTGGCGCAGATTGTAGCGGAAATCTGCACCTGTGTACCCTTTAGCTTAAAAAATCTCGGGCCATATCGCTAGTCTGGATGAAAGATCCCGATCACTTGCTCTTCTTTGCGAACGTGATCGCGGGCTTCTTTATCTGCTTCCCGCATCTGATGCCCACACTTAACACATTCAACAATATCGATATTATTCTCGCGCCACATCGCCAGAGAATCCTGCGCCTGGCAGGAAGGGCATTTCGCCCCTGCAATAAAACGTTTACGGATTGCCATACTTATCCTCTATTCAAATTCATCCCAGCCATCCAGTTGGCGCCGCTCTTGTTGCATCTCGCGCTGGAAAATCTCCTCTAGCTCACGTCTGGCTTCTCTGGCGCGAGAGATTTGTAATGTATCCGCATGCATCGGGATGAGTTCCCTCAGCATCCGCATGTCCAGCCGGCGAAAATGCAGTTGCGCCCGCTGCGCCTGATGGGGATGCATCCCCAACGACACCAGCGTTTTGCGCCCCAGTTCCAGTGCACTGGAGAATGTCTCACGGGAAAACTGCGATACCCCTGCCTGTAATAACTCATGGGCTTCAACACGTCCGCGCGCTCGCGCAAGAATATGCAAATGCGGAAAGTGCTGTTGGCAGATCGCCACCAGTTTCATTGTATCTTCCGGTTCATTACAGGTAATAACGATAGATTCCGCCGCCTCTGCGCCAGCGGAACGCAGCAGATCAACCTGTGTCGCATCACCGTAATAGACCTTGTAGCCATATTTACGCATCAGGTTCACCGCGCTGATGTCCCGCTCCAGCACGGTAATACGCATCTTATTCGCCATCAGCAAACGCCCGATAACCTGACCAAAACGGCCAAAGCCTACCACGATGACCTGCGGCTTATCGTCCTCAACCCACGGCATTTCATCTTCTTCATCCGGGCCGTTAAGCTGGCGAGAAAGCCATTTATCGATAAGTTTCATCAGCATCGGCGTGGTCATCATCGACAACGTGACGGTCACCAGCAAAAGCGCCATCTGATCGCCCTGAAACAACCGCTGTGACGACGCGGTCGAGAACAGTACAAAAGCGAACTCCCCGCCCTGACTCAACACGCCAGCAAACTGCATTCTTTCAGAACTGCGCAGACCGTACAGTCGCGCCAGCAGATAAAGCACCAGCGTTTTGACCGCCACCAGCACCGCCACGCTCGCCACGACCCACAGCAGATGGGTATACAGCACCCCCAGATTGAGCGACATCCCGACAGAAATAAAGAAGAGACCCAGCAGCAGTCCTTTAAACGGATCGATTGCGGTTTCCAGCTCATGCCGGTATTCACTTTCCGCTAACAGCACCCCGGCAATAAAGGTGCCGAGTGCCATCGACAGCCCCAGCGCATCCATAAACAGCGCCGACCCCAGCACCAGCAACAGCGTGGCGGCGGTAAACACTTCACGTACGCCGGAGGCGGCAATAAACCGGAACACAGGACGCAGCAGATAGCGTCCGCCAATCAGCATGCCAGCAAACGCCAGCACCTTCATGCCGATCTTCATCCAGTCAAAGTCTTCATCGGCCGAACCGGCTAACAGCGGTACCAGCGCGAGCGCCGGGATCACTGCCAGATCCTGGAACAGCAAAACCGAAAAGCCCAACTGCCCGGATTCGCTGCGATTCATCCCTTTTTCGCGCATAAGCTGTAGCGCCATCGCAGTGGACGACATTGCGAGGCCTATCCCGCCGACAACCGCCGCCTGCCATGAGAAATCGGTTAATATCAGCAGTCCGGCCAGCAGCGTCGCACTCAGCAGAACCTGCGCTGCGCCGACGCCAAAGATAGAACGCCGAAGCTGCCAGAGTTTCGACGGGTTCAGCTCCAGCCCAATGATAAACATCAGAAACACGACGCCGAGTTCAGAGAAGTGGAGGATTTCATCCACATCGCTGATGAACCCCAGCCCCCACGGACCAATGGCAATTCCCGCCAGTAAATACCCCAGCACGGCGCCAATCCCCAGCCGCGATGCCAAAGGCACCGCAGCTACCGCCGCGAAGAGAAACAGCACTCCCGCCAGCATTAAGTCGGAACCTTCCATCAGCGGCCTCCCACAGGAACGGGATGAGCAAGCCAGTCGCCATAGGCTTTTGCATGACTTTCCAGCTCATGCGCGCTTTGTCGTCTGGCCCAGTAGATAATAATGGGGCTCAACCAGTGCATCCGGCACATTCCTGCCGTCAGTTCGAATGGCCTAAGGACATCGCTCATTGGATAGCGATTCAAGGCGTCATAGCGGTAAGCACTTTCCGGTTCACCGGTGGTAATCACGCTTCGCCAGTACTTTCCCGCCAACTGATTTCCTCCGGGGCCGCTGGCAAAGCCACGGCTCAATACGCGGTCCAGCCACTCTTTCAACAGCGCCGGACAGCTATAGGTGTACAACGGATGTTGAAACACAATCACGTCATGCTCACGCAACAGCGCCTGCTCATGCGGGATATCGATAAAAAAATCAGGATAGTGCGCGTAGAGATCGTGCACCGTAACGTTGCTGAGCTGCATGGCCGGCTTAAGCAGTACCCGGTTTGCCACCGAGTCCTGAGATTCCGGATGGGCATACAGCAGCAACACCTTTGCTGGCTGAGACATCATCCCCCTCCCGGTTTTGTTTCTGTTTTTGTGTATAGTCGTCGTTTTGGGCTACCATTGCGGCCCGGTGCGGAAAATGGCCCACACCTTACATTATCATAATGATAAATTAACATAGTCTGAACATACGGCGCCTTATGATTGTTTTCTCCTCGTTACAAATTCGTCGCGGCGTGCGCGTCCTGCTGGACAATGCCACAGCCACCATCAATCCGGGCCAGAAAGTCGGTCTGGTGGGTAAGAACGGCTGCGGGAAATCTACCCTGCTGGCATTGCTGAAAAATGAAATCAGCGCCGATGCCGGCGGTTTTACCTTTCCCGGTAGCTGGCAACTGGCGTGGGTGAATCAGGAAACGCCTGCCCTGCCCCAGCCCGCGCTGGAATATGTCATTGATGGCGACCGCGAATATCGCCAACTGGAAACCCAGTTGCACGACGCTAACGAACGTAACGATGGACACGCCATAGCCACCGTCCACGGCAAACTGGATGCGATCGACGCCTGGACCGTACGATCTCGCGCCGCCAGCCTGTTACACGGTCTCGGATTCTCTAATGAACAACTCGAACGCCCGGTCAGCGATTTTTCCGGCGGCTGGCGTATGCGACTCAACCTCGCGCAGGCACTGATTTGCCGTTCTGACCTGCTGCTGCTCGATGAACCGACGAACCACCTCGATCTGGATGCGGTTATCTGGCTGGAAAAATGGCTGAAGAGCTACCAGGGCACGCTGATTCTGATCTCTCACGACCGTGATTTCCTCGATCCGGTGGTGGATAAAATCATTCATATCGAACAGCAAACGATGTTCGAATACACCGGCAACTACAGCGCGTTTGAGATTCAGCGCGCCACGCGTCTGGCCCAGCAACAGGCGATGTATGAAAGCCAGCAGGAGCGCGTCGCGCATCTGCAAAGCTATATCGATCGCTTCCGCGCCAAAGCCACGAAAGCAAAACAGGCACAGAGCCGTATTAAGATGCTGGAGCGCATGGAACTGATTGCCCCGGCGCATGTCGATAACCCGTTCCATTTCAGCTTCCGCGCGCCGGAGAGCCTGCCAAATCCGCTGCTGAAAATGGAGAAAGTGAGCGCGGGTTATGGCGAACGCATCATTCTGGATTCCATCAAACTCAACCTTGTCCCGGGCTCGCGTATTGGCCTGCTGGGACGTAACGGCGCCGGTAAATCCACGCTCATCAAACTGTTGGCGGGTGAACTTGCGCCGGTGAGCGGTGAAATTGGCCTGGCGAAAGGCATTAAGCTCGGGTATTTCGCCCAGCATCAGCTCGAATATTTACGCGCGGATGAATCACCGTTGCAGCATCTGGTGCGGCTGGCGCCACAAGAACTCGAACAGAAACTGCGTGATTATCTGGGTGGCTTCGGCTTCCAGGGCGATAAAGTCAGCGAAGAGACGCGTCGTTTCTCCGGCGGCGAAAAAGCGCGACTGGTGCTGGCGCTGATCGTCTGGCAGCGTCCGAACCTGCTGCTGCTTGATGAACCGACTAACCACCTTGATCTCGACATGCGTCAGGCATTAACCGAAGCGCTGATTGAATTTGAAGGCGCACTGGTGGTCGTATCGCACGACCGCCATTTGCTGCGCTCCACCACCGACGATCTCTACCTGGTGCATGACCGTAAGGTTGAGCCATTTGATGGCGATCTTGAAGATTACCAACAGTGGCTGAGCGACGTGCAGAAACAGGAAAATCAGCCTGACGAGCCAGCAAAAGAGAACGTCAACAGCGCGCAGTCGCGTAAAGATCAGAAGCGTCGCGAAGCCGAACTGCGAACGCAAACCCAGCCGCTGCGTAAAGAGATCGCCCGTCTGGAAAAAGAGATGGAGAAGCTGAACGCACAGCTGGCGCAGGCGGAAGAGAAGCTGGGCGACAGCGAACTTTACGACCAGAGTCGCAAAGCCGAGCTGACGGAATGTCTGCAACAGCAGGCCAGCGCCAAAGCCGGGCTGGAAGCGTGCGAAATGGCCTGGCTGGATGCCCAGGAACAGCTTGAGCAGATGCTGAGCGAGTAACGGTGATGACACACGTAATCCTTCATGACCCTGAGATGCCGAACGGCAGCAGTGACGAGTTTCGGCCACTGCGCGGACTGAGCAACTGTCATCTACAGACCATGCTGCCGCGTTTAATCCGCCGTAAAGTGAATTTCGACGCCCACTGGCAGCGTCTGGAATTGCCCGACGGCGACTTTGTCGATCTGGCATGGAGTGAAGATCCGCAACAGGCAAAGCACAAGCCGCGCCTGGTGGTCTTTCATGGTCTGGAAGGCAGCCTGAACAGCCCCTATGCACATGGTCTGATTGAGGCGGCAAAAAATCGGGGCTGGCTTGGCGTGGTGATGCATTTCCGTGGCTGTAGCGGCGAGCCGAACCGGAAGAATCGCATTTATCACTCCGGTGAAACGGAAGATGGCACCTGGTTTTTACACTGGCTACAGCGAGAATTCGGCACCGCGCCAACCGCCGCGGTGGGCTATTCGCTGGGGGGAAACATGCTGGCTTGTTTGCTGGCAAAAGAGGGGAAAAATATCCCGCTCGACGCGGCGGTCATTGTCTCAGCCCCCTTTGTGCTGGAAGCCTGCAGCTACCATATGGATAAAGGCTTTTCCCGCGTGTATCAGCGCTATCTACTCAATCTGCTTAAAGGCAACGCATCGCGCAAACTGGCAGCTTATCCCGGCTCGTTGCCGGTGAGTCTGGCGCAGTTGAAATCCCTGCGTCGTATCCGCGAGTTTGACGATCTGATCACCGCCAAAATTCACGGCTTTGCTGACGCTATCGACTACTATCGTCAATGTAGCGCCATGCCCTTGCTCAGTGACATCGCGATTCCGACGTTGATCATCCACGCAAAAGACGACCCGTTCATGGATCATCATGTGATCCCTAAAGCGGAAGATTTACCGCCGCAGGTGGAATATCAGTTAACCGAACATGGCGGTCACGTCGGGTTCATCGGCGGCACGTTGCGTCGACCAGAAATGTGGCTGGAGTCGCGCATTCCTGACTGGCTGACACCCTATCTGGAGGCATAACTATGCAAATCCCCTGGCAGGACCTTTCCCCCGAGACGCTGGACAATCTGATCGAAAGCTTTGTGTTGCGCGAAGGTACCGATTATGGTGAACATGAACGTACCCTTGAGCAAAAAGTCGCCGACGTGAAACGCCAGTTACAGTGTGGAGAAGCGGTCCTGGTGTGGTCTGAGTTGCACGAAACCGTCAACATCATGCCGCGCAAATCATTTCGCGAGTAACCCGCACGCTATCGGCCGACTATAATAAAAAATCAATTTATTGATGGAGTTAACATGTCTGCCAAACATCCGGTGATCGCGGTAACAGGATCCAGCGGCGCGGGGACCACCACCACCAGCCTCGCGTTCCGTAAAATTTTTGCGCAGCTCAACCTGCGTGCAGCCGAGGTGGAAGGCGACAGTTTTCATCGTTATACCCGTCCGGAGATGGATATGGCGATTCGCAAAGCGCGCGATGCCGGGCGCCATATCAGCTATTTTGGCCCCGAAGCCAATGACTTCGGCCTGCTGGAACAGACGTTTATTGAGTACGGCCAGACCGGGAAAGGCCAGTCACGCAAATATCTGCATACCTACGATGAAGCCGTCCCGTGGAACCAGGTGCCGGGGACGTTTACCCCGTGGCAAGCACTGCCCGAACCCACCGATGTGCTGTTCTATGAAGGCCTGCACGGCGGCGTCGTCACGCCCCAGCATGAGGTCGCAAGACATGTTGATCTCCTGGTCGGCGTGGTGCCCATCGTTAACCTGGAATGGATCCAGAAGCTTATCCGCGACACCAGTGAACGAGGCCATTCTCGTGAGGCGGTGATGGATTCGGTGGTCCGTTCGATGGACGACTATATCAACTACATCACGCCGCAGTTCTCCCGCACCCACATCAACTTCCAGCGCGTTCCTACCGTGGACACATCCAACCCCTTCGCAGCCAGGAGCATTCCATCACTGGATGAGAGCTTTGTGGTGATTCATTTCCGCAATCTGGAAGGGATCGATTTCCCCTGGCTGCTGGCGATGCTGCAGGGCTCATTCATTTCTCACATCAATACGTTGGTGGTTCCTGGCGGGAAAATGGGTCTGGCAATGGAACTGATCATGCTGCCGCTGGTACAGCGACTGATGGAAGGCAAGAAGATCGAATAAACGGTGGGGAGTGCCCGATGGCGCTGCGCTTACCGGGCCTACGACAGGAGTAGGCCTGATAAGCGCAGCGCCATCAGGCAATGATCATCAGGCAGCAATCACTTCGTACGAATGGGTAATGTTAACCGCTTTTCCCAGCATCAACGCCACAGAGCAATACTTCTCTGCCGACAGATCGACCGCCCGCGCAACGGCGGCATCCTTCAGATCGTGGCCGGTGACAATAAAGTGCAGGTTGATGTGAGTGAACAGGCGTGGCGCCTCTTCCCGACGTTCTGAAGTCAATTTCACTTCGCAGTTCGTCACATCCTGACGGCCTTTTTGCAGGATAGAAACCACGTCAATGGCGCTGCAACCGCCAGCCGCCATCAACACCATTTCCATCGGGCTCGGTGCTTTATCACCAGAGTTACCGTCCATCAGAATCTGATGCCCGGAAGCGGACTCACCCAGGAAGGTTAACCCCTCAACCCATTTAACACGCGCTTGCATATTTTTTAACTCCAGTGCGTTAATTTTCCTGACAGATTACGCGTACATAACAATTCTCGCAACGGAAGGCGACCTGCGTCATGCTGAAGCGAGACACCAGGAGACACACGGCTAAAGCTATGCTAAAACAGTCAGGATGCTACAGTAATACATTGACGTACTGCATGTATGCAGAGGACTTCACATTAAAGGCTGCAGTTCGTTTTTGACAGTCTCTTCCCAGGACGCGGGAAGCACATTTTTGCAACCCCAGAGACAGCGGATTTTTTGGCTCTGGAGACAGCTTATAACAGAGGATAATCGCGCATGGTGCTTGGCAAACCGCAAACAGACCCGACACTCGAATGGTTCTTGTCTCATTGCCATATTCATAAGTACCCGTCCAAGAGCACGCTGATTCACCAGGGTGAAAAAGCGGAAACGTTGTACTACATCGTTAAGGGCTCAGTGGCAGTGTTGATTAAAGATGAGGAAGGGAAAGAAATGATCCTTTCTTATCTGAATCAGGGTGATTTCATTGGCGAACTGGGCCTGTTTGAAGAAGGCCAGGAACGTAGCGCATGGGTTCGGGCGAAAACAGCGTGTGAAGTGGCTGAAATTTCCTACAAGAAATTCCGCCAGTTGATCCAGGTGAACCCGGATATTCTGATGCGCCTGTCTTCTCAAATGGCTCGCCGCCTGCAAGTCACTTCAGAGAAAGTCGGTAACCTGGCCTTCCTCGATGTGACCGGTCGTATCGCCCAGACGCTGCTGAATCTGGCGAAACAGCCTGATGCAATGACTCACCCGGACGGCATGCAGATCAAAATCACTCGCCAGGAGATTGGCCAGATCGTTGGCTGTTCTCGCGAAACCGTTGGTCGTATCCTGAAGATGCTGGAAGATCAGAACCTGATCTCCGCTCACGGTAAAACGATCGTCGTTTACGGCACTCGTTAATCTCATCGGAAATGGCGCGCTACCCGGTAGTGCGTCATTTTTGTTTTGCCAATGTGGCGCAGACTGATTTATCACCCAGAAATCAACTATGCACTACGTCAAACGCTGGTGCTCTGTTTGCCCGTGGCCGTCGGCCTGATCATCGGGCAGTTGCATCTGGGTTTGCTCTTCTCTCTCGTTCCCGCCTGCTGCAACATTGCCGGGCTTGATACACCGCACAAACGCTTTTTCAAACGCCTGGTGATTGGCGCGTCGCTGTTTGCCGGATGCAGCCTGATTATGCAGCTGCTACTGGCGCAGGCGATCCCGTTGCCGCTGATCCTGACCGGACTCACATTGATTCTCGGCGTCACCGCGGAACTGAGTTCACTGCATGCCCGCCTGCTGCCCGCCTCGCTGATTGCCGCTATTTTTACGCTGAGCCTGGCAGGAAATATGCCGGTCTGGGAACCGTTGCTGATCTACGCGCTGGGCACGCTGTGGTATGGCTTATTTAACTGGTTCTGGTTCTGGCTGTGGCGCGAGCAACCGCTGCGCGAGTCGCTAAGCCTACTGTACCGGGAACTGGCGGATTACTGCGAAGCCAAATACAGTATGCTGACTCAGCACACCGATCCGGAAAAAACGCTACCGCCGCTGCTGGTCCGCCAGCAAAAAGCCGTCGACCTCATCACCCAGTGTTATCAGCAGATGCATATGCTGTCGGCGCATCACAACAATGACTACAAACGAATGCTGCGCGCCTTTCAGGAAGCGCTGGATTTACAGGAACATATCTCAGTGAGTCTGCACCAGCCGGAAGAGGTGCAAAAGCTGGTCGAACGCAGCCACGCTGAGCAGGTGATTCGCTGGACGGCGCAAACCGTCGCCGCGCGGTTGCGGGTACTGGCGGATGACATTCTGTATCACCGACTGCCGACCCGTTTCTCTATGCAAAAGCAGATTGGCGCGCTGGAAAAAATTGCTCATCAGCATCCGGATAACCCCGTCGGGCAGTTCTGTTACTGGCACTTCAGCCGTATCGCCCGGGTGCTGCGCACTCAACGACCACTTTACGCCCGCGATCTGATGGCTGACAAACAGCGCCGTCTTCCGTTGCTTCCTGCGTTGAAAAACTACCTTTCCCTGAAATCACCAGCGCTACGCAACGCCGGGCGTATCAGCGTCATGCTCAGCATCGCCAGTCTGATGGGAACCGCGTTACACCTGCCGAAACCGTACTGGATCCTGATGACCGTGCTGTTTGTCACGCAGAACGGTTATGGCGCCACCCGCGTGCGTATTCTGCACCGTTCGGCGGGTACGCTGGTGGGGCTGATTATTGCAGGCGTGACGCTGCACTTTCATATTCCTGAAGGATATACGCTGGCCCTGATGCTGGTGATCACCCTGGTCAGCTATCTGACTATCCGTAAAAACTACGGCTGGGCGACGGTGGGATTTACCGTCACGGCGGTATATACCCTGCAGCTACTGACGCTGGACGGCGAGCAGTTTATTATCCCCCGGTTTGTCGACACGGTGATAGGCTGCCTGATTGCATTTGGCGGCACCGTCTGGCTATGGCCACAATGGCAGAGCGGGCTACTGCGTAAAAACGCCCACGATGCGCTGGAGGCCGATCAGGAAGCTATTCGTCTGATTCTGAGCGACGATCCGCAGGCTACACCGCTGGCTTATCAGCGTATGCGAGTCAACCAGGCGCACAACACACTGTTTAACTCACTGAATCAGGCGATGCAGGAGCCGGGCTTCAACACGCACTATCTGGCGGATATGAAGCTGTGGGTGACGCACAGTCAGTTTATTGTTGAACACATTAACGCCATGACGACATTGGCGCGTGAACATACGATGCTGACGCCGGAACTGGCGCAGCGATATCTGCAATCGTGCGAAATTGCCATCCAACGCTGTCAGCAACGACTGGAGTACGACGGGCCGGGCAGTTCCGGAGATGTAAATATTCTGGAGGCGCCCGAAGCGCTCACCCACGGGCCCTTAAGCACGCTTGAACAGCATCTGCAACGCGTGCTGGGGCACCTGAACACGATGCACACTATCTCGTCTGTCGCATGGCGTCAGCGGCCGCACCATGGGATCTGGCTCAGCCGCCGGTTACGGGATATGCGGGGTTAACATGGATTGCCGGATACGCGCGTTATCGATGAAGGCAGGATAAGCGCAGCGCCATCAGGCAAATCGTTAACCAACAACCCTGGCAACAGCCTGTGCAAAACGCTGCATCCCTTCGTCGATATCCGCTTCTTCCACCACCAGCGACGGGGCAAAGCGCATCACATCCGGGCCCGCATTCAATACCATCACGCCGGCATCGGCTGCCGCATAGAGGAAATCGCGCGCGCGCCCTTTGTATTGCGGCAGCAACTCCGCCCCGATCAACAGGCCCATACCGCGAATATCGCTAAACACATGGAATTGTTCGTTAATCTGCTGTAGATGCTGGACAAATTTTTGGCGCTTTGCATTCACGCCTCCCAGAACCTCTGGCGTGTTGATGATGTCGAACGCGGCTTCCGCCACCGCGCAGGCCAGCGGATTACCGCCGTAGGTTGAACCATGAGAACCGACATGAAATGCCGAGGCGATCTCTTGCGTCGTCAATACCGCGCTCACCGGGAAGCCGCCGCCCAGTGCTTTCGCACTGGTGAGGATATCCGGCGTCACGCCGTAGTGCATATAGGCAAACAGCTCACCCGTACGTCCCATGCCGCTTTGCACTTCATCAAACACCAGCAGTGCCTGATGCTCGTCGCAGAGCTCGCGCAACCCTTGCAGGAACTCTGGCGTGGCGGCCAGAACGCCGCCTTCTCCCTGTACCGGCTCAACCACCACCGCGCAGGTGTGATCGTCCATCACCGCTTTCACCGCATGGAGATCGTTAAACGGTACATGGATGATATCGGCCGGTTTCGGCCCAAAGCCATCGGAATATTTCGGCTGACCGCCCACTGTGACGGTAAACAACGAGCGTCCGTGAAACGCATTATGAAAGGCAATAATTTTGGTTTTGAAGGGGCTATGGCGTACACAGGCATAGTGACGCGCCAGCTTGAACGCCGTTTCGTTGGCTTCTGTCCCGGAGTTCATAAACAGCACACGCTCAGCAAACGTCGCGTCGATAATCTTACGACCCAGACGCAGCGCGGGTTCGTTGGTGAAGACATTACTGGTATGCCAGAGCGTTTCACCCTGAGTTTTCAGCGCCGCCACCAGCGCAGGATGGCAGTGTCCCAGCGCGGTCACCGCAATCCCGCCCGCGAAATCAACATAGTCTTTGCCCTGCTGATCCCAGACCCGACTGCCCTGACCTTTCACCGGAATAAACTCCGCCGGTGCATAAATCGGCAGAATAACTTCATCAAAAGTTGCGCGGGTTACTGCCGTTTGTTCAGTTGCCATCTCATGCCCATCCAGTTATGCAAAAATGAATGTGAAAATATAATCACAAAATATGCATAAAAAATCACTAGATAGCAACCACAAATCACCGGTTGAGGAAATTTGCCAGCAGTTGATGTCCCTGTTCGCTGAGAATACTTTCCGGGTGGAACTGCACCCCTTCCAGATCCCACGCTTTATGGCGAATCCCCATAATTTCCTGTGTTTCGCTCCAGGCGGTCACTTCAAAGCAATCAGGAAGCGTAGTGGATTCGATAACCAAAGAATGATAACGGGTGACGGTAAGCGGGTTTGCTAATCCCTGGAAAACGCCCTTCCCGGTATGACGGATGGGCGAGGTTTTTCCGTGCATCACTTTTGCGGCGCGTACGATCGTTGCGCCAAAAGCCTGCGCCATCGCCTGATGCCCCAGACAAACACCCAGTATCGGCATATGTCCGGCATAGTGGCGAATGACATCCAGCGAAATTCCGGCGTCATCCGGGGTGCAGGGGCCGGGCGAGATGACGATTTTTTGCGGCTGTAGCGCATCGATCTGCGACAGCGTCAACTCATCATTGCGCTTAACCTGCACATCAGCGCCCAGCTCACAAAAATACTGGTAGAGGTTCCAGGTGAAAGAATCGTAGTTGTCGATAAGCAGGATCATGGCGGCTCCGGTCGAGGAAAACCGCGCTATTCTACTCAGTTTCCTCGGCTTCGCTTACCCCTTTACGAAATATCGCCTGCAATGCGCTAAGGTCACCCATCGCCCCTTCCTGATTCGCCTGGTTCCACTCCTTTGCCGCGATGTCTCCCCAGTGCAGCAGATAACCGGCATGGATAGCCAGTTGTTCGAAGAAAATCCGCTGCGCCATGCCGCTGCCGAGACGAAACGGATGCAGCACGTTGATCTCACAGTAATAATGCGCAAGGCGATTGATGAATTTCTCTTTCGGTAATCCCATCAGGTAGTTTTCTTCTTCCAGATCCTGCATCAGGGCATTGCCCTCTTTTTCGATGTAAGCGAAATGGCAGAAGCGGGTATCCCCCTGATAGATGTCGACTTCACGCAGATGACCCGCCCAGTCAAAAACGTCCTGATAAAGCTGACGATGAATCGCGCACAGATGGGGCAAGCCGCGCTTCGCCGGGCCGAGTTCGATGGTCGCCGCACGTAGCGCAGTCAGCTCATAAGCGGCCTGCGCCAGACGCTCAACCTGGTGGATCCCCAGGCGGTTACGCATCACGTTCAGTCCGGGGTAGAGATACGGATCGCGGTCATCGCCGATTTTAGCGCTCATAGTGCCTCCGGAGTTCTTCAAGACGCACCAGCGCCTCTTCTGCATTCAGCGTGATCAATGGGCTCTCGACGCCTTCAAGACGGCGACTGGCCTGGAAATTCACGTTTCGCTGCTGCTCCCAGAGTCGGGACTTTTGCCTGTCGGTGAGTTTTTTCACTGTACGCCTCCCTGATAGATCCATGTCTGCCAAGTATAAGCAGCAAAACGCGGTTACGCAGGGAGGATAAAGCGACGCGGGCCTGCAATGCCCGCGTGAGAAGGATTACGGCAGCACTTTTGCGGAGAGGATAACCACTGGTTTTGACGGCACATTCTGATAAGGGCCGACATCATGAGTCGGCACCTGAGAGATCTTATCGGCCACATCCATCCCTTTCACCACTTTACCAAATACGGCATAGCCGAAGTCACGCTGGCCGTGATCGAGGAAAGCATTATCCGCTACGTTAATAAAGAACTGGCTGGTCGCGCTGTCTTTATCCGCGGTACGCGCCATCGCGATGGTGCCGCGCGTGTTACGCAAGCCGTTGTCGGCTTCGTTTTTAATCGGTGGATTGGGTTTCTTCTGCTGCATCTGCTCGGTGAAGCCGCCGCCCTGGACCATAAAGCCTGGGATCACGCGGTGAAACGTCGTGTTGTTATAGAAACCACTGTTTACATAATCGACAAAGTTTTGCACTGAAACCGGCGCTTTCTGGCTATTCAGTTCCAGTTCGATATTACCTGCAGAGGTTGTCAGCAAAACGTGCGGATCCCCTTTTGCTGCCAGCGCTGCGGGAGAGAGAGCAGAAAGGGCGAAAACAGCTGCAACAGCCGCCAGGGTCGATTTGAGCATGAGATTTCCTTTAGGAGAGCGGTAACAAAAGCCAGTGGTTTGATTCTAAAGAGCCTTCAGGGACAAGGCCATCCCTTTACCTAATTTTACGTACCTGAAACATATGTAACTTCATCAAAGCATTAATTATTGTGATTTCTATCACTTTTAAAAATGTAACAGCCTCTGTTATTTCCAATAAAAGTTTAAATACATCACTAAAAAGCCTAAAATCCGCCCGTTCCCGGCGCCGTCAATGCGCTTTACTTCCATTTACAGGCCAGTCATGACTAACAGCAATCGTATCAAGCTCACATGGATCAGCTTTCTCTCCTACGCCCTCACCGGTGCGTTAGTGATTGTCACCGGGATGGTGATGGGAAACATCGCAGACTATTTCCAGCTGCCCGTTTCCAGTATGAGTAACACCTTCACCTTCCTGAACGCCGGTATCTTGATCTCCATTTTTCTTAATGCCTGGCTGATGGAAATCGTTCCGCTGAAAACGCAATTGCGCTTTGGCTTTATCCTGATGGTGCTGGCTGTCGCCGGTCTGATGTTCAGCCACAGCCTGGCTTTATTCTCTGTCGCAATGTTTGTGCTGGGGCTGGTCAGCGGCATCACTATGTCGATTGGTACGTTCCTGATTACGCAGATGTATGAAGGTCGTCAGCGCGGCTCCCGTCTGCTGTTTACCGATTCCTTCTTCAGCATGGCTGGGATGGTTTTCCCGATGGTCGCCGCGTTCCTGTTGGCGCGCAGCATCGAATGGTACTGGGTGTACGCCTGCATCGGCCTGGTCTATGTTGCGATTTTTCTTCTGACCTTCGGTTGTGAATTCCCGCCGCTGGGCAAACACGCGCCGCAAAGCGATACGCCAGTCGTGAAAGAGAAATGGGGCATCGGCGTCCTGTTTCTGTCTGTTGCTGCGCTGTGTTACATCCTCGGTCAGTTGGGTTTTATCTCCTGGGTCCCCGAGTATGCGAAAGGGCTGGGGATGAGCCTGAATGATGCCGGTACGCTGGTCAGCAATTTCTGGATGTCGTACATGTTCGGGATGTGGGCCTTCAGTTTCATTCTGCGTTTCTTTGATTTGCAGCGCATTCTGACCGTGCTCGCCGCGCTGGCGACCGTACTGATGTATCTGTTCATCACCGGTACGCCGGAACATATGCCATGGTTTATTCTGGCGCTTGGCTTCTTCTCCAGCGCCATCTATACCACCATCATCACCCTGGGATCTCAGCAAACCAAAATCGCCTCACCGAAGCTGGTTAACTTCGTTCTGACCTGCGGCACCATCGGCACCATGCTGACATTTGTCGTCACCGGGCCTATTGTGGCGCACAGCGGTCCTCAGGCCGCGCTGCTTACCGCGAATGGCCTGTATGCCATTGTCTTCTTGATGTGCTTTATCCTCGGTTTTGTGACCCGTCATCGCCAGCATGATGTAGCAGCAAAACAGTAATGTTATTTGCCGGATGGTGACGCGTTGCGTCTTATCCGGCATTTCTCATTTCTCGTTTCTCATCCCTTCCCCAAACGATGTAGGCCAGCCAATCTTAAGTGGTAGTCTTTTCCATCTAAAAACCCCTCAATTTGTACGTTATTCATACAATCGCGAAAAGTCTGATATTTCCTCAACTTAAGAAAATACTGACAAATCAGTAATATACCCATTAAGAGGTATATAAAGGTGAATTTGATTTGCATCAATAAGTGGGGTTGCTGAATCGTTAAGGTAGGCAGTAATAGAAAAGAAATCGAGGCAAAAATGAGCAAAGTCAGACTCGCTATTATCGGTAATGGTATGGTCGGCCATCGCTTTATTGAGGACCTTCTTGATAAATCCGACGCTGCCAATTTTGATATTACTGTTTTCTGCGAAGAACCCCGCAAGGCATACGACCGTGTGCACCTGTCATCCTACTTCTCACACCACACCGCCGAAGAACTGTCTCTGGTTCGCGAAGGATTTTACGAGAAGCACGGCGTTAAGGTGCTGGTCGGCGAACGCGCGATCACCATCAACCGCCAGGAAAAAGTGATCCATTCCAGCGCAGGGCGTACGGTTTACTACGACAAGCTGATTATGGCGACCGGCTCTTATCCGTGGATCCCGCCGATTAAAGGCTCCGAAACCCAGGACTGCTTCGTTTATCGCACCATTGAAGACCTCAACGCGATTGAATCCTGTGCTCGTCGCAGCAAGCGCGGTGCGGTCGTCGGCGGTGGTCTGTTAGGTCTGGAAGCGGCTGGCGCGCTGAAAAACCTCGGTGTGGAAACTCACGTGATTGAATTCGCCCCGATGCTGATGGCTGAGCAGCTTGACCAGATGGGCGGCGAACAGTTGCGTCGCAAGATTGAAAGCATGGGCGTGCGCGTGCACACCAGCAAAAACACCCAGGAGATCGTCCAGCAAGGCACAGAAGCTCGTAAAACCATGCGTTTTGCTGACGGTAGCGAGCTGGAAGTCGACTTTATCGTCTTCTCTACCGGGATTCGCCCGCGTGACAAGCTGGCGACTCAGTGTGGCCTGGAGGTTGCGCCACGCGGTGGTATCGTGATTAACGATACCTGTCAGACCTCTGACCCGGATATTTACGCCATCGGAGAATGCGCCAGCTGGAATAATCGCGTCTACGGTCTGGTCGCGCCGGGCTACAAAATGGCGCAGGTCGCCGTTGACCATATTCTGGAAACCGAAAATGCCTTTGAAGGCGCGGATCTGAGCGCCAAGTTAAAACTGCTGGGCGTTGACGTCGGCGGGATTGGCGATGCGCATGGCCGTACGCCGGGGGCCCGTAGTTACGTTTACCTCGACGAAAGCAAAGAGGTCTACAAACGGCTTATCGTAAGCCAGGATAACAAAACCCTGCTCGGCGCGGTGCTGGTCGGTGATACCAGCGATTACGGCAACCTGCTGCAACTGGTACTGAATGCGATCGAGCTGCCGGAAAACCCGGATTCACTGATCCTTCCCGCCCATGCTGGCAGCGGTAAACCGTCTATCGGCGTGGATAAACTGCCGGACAGCGCGCAGATTTGCTCCTGCTTCGACGTCACGAAAGGTATGCTGGTCGCGGCCATCAACAAAGGCTGCCATACCGTTGCCGCGCTGAAAGCTGAAACCAAAGCCGGTACTGGCTGCGGTGGCTGTATCCCGCTGGTTACCCAGGTGCTGAACGCAGAACTGGCGAAACAGGGTATCGAAGTCAACAACAACCTGTGCGAGCACTTTGCTTATTCGCGCCAGGAATTGTTCCACCTGATTCGCGTGGAAGGCATCAAAACCTTCGAAGAATTGCTGGCAAAACACGGTAAAGGCTACGGCTGCGAAGTGTGTAAACCCACCGTGGGCTCTCTGCTGGCCTCCTGCTGGAATGAATACATTCTGAAACCGCAGCACACCCCGTTGCAGGATACCAACGACAACTTCCTGGCGAACATCCAGAAAGACGGCACATATTCCGTTATTCCTCGCTCCGCCGGCGGCGAAATCACCCCGGAAGGGCTGGTCGCCGTGGGCCGTATCGCCCGTGAATTTAACCTGTACACCAAAATCACCGGCTCTCAACGTATTGGCCTGTTTGGCGCACAGAAGGATGACCTGCCGGAAATCTGGCGTCAGTTGATTGAAGCGGGCTTCGAAACTGGCCATGCGTATGCCAAAGCGCTGCGCATGGCGAAAACCTGCGTGGGCAGCACCTGGTGTCGTTACGGCGTGGACGACAGCGTTGGCTTCGGTGTCGAACTGGAAAATCGTTATAAAGGCATTCGTACCCCGCACAAGATGAAGTTTGGTGTCTCCGGTTGTACCCGTGAATGTGCGGAAGCTCAGGGCAAAGACGTCGGCATCATCGCCACTGAAAAAGGCTGGAATCTTTATGTCTGCGGTAACGGCGGGATGAAACCTCGCCATGCGGATCTGCTGGCCGCGGATATTGACCGCGAAACGCTGCTCAAATATCTCGACCGTTTCATGATGTTCTACATTCGTACGGCGGACAAACTGACTCGTACCGCTCCGTGGTTAGACAACCTGGAAGGCGGGATCGAGTATCTGCGCTCCGTCATCATCGACGACAAACTGGGCCTGAACGAACACCTGGAAGAAGAGATGGCGCGTCTGCGCGAAGCCGTGGTCTGCGAATGGACGGAAACCGTCAACACGCCGTCTGCCCAGACACGTTTCAGACACTTCATCAACAGCGATAAACGCGATCCGAACGTCCAGGTGATGCCTGAACGTGAACAGCATCGCCCGGCCACGCCGTACGAACGCATCCCGGTCACTCTGGTGGAGGAAAACGCATGAGCCAGTGGAAAGATATCTGCCACATTGATGACATCCTGCCTGCAACCGGCGTCTGCGCGCTGTTAGGTGAGGAACAGGTCGCCATTTTCCGTCCGTATCACAGCGACCAGGTGTTTGCGATCAGCAACATTGACCCGTTCTTTGAATCCAGCGTGCTGTCTCGCGGCCTGATTGCTGAACACGAGGGTGAACTGTGGGTTGCCAGCCCGCTGAAAAAGCAGCGCTTCCGCCTCCGTGATGGACTATGCATGGAGGACGAAAGCCATTCCGTGACGCACTACGAAGCACGGGTGAAAGACGGCATTGTGCAATTGCGTGGTTAATGAATTTCAGGGAGGCGCAACGCCTCCCTTTTTAGACGTATTTGCAGGTCTTTTATTGGTAGGCCTGATAAGCGTAGCGCCATCAGGCAATTGTAAAAGCACATTGCCGGATGGCGGCATAAATGCCTTATCCGGCCTACGGTTACGATTTCTTTTTTTTTTGTACTTCAAGGATAATCAAATGTTTACTGACACCATTAATAAGTGTGCGGCCAACGCTGCACGCATCGCCCGCCTGTCGGCCAATAACCCGCTCGGTTTTTGGGTCAGTTCTGCAATGGCAGGGGCCTATGTGGGCCTCGGCATCATCCTGATTTTTACCCTCGGTAATTTGCTCGACCCAGCCGTTCGTCCGCTGGTCATGGGCGCCACCTTCGGTATCGCCTTAACGCTGGTGATTATTGCCGGTTCTGAACTGTTTACCGGTCACACCATGTTCCTGACGCTCGGCGTAAAAGCAGGCACCATCAGCCACGGGCAGATGTGGGCGATTTTGCCGCAAACCTGGCTGGGCAACCTGGTCGGTTCGGTGTTTGTAGCATTGCTTTACAGTTGGGGCGGCGGAAGCCTGCTGCCGGTTGATACCAGCATCGTGCACTCGGTGGCGCTGGCGAAAACCACAGCGCCCGCCACGGTGTTGTTCTTTAAAGGCGCGTTGTGTAACTGGCTGGTCTGCCTCGCAATCTGGATGGCGATCCGTACTGAAGGCGCCGCGAAGTTCATTGCTATCTGGTGGTGCCTGCTGGCGTTTATCGCCTCCGGCTATGAGCATTCGGTTGCCAACATGACGCTGTTCGCGCTTTCCTGGTTTGGTCATCACAGCGAAGCCTATACCCTGGCAGGAATTGGTCATAACCTGCTATGGGTAACACTGGGCAATACTTTGTCCGGTGTCGTGTTCATGGGATTAGGTTATTGGTATGCTACGCCAAAATCGGAGAGACCGGCTCCGGCAAAAATCAACCAAACTAAAAATCTTGCCCAGTAGGCGTATTCGGTGCAGGCAGTTTGAACACGGACAGCGCGGAACAACCGGAACGTACATGTAGTACGTGAGGATTGCGAGCACTGCCCAGGGGCAAACTGACAAATAAGATAGCCTGATGGGTAGATTTTGAGGCTACAGCCAATAATTAAGGGGTAATGTCGTGGATCATTTGCCTATATTTTGTCAACTACGCGACCGCGACTGTCTGATTGTCGGCGGTGGGGATGTCGCAGAACGCAAAGCGCGGTTGCTGCTGGACGCAGGCGCACGTTTAACGGTTAATGCACTGGCGTTTATTCCGCAGTTCACCGTATGGGCAAATGAAGGCATGTTAACGCTGGTTGAGGGGCCGTTCGACGAAGCGCTGCTCGATCCGTGCTGGCTGGCGATTGCCGCGACCGATGATGATGCGGTGAATCAGCGCGTGAGCGATGCTGCAGAATCCCGCCGCATCTTCTGTAACGTCGTGGATGCGCCGAAGGCCGCCAGTTTCATCATGCCGTCGATTATCGACCGCTCCCCGCTGATGGTTGCCGTCTCTTCGGGCGGTACCTCGCCGGTGCTGGCCCGCCTACTGCGTGAAAAGCTGGAATCCCTGCTGCCTCAGCATCTGGGGCAGGTCGCGCAGTATGCCGGAAAACTTCGGTCACGGGTGAAACAGCAGTTTGCCACGATGGGCGAACGCCGCCGCTTCTGGGAAAAGCTTTTTGTAAATGACAGACTGGCGCAGTCGCTGGCTAACGACGACGACAAAGCGGTGGAAGAGATCACAGAACAGTTGCTCAGCGAACCCCTTGATCATCGTGGCGAAGTCGTGCTGGTGGGCGCGGGTCCAGGCGATGCCGGACTTCTGACGCTGAAAGGGTTGCAGCAAATCCAACAGGCCGACGTGGTGGTCTATGACCGTCTGGTTTCTGACGACATCATGAACCTTGTGCGCCGTGATGCTGACCGCGTGTTTGTGGGTAAGCGTGCGGGCTATCACTGCGTTCCACAAGAAGAAATTAACCAAATCCTGCTGCGCGAAGCGCAACAAGGCAAGCGTGTCGTCCGTCTGAAAGGCGGTGACCCGTTTATCTTTGGTCGTGGTGGTGAGGAGCTGGAAACACTGTGCCATGCCGGTATTCCGTTCTCCGTGGTGCCGGGAATTACCGCAGCCTCCGGCTGTTCCGCCTATTCTGGCATTCCGCTGACTCACCGTGACTACGCCCAGAGCGTACGTCTGGTCACCGGACACCTGAAAACCGGTGGCGAGCTGGACTGGGAAAACCTGGCAGCGGAAAAACAGACGCTGGTGTTCTACATGGGTCTGAACCAGGCTGCAACTATCCAGCAAAAACTGATCGAGTTTGGCATGCAGGCCGATATGCCGGTCGCTCTGGTTGAGAACGGCACTTCGGTGAAACAGCGGGTAGTCAAAGGTGAACTGAATAATCTCGGCGAACTGGCGACACAGGTTGCAAGCCCTGCGCTGATCATCGTGGGTCGGGTCGTCGGACTGCGCGACAAGCTGAACTGGTATTCCAACCATTAATCAGCAGCCGATATGACGGACAATAAAACCGGGAAAACATCTTCCCGGTTTTATTTTTTCAGCTGTTACGGCTTAGCGACAAAACCAATCGCTTCATAAACTGCTTTCAGTGTCGCAGAGGCGTGTGCGCCGGCTTTTTCCGCGCCGTCTTTCATTACCTGCTGCAGGAAGGCTTCGTCATTACGGAAGCGATGATAACGTTCCTGCAACTCGGTCAGCATGCCAGATACCGCATCGGCAACTTCGCCTTTCAGATGACCATACATTTTGCCTTCAAACTGTTTTTCCAGTTCCGGAATGCTCTGCCCGGTCACAGCGGAGAGAATATCCAGCAGGTTAGAGACACCCGCTTTGTTCTGCACGTCGTAGCGCACTACTGGCGGCTCTTCGGAATCGGTAACCGCGCGTTTGATCTTCTTGACCACCGATTTCGGGTCTTCCAGCAGGCCAATTACGTTGTTGCGGTTGTCGTCCGACTTGGACATCTTTTTCGTCGGCTCCAGCAGCGACATCACGCGGGCACCCGATTTAGGAATAAACGGCTCAGGGACTTTGAAGATATCACCATATAACGCGTTGAAACGCTGGGCGATATCGCGACTCAGTTCCAGATGCTGTTTCTGGTCTTCACCCACCGGCACCAGGTTGGTCTGATACAGCAGGATGTCTGCCGCCATCAGTACCGGATAGTCGAACAGACCGGCGTTGATGTTTTCGGCGTAGCGTGCTGACTTATCTTTGAACTGCGTCATACGGCTCAGCTCGCCAAAGTAGGTGTAGCAGTTCAGCGCCCAGCTTAATTGCGCATGTTCAGGTACGTGGGACTGAACGAAAATGGTGCTTTTTTCAGGATCGATACCACATGCCAGATAGAGCGCCAGCGTATCCAGCGTCGCTTTACGCAGTTTCTGCGCATCCTGACGAACGGTGATGGCATGCTGGTCAACGATGCAATAGATGCAATGGTAGTCATCCTGCATGTTCACCCACTGACGCAGCGCACCCATGTAGTTGCCAATGGTCAATTCACCTGAGGGCTGTGCGCCACTAAAAACGATGGGCTTAGTCATTTTTCGATTCCTGATTTTTGCTATGCGAAAGCCCAAGAGCGGGCAAGATTTCATTGATGCGGTCGTACATGACGTCCGGCTGGCTCAGTGCGATCGGTTCACCATAGTTGTAGCCATAGGTGAGGCCTACAGAGGGGCAGCCAGCGGCTTTTGCCGCCTGAATATCATTACGCGAATCCCCGACGAAGAGCAATTGCTCTGGCGCAATGCCGAGCTTACCTGCCACCAGCAGCAGCGGATCCGGATGCGGTTTTTTGTTCTGGACGTCGTCACCGCCAATAACGACGCTGAAATATTTACTGATATCCAGCGCGTCGAGCAATGGTGCAACAAACGGCGTCGGCTTATTAGTCACCAGTCCGAGCGGCAGCCCTTTGGCATGCAGCGCACCCAGCGTATCGGCGACATCAGGGAACAAAAATGTCCCCTCTTCAGCCACATCCCCGTAGTAGCGGTCAAACAGCTTACGCAGAATACGGACCTGCTCCTCGGCGGGAATATCTTCATCGACCGGCGGCTTGCCCATCGTCTTACGAAGTGTGGCGCGCTCCTGACGAGACCAGGTTAACGCACGCTCCATCAATACATCAGCACCGTTACCAATCCAGGTAATGACGCGCTCTTCACCGGCAACCGGCAGTTCCAGCGCATACAGCGCCATGTCCACTGCGGCACTCAGTCCCGGCGCGCTGTCCACCAGCGTTCCGTCGAGGTCGAAGGCAACGCCCCGAATATCCTGCAATTTATCCATGACTTACCTTTGCCAGTTCGCTGCGCATGTCATCAATAACTTTTTTATAGTCTGGCTGATCGAAGACGGCGGAACCGGCGACAAACATGTCGGCTCCTGCGGCGGCGATTTCAGCAATGTTGCTCGCCTTCACGCCGCCATCCACTTCGAGGCGAATGTCGTAACCCGACTCGTCAATACGACGACGCACTTCGCGAAGTTTATCCAGCGTTTGCGGAATAAAGGACTGACCGCCAAAGCCTGGGTTTACAGACATCAACAGGATCACATCCAGCTTATCCATGACGTAGTCCAGATAGCTCAGCGGCGTTGCCGGATTGAAGACCAGCCCCGCTTTACAGCCGTGCTCTTTAATCAGTTGCAGCGATCGGTCAACGTGTTCGGAGGCTTCCGGGTGAAAGGTAATGATGCTGGCGCCCGCGGCGGCGAAATCCGGGATGATTCGATCGACCGGTTTCACCATCAGATGCACATCGATGGGAGCTGTAATGCCATATTTACGCAGGGATTTCAGTACCATCGGACCCATGGTCAGATTCGGTACATAGTGGTTGTCCATGACGTCAAAATGCACGACGTCACCACCGGCAGCCAGTGCTTTCGCGGTGTCCTCACCCAGGCGAGCAAAATCAGCCGACAGGATTGAGGGGGCAATCAAATACTGTTTCATCCGCTTCTCCTTGAGAATTATTTATTCGCGGGCGAAACGACTCCTGGTTTGTACAGAGCCAGCAGTTCGTCCACCTTTTTACGTGTGCCGCCGTTGCTGCTTATACTGCGCCGCACTTTGACCTGAAAATGTTCCGCCGCTTTGTACCATTCGCGGGTATCCGGCGTGTCATGGTTCGAAATTAACACCGGGATCTGCTTACTGACCAGCTTTTCGGCCATTTTAGCCAGATGGGCCTGCTCTTTCGGGCTGAAGCTGTTGGTATGATACGCGGTGAAATTCGCCGTTGCTGACAGCGGGGCGTAAGGCGGATCGCAATAGACAACCGAGTTCGCATCCGCTTGCTCCATGCACTCATCATATGAGAGGCAATGGAATTCCGCATTCTGCGCTTTTTCCGCAAAGTGATACAACTCAGCTTCCGGGAAGTAAGGCTTTTTATAACGACCAAACGGCACGTTAAATTCGCCACGCAGATTATACCGGCACAGACCGTTGTAACCATATCGGTTCAGATACAGGAACAGGACCGCACGACGGAAAGGATCCTGGCTGGCGTTGAACTCTTCACGGAATTGATAGTAAGCCTCGGCCTGATTGGTCTGCGGGTTAAATAACTCCCGAGAAGCCTGCACGTACTCGTCGGTACGGCTCTTTACGATCTTATAGAGACTGATGAGGTCGCTGTTGATATCGGCAAGAATATAACGAGAAAAGTCGGTGTTAAGAAACACCGACCCTGCACCCACAAAGGGTTCGACCAGGCATTCACCCTGCGGTAAATGCCGTTTGATGTCGTCAAGCAGGGGATATTTTCCCCCTGCCCACTTCAGAAAAGCGCGATTTTTTTTCATGCTGACTAACTAATTACACCTTCTCCGGCTGTGGAGAAAGCTCCGACAGCATCCTGCGCTTTAACATTATTTCAGATCGGCCTGTACCTGATGCAACGGTTTGGCCCACGGATTTTTTGCCTGCACATCGGCTGGCAACGTGGAAACCGCGCGTTTCGCATCTTCTTTCGAGGCATACACGCCGGACACCAGAACATACCACGGTTGACCGTTACGCGTCGTCTGATACACCACATAGTTTTTCAGATTCTCTTTCTTCGCCCAACCGTTCAGGTTGTCGTAGTTAGAAGAACTGCTGAGCTGCAGGGTGTAATGACTGGACGGTGCGGATTTCAGCGATCCGACGTTACCGGCGCTTTTTCCTCCCGCAGCGCTACTTGCCGCTGGCGCAGTTTGAGCAGGTGCTGCCGTTTGCGCCGGCGCTGTCTTCTGTGACGGTGCAGCGCTGGCGGTCGCTTTCGGTGCCGCGGTGGCAGCAGGCGCTGCCGGTTCAGTCCGTTTAGGCTGAGCCGTCTGCTTCGGTTCCGCAGGCGTCGCTTTCGCAGTCGTCTGCGGTTTCTTCGGCTCAATCACAGCCTGTTTACGTTCAGGGCGCTGGGCGCTGGCGGCGGGCGCCGTCGCTGTCTGGCTTGACGCAGTACCATTACGAACGGGCGCAACAGTTGCCGGTTCAGTCGGCAGCGTAGAGTTTACCGCCACATTATTTAGCTGTTCCTGACCTTGCGGTTGCGTCAGCGCGTTATTCAGATCGCCCTGTACTTCAACGCGCTGCTGGCCCTCTGCGGTCGCAGGCGTTTGACCCTGCGTCGGCGTGGAGGAGATTGGCGGCAGAGAAACATCTTGCTGCGTGTTGCCCGCGGTCTGTTCAGCGGAAGTGCTTCCTGGTGCCGGTTGGGCGCCGTTTGCCTGGTCAGCGGCATCGCCGGTGAGATCGATATTCTTTTCGCCAGACGCCGTTTGTTCACTTGAAGACGGGGTGGAAGGCGCTTTCAGCGCAGAACCAATACCGATGATCAGCAGCAGCAGAACCAAAACGCCTACCCCCATCATCATGTACTGACGGGAAGCGGGTTTAGCGGCGGCTTTTTTACGCTTACGCGGACGACGCTCTACGCGTTCTTCATCCACGAACTCTTCATCATCGGATTCGTAATCTTCTTCCCTCTCTTGCTCATCAAGGCGTTCTTTACGCCCGCGCGCAGGACGGCGATCGTCAGCGTCCAGATCAACATCATCAAAGTTAATCTGCGGTTCACCGCGTTCTGAAGATTGACGAGAACGACCAGTACGACGATCGCTGGGATCGGGTTTCAGCTCGTCTTCTGGTTTGAATTCATCCATTTAACACCCCACTCAAAGGCTAATGCTTACGACGTTGCAACTAACCTGAATCTAAATGGCCGATACGTGAGCCGTATCAGTCCGACCTTTCTTGTTGTTACGCCTGCTGGCAATCAGCAATCGCGTTAAGAACTACCTCATGCGACACTCCGCCGCGGACTTCACTTTTCCCTATTGCCAGCGGAAGGACTAAGCGCATTTCCCCCGCCAACACTTTTTTATCACGCAACATGTGCGGCAGGTAAGCCTGTGCTGACATCTCGCGCGGTCCGTGAACCGGCAAGCCGGCACGTTTGAGTAATGTGATGATGCGCTGCGTCTCTTCTGGCGCGAACTGCCCCAGACGTTCCGACGTGCGTGCCGCCATTACCATACCCGCTGCGACCGCTTCACCATGTAACCAATTGCCATAACCCATTTCAGCTTCAATGGCATGACCGTACGTATGCCCAAGATTCAGTAAAGCACGTAAGCCGGTTTCGCGCTCGTCTGCGGCAACAACTTCGGCTTTCAGCTCACAACAACGACGAATACACCAGGACATTGCCGGTCCGTCCAGACGCAGTAACGCATCCAGATTCTCTTCCAGCCAGCTAAAGAATTCGCCATCAAGGATAATGCCGTACTTGATCACTTCCGCCAGACCGGACGCCAGTTCGCGGGCAGGCAGTGTTTTCAGACAGTCGAGATCTATCACTACGGAGGCCGGCTGATAAAACGCGCCGATCATGTTTTTGCCAAGGGGATGGTTTACAGCGGTTTTACCGCCAACGGAGGAGTCAACCTGCGACAATAGCGTCGTCGGGACCTGGATGAAGCGCACACCGCGCTGATAGCTGGCCGCGGCAAAACCGGTCAGGTCGCCAATGACGCCGCCGCCAAGCGCGACCAGCGTCGTATCACGACCATGCGGTTTTTGCAGCAAGGCGGTGAATACCGTATCCAGCACCGTCAGGCTTTTATACTGCTCGCCGTCAGGTAGGATGACGCTATCAACGTTCACACCCGCATGTTCAAGTACGCTGCGAATCTTATCAAGATAAAGGGGAGCCAGGGTTTCGTTGGTGACCAACATAACCTGTTCGCCCGATTTCAGCGGTAAGAATGAAGCTGGTTCGTTAAACAAACCAGCCGCGATGGTGATAGGGTAACTACGTTCCCCGAGAGTGACGGTAATCCTCTCCATGACGCGACATCCACCTTAATGACTTATACCCGCTTACCGAGTGTGTATTAAGCCAGAATCAGTTGCTTTCCAGCATATGGATAATCTGGTTTGCAACGACTTTGGCGCTCTGATCATCGGTACGAATGGTTACGTCGGCAATCTCTTCATACAGCGGATTGCGTTCGTCGGCCAACGCTTCCAGAACTTCACGAGGCGGCGCTTCTACCTGCAACAGCGGACGTTTTTTATCGCGCTGCGTACGCGCAAGTTGTTTTTCGATGGTCGTTTCGAGATAGACCACGACGCCACGCGCGGAAAGACGATTACGGGTTTCACGCGATTTTACAGAGCCACCACCGGTAGCCAGCACAATACCCTGTTTTTCCGTCAATTCGTTGATGACTTTCTCTTCACGATCGCGGAAGCCGTCTTCACCTTCTACGTCGAAGACCCAGCCCACATCAGCTCCGGTTCGTTTCTCAATCTCTTGATCAGAATCGTAAAATTCCATATTGAGTTGTTGAGCTAACTGGCGCCCAATAGTGCTTTTTCCGGCACCCATAGGCCCAACCAGAAAGATATTGCGTTTCTCTGCCATTTTTTCGGTACTACTAAGACTATTCGTTAATGATAAACCCGCGTCGCAGACACTGAGCGTAGCAGGACATGAACTGAAACCTCATAAGATATTGCGAGAGTCAGACTGAAAATTATCTCAATACTCAAGCGGGTTTGGCAACTGAATAAATCATCAAACCAGATTGTAGGCAAAACCCGAGTCGGCGTTGCCGGACGGCGATGAGAAGTACCGACTCTCAAATCGGTACTCCTTGTATGCTAAATAGCTGCGTACGTCAAATCCCTGAAACGAGTTAAGTGCAAAAACAACGGTGTTTCATGCATAAATCATTCTGTCGAGACCAATCTGGGCGTAATAAATACCACCAGCTCGCGGCGATCGTTTTCTTTCCCATCATGGCGAAAGAGTTGTCCAAACCAGGGGATATCGCCTAACAGCGGAATACTGTCTTTACCGGATTTGTTCTTGTTTGAAAAAATACCGCCCAGCGCCAGCGTCTCTCCACTTTTCACTTCAACCTGAGTTTCAATTTCTTGCTTATCGATAGCCAGCACCTCGCCGTCTGCCTGTTGCAGCATCTGTCCCGGCATGTTCTGGCTGATGCGCAGCTTCAGGCGGATCCGCCCCTTCGGCAATACCGTCGGGGTGACCTCCATCCCCAGCACAGCTTCTTTAAATTCCACCGACGTCGCACCGCTTTCACCGCTGGAAACCTGATAGGGGATCTCGCTGCCCTGTTTGATACTGGCAGGCTGCAGGTGAGAAGCCAGCAGACGCGGACTGGCGATAATATCGAGCTGCTGCTGTTGTTCCAGCGCAGACAACTCCAGATCCAGCAATCGGCCATTAATACGACCAATATTAAACCCGACGCGAGTGGTCGCATTTGCGACTGAAAGATCGCTGGCAATTGTCGTTACTTGCCCCACAGCCCCGGTCTTCTCAGCCTCTGCCAGCGTCCATTTCACCCCCAGCTCACGTAGACTTTTTTTATTAATGGTGACGATATGCGCCGCCAGTTCGACCTGTTCTATCGGAAGATCCATTTGCGTCACCCACTGTTCCACGAGCGCCAGCGTCGGCGGGTTATCCCTGACCAGCAGTCGATTGGTGCGCTTGTCCACCGTGAGACTGCCTTTCGCGCTAAGCAGTTTGCCTCCTGCATTCGCCAGTTCCGTAGCATCGGCGTAATGCAGGGCAATATGCCGATTCTCCAGTGGTAAGTTCGCCTGCCGTCTTGCAACCTCTGCCTCCTGGCGCGCCGTCTCTTCGCTCTGCCAGCTCTCAGAATGCACATGCAAAATCGACCCTTCCTGACGTAATATCAGTCCGGCGCTCTTCGCCACCGTCTGGAGCGCCTGTTTCCAGGGAACATCCGTCAGATGTAGCGATACCACGCCGCTGACGTCTGGTGACACCACCAGATTTTTTCGTTCCTGTTCAGCCAGCGCCTGAAGCACCTGCGTGACGGGGACGTCATCCACCACCAGCGTCACGTTCTGGTTTTTTCCGGCCTGAACCGGTAGCAGAACGGCGATTATCATCACCAGTATCCATTGCTTCATTCACATCTCCTTGTCTTTGCCAGTGCCACTGGGGCGGGTCACACTCTTTTCCTGTCCTCACGGTTAGCATCAGGGCAGTGAGTTGCACAATAGTCCAGCCGTTATCCAGAACCTCATGTTGCTCGACACGCCGCCAGTGATGCTGCCCGTCCTGCAGCAGCCCGATGTTTCGTTCCCCTCTGCTCACCATCCCCTGGTACTTCCATTGGGTCAGCTCTGCGCCATGACAGCGATCGTCCGGCGGGCGAAACGGATCGCGCATGCCGGTCAGCATCAACAAGGAAAGGATCACCAGTACTGCGTTCCTACCCTTCATGGAAGGACTCCAGAGTAAGCGTCAATACCTGTTCGTTGTTTTCCATCTTCAGCGAGAATCCACTCACGGCCATGCCTCGCGTCGCCAGATATCCGAATAACGACACCATTGCCTCCCACGGCGCCTTTACCGCGAGTTCGCCGCCCTGCACCGACGGCTGCCAGTGCAGTAACTGCACATCAGGCTCCTGAATCGAGAGGGGAGAAAACGGTGGCGTTTGCGATACCGGTGAGAGCTGCGGCTCTGTCAGTGCGCCGGAGAGGCGATACAACGTTGGCCTGAGCTGGCGGTTCGCCGCTCGTTGCTGATTAAGCGCCTCATCGCTCCCCCTTCCCGGGAAGAGCAAAAAACAGGTTGCGAGCGTACTCAGCACAACCAACCAACATCCCCAACAGAGAACGCGGGTACGCGGCGAGAAGGCACACCAGGCGTCAAAGAGGACGGTCATGCGCTTCTCTCCATTTCAGCTGATACTGAAACTGCCAGTATCCCTGCGCATCCCTCTGGGTGGTGCCAGTGTGGTTTATTTCAAACACCGGCGAGTCACGCAAGGCAGCTTCCAGCGCGCGAAGCCCAGAAAAGGTGAGCGTTTTTCCACTAAGCCCTAACGTATTCTGCTGGTAGTCCATGCTGGTCAGCCAGGCCTGCGCGGGTAAGCTCTCCGCAAGGCTTTCCAGCGCAGGCTGCCAGCGACGGGTCTGCTCCCACAATTGGTTTTGTTGCATGGTTTGCTGCGCCTGACGTTGACGCGACTCCAGGCGCGGCCTGGCTGTCGCCAGTGTCGCGGCGAGTTGCTGCTCCGCCTGCAGTAAAACCACATCCACCCGCCCATCAATACGGTGGGCAGCGTATACGCTCAGCATTGACACCACCGCGATCATCGCGGATGCGCTGAACAACCCACTCCAATAACGCACACACGCGTTACGTCGCTGTTGCCGCCAGGGCAAAAAATTGACAGGGGATTGCATCAGTGCATTCCCCCCAGCGCCAGCCCCAGTGCAACGGCGAACGTATGTCCCTCCATGGGGATGGGGGGGTGACGGATAGCAACCGCCTGCCAGGGATCAAAACCTTCTTTTGTGCAGAGCGCCACCTCTTCGGTCCTGAGGGAAAGCGCAGCAGCCAGGTGATGAAGATGAGTTACCTCTGCCAGCGATTTTCGGCCCCAGTCGTTACGCGTCGCCCACAACCACTGCGTGTCATCGCACCACGCCAGGCAGGTCTGTTCCGGGGAAAGAAAAGGCAGCAGACGCTGCAATGCGCAGGCATCCGGCGTGATCGCCGTGACGTTCACGCCGAGTGTTTTCGCCAGCGTCAGCAGCTCTGAAATCTCTTTGTCCTGGGCGGCGGTAACCGTATAGGCCGGGGCGAGCGCATCTTCACGATAATCAAAACGCAGTGCAGTCGGTTCCATGTCCAGTTCACGCGCCATCGCTCCTGTCAGCCAGGCCGTTTGTTCGTGCTCGCGAAGTGACATTGACGGGCGGGGAAAGCGCTTTTGCCGCGTCCGGCTCGCCGGAAAAGAGAGGTGAATATGGTGGCGCTGCGGCAGTTCGCGACTCCACGGTTGTAACACTGCCATAAGCTTCCCGGTGTTGTGAATATATCCGTCGCTGATGGTGTCTTGCGCCAGCGGCAGACGCCACCAGCGCTGTAGATACCAACCTGACGCGCCGCGAACGACGGCAACTGCCAGGGCTTCATGTGGCTGAATGTGCAGACCGACTTGCCAGAATCTGAAAGCCATTGCTGATGATCTCCTTATCACCCGTCGCTCTCGCGGGTATATCAATGCGTCTGGCTTGCCTTTATACTACCGCGCGGTTGTTTATAAACTGCCCAAATGAAACTAAATGGGAAATCTCCGGTGAAGTTCGTAAAGTATTTATTGATCCTTGCAGTATGTTGCATCCTGCTGGGAGCAGGCTCGATTTATGGCCTCTATCGCTATATTGAGCCGCAGTTACCTGACGTCGCGACGCTTAAAGATGTGCGTTTGCAGATCCCGATGCAGGTCTACAGCGCAGATGGCGAGCTCATTGCGCAATATGGTGAGAAACGTCGTATTCCGGTGACGCTTAATCAGATCCCGCCGGAAATGGTCAAAGCCTTTATCGCCACAGAAGACAGTCGTTTCTATGAACACCACGGCGTTGACCCTGTGGGGATCTTCCGTGCGGCAAGCGTAGCGCTGTTCTCCGGCCATGCCTCTCAGGGTGCAAGTACCATCACCCAGCAGCTCGCGAGAAACTTCTTCCTCAGTCCCGAACGCACGCTAATGCGTAAGATTAAGGAAGTGTTCCTGGCCATCCGCATTGAACAGTTGCTAAGCAAAGATGAAATCCTCGAACTCTATCTGAACAAGATCTACCTCGGTTACCGCGCTTATGGCGTCGGGGCGGCGGCGCAGGTCTATTTCGGTAAATCCGTCGACCAGTTGGATCTGGGTGAGATCGCGGTCATTGCCGGTTTGCCGAAAGCGCCTTCCACCTTTAACCCGCTTTATTCGATGGACCGCGCAACCGCACGTCGCAACGTCGTACTGTCACGTATGCTGAGCGAAGGGTATATCACCCAGGCACAGTACGATCAGGCGCGTAACGAGCCGATCGACGCCAACTATCATGCGCCGGAAATCGCTTTCTCCGCCCCGTACCTGTCAGAAATGGTGCGTCAGGAGATGTACAGCCGTTACGGTGAAAACGCCTATGAAGACGGTTACCGCATTTACACCACCATTACCCGCAAGGTGCAGCAAGCCGCGCAACAGGCGGTACGTAATAACGTGCTGGATTACGACATGCGCCACGGCTATCGCGGCCCGGCTAACGTGCTGTGGAAGGTGGGCGAAACCGCGTGGGACAGTAAGAAAATCACCGATACGCTGAAGGCACTGCCAACTTACGGGCCGCTGTTACCGGCAGTGATAACCAGTGCAAACCCGCAGGAAGCGACGGCAACCCTGGCAGATGGCACTTCTGTCTCTCTGCGCATGGAGGGTATTCGCTGGGCGCGTCCTTATCGTTCAGATACTCAGCAAGGTCCAACGCCGCGTAAAGTGACTGACGCGGTGCAGACCGGTCAGCAGATCTGGGTGCGCAAGATGGGCGAAGCCTGGTGGCTGGCGCAGGTTCCGGATGTGAACTCCGCGCTGGTCTCTATCAATCCGAAAAATGGAGCCGTGCTGGCGCTGGTCGGCGGTTTTGACTTTAACCAGAGCAAGTTCAACCGTGCCACCCAGGCGCTGCGTCAGGTCGGTTCTAACATTAAGCCGTTCCTTTACACCGCCGCAATGGATAAAGGTCTGACGCTGGCGAGTATGCTGAACGACGTGCCCATCTCCCGCTGGGATGCCGGTGCCGGTTCCGACTGGCGTCCGAAAAACTCACCGCCGACCTATGCAGGCCCGATCCGTTTACGCCAGGGGCTGGGTGAATCGAAAAACGTGGTGATGGTACGCGCCATGCGGGCAATGGGCGTGGACTACGCGGCGGAATATTTGCAACGTTTCGGCTTCCCGGCGCAAAACATTGTGCATACCGAATCTCTGGCGCTGGGCTCCGCTTCCTTTACCCCACTGCAGGTCGCTCGCGGTTATGCGGTGATGTCGAACGGCGGCTTCCTGGTCGACCCGTACTTCATCAGCAAGATTGAAACCGACCAGAACGGCGTGATTTTCGAAGCCCGGCCGAAGATTGCCTGCCCGGAATGCGATATTCCGGTGATTTACGGCGATACGCAAAAATCCAACGTTCTGGAAAACAGCAATGTTGAAGATGTCGCCATCTCTGGCGAGCAGCAAAACACCGCCGTGCCAATGCCCAAACTGGAACAGGCAAATCAGGCGTTAGTGGCACAGACCGGGGCGCAAGAGTACGCACCGCATGTGATCAACACGCCACTGGCCTTCCTGATTAAGAGTGCACTGAACAGTAACATCTTCGGTGAGCCCGGCTGGATGGGCACCGGTTGGCGTGCAGGTCGCGACCTGAACCGCCGCGATATCGGCGGAAAAACCGGGACGACCAACAGCTCAAAAGATGCCTGGTTCTCCGGCTATGGCCCAGGCGTTGTCACCTCTGTGTGGATTGGCTTTGACGATCACCGTCGTGACCTTGGGCGCACCACTGCTTCAGGCGCGATCAAAGATCAGATCTCCGGCTACGAAGGCGGCGCGAAGAGTGCGCAGCCTGCATGGGATGCCTACATGAAGGCGGTGCTGGAAGGGGTTCCTGAAGAGCCGCTGACACCGCCACCGGGTATTGTCACGGTCAATATTGACCGCAGTACCGGGCAACTGGCGAACGGCGGCAACAGCCGTGCAGAGTATTTCATCGAAGGCACGCAGCCAACGCAGCAGGCGGTGCATGAGGTGGGAACGACCATTATTGATAATGGCGAGACGCACGAACTGTTCTAAGTAAAAAAGGCGCTACGGCGCCTTTTTTACTTACTACAAAGGATCCCGTTTACAGCCGCCCCTGCCCTTTCAGCCATTCGCGCACGAGGAACAATGCGCTCACATTTCGTGCTTCGGTGAAGTCAGGGTCTTCCAGCAGATCCATCAGATGCGCCAGCGGCCAGCGTACCTGCGGCAGCGGTTCTGGCTCATCACCTTCCAGTGATTCGGGATAGAGATCTTCAGCCACCACGATGTTCATTTTGCTGGAGAAGTAAGAGGGCGCCATGCTGAGTTTTTTCAAAAAGACCAGATCATTTGCCCCAAAACCGACCTCTTCTTTCAGTTCCCGGTTCGCCGCTTCAAACACGCTTTCGCCAGGATCGATCAACCCTTTGGAAAAGCCCAGTTCGTACGACTCCGTCCCCACTGCGTATTCACGAATCAGGATCAGATGATCGTCTACGATCGGGACAATCATTACCGCTTCACGAGTAGAGGGACGCATCCGTTCATAGACGCGACGTACGCCGTTGCTGAATTCGAGGTCCACGCTTTCTACGCTAAACAGCCGCGACTGTGCGACAGTTTCAACATGCAGAATGGTGGGTTTTTGTAATGATTTGCTCATCGTGAGAATCTATGCCGTGAAATCTGTCGTTATTGTGCGATACGCAACACGGTTTCGGCAATGTGTATTGCCGTTTATTTACATTTATGTAACCTAATAAAAATATAATTCCTGTTTCAAATTAAAAGTCAATAGGTTGAAATAGGTCCAGGAATTTGCTGATATTCCGCTTTTGCAGGTTTTGCTATCATCAGCACTTACTGGGATGCGCTGAAAATGCTCAAGTTCAACTCCATGCTTGCCGATAGCCAACCACGGAATCACGTTTATTGTGACAGGGTGCGACTGACCACGCCTGACAGATTAAGTAAGATGGGGAAAGCATGAGCACCATTCTGATTTTTTTAGCGGCGTTGCTGGCCTGCGCGTTATTGGCCTGGTGGCGACTTAATGTCCGGGCCAGGCGGCGTAAGCTGCCGTGGACCCACGCGTTCTCAGAGGCGGCGACGCGCAAACTCACGCCAGAAGAACGCAGCGCCGTTGAAAATTATCTTGATAGCCTGAGTCAAATTCAGCAGGTACCCGGTCCAACGGGCGCCAGCGCAGCCCCCATTTCCCTGACGCTGAATGCTGAAAGCAATAACGTCATCATTCTGACCCATTCGATCACCCGCTACGGTATCAACACGGACGACCCGAATAAGTGGCGCTACTACCTCGATTCCGTCGAAGTTCACCTGCCCCCCTTCTGGGAACAATACATTAACGATGAAAACAGCGTTGAACTGATCCACACCGATACGCTGCCGCTGGTGATCTCGCTGAATGGCCACTCTCTGCAGGAGTACATGCAGGAGGCTCGCGGTTATTTGTTGCAGCCCACCACATCCACACAGGCGTCGATTCGCGGTGAAGAGAGCGAACAAATTGAGCTGCTGAATATTCGTCAGGAGACGCATGAAGAATACGCGCTCAGCCGCCCGGCAGGTTTTCGCGAAGCGTTGTTGATTGTCGCCGCCTTCCTGTTGTTCTTTTTCTGCCTGGTGACGCCGGACGTCTTTGTGCCCTGGATGGCAGGCGGTGCCGTGCTATTACTGGCAGCAGGATTGTGGGGCTTATTCGCGCCGCCGTCGAAAACGGCACTGCGCGAAATTCACTGTCTGCGTGGAACGCCCCGTCGCTGGGGTCTTTTTGGCGAAAATGACCAGGAACAGATCAACAATATTTCGCTGGGGATTATAGACCTGGTTTATCCGACCCACTGGCAGCCTTACATTGCGCAGGATCTCGGTCAGCAAACGGATATTGATATTTATCTCGATCGCCACGTTGTGCGTCAGGGGCGGTTTTTATCCCTGCATGACGAGGTGAGAAACTTCCCGCTGCAACACTGGGTACGCAGCTCGATTATTGCCGGCGGTTCATTGCTGGTATTGCTCATGCTACTGTTCTGGATCCCGCTCGATATGCCGATCAAGTTCACGCTGTCGTGGATGAAGGGCGCACAAACCATTGAAGCAACCAGCGTAAAACAGCTCGAACAATCCGGTGTGCGCGTCGGCGACACGCTGAACCTACTCGGCACTGGCATGTGTAATATTCATGCGCAGGGCAGTTGGGGCGCGCAAACCAGCTCACCGTTTATGCCGTTTGACTGCTCGCAAATTATCTGGAATGACGCCCCTGCGCTGCCGTTGCCAGAATCCGATCTGGTGAACAAAGCCACCGCGCTCTCGCAGGCCGTTAACCGCCAGCTGCATCCAAAACCGGAAGATGACTCCCGCGTCAGCGCAGCCTTGCGCTCCGCCATTCAGAAGTCTGGCATGGTGCTGTTAGATGACTTTGGCGATATCGTTCTGAAAACCGCTGATTTGTGTGCGGCAGAAGATGAATGCGTGCGCCTCAAAAATGCGCTGGTCAACCTGGGGAACAGCAAAGACTGGAGCGCACTGGTGAAACGAGCCAACGCAGGTAAACTGGACGGCGTTAATGTTCTACTGCGTCCCGTCAGCGCCGAATCGCTCGATAATCTGGTCACGACCTCCACCGCGCCCTTTATTACCCGCGAAACGGCTCGCGCCGCTCAGTCGTTGAACAGCCCCGCCCCTGGCGGATTCCTGATCGTTAGCGATGAAGGCAGCGATCTGGTCGATCAACCGTGGCCAAGCGTGGCGCTGTATGATTATCCGGCACAAGAGCAATGGGGCGCCTTCCAGCGGCTGGCGCAAATGCTGATGAACACGCCGT
Organism: Citrobacter sp. ANG330; assembly: GCF_047467925.1. Lineage (NCBI taxonomy): Bacteria > Pseudomonadati > Pseudomonadota > Gammaproteobacteria > Enterobacterales > Enterobacteriaceae > Citrobacter > Citrobacter sp. ANG330. Next base: position 112,726 of record NZ_JASJUI010000010.1, on the reverse strand, counting down.
TTAGCGCCGAAGGGATTGTGACCAATATTTATACTGATGCCAATGGCACACAGCATATTGGCCTGCACCGCATTCCCGATCGTTCCGGTTTGTGGCGTTATCTCGGCACCACGCTGCTGATGCTGACGATGTTGGCCTGTACGCTCTATAATGGCGTACAGGCATTCCGCCGCTATCAGCGCCATCGCACCCGTCTGATGGAGATTCAGCAGTACTATGAAAGCTGCCTGAATCCGAAGCTCATCAGCTCTCCGGAAAGCCTCATCTGATAACATGACGGCGGCATCGGGTGTGCTACCCTGTGCCGCATCGCGTTTTATTCTGGAGAGTTCCCATGCATATTGATATTGCCTGGCAGAACGTGGATACCGTTCTGTTAGACATGGACGGCACGCTGCTCGATCTGGCGTTTGATAACTACTTCTGGCAAAAACTGGTGCCTGAAACCTATGGGGCGCAGAACGGGATCTCGCCACAAGAGGCGCAGGAACGCATCCGCCAGGAATATCATGCCGTGCAGCATACGCTAAACTGGTACTGTCTTGATTACTGGAGCGACCGTCTGGGCCTGGATATCTGCGCGATGACCACCGCAATGGGGCCACGAGCCGTATTGCGTGATGATACGGTCCCTTTTTTAGAAGCGTTAAAAGCCAGCGGCAAACGTCGCATTTTGCTGACTAACGCGCACCCGCATAATCTGGCCGTGAAGCTGGAGCACACCGGTCTGGCCTCACACCTTGATTTATTACTTTCTACCCACACATTTGGTTATCCCAAAGAGGATCAGCGGTTATGGCGCGCCGTAGCGGAAGAAACGGGAATGAGTGCGGAGAAAACGCTATTTATTGATGATAGTGAACCCATTCTCGACGCGGCGGCGAAATTTGGTATTCGGTATTGCCTCGGTGTGACGAATCCCGACTCTGGCATTGCGGAAAAACAATATGCGCGCCATCCGTCATTGAATGATTACCGCCGACTGATCCCCTCACTGATGTGAAGGAGTCGCCATGAAAGAAAAGCCCTCTGTTGAGGTCAGACTGGATAAATGGCTGTGGGCTGCGCGGTTTTATAAAACCCGCGCTCTGGCCCGTGAGATGGTGGACGGCGGTAAGGTTCACTATAACGGACAGCGCAGTAAGCCGAGCAAGATCGTCGAGCTGAACGCCACGCTGACGCTGCGCCAGGGCAACGACGAGCGAACGGTGGTGATTAAAGCGATCACCGAGCAGCGCCGACCGGCCAGCGAAGCCGTTACTCTGTATGAAGAGACGACGGAAAGCGTCGAAAAACGCGAAAAAATGGCGCTGGCACGTAAGCTTAACGCCCTGACCATGCCGCACCCGGACAGGCGACCGGACAAAAAAGAGCGCCGCGACCTGTTACGATTTAAACACGGCGACAGTGAATAACTGTCACCCGCAAGAGAGATGATTATGCCGCAACATGACCAATTACACCGCTATCTGTTTGAAAACTTTGCCGTGCGCGGCGAACTGGTAACCGTATCGGAAACCCTGCAACAGATCCTCGAAAACCATACGTATCCGCAACCCGTAAAAACCATATTGGCTGAGTTGCTGGTGGCTACCAGTTTGCTCACCGCGACCCTGAAGTTCGCCGGTGATATTACCGTTCAACTCCAGGGCGATGGTCCGCTGAGTCTCGCGGTGATCAACGGCAATAACAATCAGCAGATGCGTGGCGTAGCGCGTGTGCAGGGCGAGATCCCGGAAGAGGCAGACCTGAAAACGCTGGTCGGTAATGGTTATCTGGTCATTACCATTACCCCGGAAGAAGGCGAGCGTTACCAGGGTGTGGTCGGCCTGGAAGGCGATACGCTGGCGGCCTGTCTGGAAGATTACTTCCTGCGTTCTGAGCAGTTGCCAACCCGTCTGTTCATTCGTACTGGCGATGTTGATGGGAAAGCCGCGGCAGGCGGGATGCTATTGCAGGTAATGCCGGCACAGGATGCGCAGGCGGATGACTTTGATCATCTGGCCACGCTGACCGAAACCATCAAGGCAGAAGAGTTATTAACTCTGCCGGCCAATGAGGTGCTGTGGCGTCTGTATCACGAAGAAGAAGTTACCCTTTACGATCCGCAGGACGTTGAGTTCAAATGCACCTGCTCACGCGAACGCTGTGCTGGCGCACTGAAGACGCTGCCGGACGAAGAGGTAGACAGCATTCTGGCGGAAGAAGGCGAAATCGACATGCATTGCGATTACTGCGGGAGTCACTACCTGTTCAATGCGATGGATATTGCCGAGATCCGCAATAACGCCTCCCCTGCCGATCCGCAGGTACATTAATCGACCATCGAATCAGGCCGGGCTGCGTAACGCGCCCAGCCTTCTCCTTTAAAATTCCGCACTTTTTGCTAAAAATTTCTTTCGTGATGAATCGATATTTTATATGTAAGTCGCTTGTTAATTTCTTACATGAATGCGATTACACTCACAACATTTCCGTGAAAAATACCAATATTTAACGTTTTAGGAACATTTTCCACAACTAAAAAGTCATTCCTGCCATAATAAGCCCCGCTTCGTGACCGGAGTCACAGCGTTTTCAGTCAATCGTGATTTTGTCCAGATAAGTAAATCTATGAGCCTTGTCGCGGTTAACACACCCAAAAAAACCTTACTATTTCAGGTAATACATATTGGCTAAGGAGCAGTGATATGCGCGTGAAACGATTAACCCCGCAAGATCTCAAGGCTTATGGTATCAGCGACGTTCAGGATATCGTCTACAACCCCAGCTATGAAACCCTCTACCAGGAAGAGCTAGACCCGAGCCTGGAAGGTTACGAGCGTGGTGTGTTGACGGACCTGGGTGCCGTTGCAGTTGATACCGGTATTTTCACCGGACGTTCGCCGAAGGATAAGTACATTGTTCGTGATGACACCACGCGTGACACGCTGTGGTGGTCCGACAAAGGAAAAGGTAAGAACGACAACAAACCGCTGTCCCAGGAAACCTGGCAGCACCTGAAAGGATTAGTCACTAAACAACTTTCCGGTAAACGTCTGTTTATCGTTGATGCTTTCTGTGGCGCAAACGCCGACACCCGCCTCTCTGTTCGCTTCATTACCGAAGTGGCGTGGCAGGCACATTTCGTGAAGAACATGTTCATCCGCCCAAACGATGACGAACTGGAAGGCTTTGAGCCTGACTTTATCGTGATGAACGGTGCGAAGTGCACGAACCCACAGTGGAAAGAGCAGGGTCTGAACTCCGAAAACTTTGTCGCCTTCAACCTGACCGAACGTATCCAGCTGATTGGTGGGACCTGGTACGGCGGCGAAATGAAGAAAGGCATGTTCTCGGTGATGAACTATCTGCTGCCGTTGAAAGGCATTGCCTCTATGCACTGCTCCGCCAACGTGGGCGAGAAAGGAGACGTTGCGGTGTTCTTTGGCCTGTCCGGCACCGGGAAAACCACCCTCTCTACCGACCCGAAACGTCGCCTGATCGGCGATGATGAGCATGGCTGGGACGATGACGGCGTGTTCAACTTTGAAGGCGGTTGCTACGCAAAAACGATCAAGCTGTCGAAAGAAGCAGAACCGGAAATCTACAACGCGATTCGTCGTGATGCGCTGCTGGAAAACGTCACCGTGCGTGCCGATGGCACTATCGATTTTGACGATGGTTCGAAAACCGAGAACACTCGCGTCTCCTATCCGATCTACCACATCGACAACATCGTTAAGCCGGTTTCCAAAGCCGGGCATGCCACGAAGGTGATCTTCCTGACCGCTGACGCCTTTGGCGTGCTGCCGCCGGTTTCTCGCCTGACAGCCAACCAGACGCAGTATCACTTCCTGTCTGGGTTCACCGCTAAACTGGCGGGCACGGAACGCGGCGTCACTGAGCCGACGCCAACCTTCTCCGCGTGCTTCGGCGCGGCCTTCCTGTCGCTGCACCCGACGCAGTATGCTGAAGTGCTGGTGAAACGTATGCAGGCCGCCGGCGCACAGGCCTACCTGGTCAATACCGGCTGGAACGGTACGGGCAAACGTATCTCCATCAAGGATACCCGCGCGATTATCGATGCTATCCTGAACGGCTCTCTGGACGACGCGGAAACCTTCAGTCTGCCGATGTTTGATCTGGCGATCCCGACCGAACTGCCGGGTGTGGATACCCGAATTCTCGACCCGCGTAATACCTACGCGTCTCCGGAACAGTGGCAGGAAAAAGCCACCGCCCTGGCGAAACTGTTTATCGAGAACTTCGAGAAATACACGGATACCCCAGCAGGCGCAGCGCTGGTGAGCGCCGGTCCAAAGCTGTAAGGTCACGCTCCTGAGCAGTAAAAGGGGAGGCATTTCGCCTCCCCTTTTTTACGCCTCTTTTGCCGTTCCCTGGACCCGAACGACAGGAACGGGTAACCAGGCACGGATAGAGAGCCCGCCCCGCTCGCTGGTGCCAATCTCCAGCAGCCCGTTATGGTTGTCCACTATACGCTGTACAATTGCCAGTCCCAGACCGGTTCCGCTGGTACTGCGCGCACTGTCGCCGCGTACAAAAGGCTGGAACAGATGTTTACGTTGTTCAGGCTTAATGCCGGGACCGTCATCTTCGACCTGGAACCAGGCGCGATGCGGCTCCGTTCCGCTGCTGACTTTGATCCATCCATTGCCATAACGTGCAGCGTTCACCACCATATTGGCGACCGCACGCTTGATAGATAGCGGGTGCATCTTCACCTGAATGCTACCCGGCTGAAGCGCCGTCTCAATTTCACGCTCATAGCCGCTTTCTGCCGCCACCACTTCACCCAGCACGGCATTGAGATCGGCCATCTCCATCGGCATCTCCTGCCCGGTGCGCAGGTAGTCGATGAATTGTTCGATGATCGCGTTGCACTCTTCGATATCTTTATTGATGGACTCCGCCAGATACCCATCCTGCTCGCCCATCATCTCTGTCGCCAGACGAATACGCGTCAGCGGGGTACGAAGGTCATGACTGACCCCCGCCATCAGCAGCGTTCGGTCATCCGCTAACTGCTTCACCCCAGCCGCCATATGGTTGAAGGCGCGGGTCACTGAGCGGACCTCAGACGCGCCGTACTCACGCAGCGGCGGCGGAATAATACCTTTCCCTACCTGTAATGCGGCATGTTCGAGATCCACAAGGGGTCGGTTTTGTATACGAATAAACAGCCACGCTCCCCCTATCGCCAGCAGCATGATGGCCAGCGTATAGCGGAACAGCGGGGAGAAATCGCCCTGATGAATTTCCGTTAACGGAACGCGTACCCAGATATTGGGCGACAGCCAGGTTTTCAGCCAGACCACCGGCGAGCTTTTGTTGACCTCAACGCGCACTTCCGTCGGGCCACCCAATTGCTGCGCCATCTGATGGCTTAAGAATTCATAGTGTTGCGCCCAACGCAGCCCCGCTTCTTCGGCGGCCTCGTTGGAATAAAGAGAAATCCCCAGCTCACGGTAAATTTCCCGGCGAAAAGCGGGAGGCACCACCAGTTGCGTACCGTCCTCCAGTTGCAGTTTATCAGTCATCAGCATACGCACTTCGTAGGCCAGGACCTTATTAAACTGCTGGAGACTCGGCAAAATCGCAAAGTTCAGCACCACCAGATAGGTCGTCACCAGGCTGACAAACAGCAGAGTGACGATAAGCAACAGCGTGCGGGCAAATGAACTTCGTGGCGAGAAGCGCATTCGCCTCATGCTTTAGAACCGTCCGGTACGAAAACGTAGCCCAGGCCCCACACGGTCTGAATGTAGCGCGGATGAGCGGGATCTTCTTCGACCATACGACGCAGGCGGGAAATCTGTACGTCGATGGAACGTTCCATCGCCGAATACTCACGGCCACGCGCCAGGTTCATCAGCTTGTCACGGGACAGTGGCTCACGCGGGTGGCTTACCAGCGCTTTCAGTACTGCAAACTCACCACTGGTGAGCGGCATCGGCTCGTCTTCACGAAACATTTCACGCGTTCCGAGGTTCAGTTTGAACTTACCAAAGGCGATGACGGCCTCTTCCTGAGAAGGCGCGCCCGGCAGTTCGTTCGCCTGGCGACGCAGCACCGCGCGAATACGCGCCAGCAGTTCGCGTGGGTTAAAGGGTTTCGGGATATAGTCATCGGCGCCGATTTCCAGGCCGACAATACGGTCAACTTCTTCCCCTTTCGCCGTGACCATAATAATTGGCATCGGGTTACTCTGGCTGCGCAGACGGCGGCAAATAGAGAGGCCGTCTTCACCCGGTAGCATCAGATCCAGTACCATAAGATGAAATGATTCGCGGGTCAGCAGACGATCCATTTGCTCAGCGTTAGCGACGCTTCGAACCTGGAAGCCCTGCTCGGTCAGATAACGCTCAAGCAGCGCACGCAGACGCATGTCGTCATCGACCACCAGAATTTTATAGTTCTCTTGCATTATTTGTACTCCCAAAGGTTCGCAACAATTAATTGATGGTATGTATTCTTAAAAAAGCTAACGTTCGCCACCAGTGAATTCTGGTATGAATTCCAGGCTAAATTGTTACAAAGCATATTTAACAGCAGCTTAAGTATACAATGAAACGCGCAGCACATTATTTATTCTGTCAGCGGGATGACGTAATACGAATTGTGCGCTTCGTCACAGACTTAAAGGTAATCAATAAGATGAAAACGCCCCTGATCACCCGGGAAGGGTACGAAAAACTCAAAAGCGAGCTCAACTACCTGTGGCGTGAAGAGCGCCCGGAAGTCACAAAGAAAGTCACCTGGGCGGCAAGTCTGGGTGACCGCAGTGAGAATGCCGACTACCAGTATAATAAAAAGCGGCTACGTGAGATCGACAGGCGCGTCCGCTATCTGACCAAATGCATGGAGAATTTGAAGATCGTCGATTACTCCCCGCAGCAGGAAGGCAAAGTGTTTTTCGGCGCATGGGTTGAGATCGAGAATGATGATGGCGACACGCGTCGTTTTCGGATTGTCGGCTACGATGAAATTTTCGGCCGCAAAGACTACATCTCGATCGACTCACCCATGGCGCGCGCGCTGCTGAAAAAAGAGGTCGGCGATCTCGCGGTTGTGAATACGCCTGGTGGGGAAGCAAGCTGGTACGTCAATACGATCGAATACGTAAAATGAGCAGGAACAATCTGAACCCCCGCTCTATGGCTGGCGTTTTTGCCCGTCAATCCGTATAACTGTTCCCTGATTTTTTACTCAGTAGATGAAGCCAATCCATGATGAATGATTCTTTCTGCCGCATTATTGCGGGTGAAATTCAGGCCCGGGCCGACCAGGTCACCGCTGCCGTTCGCCTGCTTGACGAAGGGAACACCGTGCCGTTTATCGCACGTTACCGTAAGGAGATCACCGGCGGTCTGGATGATACGCAACTGCGTAATCTGGAGACCCGACTGGGCTATTTGCGTGAACTGGAAGAGCGCCGTCAGGCCATTCTGAAATCCATTTCCGAGCAAGGCAAACTGACCGATGAACTGGCCAACGCTATCAACGGCACGTTAAGTAAGACCGAGCTCGAAGACCTTTATCTCCCGTATAAGCCCAAACGCCGCACCCGTGGACAGATCGCGATGGAAGCCGGTCTGGAACCGCTGGCCGACCTGTTGTGGAACGACCCGTCACACGATCCGGACACCGAAGCGGCAAAATATATCGATGCAGAGAAAGGGGTTGCCGACAGCAAAGCCGCGCTTGATGGCGCACGCTATATCCTGATGGAACGCTTTGCCGAAGACGCCGCGCTGCTGGCAAAAGTACGTGACTATCTGTGGAAAAATGCCCATCTGGTTGCCAGCGTTGTCAGCGGCAAGGAAGAAGAAGGCGCGAAATTCCGCGATTATTTCGATCATCATGAACCGATCGCCTCTGTGCCTTCTCACCGTGCGCTGGCGATGTTCCGGGGCCGTAATGAAGGCGTGTTGCAGCTTTCGCTGAATGCCGATCCGCAGTTCGATGAGCCGCCGAAAGAGAGCCATTGCGAGCAGATCATTATGGATCACCTCGATCTGCGTCTGAACAACGCACCGGCAGACAGCTGGCGCAAAGGCGTGGTGAGCTGGACGTGGCGTATCAAGGTGTTGATGCATCTCGAAACCGAGTTGATGGGAACCGTCCGCGAACGCGCGGAAGACGAAGCGATTAATGTATTCGCCCGTAACCTTCACGACCTGCTGATGGCGGCACCAGCGGGCCTGCGCGCCACTATGGGTCTTGATCCAGGTCTGCGTACCGGGGTGAAAGTTGCGGTGGTGGACGGCACCGGTAAGCTGGTCGCCACTGATACCATCTATCCTCATACCGGCCAGGCAGCGAAAGCCGCCGTGGCGGTGGCTGCACTGTGTGAAAAGTACAATGTGGAACTGGTGGCGATTGGTAACGGCACCGCCTCGCGTGAAACCGAACGCTTCTTCCTCGACGTGCAGAAGCAGTTCCCGAAAGTCACAGCGCAGAAAGTGATTGTCAGTGAAGCCGGAGCATCGGTCTATTCTGCGTCTGAACTGGCGGCACAGGAATTTCCGGATCTTGACGTCTCTTTGCGCGGCGCGGTATCCATCGCGCGTCGTCTGCAGGATCCCCTCGCCGAACTGGTGAAAATCGATCCGAAATCCATCGGGGTTGGCCAGTATCAGCATGATGTCAGCCAGACTCAGCTGGCCCGAAAGCTGGACGCGGTGGTGGAAGACTGCGTGAACGCCGTTGGCGTTGATTTGAATACGGCATCGGTTCCGCTGTTGACGCGTGTAGCCGGTCTGACCCGCATGATGGCGCAGAATATCGTGGCCTGGCGCGACGAGAACGGGCAGTTCCAGAATCGTCAGCAACTGCTGAAAGTCAGCCGTCTGGGGCCAAAAGCCTTCGAACAGTGCGCAGGCTTCCTGCGTATTAACCACGGCGATAACCCGCTGGATGCGTCCACCGTTCACCCGGAAGCGTATCCGGTTGTGGAACGTATTCTGGCGGCAACGCAACAGGCCCTGAAAGACCTGATGGGCAACAGCAGCGAACTACGCAATCTGAAAGCCGTCGACTTCACCGACGACAAGTTCGGTGTTCCGACCGTCAGCGATATCATTAAAGAGCTGGAGAAACCGGGTCGTGACCCGCGTCCGGAGTTCAAAACCGCCCAGTTCGCCGATGGCGTTGAAACCATGAATGACCTGCAGCCGGGGATGATTCTGGAAGGCGCGGTGACTAACGTCACCAACTTCGGCGCATTTGTGGATATTGGCGTACATCAGGATGGACTGGTCCATATCTCATCGCTGTCGAACAAGTTCGTCGACGATCCGCACACCGTGGTGAAAGCAGGCGATATCGTGAAGGTGAAAGTGCTGGAAGTTGATCTGCAGCGCAAGCGTATTGCCCTGACGATGCGTCTGGACGAACAGCCTGGTGAAACCAATGCCCGTCGTGGCGGCGGCGGAAACGACCGTCCGGCAGCGAAAGCAGCAAAACCGCGTAGTCGTGAAGCGCAGCCTGCTGGTAACAGCGCGATGATGGATGCGCTGGCAGCAGCAATGGGTAAAAAACGTTAAGTTTGGATCATGTGCCGGATAGCGGTGGAAACATCCTGTCCGGCATATTTACGCTGTTCTCTCGCCACCGCATTAAACTTTTCACTTCGTTAACAGATGAAACCTTAATTAAACATTAACAACGTTCATTTATTAATAATTCAAATCATTTTACCTGACAGTTATTATTTTTGAGCCATATCAAAAATAACGCAGATTATTATTCAAACCAACATTCCGTCACATTTAATCGGTTGAAGATAAAAACCATTCTCATTATCATTGCATTGTTGATTATTTACTCTTTCCTTCGTTGGCTAATCATCTGGTCTCATGCCGCGCCTCTTTGCCCCATGAGGTAAACATCCAGTTAGCGAGAAACAAGTAGGTTCTTATGCAATTTGCTCCAGATACTGCGTGGAAAATCACCGGCTTTTCCCGAGAAATAAGTCCTGCATACCGTCAGAAACTGCTTTCCCTCGGCATGCTTCCGGGTTCCTCATTTAACGTGGTGCGCGTCGCCCCCCTGGGCGATCCTGTTCATATTGAGACGCGTCGTGTCAGCCTGGTATTGCGTAAAAAAGACCTGGCGTTATTAGAAGTGGAAGCGGTTTCCTGTTAATACAGTGAGTCTATAACAATGAAAAAATTAACCATTGGTTTAATTGGTAATCCAAATTCCGGCAAGACAACGTTATTTAACCAACTGACCGGCGCCCGTCAGCGCGTCGGCAACTGGGCTGGTGTCACCGTTGAACGTAAAGAGGGGCAATTCGCGACCACGGACCATCAGGTCACGCTGGTCGATCTGCCCGGCACCTATTCGCTTACCACCATCTCTTCACAAACCTCTCTGGATGAGCAGATCGCCTGCCACTATATTCTGAGCGGCGACGCCGATTTGTTAATTAACGTGGTGGATGCTTCAAACCTTGAGCGTAACCTCTATCTGACACTGCAACTGCTTGAGCTGGGCATTCCCTGCATTGTCGCCCTTAACATGCTCGACATTGCGGAAAAACAGAAAATCCGCATTGATATCGACTCCCTTTCAGCCCGTCTTGGTTGCCCGGTCGTCCCGCTGGTTTCCACCCGTGGACGCGGTATCGAAGCGCTGAAGCTGGCGATTGACCGCCACAGCAAAAATGAAAACGTCGAACTGGTACACTACGCCCAGCCGTTGCTACGTGAGGCCAATAAACTGGCGGGCGCCATGGCAAAAGAGATGCCTGCGCAACAGCGTCGTTGGCTCGGTCTGCAAATGCTGGAAGGAGACATCTACAGCCGGGCTTATGCTGGTGACGCCGCGGCGCAACTGGATATTTCTCTGGCGCATCTGAGCGACGAGATGGACGACCCGGCGCTGCATATTGCCGATGCGCGTTATCAGTGCATTGCGGCGATTTGCGATGTGGTAAGCAACACGCTGACCGCAGAACCCAGCCGCTTTACGACGGCTGTGGACAAAATCATTCTCAACCGTTTTCTGGGCCTGCCGATCTTCCTGTTTGTGATGTACCTGATGTTCCTGCTCGCCATTAACATCGGCGGCGCGCTGACCCCGATATTTGACGCCGGCTCTGTGGCGATCTTTATTCACGGTATCCAGTGGATCGGTTATACCCTTCACTTCCCGGACTGGCTGACTATCTTCCTCGCCCAGGGGCTTGGCGGCGGGATTAACACCGTTCTGCCGCTGGTTCCGCAGATCGGCATGATGTACCTGTTCCTCTCGTTCCTCGAAGACTCCGGCTACATGGCGCGGGCCGCGTTTGTGATGGACCGTCTGATGCAGGCGCTTGGACTGCCGGGCAAATCGTTCGTCCCGCTGATTGTCGGCTTTGGCTGCAACGTGCCATCGGTGATGGGGGCCCGCACCCTGGATGCGCCCCGCGAGCGTCTGATGACCATCATGATGGCACCGTTCATGTCCTGTGGGGCGCGACTGGCGATTTTCGCCGTGTTTGCCGCGGCTTTCTTCGGGCAGAACGGCGCGCTGGCGGTGTTCTCTCTGTACGTACTGGGTATTGTGATGGCGGTACTCACCGGTCTGATGCTCAAACACACCATCATGCGTGGCGAAGCCTCACCGTTTGTAATGGAACTTCCGGTTTACCACGTTCCGCATATCAAAAGTCTGATCATCCAGACCTGGCAGCGCCTGAAAGGATTTGTCCTGCGCGCCGGTAAAGTGATTGTCATTGTCAGCATATTCCTGAGTGCATTTAACAGTTTTTCGCTGAGTGGCAAGATTGTCGATAACATCAACGATTCAGCGCTGGCCTCCGTCAGCCGCGTGATTACCCCAGTCTTCAAACCGATTGGCGTTCACGAAGACAACTGGCAGGCCACGGTCGGGTTGTTCACGGGCGCAATGGCAAAAGAAGTGGTAGTGGGTACGCTCAACACGCTCTATACCGCAGAAAATATTCAGGACGAGGAATTTAATCCGGCTGAATTTCATCTTAGCGATGAATTGCTGAGCGCACTGGATGAAACCTGGCAGAGCCTGAAAGACACCTTCAGCCTGAGCGTACTGGCGAACCCGATCGAAGCCAGTAAAGGCGATGGCGAAATGGCGACCGGCGCGATGGGCGTAATGGGTGAGAAATTTGGCAGCGCGGCAGCAGCCTACAGCTACCTGATTTTCGTCCTGCTGTACGTGCCGTGTATCTCGGTAATGGGGGCAATTGCCCGTGAGTCCAGCCGCGGATGGATGGGCTTCTCCATTTTGTGGGGGCTGAACATTGCCTACTCACTGTCGACCGTATTCTACCAGGTTGCCAGCTACAGTGAGCACCCGCGTTACAGTCTGGTCTGCATACTGGCGGTGATTCTGTTTAACGTTGTGGTTCTGGGGCTGTTGCGCCGGGCGCGCAGCCGGGTGAATGTCAATCTGCTGGCAACACGGAAAAAAGCCAGCGACTGCTGTGCCAGCACCACCACCGGCGATTGTCACTAGGTATTACGATGGCTTCACTCATTCAGGTTCGTGATTTACTGGCCCTACAGGGGCGTATGGAGGCAGAACAAATCAGCCGGACATTGCATACGCCGCAGCCGATGATTGACGCCATGCTCAATCAACTGGAGACGATGGGGAAAGCCGTGCGGATTCAGGAAGAGCCCGACGGCTGCCTCTCCGGCAGCTGTAAAAGTTGTCCGGAAGGCAAAGCCTGCCTGCGTGAATGGTGGGCTTTACGTTAGATGGATACCGGATGGTGGGATAAACGCCGCCATCCGGTATTTTGCGTGCCCGGTTCCACAACACAAAATCACTTTCTGCAAGGGCACGATTTCCTCCAGCCCTCTTCGCACCGTTAACAACAGGGAGATGCTTTCCCGCCGCTTGCCCGCTAGAGTCACGCTATCTTTTATTCCGGTGAGGGATCGCCATGAGTACAGCCTCCAGCGCGACACCGCATGATGCCATTTTCAAAACATTTTTGAGCCACCCGGCCACCGCGCAGGATTTTCTTCTACTCCACCTTCCTGCCTCCTTACGTGCGCTTTGCGACCTGCAAACGCTGAAACTGGAACCGACAAGTTTTATTGAGGAGGAGTTGCGTGCGTACTATTGCGATGTGCTGTGGTCACTGAAAACCCGCGAAGGAGAGGGATACATCTACGTTGTCATAGAACATCAGAGCACCGCCGATCCGCATATGGCGTTTCGTCTCATGCGCTACGCGATTGCAGCAATGCAACGACATCTGGATGCCGGCCACCTGACACTGCCCCTGGTAATACCCATGCTGTTTTATCACGGTACGGTCAGCCCCTACCCTTTCTCGCTCTGCTGGCTGGACGAATTTGACAACCCGGAAGCCGCACGACGACTGTATGGCGCAGCGTTGCCACTGGTGGATATTACCGTCATTCCCGATGACGAGATTATGCAGCACCGCCGCATGGCACTCCTCGAACTGGTGCAAAAACATATCCGCAAGCGGGATCTACTGGGGTTAGTGGAAAAACTGGCGACCCTGCTTATTACAGGGCACGCTAATGACAACCAACTAAAAGCCCTGTTTAATTATCTGTTGCAGGCGGGCGACACCGATCGCTTTCGCGATTTTATTCATGGCATGGCCGACCGATTACCTGAACACAAGGAGAGATTGATGACTATCGCCGAAAGATTACGTCAGGAAGGGCATCACCGTGGTCTTCAGGAAGGCCACATCAGTGGATTACAGGAAGGACTGGAAAGGGGAATGGAAAAGGGTTTGCAGCAGGGTAAACGTGAGGAAGCACTGCGCATCGCAGCCAGCATGCAGGCTGACGGTATTGACCGCCAGACCATTCTCAGAATCACCGGGATTACCGCCGATGACATCATCGCGCGGAACCATTAATCTCCGGCCCGGAAGGTTCTTTTCCCTTCCCGGGCGCTTCTTTTCGCCTTACAGCCTTTGTTTCAGCGCCACCAGCGTCTGACAGAATTCATCAGGATGCGAAATAAACGGGGCATGCGCTGCCCTGGCAAAGATTAGCGATTCGCTCGCAGGCCATAGTTCATCAAGCAGCGGCACCACCTTGCGGGGAACCAGACCATCCAGATAGCCGTACAGACGCAGGAACGGCACCGTCAACGCTCTCAAAGGCTCTCGCAGATCAACCGTCTTGAGGATCTCCAGCCCCCCGTTAAGCACATCAACGGGCGGCATCGGCAGCGCCAGCACGGTCTTCTTCAACGCGCGGGCATCCTGACGCGCCGTTTCCGTTCCCATCGTTTGCAATGCCAGAAAGCGCTCTACCGTCCGCTGGAAGTCTTCGCTCAGCTGCTGCTGGAATCCCGCCAGAACTTCCGGTTTAATCCCCGGCCAATTTTCACGCGCGCTGAAACAGGGTGATGATGCCACCGTCACCAGTGCCAGAACGCGCTCGGGATGAGTTAATGCCACCTGGCTCGCCACTAGCCCGCCAAGACTCCAGCCGAGCCAGATAGCGTTCTCAGGCGCCAGTTCCAGCACACGCTCCGCCATTTCTCCGAGAGTCATGGCGCCAAAACCCTGGCTACGGCCAAAGCCGGGCAAATCCACCAGATGCAACGTGAAATGCGAGCTCAATTCCTCGCTAATGCAATGCCACACTTCAGCGTTCAGTCCCCATCCGTGCAGCAGCACAAGATGGCAATTTCCCGTTCCACGAGTCTGCCACCAGATGTCATTCATCAGTTACTGTTCTCTTTTACTCACAAGGATGAACCTATGCTAACAGTACCGGGATTATGCTGGCTATGCCGAATGCCGATGGCGCTCAGTCATTGGGGGATCTGTTCTGTCTGCGCACGTGCAGCGCGGCAACGCGAATCGCTGTGCCCCCGTTGCGGTTTACCGTCCGCCCATACCACGCTTCCCTGTGGACGCTGTTTGCAAAAACCGCCGCCCTGGCAGCGACTAATTACGGTCAGCGACTATGCCCCGCCCCTCAGCACGCTCATCCATCAGCTTAAGTTTTCCCGCCGCAGTGAAGTTGCGCTCGCACTCTCACGCATCCTGTTACTGGAGGTGCTTGAGGCTCATCGTCGGACCGGACTTGTCCTGCCAGACCGACTCGTCAGCGTGCCGCTGTGGCAGCGCCGGCACTGGCGCAGAGGGTTTAATCAAAGCGATCTGCTGTGTCGCCCGCTATCCCGCTGGTTACACTGCGCCTGGGACAGCCGCAGCGTCACGCGCATTCGCCCTACCGCGACACAGCACCACCTCAGCGCCAGACTGCGCAAACGCAACCTGAAAAACGCCTTTCATCTTGAATTGCCCGTGAAGGGACTCCATATGGTTGTTGTGGATGATGTCGTTACTACCGGAAGTACCGTCGCGGAGATTGCGCAGCTGCTATTACGCAACGGCGCAGCGACTGTCCAGGTATGGTGCCTGTGTCGAACCTTGTAGAGCCTCGATGATGGGCGTATTATAACCAACTAAAATAGTCAACTATTAGGCCATTACTATGATCCATATTTCCGATGCTGCACAAGCGCACTTTGCCAAACTACTGGCAAATCAGGAAGAAGGGACACAAATCCGTGTATTTGTGATCAATCCCGGTACGCCTAACGCTGAATGTGGCGTTTCTTATTGTCCGCCGGACGCCGTGGAAGCAACCGACACCGCCCTGAAATTTGACCTGCTGACTGCGTATGTTGATGAACTGAGCGCACCGTATCTGGAAGAAGCAGAGATCGATTTCGTCACCGATCAGTTAGGTTCTCAGCTTACGCTGAAAGCGCCGAACGCCAAAATGCGTAAAGTGGCTGACGATGCACCGCTGATGGAGCGCGTCGAATACATGCTGCAATCGCAAATCAACCCGCAGCTTGCCGGTCACGGTGGTCGTGTCTCTTTGATGGAGATAACCGACGAAGGCTACGCCATTCTGCAGTTTGGCGGCGGCTGTAACGGCTGCTCCATGGTCGATGTGACCCTGAAAGAAGGGATCGAGAAGCAGTTGCTGAACGAGTTCCCTGAACTGAAAGGCGTTCGCGACCTGACAGAACACCAGCGCGGCGAACACTCCTACTACTAAAGTACACTGCTCGCGTATGGCCCGATGATGCTTGCACTTGTCGGGCCTGGCAATGGCACACGCCCCACTCTTGCGTCTTCTGCAACATCCACTCCGATAATTTGACCTGCCTCGCATAATTTAAATTTTGCCGGCTGGGGTGATTCTCAATTACCGTATGTTACCCGTATCATTCATATGGGCACCAAACACACACATGTCATCCGACTAAACTAGACAGTTTTAAGGGTAATCCGTCGAGGTGCCGTTACGTCTCTGTTCCCCGTTGGGATAAACGTAATTTGTCGTCAACACACTGACGTTACCCATAACAAATCGAAAGGCCAGGTAAATCATGCCATTAGTCATCGTTGCTATCGGTGTAATCATGTTATTACTCCTGATGATCCGCTTCAAAATGAACGGTTTCATCGCTCTCGTCCTGGTGGCGCTTGCTGTTGGATTGATGCAAGGAATGCCGCTGGATAAAGTTATTGGCTCCATCAAAGCTGGCGTCGGCGGCACCCTGGGAAGCCTCGCCCTGATCATGGGCTTTGGCGCCATGCTGGGTAAAATGCTGGCAGACTGCGGGGGCGCACAGCGTATCGCCACCACGCTGATTGCGAAATTTGGTAAGAAGCACATTCAGTGGGCCGTGGTATTAACCGGTTTCACCGTCGGTTTTGCCCTGTTCTACGAAGTGGGTTTTGTGCTGATGCTGCCGCTGGTCTTTACCATTGCCGCCGCGGCTAACATCCCGCTGCTGTATGTCGGTGTGCCAATGGCAGCCGCGCTCTCCGTGACGCACGGCTTCCTGCCGCCGCACCCGGGCCCAACGGCTATCGCGACCATTTTCCATGCCGATATGGGTAAGACTCTGTTGTTTGGTACGATTCTGGCCATTCCGACCGTTATTCTGGCGGGTCCGGTGTTCGCTCGCTGCCTGAAAGGCATTGATAAGCCGATTCCGGAAGGTCTGTACAGTGCGAAAACCTTTACCGAAGAAGAGATGCCGAGCTTTGGCGTCAGCGTCTGGACCTCACTGGTTCCGGTAGTGCTGATGGCGATGCGAGCCATTGCCGAAATGATCCTGCCGAAAGGTCATGCCTTCCTGCCTGTTGCGGAATTCTTTGGTGACCCGGTGATGGCAACGTTGATTGCCGTGCTGATCGCTCTGTTCACCTTCGGGTTGAACCGTGGCCGTTCGATGGATCAGATTAACGATACGCTGACCTCTTCCATCAAAATTATCGCGATGATGCTGTTAATCATCGGCGGCGGCGGTGCGTTCAAGCAGGTGCTGGTCGACAGCGGCGTAGACAAATACATTGCGTCTATGATGCACGAAACCAACATCTCTCCGCTGCTGATGGCATGGTCTATCGCCGCCGTTCTGCGTATCGCGCTGGGTTCTGCAACCGTTGCCGCTATCACAGCGGGTGGGATTGTCGCACCGTTGATTGCCACCACCGGCGTCAGCCCTGAGCTGATGGTCATTGCCGTTGGTTCCGGTAGCGTTATCTTCTCTCACGTAAACGACCCCGGCTTCTGGCTGTTTAAAGAGTACTTTAACCTGACCATCGGCGAGACCATTAAGTCCTGGTCGATGCTGGAAACCATTATCTCTGTCTGCGGACTGATTGGCTGTCTGCTACTGGGAACGGTGGTTTAACAGAAATAAAGAACCCGCCAGTTGGCGGGTTCTTTATTTTTACTTCTTCTTCGCTGCCGCTTTTCGTCGCTTATCCAGATCCTTAATCAACTTATTCACCCGTTCATCGGCAAACATCGCTTCAAGCGTAGTGGAAAGCTTACGACGCCAGTTTTTGTACTGCGAACTGGTCCCCGGGATGTTGACCGGCTCCGCCATATCCAGCCAGTCCTCAGGCTGTAACCCTAACAGCGCGCTGTTGCTGCCAGCGATATAACGCTGCATCGCGCGATTGAGCGTCGGCGTCATCGCCATCAACGAAGCCTTGTGCCCGGCGCGTTTTGGCAGACAGCCATATTTGTGCAGCGCATCTAACAACTCCTGCTTCGCCAACTCACGGTCCTGATACAGCCCGCGCAACACCACCTCATCAGGGTATAACCCCAGCGCTTTGCCAAGCGTCAGATCGCCGCTGTCCCAATAGCCTTTGAGCGTAGGAAGATCATGCGTCGTCGCGACAGCCATTGATTGTTCCGGATACGCTTTCGGCGCACGGTAGTTCTTCTCATGGTCGTTCTCGAAGTAGAGCACTTTGTAAGAGTACACGCCGCTGCTTCGCAGCTTGCCAACGATCCCCACTGGAACGGTACCCAAATCTTCGCCAATCACCATGCAGTGATGACGCTGGCTTTCCAGCGCCAGAATCGACAGCAGATCGTCGACCGGATAGTGAACATAGGCGCCGTGATCGGCGGTTTCGCCGTAAGGGATCCACCACAGACGCAGCATCGACATGACGTGATCGATGCGCAGCGCGCCGCAGTTTTGCATATTCGCCCGCAGGAGTTCAATAAACGGCTCGTAGCCGCGTGCGGTGATGATATGCGGATCCATCGGCGGCAAGCCCCAGTTCTGTCCGAGCGGGCCGAGGATATCCGGCGGTGCGCCGACGGAAGCTTTCAGGCAATACAGCTCGCGGTCACACCAGGTTTCCGCACCGCCTTCCGCCACGCCTACCGCCAGATCGCGATACAGGCCAATCGGCATGTTAAAACCCTGACTGGTTTCCCAGCAGGCGGCAAACTGGGTGTACGCCAGCCACTGTAACCAGAGATAAAAATCCACTTCATCACGATGTTCGTGACAGAATTTTTCCACCTCCGGCGAATCAACAGACTGGTACGCTTCCGGCCAGGCCGGCCATCCCCAGCGCAGTTCATCCTCTTTCACCTGCCAGGCATGCAGCGCATCAAACGCCGCCTGCCAGTACAGGCTGTCGCCTTCCTGAGCCACGAACGCCCGGAATGCCGTCATCTGCTCATCATCGCGCGCGGCAAACCCTTTCCACGCCATGCGCAGCGCTGTCATCTTCAGCGTGGTTACCGCCGAGTAATCCACCCATTGAGCATCCCGCGCTTGTTGCAGTATTTTCTGCGTATCGGGCATCTGCCACCAGGCCTGTGCTTCTTGACTCAGGCGAAAATCATCGACAGCATTTACGTCAATATAAATGACGTTCAGCCAGCGACGTGAAGAAGGGCTGTACGGGCTGGCGCTCTCCGGGTTTGCCGGATAGAGCGCATGGATCGGGTTAAGACCGATAAATGCGCCTCCCCGTTTTGCAATATCCACCAGCATTGACCGGAGATCGCCGAAATCACCGATTCCCCAGTTATGCTCTGAGCGCAGCGTATAGAGCTGTACGCAGGCACCCCAGAGTTTCTGCCCGGTCAGCAGCGCCTGCGGCTCGTAGCAGCGTTTTGGCGCCACGATGACGCGGCAGTAATGTCGCTGTTCGCCCTGCGTCAGGGTCAACGTGTGATAGCCCAGCGGCAGCTTTGTCGGCAGGTTAAAAGATTTTCCGCCGGTGACGTGCCCCTTAAATTGCTCTCCCTCTTCGGTAGTCAACAGCCAGTTGAATTCTCCGCTGCCTTCTACCGCCAGTGGCATTTTTTTGCCTGCGGTATAGACCATGACATTTGGCACTGGCGTCACCGCCACCGGAGTGGCGGCGGTGGTGCGGTGCATCGCGTCCAACAAACGTCGCTTGGTTTCGGCACCAATTGACTGCGGCTTACCGTGGGCATTGATGTAATTGGGACTGATCCCCGCCGCCAGCGCGGCATTATCAAGACGTTTGCTCACCATCGCGCTTCCTTAGCGTTTTGCCTGCCAGATTCGGGTCTGATAATCGCAAATGGAGCGATCCGAGCTGAACATACCGCAGCGTGCGGAGTTCAGGATCGCCGCACGCGTCCAGGCCTCCTGGTCACGATACAACACATCCACCTGTTTCTGCGCCTCAACGTAGGCCGCAAAGTCCGCCATCACCAGATAGGGGTCGCCCCCTTGCTTGCCGAGACTATGCAGCATCTGATCAAAGGCATGCTTATCGCCGGCGCTGAACTTTCCGCTTTCCAGTTCCTTCAGCACGGCATCGAGCACTTTATCTTTCTTACGCCATTTCAGCGGATCGTAGCCTTTGGCTTTCAGCGTCTTCACCTGTTCCACGGTATGACCAAAGATAAAGATATTCTCGTCACCAACTTTCTCGGCAATTTCCACGTTCGCGCCATCCAGGGTGCCGACCGTCAGTGCGCCGTTGAGCGCCAGCTTCATGTTGCCCGTACCGGAAGCTTCTTTCCCCGCCGTGGAGATCTGCTCAGAGATATCTGCCGCCGGGATCAGCATTTCTGCCGCCGACACGCAGTAATCCGGCAGGAACACGACTTTCAGCTTATCGCCGACGTTCGGGTCATTATTAATGGTTTCCGCCACCTTATTGATGGCAAAAATGATGTTTTTCGCCAGGTAGTAACCCGGTGCCGCCTTCGCGCCGAACAGGAAGACGCGCGGTACGCGATCGGCCTGCGGGTTCTCGCGAATCTCTTTATACAACGCCAGAATATGCAGCAGGTTCAGGTGCTGACGTTTGTATTCGTGCAAACGCTTAATCTGAATATCGAAAATCGCCTGCGGGTTAATTTCAATCCCGGTACGGACCTTCACAAATTCAGCCAGACGCACTTTATTCGCCTGCTTGATATCACGCCAGGTCTTGCGGAATTTGGCATCGTCGGCGTACTTCTCAAGGTTTATCAACTGATCGAGATCGTTCGCCCACTCTTTTTTCAGCGTTTTATCAAACAGCGCAGCCAGCTCCGGGTTGCACTGTTTGATCCAGCGACGCGGCGTGATGCCGTTGGTCACGTTATGGAACTTGTTCGGCCACAGTTGGTGATATTCCGGGAACAGGTCCTTCACCACCAGATCGGAGTGCAGCGCCGCCACACCATTGACCGCAAAGCCGCTGACGACGCACATGTTCGCCATGCGCACCTGCTTGTCGTGAACCACCGCCAGCTTTGCCCAAACCTGCTTGTCGCCAGGCCAGGTTTTATCGACCAGCTTCTTAAAGCGATCGTTAATCTCTTTGATGATCTGCATATGACGCGGCAGCAGCGCTTTCACCAGCTTCTCATCCCAGCACTCCAGCGCTTCTGGCATCAGGGTATGGTTGGTATAAGCGAAGGTTTTGCTGGTGATGGCCCAGGCGTCATCCCAGCTCATTTGATGCTCGTCAAGCAGCACGCGCAACAGTTCCGGAATCGCAATGGTCGGATGGGTATCGTTCAGTTGAATGACTTCGTAATCCGCCAGCTCATGCAGTTTGCGGCCCGCCAGATGATGGCGACGCAGAATATCAGCCACCGAACAGGCACACTGGAAGTATTGCTGCATCAGACGCAGCTTCTTACCCGCCGTGTGGTTGTCGTTCGGGTAAAGCACTTTGGTCAGTTTTTCGGCGTCGATCCCCTGCTGTTCTGCACGCAGGAAATCACCGTCATTAAATTTGGTCAGGTTAAACGGATGAGCGTGAGTGGCCTGCCAAAGACGCAGCGGTTGCGCCACGCCGTTACGGTAGCCCAGCACTGGCAGATCCCACGCCTGCCCGGTAATCACAAAACCGGGTTCCCAGCGGCCATCCTTTGCCACCTTACCGCCAATACCCACCTGCACATCAAGCTGCTCATTATGACGGAACCACGGGTAGCTGCCGCGATGCCAGTCATCCGGCGCTTCCATTTGCTGACCATCGGCAAAGGACTGACGGAACAGACCGTACTGGTAATTCAGACCATAGCCGGTAGCAGACTGGCCGACGGTCGCCATCGAGTCCAGGAAGCATGCCGCGAGGCGGCCCAGCCCGCCGTTACCCAGCGCCGGGTCGATCTCTTCTTCCAGCAGGTCCGTCAGATTAACGTCGTGCGCTTTCAGCGCATCGCTCACCGCCTGATACCAGCCCAGGTTAAGCAGGTTATTCCCCGTCAGACGACCAATCAGGAACTCCATCGAGATGTAGTTCACGTGGCGCTGGTTTTTCGCCGGTTTCGCCACAGGTTGGGCACTGAGAAGTTCCGCCAGCGCGCCGCTCACGGCGTGCCACCATTGGCGCGACGTCATCTCGTGAGCTGACAGTAAACCGAAACGCTGCCACTGACGTGTCAGGGCTGCCTGAAATTGCTCTTGATTGAAGGTAGGCTGTGACATAGGAATTCCGGGTCCTTTGGTAAAAAACAACGTTATCGCTAGTTTGCCAGGCTCAATGTTGACCTTCCTCATCCCACACTTGATTAGGCGGGGAGGAGTAGTGGGGATGAGCGTAAAAGTGTGATCGATGCCACTTTCGCGTACCGCACCCGACTGTTCAGATCACAGTCATACTCTTATTTTAATCCATTTTTATATTTTGCCTGACCCTAATCACAAAATCAGGGATGAAACGATATAACGCGGGTATGAAGCCCCCCTGGTTTCAGGTCCATATAAAAACAAAACCAGTTGAAATGACAATAATACAAGCGCACACTAAATTTATTGCATTTTAATATATTATCACCACTAATAAATTAAAAGGAAATAATATGTCCCATTTATCCTGGCTCACGCTGACAGGAGAGATTCAGGGAGATATATCAGCGCAGTGCGGCTCCCGGAGTTCAATAGGTAATAAATCTCAAACCCGTCATATTGATCAGATAATGATTTACGCACTTGAACACGAAACATCGCGGCAACAAAATGTTTGCCATCATGAATTGCAAATAATTAAGCCCGTAGACCGTTCTTCGCCGTTACTCAGCAAAGCCATCAACGATAACGAAACGCTTGAATGTGAACTCGACCTGTATCGCGTTAATCCAGGAGGTCAACAGGAGATCTACTATAAAATTAAACTATTCAAAGCTCATATTTCTAACATCAAAATAATTGTACCACATAATATTATTGAAAATAGTAACGAAGCACAGGAACGTGTTTGTTTTACATATGAGTCCATTAGTTGGGAACATTGTATGGCGAGCACCAGCGCCTTTAGCTTTTGGAGCGACCGGCTCTTCTGAGTCTGAAACACGTATATAAGGAAATAGCATGCGTCATCGTCCATCTTCTTCGTTGTACGAGAACACCTCACGTCATCCCGATGACGATCCGCTGCGCGGCTCAGCTGACATCCACTGGAGTTCAATGAACCCTGTGCAGCGCGATATGGCTTTTATGGATGGATCATTCATCACTCAACACCACCACATCCTCCTGTTGACAATAAAAGAAGCACAGCAAGTCGTGGATGACTTAATGGGAGGAATTGACCAATTTTTCTCGTATCGCGCGGGACCGGGTAATATAAAAGACGGACTGGATGCCTTTCGCAGTCTGTCTAAGCTCACAACGTATTACAACCCGGCTAACGAATTGGTTTTTAACTTTACTGTTTTAAAAATAAAAGCGATCGAGTACAACGTGGGCGGCAAAGCCTATATAAAAATTACGGGATACCCTGCGTTACGCCGTATTCTTAACGGGACCCGCTACGGTGCCAGGCATCCGCAAATACTGGAAATGGCCATCGGTAAACGTGGGCTTTACAACAGTATCAGGAGTGGTGTCAGATATTGCCTCTATTTTTCGCTGGCCTGGCGAGCCATCGAACTGATTTTTAAATCAGATTATCAGATGGTCGATTTTCTGGTCGATATTTCAATGGATATGGCTAAAGCGGTAGTATCGGGGGTTGTGATTGGGGTGGTCGCGGGCCTGGCAACTATGTTTAGTGCCCCCGTAATTGTTACTATCGGCATTATTGTTTTGGCAGGAATATATCTTAATTATGAACTAAATATAATTGATGAAAAAACAGGGCTATCAAATGCGTTAAAAGAAAAGCTTCGTGATTATATACATCATCATAAAAATTACGATTATGGATTCGACTCTCCCTACTTTGACTCATATTAAGGAGGTCTTATGAAAAAATTATTTAAGCGGTTAATGTGCCTTTTATTAATTACCTTACTCCTTAGCATGCTTTATGCATTAATATTTGGTAATGTTATGACCGATTTCTTATCTTTGATAAGAAGGGGTGACGTAATCACTTATCACCATACGTGCATACTGATAAGTGGAATACCGATGATGTTATATACAACCTTTGCTATGGTACGGGTTTTATTCAGCAATGATTTGCAATACAAAGCCCTTCCTGATCCTTTTGAAGTCTGGGTGCTGGGCACTGGCGCGCTCTTTTTTGCTATCGGCTTTATTGCAAACTTTATTGTCCTGTTTTTATTTCTGGTATCGTCCTACCACTCCTGCCCGCAGGATAGCCTTCATGATTATCATGTCATCGATATCAAACTTTGCGAAACCCTTGTTGATAATCGTAGTTTTTTTTAATCGCTCATTTTAAAGAGGATTTATGAAAAAATTATTTATGCGTCTAATGTATTTTTTGCTGATTATCTTTCTCCTTGGCATTCTTGATTTACAAATATTTGGTTTTGTTATGACTGATTTTTTATCATTGATAAGAATGGGTGATGTAATCACTTATCACCATACGTGCTTACTGATAAGTGGAATACCGTTAATGTTGTATACAACCTTTGCTATGGTACGGGTTTTATTCAGCAATGATTTGCAATACAAAGCCCTTCCTGATCCTTTTGAAGGATGGGTGCTAGGCACTGGTGCGATCCTTTTTGCTATCGGCTTTATTGCAAACTTTATTGTCCTGTTTTTATTTCTGGTCTCGCCATACCACTACTGCTCGCAGGATAGTCTTCATGATTATCATGTCATCGATATCAAACTTTGCGAAACCCTTGTTGATAATCGTAGTATTTTTTAACTCTCATTTATGTACAGGCAAACAGGCATGCGAAAATTACGACTCCAAATCATAATTATTTTTTTTATCATGTTTTGCTTTGGCTTTTTGGATTTCTTATTATTTGGACTGGTTATGACGGATTTTTTATCCTTAATGAGGATGGGAGACGTTATTTCTTATAATCAAACTTGCGCACTTATAGGAGCTATACCTCTGGTCATGTATGTTGTGGTTGCTATGGTTCGTGTTTTATTCAGTGATGATTTGCAATACAAAGCACTTCCTGATCCTTTTGAAGGATGGGTTCTCGCCGCTATCATCTTATTCTTTATTATCGGTTTCATTGCAAACTGTATTGTACCCTTTCTATTGCTGGCACTTTCCTACCACTCCTGCCCGCAGGATAGCCTTCATGATTATCATGTCATCGATATCAAACTTTGCGAAACTATTGTTGATAATCGTAGTTTCTGGTAGTCGCATTCAAAGAGATTGCCACTAATAGTGAGAACGACATTACTTTTTTATATCGATAACATCCTTACCTCTGATGACCTTTTTCGGTTAATAATTTATCACGGTAAGTTACAATTTCGTCTGTCACTGACAGAGTCGTAAGCCTATACAAACTGTCATGATTCTTCAGCAAAAGTAAATATCCGGGCATCCCATCTGCCAGCCCATACCAGCTCAGGCTATGCTCCAGATAAATTTGTGATGTAGTGCAAATTAAGGGGGTTCATTACCGGACATACCTTGCAAAAATTCCTAATCTGGCCGACCTTATATCTATTAATTACGAAGCGCAAAAAAAATCGCCATCCCCCATTTTCCACAGTGAAGTGCTAACTATGTTGATTCCGTCTAAACTAAGTCGTCCGGTTCGTCTCGACCATACAGTGGTCCGTGAGCGCCTGTTGGCTAAACTTTCCGGCGCGAACAATTTCAGGCTGGTCCTGATCACAAGTCCTGCTGGTTATGGGAAAACCACGCTCATTTCGCAATGGGCCGCCGGGAAAAGTGAACTCGGCTGGTACTCACTGGATGAGGGCGACAACCAGCAGGAGCGTTTTGCCAGCTATCTGATTGCCGCGGTACAGCAGGCCACCAACGGTCATTGCGCCACCAGCGAAGTGATGGTGCAAAAACGGCAGTATGTCAGTCTGACCTCACTTTTTGCACAGCTCTTTATTGAGCTGGCGGAGTGGCATCGCCCGCTGTATCTGGTCATCGACGATTACCATCTGATCACCAATCCGGTGATTCATGAGTCCATGCGCTTTTTCCTTCGTCATCAGCCTGAAAATCTCACGCTGGTAGTGCTGTCGCGTAATTTACCGCAGCTCGGAATTGCCAATCTGCGCGTGCGCGACCAGCTTCTGGAGATAGGCAGTCAGCAACTGGCCTTTAATCATCAGGAAGCAAAACAGTTTTTTGACCGTCGTTTAACTTCCCCCATCGAAGCCGCCGAAAGCAGCCGGATGTGTGACGATGTGGCAGGCTGGGCAACCGCATTACAGCTCATCGCCCTCTCTGCGCGGCAGAACAACCACTCTGCGCATCAGTCGGCTCGCCGTCTGGCGGGAATTAACGCCAGCCATCTCTCGGATTATCTGGTCGATGAGGTGCTGGACAGCGTCGATGTCAGCACCCGCCTTTTCCTGCTGAAAAGTGCAGTCTTACGATCAATGAACGATGCGCTGATCGTACGTGTAACCGGTGAAGAAAACGGTCAGATGCGACTGGAAGAGATCGAGCGCCAGGGACTGTTCCTGCAACGGATGGATGACTCCGGCGAATGGTTCAGTTATCACCCGCTGTTTGGCAGTTTCCTGCGCCAGCGCTGCCAGTGGGAACTGGCGACCGAGTTACCCGATATCCACCGCGCCGCCGCGGAAAGCTGGATGGCGCAGGGTTTCCCCAGCGAAGCCATCCACCATGCGCTGGCGGCCGGCGATGCACATATGCTGCGCGATATTTTGCTTAACCACGCGTGGGGATTGTTTAACCACAGCGAACTGGCGCTACTGGAAGAGTCACTAAAAGCGCTGCCGTGGGAAAGCCTGCTGGAAAACCCGCGTCTGGTGCTGTTACAGGCCTGGCTGATGCAAAGCCAGCATCGCTACAGCGAAGTAAACACCCTGCTGGCCCGTGCCGAACAAGAGATTCAGGGTGTGATGGACAGCACGCTGCATGCCGAGTTTAACGCGCTCCGCGCTCAGGTGGCTATCAACGACGGCAATCCCGATGAGGCTGAACGGCTGGCGAAACTGGCACTGGACGAGCTACCTATCGCCTTGTATTACAGCCGCATTGTTGCCACCTCGGTGCACGGCGAAGTGCTGCACTGTAAGGGCGATCTCTCTCGCTCCTTAACGCTGATGCAGCAGACCGAACAGATGGCGCGTCATCATGATGTCTGGCACTACGCGCTCTGGAGTTTGATCCAGCAAAGTGAAATTCTCTTTGCTCAGGGCTTTTTGCAGGCCGCCTGGGAAACTCAGGAGAAAGCATTCCAGTTAATTAAAGATCAGCATCTGGAACAGTTGCCCATGCACGAATTTCTGGTGCGCATTCGTGCCCAACTGCTGTGGGCGTGGGCGCGACTGGATGAAGCGGAAGCCTCAGCGCGTAGCGGTATCGAAGTCCTCTCCGCCTTTCAGCCACAGCAACAATTACAGTGTCTGGCGCTGCTGGTGCAGTGCTCGCTGGCCCGTGGCGATCTGGACAATGCCCGCAGCCATCTCAACCGCCTGGAGAATCTGCTGGGCAACGGTCACTACCATAGCGACTGGATCTCAAACGCCGATAAAGTTCGGGTGATCTACTGGCAAATGGTCGGCGATAAAAAGTCGGCCGCCAACTGGCTGCGCCAGACGCCGAAACCGGAGTTTGCCAATAACCACTTCCTGCAAGGCCAGTGGCGTAATATCGCCAGAGCGCAAATTCTGCTCGGCGAATTTGAACCCGCTGAAATCGTACTCGAAGAGCTGAATGAAAATGCGCGCAGCCTGCGCCTGATGAGCGACCTTAACCGTAACCTGCTGCTGCTCAACCAACTTTACTGGCAGGCCGGGCGCAAAAATGACGCGCAGCGCGTGCTGCTTGATGCCCTGCAATTAGCCAATCGCACCGGATTCATCAGTCACTTTGTGATTGAAGGCGAGCCGATGGCGCAACAACTACGCCAGCTTATTCAACTGAATACGCTGCCGGAACTGGACCAACACCGCGCTCAGCGCATTCTGCGTGAGATCAACCAGCATCACCGCCACAAGTACGCCCACTTTGACGAAGGCTTTGTTGAACGCCTGCTGAACCACCCGGAAGTACCAGAGCTTATCCGCACCAGTCCGCTGACGCAGCGCGAGTGGCAGGTGCTGGGGCTGATTTACTCCGGCTACAGCAACGAGCAGATCGCGGGTGAACTGGCGGTGGCGGCGACCACCATCAAGACGCATATCCGTAATCTGTATCAGAAACTTGGCGTGGCGCACCGTCAGGATGCGGTACAACACGCGCAGCGGCTGCTGAAAATGATGGGTTATGGGGTGTAGCACGCCGGTCTTTCGCGGGAGTAAACATCACATATGTTCTGACGCGAACTGGTGCGCCTGGCAGGTAATGAATTCCGCAAACGACGCGACGCCAGGCGCGAGATGTCGCCCCTTCGGCGTCACCAGATAGATTGCCCGCTCCAGCGCCAAATCTTCAAACGGTAAAATCACGATATCTTTATGGTTGAACTGGAACAGCGTTAATCCGGTCGTAATGCTGATCCCGTAGTTGGCGGCAATCAGGCCCATCATCGTGGTGAGCTGGCGCACTTCCAGTTGATAATTAAAGCTCATGGCCAGATTTTCGCAGAGCTTATCGGTGTACTGCCGAATGCTGGTGCCGACGCTGAAACCAATAAAGGGATAATCACAAACCTGACTGAGCGATACCGAAGATTGTTGTGCCAGTGGATGTTCGCGATGACAGAGCAGATAAAATTTATCCGAGAACAATAACGTTGAATCAAACGTGGTCAACGAGGGTTGCCCGGCGGTTAATGCCATATCCGCCTGACCATCAAGTAATGCCTTCAGACAGCGATCCCACTGGGTGTCGATCAGTTTCACATTACTTTGCGGCACCCTCTTACTGTATTTCACCAGTATTTCAGGTAGCCATTCCACCGCCAGCGAAGGTAACACCGCGAGGGTGATATCGTTATTATTACCTGCTACCCGGTCTTTGATTTCGCCCACGGCATCATCATGGCTCTGCACTATCTTGCGTGCCAGATCGAGAAAATGAATGCCATCTGCATTCAGCAACACGCGTCGCGTATCCCTGTCGAATAGCCGATAGCCAATCTCCTCTTCCAGTGATGCAATCAGGGTACTAAACGCGGGCTGAGATAGATTAAACCGCCGGGCCGCCTGAGTAAAACTATCAGCCTCGCTTAATATTAAAAATGCCCTGAGTTGTTTAATCGAAAGATTCATTTCCTGCTCCTGCCATCGAAATCATTAATTATCTTATCGGTTTTCAAAATGAATAAAAGGCAGTTAATTTCTTTTTATGACCCACCCCACAATAACCGCATTTTAATTTCTACGCACTGCTCTGTCGCCACTAAAGTTATTTAAGCTGAATATACCCAACACACAGAACAACCCTATGTTTATTAAGTAATTTCTATATTTAAACAAATTAGCTATAGCGTTATTTTTATCTCAAATAGTCGCATTAACCCTTACAATGAATGACTTCATTGGATTTACAAATTAGTACCATCCGGCGCTCTGTGATAAAAACTAATGCACTGATCAAACATATATCCCTCTGCACACAATTAACATTGTATTTACTTTTATACTTTCGAAGCATATAAGTTTATAAAAATATTAAGGAGAAACTCATGCTGGCGCTAATAGGTGTGCTTACTATAGCCACCTTATTATTTTTTATCATGTCCAAAAGGATGTCACCTCTGGTTGCCCTGATCGTTATTCCGGTGATTGGCGCGCTGGCTGCAGGTTGCGGAACAGATACCGCAAAATATGTGGTCGAAGGCATCACAAAACTGGCCCCGATGGCGGCGATGTTCGTCTTTGCGATCGCTTTTTTTGGCGTTGTGACGGATGCCGGGATGTTTGACCCTATCGTACGCGGTATATTGCGATTCGTAGGGACCAACCCGGTTAAAATCATCATCGGCACGGGCCTTCTGGCACTCATCGCCCACCTTGACGGTAATGGCGCGGTGACCTTCTTAATCACTGTCCCCACCATGCTGCCGCTGTTCAATCGCCTCGGTATGGACAAACGGATCTTACTTGGTATTGTTGCGCTCAGCGCCGGGGTCAACTTTTTACCCTGGACCGGGCCGATGATTCGCGCCTCGGCCGCATTGAACGTCACCACCCATGATCTCTTTATTCCGTTAATTCCAGCACAGCTCGCGGGCCTGACCTTTATGGTCATCATGGGCTGGTACTGGGGTAAACGTGAAGAGAAACGCCTTGGCGCAGCCCACTTTGCTGCGGCCGCAGGTGATTTTTCGCATCATAAGGAACTGACCGAGCAGGAAAAAGTCCTGCGTCGCCCACATCTTTTCTGGGTAAATATCGCACTGGTTATTGCCGTGATCGGCACAATGGTGTTCACCCGCATCTCCCCCACCGTTGCCTTCATGATCGCCCTGACGCTGGCGTTGATGATCAACTATCCAAATGTTGAAATGCAGAAAGAACGGATCAACGCCCACGCAAAAGCGGCGCTGATGATGGCCAGTATCCTGTTCGCGGCGGGAGCATTTACCGGGATCATGGGCGGTGCAGGCATGCTGAAAGCCATGTCTCATGCGGCGGTTGAGTTTATGCCTGCGGCACTGGCATCCCATATTCCGTTCATCGTCGGCCTGATCTCGATGCCGTTGTCGTTGATTTTCGATCCAGACTCTTACTACTTCGGCATTATGCCTGTCGTCGCGCATACCGTGGACATTATGGGTATCCCTGCCATTCAGGTTGCTCAGGCATCGGTGCTCGGTCAGATGACCACCGGCTTCCCGGTCAGTCCACTGACTCCCGCGACCTTCCTGTTGGTCAGTCTTGCCGGTGTCGACCTCGCGGATCACCAAAAATTCTCCATCCCGGTCCTGTGGGCAGCCAGCGTCATTATGACCTTTGCCGCCGCCCTCACCGGCGTCTTCCCGATTTAATAGCACATTTCTTGTTAAGAATTAAGGAAATAAAATGAAAACCATTCGAATTGGTTCCGGAGCAGGCTACGCAGGCGACCGTATTGAGCCTGCGGTTGAACTGGCCGAAAAAGGGCAACTGGATTACCTGGTGTTTGAATGTCTGGCAGAACGCACCATCGCCATTGGACAAAAACAGAAGCAGCAGGATCCGAACAAAGGCTATAACGAACTGCTCGAAGCGCGGATGCGCGCGGTGTTACCGACCTGTCACGCCAAAAGTGTGCGAATCATCTCTAACATGGGTTCCGCCAACCCGCTCGCCGCTGGAAAAGCGGTACTGAAAATTGCCCAGGAACTGGGTTTGCATGGCCTTAAAGTCGCTGTAGTCACGGGTGATGACGTGTTGTCGCTCATACAGTCGATGGACCTGACGCTGGACGAAGCCGGTGTTCCCGTTTCTCGCTTTGAAAAAACCTTACTTTCCGCAAACGCGTATTTAGGCGCGACGGGGTTACTGGAAGCACTTGAGTCCGATGCAGATGTGGTGATTGCCGGACGCGTCGCCGACCCGTCGCTTTTTCTTGCACCGATGATGCATGAGTTCAACTGGGCCGCTGATGACTGGCATTACCTGGGCATGGGGACCTGTATCGGTCATCTTCTGGAGTGCGCCGGGCAAATCACCGGCGGATATTACGCCGATCCGGGGGTGAAGGATGTTCCTCATCTGGCACACCTCGGTTTCCCACTGGCTGAGGTCAGTGAAGATGGCAACGCCACCATAACCAAAGTGGCCGGCTCTGGCGGACTGATTACTGAAGACACCTGCAAAGAGCAGCTACTGTACGAGATCCACCGGCCGGATTGTTATCTCACCCCTGACGTTGTTGCTGACTTCAGCCATGTGCGTTTTAGCCAATGCGGCCCGGATGAGGTGCGGATTACCGGTGCGACGGGTGCACCACGTACCGAAACGCTGAAGGTTTCTGTCGGTTATCAGGACGGTTTTATCGGTGAAGGCGAAATCTCCTACGCCGGTCCGGGTGCGGTAAATCGTGGACGTCTCGCTCTCGACATCGTGCGTGAGCGCTTCGCGATTTGTCACTTTAACGCGCAGGAAACACGTTACGACCTCATTGGTGTCAATGCGCTGCATGGTGAAACGCGCGGTCAGCACAGCGAGCCCTATGAAGTTCGCGCTCGTGTTGCTGCCCGCTGCGCCACTCGTGCGCAGGCGGTTACCGTCGGCAACGAAGTGGAAACACTTTATACCAACGGCCCTGCGGGCGGTGGTGGTGTCATGAAATCGGTAAAAGAAATACTGGCCATGGACTCCACCCTTATTCCGCGTCAATGCGTTCAACACCATGTTACCGTACTGGAGAATAAATAATGAAATTACGTGAAATAGCGCATTCCCGTACCGGAGATAAAGGAAATATTTCCAATATTTCCTTAATTGCCTGGCGTCCGGAAGATTATTCCACGCTGGCAGAACAGGTCACCGCCGAAAGAGTCAAAGCCTGGTTTGGCGATATTGTACAGGGCGAGGTGATTCGCTATGAATTACCGGAACTCGGCGCACTGAATTTCGTGATGTATAAAGCGCTGGGAGGTGGCGTTACTCGCTCGCTGGCGCTGGATATGCACGGCAAAGGGCTAAGCTCCGCGTTGCTGGATATGCCCATTTAATTCTTTTCGGACACGAGGATCCTCCATCTTCGGCAGAGTTTCATTACTCCGCCTGGGGATCCTTGTCCTCAAAACAGCAAGTACACCATTATGCAAAAAAAAAGAATAACGGCGGATAAATTCCGCGAACTATTACATGACGGCATGAGCATTATGTTTGGCGGCTTTATGGGCGTCGGGACGCCGGAATATCTGGTAACAGAGATTATGCGCTCCGGTGTGAAAGCGTTGACGCTCATCGGCAATGACACCGCTTTTGTCGATAAAGGCATTGGTCCGCTGATTTCTAATGGCCAGGTCAAAAAAGTGATCGCCTCTCATATTGGTACCAACCCGGAAACCGGTAAGAAGATGATTTCCGGAGAGCTCGATGTTCAGTTAGTGCCGCAAGGGACGCTCGCCGAGCAGATCCGCGCTGGCGGCGCCGGGCTGGGGGGATTCCTTACGCAAACGGGGCTGGGCACGGTGGTGGAAGAAAATAAACAAACGCTACTGGTCAACGGTGAGAAATGGCTGCTGGAACAACCTCTGCGTGCCGACCTCGCCATTCTTCTCGCCAGTCATGCCGATGAGGCTGGCAATCTCACCTATGACCTGACCGCCCGAAACTTCAACCCGGTAATGGCGCTGGCCGCCGATGTGGTTGTGGCCGAAATCCGGGAAATCGGCGCGTTGGGAAGCATTCCTCCCGTGCACGTCATCACCCCCGGTGCTCTGGTGGATTATCTGTTCGTGGAGGCCCAGTGATGAATGCAAAAGAACGTATTGCCCGCCGCGTGGCGCAGGAATTACACGATGGCGACGTCGTCAATCTGGGCATTGGCCTGCCAACGCAGGTCGCGAACTACCTGGCCGAGGATATTCAGGTCACGTTGCAGTCAGAAAATGGTTTTCTTGGCCTCGGCCCACTGGACGAGGTGAATGCCAGCCTTGTCAATGCAGGCGGTCAGCCTTGCGGCATGATCCCTGGTGCGGCGATGTTCGACAGTTGCTTCTCTTTCGCCCTTATTCGCGGGGGACATGTTGATGTCTGCGTGCTCGGCGGTTTGCAGGTCGATGAACGCGGGAACCTCGCCAACTGGATGGTTCCTGGCAAAATGGTGCCCGGTATGGGTGGGGCGATGGACCTCGTGGCAGGAGCGAAAAAAGTCATTATTGCGATGGAACACTGCGCAAAAAATGGTGAACCGAAGCTGTTGCATCAGTGCAGTTACCCCTTAACGGCGGTCGGCAAGGTCAGCAAAGTCATCACCGAACTCGCCGTATTTAGTTTTGTGAACGGCGAAATGATCCTCGATGAAATCAGCGACACCATCACGCTTGATGAACTTCGTGCGCGCACGGAAGCGAACTTCCATCTTTGTGCACACCTGAAAACATTGCAGCCCGCGGGGACTCTGGCATGAACGACTCTATTGTGATTGTGAGTGCGAAACGCACCCCTATCGGTAAATTTGCTGGCAGCCTGGCTGACGTCCCGGCGGCAATGCTGGGCGCGACCTGTGTTCGGGCAAACCTGCTGGACCTTCCGTCAGACATCAACATTAACGAAGTGATCCTCGGCAACGTGTTGCAGGCCGGATTAGGGCAAAACCCGGCACACCAGGTGACGCATCACGCGGGCCTGGCGGAGAGCGTTCCGTCATTCACGATTAATAAAGTCTGCGGTTCCGGCCTGAAAACCGTTGTGCTGGGGGCGCAGTCCATTCTGAGTGGTGATAATCAGACCTGTATTGTTGGCGGGATGGAAAACATGAGCGCCGCCCCCTACCTGCTGGCCCGCGCGCGCCAGGGATACCGGATGGGCAACGGTGAGCTGACAGACGTGATGATCCACGACGGTCTCTGGTGCGCCTTCAATGATTACCACATGGGGGTCACGGCAGAAAACATTGCTAAACGCTATCATTTAAGCCGTGAAGAGCAGGACCACGTGGCGCTGGCATCGCAGCAAAAAGCGATAGCCGCGATTAACGCCGGTTATTTCAGACAGGAAATCGTACCGGTGGCCCTGAAGCGTAAAAATGAGGTCTGTCTGTTTGATACCGATGAGTTTCCACGTCCACAGACCGATGCCAGTTCGCTGGCGAAACTGCGCCCGGCCTTTGAAAGTACGGGGACAGTAACTGCAGGCAATGCCTCCGGTATCAATGATGCGGCAGCAACGCTGGTCCTGATGTCAGAACGCGCTGCGCGTGCGCGTGGGATTACGCCGTTGGCACGCCTGAAGAGCTGGGCTTCGGCTGGGGTGGATGCCAGTATGATGGGACTTGGGCCGATCCCGGCGACAAAACGGGCGTTGGAAAAAGCCAAAATGACCGTCAGCGATCTGGATTTAATCGAAGCCAACGAAGCCTTTGCCGCACAGTATCTGGCGGTTGCTCGTGAGCTCAACTTCCCGGAAGAGAAAGTGAACGTCAATGGCGGAGCGATCGCGCTGGGGCATCCAATTGGCGCAAGCGGCGCACGAATTCTGGTAACGCTGGTTCACGCGTTGCAGCAGCGCAATAAAACCACCGGGCTGGCAACGCTGTGCATCGGCGGTGGTCAGGGGATCGCTGTGATTGTTGAACGTCTGTGAGCCTGTCGTCTGCATGTCTCCGGCACGCCGGGGGCAAGCAGTACGTTTAACACAGTTCCAGTTGAATATGGTTATCGGTGATCACCTGCATTACCCCTGCTGGCGGCAGAGCGTCGGTATATACCGCATCCACCAGACTGATACTGCCCATATTCACCATCGCATTACGGCCAAACTTCGAATGATCCGTCACCAGTATGACGTGGCGGGAATTCTCAATTATTGCGCGCTTGGTACGCACCTCGTGATAGTCAAACTCCAACAGCGAGCCGTCACTGTCGATGCCGCTGATCCCCAGAATGCCGAAGTCCAGGCGGAACTGAGAAATAAAGTCGAGCGTCGCTTCGCCAATGATACCGCCGTCACGGCTGCGAAGTTCGCCACCCGCGAGAATAATGCGGAAATCCTCTTTTACCATCAACGTGTTAGCTACGTTGAGGTTGTTGGTCACAATACGTAAATTGCTGTGGTCGAGCAGCGCGTACGCCACGGCCTCGGGCGTGGTCCCGATATCAATAAACAGCGTTGAACCGTTAGGGATCTGCGTGGCAACTTTGCGCGCAATGCGCTCTTTTTCCGCCGTCTGCGTGGCTTTACGATCGTGCCACGGTGTGTTGACTGAACTGGACGGTAGCGCCGCGCCACCGTGATGACGCAGAATCATGTTTTGATCGGCCAGGTCATTGAGATCCCGGCGAATCGTTTGTGGGCTGACGGAGAAATGCTCCACCAGCTCTTCAGTACTGACGTATCCCTGTTTTTTTACCAGCTCAATGATTGCATCATGTCGTTGTGTTTGTTTCATTGTTATTCCCTGGAACTATGTTCGTTTTCGCGCATTTAACGTATCCGCGAACGCCATTGCCAACCCAACTGCCAGCCCGGCGATATGTGCGCCATTGGCCATCGACATCCCAAACAAATCAAACCATCCGGCGACGATCCAAATCAGCGCAAAAATAATCAACCCGCGCTGCAGATAGATTCCGCTTTGCGGATCGCGCTCGCCACGCAGCCAGACGTAACCCATCAGCGCATAGACGACACCGGAAAGCCCGCCAAACCACGGGCCGCTAAACTTGTGCTGCACGTAGCCACTCAGCAGGGCGCTGATGACGGTAATCACAATCAGTTTGCCGCTGCCTAAACGTTTTTCAACCGCACCGCCAAGATACCACCACCAGAGCAGGTTGAAGAGGATGTGCATCAGTGAAAAGTGCATGAAGGCGTGAGTGAAGTAGCGCCAGACATCAAACTGTAATGACGGATCAAACGGCCAGGCCAGCCACATCATCACAGTCTGGTCACCAACGACATTCATGACGATAAACACCAGAATACAGGCGGCCATAATCACCCAGGTGACCGGACCTGCACGCTCACGCAATGTGGCAAGGAACGGGAAACGACGGTAATGCAGCCCGCTGCCGGTATGTCCGGATTGCCAACTGGCGGCGAGATAGCGCGGATCGCCAGGGTTCTCCATAAAACGCGCCAGCTCCGCATGGACGCGGTCGGCCTGCGTTTCGTCCGCCAGCCAGACATCGCTTTGCTGATGTTGTTGAATGGTCAGGATAACGCCCTGCGTCGCCATGTAATCAACAAAAGCCTGCGCCACGCGGGGGTTAGCAAAAGAGGTAATCATCAACATGGTTGCTGTCGCTTAATCCATACAAAAGAGGACAGTATAAAGGGTTACGAACCGTATGCCACTTCTGCTGGAAAATGGCGATGCCAGCCGTCAAAACCCCCGTCCACGCTGTAGACAGTATCATAGCCCTGCTGGAGCAAATATTGCGCCGCGCCTTTGCTGCTATTGCCGTGGTAGCACATGACCATCACCACGGTATCGAAATCATGATCGCGCATAAACGCGCCCAGCGTGTCGTTCGTCAGGTGAAACGCCTCGGGCGCGTGTCCCATTGCATAGCTTTGCGGATCGCGGATATCGACGAGCACCGCCGCGCCCTGCTGTAGTTTCTGATGGGCTTCTTCGACATTAATACATTCAAACTGATCCATACATTCTCTTCTTTATATCGCAGGTGATGCTTTTCAGGCATGTTACTCCCTAGTGTACGTTCCCACGGGAGTGAAACGCCATAATGTTATATGTATCACTGTAAATTGTTTATTCGATGTTACCAATGGCGCGTTTCTTTGCTATTATGTTCGATAACGAACATTTATGAGCTATAACGAAAGTGCAAGAGGGCAGCATGGAAACCAAAGATCTGATTGTGATAGGGGGAGGCATCAACGGTGCCGGTATCGCGGCAGATGCCGCCGGACGCGGTTTATCCGTGCTGATGCTGGAAGCGCAAGATCTTGCATGCGCCACCTCTTCCGCCAGTTCTAAATTGATTCACGGTGGCTTGCGCTACCTGGAACACTACGAATTCCGTCTGGTGAGCGAAGCGCTGGCCGAACGTGAAGTATTGCTGAAAATGGCACCGCACATCGCCTTCCCGATGCGCTTTCGTTTGCCGCATCGCCCTCATCTGCGTCCGGCATGGATGATCCGCATTGGTCTGTTTATGTACGATCATCTGGGCAAACGCACCAGTCTGCCGGGATCGACCGGTTTGCGTTTTGGCGCAGAATCGGTGCTGAAACCCGAAATCGTGCGCGGTTTCGAATATTCTGACTGTTGGGTTGACGATGCGCGCCTGGTACTGGCCAATGCGCAAATGGTGGTGCGTAAAGGTGGGGAAGTATTAACCCGCACCCGGGCAACCTCGGCGCGCCGCGAAAACGGTCTGTGGATCGTCGAAGCCGAAGATATCGACACAGGTAAAAAATTCACCTGGCAGGCGCGTGGACTGGTTAACGCCACTGGCCCATGGGTGAAAGAATTTTTTGACGAAGGGATGCACCTGCCTTCGCCGTACGGCATTCGCCTGATCAAAGGCAGCCACATCGTTGTGCCCCGCGTCCATACCCAGAAGCAGGCTTACATTCTGCAAAACGAAGACAAGCGTATTGTGTTTGTTATCCCGTGGATGGATGAGTTCTCCATCATTGGGACCACCGACGTCGAGTACAAAGGCGATCCAAAAGCGGTGAAAATCGATGAAAGCGAGATCAATTACCTGCTGAAGGTGTACAACGCTCACTTCAAGAAACAGCTTGGTCGCGATGATATCGTCTGGACCTATTCCGGCGTGCGTCCGCTGTGCGACGACGAATCTGATTCACCGCAGGCCATAACCCGCGATTACACGCTGGATATTCATGACGAAAATGGCAAAGCGCCGCTGCTTTCCGTCTTCGGCGGTAAGCTAACCACTTATCGTAAACTCGCCGAGCACGCGATGGAGAAACTGTCTTCATATTATCAGGGCATTGGCCCGGCCTGGACCAAAGACTGCGTGCTGCCTGGCGGTGAAATCGGTGGCGATCGCGAAGATTACGCGGCAAAACTGCGCCGTCGTTATCCGTTCCTGACCGAATCACTGGCGCGCCACTACTCGCGTACCTACGGCAGCAACACGGAGTGGATTCTGGGTGAAGCCACCTCTGTCGCCGATCTGGGCGAAGATTTCGGCCATGAATTCTACGAAGCAGAGCTGAAATATCTGGTAGACCACGAATGGGTTCGCCGCGCAGACGATGCGCTGTGGCGTCGTACGAAAGAAGGCATGTGGCTCAACGCCGAACAGCAGTCCCGCATGACCCAGTGGCTGGCGGAATACGTCGAGAAACATCAGCTTTCGTTAGCGTCATAATAATCTCCACACGCCCGGTAGCGACACGCTGCCGGGCGTTTTATCCTGTGCTACTCGGCTATGAGCATACCGCCATGGCGAAACACGTTCTCCCCTTTCCCCAACACTTCTAAAAGATCCCTGATTTTCTGTACGGAATATCCTGCCCGTATACCTGTGCGCCCTTCCGGCAGACTGGGTTAGCCAGAGCCATTACGTCAGCTATTCCTCTGTTTTGATTTTCCCTCCTGTTTCGCGTCAGGACGCTTTTCTGTGGGTTTTGCAACAGGATATGAAGCAAATCACAAAACATAACCTTGCTGACAATATGGAATTGACGCTCAAAATTTATCCCCTCATAGTATTTGTATACAGAACAGTAGTTCCATATACAGAACCAAGATACCTCTACTATTAAGGGATGCGCTAATGAGCATTGAACTCGATAAACCGACTACGCGAGGACGCTGGCTACACATCATACCAGCCACCATCCTCGTTTATATCGTGGCTTACATGGACAGAACGAACATCGCGATTGGAATTGCGGGCGGGATGGACGAAGACCTGGGGATGACCGCCTCATTTGCCGGTCTGGTCGCCGGTATTTTCTTTATTGGTTATATCTTTTTGCAAATTCCCGGCGGTCAAATTGCGGAACGATACAGCGCCAAGAAATTAATCGCCTGGACCATCGTCGCATGGGGCGGGTTCGCACTGCTGACTGGCTTCGTCCAGACGCCTACCCAACTGCTGATTATCCGCTTTATCCTTGGCGTCGCTGAGGGTGCGGTCTATCCCGCTATTCTGGCGCTGATCGGTCACTGGTTCCCCAATGAAGAACGCGCGAGAGCGATTGCCTATTTCCAGATGAACCTCGCTGTCGCGTCGATCATCACCGGGCCACTTTCCGGCTGGCTTATCGAAACCTATGGCTGGCGAGAAATGTTCATCATCGAAGGGTTACTTTCTCTCGGCCTGCTGTTCGTCTGGTTGCCTTTGGTTTCTGACCATCCTCATCAGGCCAAATGGCTGGATCCGAAAGAACGCGCCTGGATCGAACAGAAACTGCAGGCCGATCGCGCGCTAACGATTGGAGGTGAGGTAAGCAGCATCCGTAATGTTCTAAGAAGCATTAACTTATGGAAGCTGATCGGCATCTATTTCTTTGTGCAGGTTGGTTTCTACGGCTTCGCCCTCTGGATGCCAAACCTGATTAAACACCTGACCGGTAGCGGAATGACTATTGTCGGCTTGCTGACTGCGGCACCGTACATTTTGTGCATCGTCGGTCAATACTACATTGCCAAATGGTGCGACAAAACCATGAATCGCCGCCTCTACACGGCAATTCCGTTGCTGGGCTTTGCCGCCTGTCTCGCGCTTTCCCTGCTGTTGAAAGATAACGTCTGGCTGGCGTACGGCATGATGGTCATCTGCGGCTTCTTCCTGCAGGCCTATGCGGGGCCGTTCTGGACATTACCGCCATTACTCTTCGCTCCCAACGTGCTGGGTGGCGTACGCGGCACCATCAACGCATTAGGTAACATTGGCGGTTTTATTGGTCCTTATCTGGTGGGCCTGCTAACCGTCACGTTCTCACAAACGGCGGGGATGACGGTGCTGGTGGCCGCACTCCTCATCGCCGTCGCGCTGCTGTTCAGTTTACCTTCGGTTACTGCCCGTCCTGCAGGCAGTAGCACCCCTCATCATGCATCGGCGCCTGAGACGTCGCTCAAACAAGAAGGAATCGCCAAATGAGTCAGAAATGCCAACACGCCCGTGACCTGTGGTCACAACTGGACGCCCTGCGTCTGGGGATGAATTACACCAAAGAAGATGTCAATAAACTGCAGGTTCTGGTGGATGACTGCTATGGCGAAAGTCATCCCGGTAGTTTTCATCTTAATCATCTGGGCGATGAAGCCGTCTTAGGCATTCACGAAAGCGGCGGCCGTGCCGTTCGTCACCACGTGACCGATATTTGTGATGGCTGGGGTCAGGGTCATGACGGGATGAACTATATCCTGGCCTCCCGCGAGGCTATCGCGAACATGGTCGAAATTCATGCTTCCGTCGTGCCATACGATGCCGGTATCTTGATCTCCAGTTGTGATAAGTCGATCCCGGCGCATCTGATTGCCGCTGCGCGCCTGAATCTACCGATGCTGCATATCCCCGGCGGCTCAATGCGTCCGGCGCCGAATATGAGCACATCCGATCTCGGTGGCATTACCGCCAAACTCAAAAAAGGCGAGATAGGCATTCAGCAGGTGGAGGCCATGCAGCAGTGCGGTTGCCCGACAGCAGGCGCTTGTCAGTTTATGGGCACCGCCAGCACGATGCAGTGCATGTCTGAAGCGCTGGGCCTTGCCTTACCGGGAAGCGCATTGCTGCCCTCGACACTGGCGGAAATTCGTCGCATCGCGCGAAGCGCCGGTCATCAGGCGTTATACCTGGCAGAGAAAAATATCACGACACATAAGATTCTCACACCTGCCGCCTTTGAAAACGCCATTAAGGTCCATGCCGCCATCGGTGGCAGCACCAATGCCATGATCCATCTCCCGGCGATCGCCCATGAACTGGGTTGGGAACTGAAACCTGAACTGTTTGACCAGATAAATAATGAAATCCCTTACCTCACTAATATTCAACCCAGCGGCCAGTATGTGACTGAAATGATGTGGTTCGCAGGCGGCGTACCGATGGTGCAATGGTATCTTCGCGACTATCTGGATCTGGATGTCCTGACGGTGACTGGCCGGACGCTGGGTGAAAACCTGGAAATGCTCCATCAGTCCGGGTTCTTTACCCGCAACCACGGTTACCTGAGTAATTATCGTGTCAGCCCGGAAGAGGTGATTCGTAAGCCGGAAAACGCCACCAAGAAAGGGTCGATTGCCGTGTTAAAAGGCAATATCGCACCAGAAGGCGCAGTCATTAAATATGCCGCCTGCGCGCCAGATATGCACCACCATACCGGCCCTGCGCGCGTCTTCAATTCGGAAGAGGATGCCCAGCAAGCCATTATTCATAACCACATCGAACCGGGTGATGTCATTTTTATCCGTTATGAAGGGGCTAAAGGTTCGGGAGCGCCGGAAATGCTCATGACCACAGACGCGATTGTTTACGACAAACGTCTTGATGGCAAAGTCGCCCTGATTACCGATGGTCGTTTCTCTGGCGCGACCAGCGGTCCTTGCGTCGGCCATGTTTCCCCTGAAGCGGCAGATGGCGGTCCTATTGCGCTTGTCGAAGATGGCGACCTCATCGAAATGGATGTCAAAGGGCGCAAGCTCAACATTGTTGGTATTCACGGGGAGTACAAAACAGAAGAAGAAATTCAGCACTGTCTTGAACGCCGTCGGACAAACTGGACAAAACCGGATTATTCAAACCGACGCGGCGTCTTTAAGCAATTTACGACCAACGCAACCTCATTAATGGCGGGAGCCTGGATTAAATAACGTCCCTGGTGGGCGGCATTATCGCCAGCCCACCTGCTTTTAAGGATAAAATCATTATGCAAACTGAAAAATTTAACGGTGTCTTTCCGCCTGTTCCGACCATTGTTAATGCCCAGGGGAAATTAGATAAGAAAGGGATGGCGACCTTGCTTGACCATCTTATTGCGAACGAGGTTAACGGTGTATTATTGCTTGGCAGCGGCGGTGAGTTCTGCCATATGACAAAAGAACAGCGTCTGGAAGCCGCTGAGTTTTGCGTTCAACATATCAATCATCGCATTCCCGTGTTGTTAGGGATCAGCAGTACCAGCACGCAAGACGTCATTGATTACGGTCGACATGCTGACAGTCTGGAAGTCGATGCCGTACTGGTCCTCAATCCTTATTATGCACGGCTGACCGATGATTATATTTATCACCATTTTAAAACTGTCGCCGAAAGTATCAATACACCGGTTATTCTCTATAACTTTCCGGCGCTTACCGGCCAGGATCTCAGCATTGATTTAATTACCCGGCTGGCACATGACATTCCCAATATCATTGGTATAAAAGATACCGTGGATAACATTAGCCATATTCGCGAAATCATCAATACCGTACGACCGGTTCGCCCTGATTTTGTTATTTTCTCTGGTTACGATGAATACATGATGGACACGTTGATCATGGGGGGAAATGGCGGGATCCCTGCGACCGCTAATTTTGCTCCGCAGTTAACCTGTGGAATTTATCGTGCCTGGCGCGAAAAAGAGTATGAGACCTTGTTTCGCCTGCAACGTCGACTGTCTGCGTTATCAACTATTTACAGTCTGGATACGCCCTTCTTCGGGATTATCAAAAAAGCCATCCAACTCAGTGGCATTGATATCTCGGTTGAAGTCATGCCGCCAGTGCAACCGGCAAGCGAGGCACATATCACCAGCCTGAAAAAGGTTCTACAGCGCGCCGGGTTGTAACTCTCATCAGCGGGCTTAGCGCCCGCCTTTCAGCGTTGAGATGGCAAAAGATTAGCGCAACATCGACGACAGACGACGACTGGCATCCATCATCTGCATGGCAAGCGCTTCTCGTTTATCATCCGGGATCTGGAACGCGACGCCTGACACGCTCAAGGCCGCCACCACCTTCCCTTCAGCATTAAATATGGGCACCGCGATGCAACGCACGCCTAAAGAATCTTCTTCGTTGTCATAGCCCCAGCCGCGCTGACGGATCCCGGCTAATTCCTGCTTGAGGATATTCACATCGGTAATCGTCGTTTCGGTATAGCGCGTCAGAACCTGATCGGGCGGCAGCAACTCA
Source organism: Citrobacter sp. ANG330 (assembly GCF_047467925.1). Taxonomy (NCBI): domain Bacteria; kingdom Pseudomonadati; phylum Pseudomonadota; class Gammaproteobacteria; order Enterobacterales; family Enterobacteriaceae; genus Citrobacter; species Citrobacter sp. ANG330. The sequence goes on along the minus strand of NZ_JASJUI010000010.1, from coordinate 68,907 downwards.
TCCAGCTCCTCCGAATTAAGCCAGGCAATCAGCACTTTTCCCAGTCCAGAACTATGCAGCGAAAGGCGCTTGCCCTCCCAACTACGGATCACAATTGCCTGTGGGCTTTCCAGCTTGAGAAGATAAATAGGAGAGTCGCCTTCAAGTACGCCAAGATGACAGGTTAAACCCGTCGCATTGCGAATTTCTTCCAGTATGGGCAGCGCTATTTTTTTAATATCGTACTGTTCAGCGGCTTTATTCCCTAATTCGTAGAGACGTAGCCCCAGATAATATTTGTCTTTTTCCTGACGCAATAAGCCATGCGCAACCATGCCCGTCAGTAAAGAGGAGGTACTGCTTTTTGCGATTCCTGAATTTTGATGAATTTGCGTGAACGTCGCGCCATCGCATTCCATCAGATAAGCGAAGACGCGCATAATTTTGTCGAGGGCGGGAATCGATGTTGTGATTTTTTTCATAAATTTATCAATTAATTATAATTAATTCCTCGGACACTATACACCAGCAGACGGTTATTATTCCATATCAATGCGCAATCACTACGCACAAAAAAGGAGCCCGCAGGCTCCTTTTTTAACATGACGACTTACAACCGTACCGGATCAATATGCCAGATGTGGTCAGCATACTCTTTGATGGTTCTGTCAGAAGAGAAGTAGCCCATGTTGGCGATGTTGAGCATCGCTTTTGCCGTCCACTCTTCCGGGCGACCATACAACGCATCCACCTTGTCCTGACAATCTACATAGCTGCGGTAGTCCGCCAGCACCTGATAATGATCGCCAAAGTTGATCAGCGAATCCACCAGATCACGATAACGCCCGGGCTCTTCCGGACTGAACATGCCGCTGCCGATTTGCGTCAGCACCTGATGCAGTTCTTCATCTTTTTCATAATATTCACGCGGTTTGTAACCCTGCCTGCGCAGCGCTTCCACCTCTTCCGCCGTGTTACCAAAGATAAAGATGTTCTCGTCACCAACGTGTTCCAGCATCTCAACGTTCGCCCCGTCCAGCGTACCGATAGTCAACGCGCCGTTCAGTGCAAACTTCATGTTGCTGGTACCGGAGGCCTCTGTCCCCGCCAGCGAAATCTGCTCAGACAAATCGGCTGCCGGAATGATTAACTGCGCCAGGCTCACGCTGTAGTTTGGGATAAACACCACTTTCAGCTTATCGCCAATCTGCGGATCGTTATTGATGACTTTCGCGACGTCATTAATCAGATGAATGATGTGCTTCGCCATGTAATAGGCTGAAGCAGCCTTACCGGCAAAAATATTCACCCGCGGCACCCACTGCGCATCAGGATCGGCCTTAATGCGGTTGTAGCGCGTTATCACGTGCAGCACATTCATTAGCTGACGCTTGTATTCATGAATGCGCTTAATCTGGACATCAAACAACGATTTCGGATTCACCACCACGTTAAGCTGCTGCGCGATATAATTTGCCAGCCGCTTTTTGTTTTCCAGCTTCGCCTGACGTACCGCATGATTGACCAGCGGGAAATCGCAGTGCTGTTCAAGTTCATGGAGTTGGCTCAGATCGGTACGCCATGTGCGGCCAATATTCTCGTCCAGAACGCCGGAAAGCGACGGGTTTGCCAGCGCCAGCCAGCGTCGCGGCGTCACACCATTCGTCACGTTACAGAAACGGGTCGGGAAGATGGTCGCAAAATCCGCAAACAGCGATTGCACCATCAGGTTCGAGTGCAGTTCGGAAACCCCGTTCACCTTATGGCTCACCACGACTGCCAGCCAAGCCATACGTACGCGACGACCGTTGGACTCGTCAATGATCGACGCGCGCCCCAGCAGACCCGTATCATTCGGGTATTGCTCCTGCAACGTTTTCAGGAAATAGTCGTTAATTTCAAAGATGATCTGCAGATGGCGCGGCAGGATTTTACCCAGCATATCCACCGGCCAGGTTTCCAGCGCTTCGCTCATCAGCGTGTGGTTGGTGTAGGAAAAGACCTGACAGCACACTTCAAACGCGTCGTCCCAGGTGAACTGATGCTCATCGATCAACAGCCGCATCAGTTCCGGGATCGACAGCACCGGATGCGTGTCATTCAGGTGAATGGCAATCTTATCCGCGAGGTTGTCGTAAGTTTTGTGCAACTGATAGTGACGGCTCAGGATATCCTGCACCGTTGCCGAGACCAGGAAATACTCCTGACGCAGACGCAGTTCGCGTCCGGAATAGGTGGAGTCATCCGGATACAGCACGCGCGACACGTTCTCGGAGTGGTTTTTATCTTCCACTGCCGCGAAGTAATCGCCCTGGTTGAATTTACCGAGGTTGATTTCGCTACTGGCCTGCGCATTCCACAGACGCAGCGTGTTGGTGGCGTCTGTATCATAACCGGGGATAATCTGGTCGTAGGCGACCGCGAGGATCTCTTCGGTTTCAAGCCAGCGTGTTTTCTTGCCTTCCTGCTGAATACGTCCGCCAAAGCGAACTTTGTACCGCGTGTTATGCCGTTTGAATTCCCACGGGTTGCCGTATTCCAGCCAGTAATCGGGAGATTCTTTCTGCCGCCCATCAACGATGTTCTGCTTGAACATCCCGTAGTCGTAGCGGATGCCGTAACCGCGTCCCGGCAGCCCTAAGGTTGCCAGCGAATCCAGGAAACAGGCTGCCAGTCGCCCGAGGCCACCGTTACCAAGACCCGGGTCGTTTTCTTCATCGATGAGCTCTTCAAGATCTAACCCCATCGCTTCCAGCGCGCCCTGGACATCGTCATAAATACCTAACGATAACAGCGCATTGGAAAGAGTACGTCCAATCAGGAATTCCATCGACAGGTAATAAACCTGACGGGTTTCTTGTGACAGTTGGGCACGGTTAGAACGCAGCCAGCGCTCCACAAGACGATCGCGCACCGCAAACAGCGTTGCGTTCAGCCATTCATGCTTATTGGCAATTACCGGGTCTTTACCAATCGTGAACATCAGCTTGTAAGCGATAGAGTGCTTAAGGGCTTCTACGCTCAGCGTCGGCGATGCATAGGTAAATGGAGCATTCATAATGATGATTCCTGAATATCTATTTCAAGCGATAGTAAAGCTCGCGGTACGACTTCGCCGCGACTTGCCAGCTAAAATCCATCGCCATCGCTTGCCGTTGTACAAACCGCCAGAGCGAAGGTCGAGACCACAGCACGAAAGCGCGGCGAATAGCGCGCAGCAAAGACCAGGCATTACTGTCCTCAAACACAAACCCGCTGGCGATGCCATCGGCAAGGTTTTCCAGCGAGCTGTCGGACACCGTGTCAGCCAGTCCACCGGTACGCCGTACCAGCGGCAACGTGCCGTACTTCAGCCCGTAGAGTTGCGTTAAGCCGCACGGCTCAAAGCGGCTCGGCACCAGAATGACGTCCGATCCGCCCATGATGCGGTGCGAAAACGCTTCGTGGTAGCCAATCTGCACACCGACCTGGCCGGGATATTCGGCGGCGGCGGCAAGGAAACCTTCCTGCAACACCGGATCGCCCGCCCCCAGCAGCGCCAGTTGTCCGCCCTGCTCCAGCAGGCCCGGCAGCGCCTCCAGCACCAGATCCAGCCCCTTCTGGCTGGTCAGGCGACTGACGACAGCAAACAGCGGAACTTTGTCATTCACCTTCAGCCCCATTGCTATCTGCAACTGGCGTTTGTTTTCCGCCTTCTCTTCCAGCGAATCCCGCGTGTAGCGCGCCGCCAGCAACAGATCCGTTTCCGGGCTCCAGATTTTCTCATCCACCCCGTTCAGGATGCCGGAAAGACGGCCCTCCCGGTGGCGCTGTTGCAGCAAGCCTTCCATACCGTAGGCAAACTGCGGCTCAGTTATCTCACGCGCATAGGTCGGGCTGACCGCCGTGATATGGTCGGCGTAGTACAACCCAGCCTTCAGAAATGAAATCTGACCATTAAACTCCAGACCGTGCATGTTAAAGAACGACCATGGCAACTGGATGTCATTCATGTGCTGGGCATAAAACATGCCCTGATACGCCAGATTGTGCACGGTAAATACCGATTTCGCCGGACGCCCACGTGCGGCCAGATACGCAGGTGCCAGACCTGCATGCCAGTCGTGCGCATGCACGACATCCGGGCGCCAGAATGGATCAAGCCCGCAGGCCATTTCACATCCCACCCACCCCAGTAGCGCAAAACGCAGCACGTTATCGGTGTAGGCAAACAGGTTTGTATCGTGATACGGACTCCCCGGACGATCGTAGAGATGCGGGGCATCAATCAGGTAAATTCCCACCCCGTTGTAATGACCAAACAGCAGGCTAATTCTGCCTGCGAATGTGTCGCGGCGGCTGACCACTTGCGCATCCGTAACACCCCGACGGATGTCGGGAAACGCGGGCAGCAGAACGCGGGCATCCACACCATCCGCGATTTGCGCCGCCGGCAACGCGCCAATCACATCGGCCAAACCACCTGTTTTCAACAGGGGAAACATCTCCGAACATACATGTAAAACCTGCATTCTCACTCCTGTTTGACCTGCAGTTTGCGCAACATTTCGCGCGTCACCAGCACAATGCCTTCCTCGGAACGGTAGAAGCGACGAGCATCTTCTTCCGCATTTTCGCCAATCACCATGCCTTCAGGGATAACGCAGGCACGATCAATAATGCAGCGACGCAGGCGGCATGAGCGTCCTACCCAGACTTCGGGTAGCAACACTGCCGAATCAATATTACAGAATGAATTCACCCGCACGCGCGGGAACAGAACAGACTGCACCACCACAGAACCCGAAATAATACAGCCGCCGGAAACCAACGAGTTCAGCGTCATACCGTGGCTGCCCGAGCGGTCCTGCACAAATTTCGCTGGCGGAAGTGATTCCATATGGGTGCGAATCGGCCAGTTCTGGTCGTACATATCCAGTTCTGGCGTCACGGATGCCAGATCAAGGTTCGCTTTCCAGTATGCTTCCAGCGTTCCGACATCACGCCAGTACGGCTCAGACTCCGGATCAGACTGGACGCACGACAATGGGAAAGGATGTGCATAAGCCATGCCAGCTTTGGTGACTGTCGGAATGATATCTTTGCCGAAGTCATGGCTTGATCCTTCGTCGCTGTCATCCTTTTCCAGCAACTCATAAAGGTAATCAGCATCAAAAATGTAGATCCCCATGCTGGCAAGAGATTTCGTAGCATCGCCTGGCATCGCGGGTGGGTTCGCCGGTTTTTCAACGAACTCAATAATCTTATCGTTTTCATCGACCGCCATTACGCCAAACGCGCTGGCCTCTTCGATAGGCACTGGCATACAGGCCACAGTGCAGCGCGCGCCCTTCTCGACGTGGTCGATCAGCATGCGCGAGTAGTCTTGCTTATAGATATGGTCACCCGCCAGGATCACCACATATTCCGCCTTATAACGACGGATAATATCGAGGTTCTGCGTCACAGCATCTGCCGTGCCGCGATACCAGTTTTCGCCCTGCATTCTTTGTTGGGCAGGTAGCAAATCGACGAACTCATTCATCTCCTCGCTAAAGAACGACCAGCCACGCTGAATATGCTGTACCAGAGTGTGGGACTGATATTGCGTGATGACGCCAATACGGCGGATCCCGGAGTTAAGACAGTTAGATAAAGCAAAATCGATAATACGAAACTTACCACCAAAGTGAACGGCCGGTTTTGCGCGCTTGTTGGTTAAATCTTTCAGACGGGTGCCACGCCCCCCCGCCAGAATCAGGGCAACAGATTTCAACGGCAACTGGCGCGCCAACATTAAACGGTTGTTCTTCTCTAAATTCACCATGACTAACTCCTTTTTGATCATCTCTGGAACACACACAGTCCGTGCGCAGGTCCCGGCCAGACAGCCGTAATTACCGGATTATCCTCTCCGGCAAACGGAGGAACAGCGCGCCATTCCCCTTCAGGTAAAACAATTTCAGCGGTATCCGATGCGGCATTGATGGCAATCAGAAAACGGCCCGACAGCAGGATTTGCATCTGCATTGGCCCGTTTTGCCACTCATCCGCACTCAGTGGTTGTGCGTGGCGGTTAAGCCAGCACACGTTGCCATCTCCCTCTTCCCACCAGTGGTCTCCCACCAGAGCCGGGATTTGCTGGCGCAGTTTTATCAATGCGGCGGTAAAATCGATTAATCCCCCGCTCGCCTGCGACCAGTCCAGCCAGGTCAACGCATTGTCCTGGCAGTAGGCGTTATTGTTGCCATGCTGGCTATGTCCGTGTTCATCACCGGCCAGCAACATCGGCGTTCCCTGAGAAAGTAAAAGCGTCGTCAGCAAGGCATGAATGCTGTCGCGTCGACGTTCGACGACCTCCAGAGTGCCACCTAATCCTTCTTTACCATGATTATTGCTATGGTTATTGTCGGTTCCGTCCCGATTTTCCTCTCCGTTTGCCTCATTGTGTTTCTGATTGAAACAAACGCAGTCTCTGAGCGTAAAACCGTCATGCGCGGTCACCAGATTGACGGAAGCGGAGGGTTTGCGCCCATCGCGCTTAAACACGTCACTGGAAGCCGCAAAGCGCCCGGCAAACTCGCCGAGCGACAGATTACGCTGTAGCCAGAAGCGGCGTGTCGCATCGCGAAAATGATCGTTCCACTCCGCGAACGGCGCGGGGAAATTCCCCACCTGATACCCGCCGGCCCCGATATCCCACGGTTCAGCGATAAGCTTAACGGCAGACAGCACCGGGCACTGTTTGATGGCGGTGAACAGCGGCGCATCCTGGCGAAACGCTGGCGTACGCCCCATCACCGATGCCAGGTCAAAACGAAAACCATCGACATGGCAGGTTTCAACCCAGTAACGCAGGCATTCCAGGGCATATTCCGCCACGCCAGGATGGCTAAGATTGAGCGTGTTGCCGCAACCGGTCCAGTTGTGATAATCGCCATCCTCTCTGATCCAATAATAGCTACGGTTGTCGATTCCGCGCAGAGAGATGAGCGGCCCGTCGCGATCCAGCTCGGCGCTGTGGTTGAGAACAATGTCGAGAATGACCTCGATTCCCGCTTTGTGCAGCGCCTTTATGGCGTCACGGAACTCATCCAGCGCTGTCTCTGGTGAGCAGGCATAAGCCGGATGCAGCGCAAACAACGCGACCGGGTTGTAGCCCCAATAGTTGGACAGCCCCAGCCGTTGCAGACGCGGCTCGCTGACAAAATGCACCACCGGCAGCAATTCCAGCGCGGTAATCCCCAAATGCTTCAGGTAATCGATCATCACCGGATGACCGAGCGCTTTGTACGTGCCGCGAATCTCCGCCGGGATCTGCGGATGCAGATACGTTAAGCCTTTGACATGCGCTTCATAGATGACGGTGTTGCCCCACGGCGTGCGCGGTGGGGCATCGTCTTCCCAGTCATAGCGATCAACGGTCACCACGCACTTCGGCGCAATGACAACGTTATCGCGATGATCTGGCTGGTCATAACCCGCATGCATCAGCGGATCATCTTTCAGGTCGCCCTCTACACGACGCGCACAGGGATCAATCAGCAGCTTCGCCGGGTTAAACCAGTGCCCCTGCGCGGGCTGCCACGGCCCATGCACGCGGTAGCCATAACGCAGACCAGGACGGGCATCAGCCAGATAGCCGTGCCAGACATCTCCGGTACGCGCCGGCAGGTCATAGCGCAACTCATTGCCTGACGCGTCAAACACGCACAGCTCAACGCGTTCAGCATGCGCGGAAAAGAGCGTGAAATTCACCCCCTGTCCGTCATACGTTGCGCCATGCGGTGCGGCGTTACCGGCAACCAGTTGCGTCATTCGCCCTCCCGGACCAGCCAGATTGTCGACAACGGCGGCAGAGTCAGACTCAGCGATTGCGGACGTCCGTGGCTGGAAATCTCATCAGTATGGACCGCCCCGCCGTTCCCGGCATTGCTGCCGTGGTAGTGCATCGAGTCGGTATTGAGAATTTCGCGCCATTTGCCCGGCTGATTGACCCCAAAGCGGTAACCGTGACGCGGCACCGGCGTGAAGTTGCTGGCGACGATAATTTCATTTCCGACCTTATCGCGACGGACAAAGATCAGAACTGAACGTTCGTGGTCATCAACCACCAGCCATTCGAAACCGTAAGAATCAAAGTCGAGTTCATGTAACGCTTTGTGGTGCCGATAGGTCAGGTTGAGATCGCGTACCAGCCGCTGCACACCGTGGTGCCAGTTGTCGCCGCCTTCCAGCAGATGCCAGTCAAGGCTGGCGTCGTGGTTCCATTCGCGCCCCTGAGCAAACTCGTTGCCCATGAACAGCAGTTTCTTGCCCGGGAAGGCCCACATCCAGCCATAGTAAGCGCGCAGGTTGGCAAATTTCTGCCACGCGTCGCCCGGCATGCGGTCAAGAATCGATTTCTTACCGTGGACCACTTCGTCATGCGACAACGGCAGAACGAAGTTTTCGGTGTAGTTGTAGAGCATGCCGAAGGTCAGCTTGTCATGGTGATACTGGCGGTAAACCGGATCCAGCTTCATGTAATCGAGAGTGTCGTGCATCCAGCCGAGGTTCCACTTGTACCAGAAACCCAGACCGCCCATATCCTGCGGTCGGGAAACGCCCGGGAAGTCCGTTGACTCTTCCGCCATACTCACCGCGCCCGAAACCTGTTCACCGAGAATACGGTTGGTATTGCGTAAAAACTCGATCGCTTCCAGGTTTTCGCGGCCGCCGAACTCATTTGGGATCCACTCGCCCTCTTTGCGGCTGTAATCGCGATAAATCATCGACGCCACGGCATCCACGCGCAGGGCGTCAATACCAAAGCGCTCAATCCAGTACAGGGCGTTCCCCACCAGATAGTTACTGACTTCACGACGACCGTAGTTGTAGATCAGCGTGTTCCAGTCCTGGTGATACCCTTCGCGTGGATCGCTATGCTCGTACAGTTTGGTGCCATCGAATTCGGCGAGAGCAAAGTCATCCGACGGGAAGTGGCCCGGCACCCAGTCAAGGATCACATTCAAACCTGCCTGATGCGCGGCGTTCACGAAATAACGGAAATCATCGCGCGTACCGAAACGACGCGTTGGCGCATAAAGACCCGTTGGCTGGTAACCCCAGCTTCCGTCAAATGGATGCTCATTCACCGGCAACAGTTCAAGATGGGTAAAGCCCATCCATTTCACGTACGGGATAAGCTGGTCAGCCAGCTCGCGATAGCTCAGCCAGAAGTTGTTATCGGTATGGCGACGCCACGAACCCAGATGGACTTCATAGATGGAGATCGGCGCATCAAACTGATTGGCCTTTTTACGCGCCTCGGTTTGCACAACTTTTTCGGGCAGGCCGCAAATGAGCGAAGCCGTTTCCGGACGCATCTGCGCTTCAAAGGCGTAAGGATCGGCTTTCACCCGCAGGTTGCCATTGGCGTCGATCATCTCATATTTGTAGAGCTGACCATGCTGTGCGCCGGGGATAAACAGTTCCCAGATGCCGCTTTCTTTGCGCAGACGCATCGGGTGACGGCGACCATCCCAGAAGTTAAATTGCCCCACCACGGAAACGCGACGCGCGTTCGGCGCCCAGACGGAGAAACGCGTCCCCGTGACGCCATCCATCGTGTCCGCGTGCGCGCCCAGGGTTTCATACGGACGCAAATGCGTGCCTTCCGACAGCAGCCAGGCATCCATATCCTGAATAAGAGGACCAAAACGGTAGGGATCATCAATCAGATTTTGCTGGCCATGCCAGACAACAGCGAGCTGGTAGCGAAAAGGATTTTTACGGCGAGGTAATACGCCACTGAAAAAACCGCGTGAGTCGAGGCAGTCCAGTTTGCCGACTTTGCGTCCGGTTTTAGGTTCAATCACCCACACTTCTGTGGCGTCAGGTAAAAGCGCGCGGACTTCGAGTCCGGCTGAGGTCTGGTGCATACCGAGTACGGAAAAAGGATCCGCAAAATGGCCTGCGATTAGCGCATTAATCACGTCTCTATCGATACGATCGGACATGGTTTTCATCCTGTTTTTTGGTGTCACTCCTCCAACTGATTTTCGACATCAGTCAGCGACACTTTTTTGTGACCTGAACGGCGCAGCACAATTGTGCATCCTCTCTGCCCCGTCCTACCTTCAGGTAAAGCCCTGATACTGAGATCAGGACACCCTTAAAGAATAGCCAACACTTTAATTAACTCCTGCATAAAGACTATACATTTGCGTTTACTCCTTTTTTACGCATAAAAAGGGGTGACTCAGCACCCCATGTAAACCAACGCGGTTACGCCAGATGGCGCAACATGCGTCGCAACGGCTCAGCCGCCCCCCAGAGCAGTTGGTCGCCCACCGTAAAGGCTGACAGGAACTCCGGTCCCATATTCAGCTTACGCAGACGGCCAACCGGCGTGGTCAACGTGCCGGTAACGGCCGCTGGGGTTAACTCACGCATGGTGATATCCCGATCGTTTGGTACCACTTTCGCCCACGGATTGTGAGCCGCCAGCAGTTCTTCCACGGTCGGAATGGATACGTCTTTTTTCAGTTTAATGGTGAATGCCTGACTGTGGCAGCGCAGCGCGCCAACGCGCACGCACAGGCCATCGACCGGAATGACGGAGGAGGTATCGAGGATCTTGTTGGTTTCCGCCTGACCTTTCCACTCTTCGCGGCTCTGGCCGTTATCAAGCTGTTTGTCGATCCACGGAATCAGGCTGCCCGCCAGCGGCACGCCAAAATTATCCACCGGCAGTTCACCGCTACGGGTCAGTTGGGTCACTTTGCGTTCGATATCGAGAATGGCGGAAGACGGCGTTGCCAGTTCATCAGCGACGTAGTTATGCAACTGGCCCATCTGGTTGAGCAGTTCGCGCATATGGCGTGCGCCGCCGCCGGAAGCCGCCTGGTAAGTCGCAACTGACACCCAGTCCACCAAATCGTTGGCAAACAGACCGCCCAACGACATCAACATCAGGCTAACGGTACAGTTCCCGCCGACAAAGGTTTTAATCCCGTTGTTCAAACCCCTGGTGATGACATCCTGGTTAACCGGGTCGAGAATAATGATGGCGTCATCTTTCATGCGCAGCGAAGAGGCCGCGTCAATCCAGTAACCCTGCCATCCGCTTTCACGAAGCTTTGGATAGATTTCGTTGGTATAATCGCCGCCCTGACAGGTCACGATGATATCGAGCGCTTTCAGCGCGTCCAGATCGAAAGCGTCCTGAAGTGTGCCGGTTGAGGTACCGCCGAATGTCGGCGCTGCCTGCCCAAACTGGGAAGTCGAAAAGAAAACAGGGCGAATGGCGTCGAAGTCGCGCTCTTCAACCATGCGTTGCATGAGAACAGAGCCGACCATACCGCGCCAGCCGATAAAACCAACATTTTTCATAGCGTTTTTTCCTGCAAAGATGTGTGCTGTGTATGCTGACCAGTGTCCTACTGGCTCATCCTTCACCATACAAAAAGCAGCCAAAGTCGCAAGTGAATTTAATCAATGATAGCGATGCCATCAGTAATGCGACTTATCCCGCTGCTTAAGCGAGCAGAAAGTCCGCGGCAATTATCAGGGAATTTGAGTTATGAATGAAATCATTTCTGCAACCGTTTTATTGATCCTGATTATGGATCCGCTCGGTAACTTGCCCATTTTCATGTCCGTACTGAAACATACCGAACCGAAACGGCGTCGGGCGATCATGGTGCGCGAGCTGTTTATTGCGCTGTTGCTGATGCTGATTTTCCTTTTCGCGGGCGAGAAAATTCTCGCATTCCTGAATTTGCGAGCCGAAACGGTTTCAATATCCGGAGGTATTATCCTGTTCCTGATCGCTATCAAGATGATCTTCCCCAGCGCCACCGGAAACAGCGCCGGGCTGCCGGCAGGCGAAGAGCCTTTTATTGTCCCGCTGGCGATCCCGTTAGTTGCCGGTCCAACGATTCTGGCCACGCTGATGCTGTTATCACATCAGTACCCGAATCAGATGGGACATCTGGTCATTGCTCTGCTGCTGGCCTGGGGCGGCACGTTTGTGATTCTGCTGCAGTCGTCGCTGTTTCTGCGTCTGCTGGGAGAAAAAGGGGTGAACGCGCTGGAACGCCTGATGGGATTGATTCTGGTGATGATGGCGACCCAGATGTTCCTGGACGGCATTCGGATGTGGATGAAGGGATAATACAATTTGGCCGGGCAATCGCCCGGCCTACCTTTTTTCAACTGAGCAGTGAAAACGCCACCATACCCACAATGGCGCCGACAGTGCCGAGGATGGTTTCCATCATCGTCCAGGTCTTCAGCGTTTGTGCTTCTGTCGCACCGGTGAATTTCCCGAACAGCCAGAAACCGGCATCGTTCACATGACTGACGACGATCGAACCGCCCGCGATACAGATAGACAATGCCGCCATCTGCGCCCCGGAGAAGTTCAGTTGTTCAATTACCGGCATCACCAGTCCCACCGCCGTTAAGCAGGCGACAGTCGCGGAGCCCTGAATGATACGCACCGCTGCCGCCAGCACGAAGCAGGTAATGGCAATCGGCAAGCCCATTCCGGTCAGCGCTTCACCGAGGGCCGGGCCCACGCCAGAATCCACCAGCACCTGCTTGAAGACACCGCCAGCACCAATCACCAGCAGAATGATCCCCGCCGGTTGCAGCGCATGACCACAGATCTCCATGACCTTATCTTTCGGCATCCCCTGACGCATCGCCAGGCCATAAATCGCCACCAGACAAGCCACCAGAATCGCGGTGAACGGGTGTCCGACAAATTCAAACCACTGGTAAGCCGTAGAACCGACCGGCACAAAGCGTGCGGCGATGGTTTTCAGCCCCACCAGCACCAGCGGCAGCAGGATCAGCGACAGGCTGAAGCCAAAGGAGGGCATTTTGCCCTCGCCCAGGTGCGGTTCGGTAATATCGTCAGGAATATTCAGCTCAACGTAGCGGCTGATAAAATTGCCCCACAGCGGCCCGGCGATGATCATCCCCGGAATCGCGGCGCACAGACCAATCAGAATCATCCAGCCGAAGTCGGCGTGCATCTGCGAGGCGAGCAGCATCGGCGCGGGCCCCGGCAGTAGAAATGCCGCGGCCGCCGCCACGCCCGCAAACAGCGGGATCACCAGCTTCACCAGGTTCGTACCGGTATGGCGCGCCATCGAGAATGCGACGCTAATCAGCAGAACAATGGCCACTTCAAAGAACAACGGTAACGCGCAAATGAGTCCCGCCAGCCCAATCGCATAGTGCGCGCGACTGTGGCCGAACGATTTCAGCATCTTGACCGCAATCTGATCGACCGCGCCCGTTTCATGCAAAATCTTGCCGAACATAGCCCCCAGAGCGACCACAATCGCCAGGAAGCCCAGCGTTCCTCCCATCCCTTTTTCCATGGTCGCCGCGATTTTATCGAGCGGCATACCGGAAAAGAGACCTGCACCAATAGACACCACCATCAAAGCAACGAAGGCATGCATACGTGCCTTCATCACTAAAAACAACAGCAGCAGAACGGAGCCTACTGCTGTTAAAACAAGCGTTAATGTACTCAAAACTTACTGCCTTTTATTAATGACCTCGATGGTGCTGGCAACAACACCTTCCAGCGGCTGATCGATATCCACCACCAGTACATCGTTTTCGTCAGCACCTGGCTCCTGCAGCGTTTCAAACTGAGTTACCAGCATCTGGGTTTTGAAGAAATGGCCTTTACGCGCCTTCAGACGGCTTTCGATCACGTCGAAATCGCCTTTCAGGTAGATGAAAGAAAGGTTTGGATTACCGTCACGCAGCAGATCACGGTAGTGTTTTTTCAACGCGGAACAAACGATCAGCGACACTTTATTGGTACGCTGCATCGCAAATGCAGCGTCATTCAGCGCCTGCAACCACGGCTTACGGTCGTCATCATTGAGTGGCTCACCGGACGCCATTTTCTCAATGTTGCGACGCGGATGGAGAAAATCACCATCAAGAAACGCGGCATGCAGTTGATGCGCCACTTCGCTGGCGACAGCGGATTTACCACTGCCCGATACGCCCATCAGAACGTAAATGTGGTGATCATGGTTAGTCGTGCTCAAAGTAGTGCCCCCACAGTACAAGGTTCAGAAATTGTTACGGGTAACAGTTATCGGTAACATTGTCCAACCTGATTAAAACAGAAGCAATATCCAAATGTGCGAGAAGTGAATAAGTGTGAGCTACTTCAAACTTGTCGGTTTAAATAGATCCACCCGGTGACAAGGTGAAACCTAAATCTAACATTTTTGGCGTGACGCTCTCTCCACGGATACGCGCCAGCAGACGTTCTGCGCCAATGCTGCCCATTCGCTCGCGCGGCGTCAGCACGCTGGCCAGACGCGGCTCCATCACCTGGCCGATATCATGACCGTGGAAACCGGCGATGGCCATGTCGTCCGGGATTTTCAGCCCTAAACGCTGGCATTCAAAGGCTGCGCCCACTGCAAGGTCGTCGTTAGTACAGAAGATACCGTCCAGTTGCGGATACTCGCGACGCGCCTGACGGATAAGTTCAATACCCGAGGAGTAAGAAGAAGACTGCTCCACCATCACACTATAGGGCGCCAGACCCGCATCCAGCATCGCCTGTTCGTAACCCTTCTGTTTGATGATAGTACGTTCGTCGAGACGTGCCCCAAGATAGGCGACGTGACGATGTCCGCGCGCGATAATCGCAGCGGTCATCTGACGCGCGGCTTCAAAGTTGTCAAAACCCACAGCAATATCGAGGCAAGGTGACTGGCTGTCCATCAGTTCCACTACCGGAATTCCCGCCACCTCGATCATTTTTAACGTGCGCGGGGTATGAGTGCGCTCAGTCAGGATCAGTCCATCGATGTTCCAGGAGAGCATCGATTCCAGCCGCTCCTGCTCCATCTCCGGCTTATAGCCGTAGTGCGCCAGCATAGTTTGATAACCATGCGCATCCGTCACGGCCTCAATGCCGCGTAAGACTTCAGAAAAAACCTGATTGGTTAATGACGGTAGCAGAACGCCAATGGCCCGGCTGGTGGCGTTAGAGAGAATATCAGGCGCGCGATTGGGAATATAACCCAGTTCATCAAGTGCAGCAGCGATCTTGCCCCGCAGGGCAACGGAGACTTGCTCCGGGTTACGCAAAAAACGGCTGACCGTCATTTTGGTCACGCCAACACGGTCAGCTACATCCTGAAGTACGGGTCTTTTCTTCTTCATCGTCCTGAGAAATCGTAAGTGAGAGATTTGCTCAGTTTATCACGGACAAAGCGCAACCTTCCCCGTTTAAAGGGAAGGTTGCGTAATTATTTATACGGGCGGCAGATCAAACAGCAGGATTTCACTATCGCTGTCGGCATGGATTGAGAGCGCCTGCTCATCCCAAATCGCCAGACCGTCGCTGGTGGTGGCTTTCGTGCCGTTAATGCTCACCTCGCCTTTGACCACCTGGATCCAGACGCGACGTTCTGCGGCAATCTGATGCACGGACTGCTCACCTTTCACCAGCGCCCAGCGATACAGTTCCATGTCCTGATACACTTTCAGCGAACCGTCACGTGCATCCGGCGAAAGTACCAGCTGTTTGCCCTGTGTGGCGTCGAAGCGGCGCTGCTCGTAACGCGGCGTGATGCCATTTTTTTCCGGAATGATCCAGATCTGATACAGGCGCAGACGATCCGTTTTGCTCGGGTTGTACTCAGAGTGACGGATCCCGGTTCCCGCGCTCATAATCTGGAACTCACCCGCCGGCACCTGCTCTTTATTGCCCATGCTGTCCTGGTGTTCTACCGCGCCTTCCAGCACGTAGGTCAGGATTTCCATGTCTTTATGCGGGTGAGTACCGAATCCCTGACCGGCGTCGATCACATCGTCGTTAATCACGCGCAGTGCCGAAAAGCCCATAAAGTTGGGATCGTAGTAATCCGCAAAAGAGAAGGTATGCCAGGAATCCAGCCAGCCATGATTCGCGTGGCCACGGTCGTTTGCTTTGCGTAAGTAGATCATTGTGTTCACCCCCAGATGTTTTCGATGGAGTTAGTGTGGACCGAATCCATCATCAATCATAGAGGGTGAAAATTGACTCCTCTGTTCAAAAATTATGAACAACCCTTGAGGAGTCAATTCGGCTTATCGGGCGAGGGTAATGGTGGATGGAGAGGCCTGTTCGAATGCCCGTTCAAGGAGTTCAAGGTTGGTCAGAACGTCAGATTCCTTGACATAATTTGGCGCGCCGCTGGTGATGGTTTTAAACAACGCATCATAGACGCGACCGTAGTCGCCGGTTTCCGGTTTTAGCTCTTCTTTCACCGTCACGCCGTCGTCATTCACGTACTCCAGCACACCCACGGAATCATCCGCCGCGAAACCTGGCTCGCCCGGCATGATATTAGCCTTCAGGCTGGTTTCCTGCTGGTCAATGCCGTACTTGATAAACGACCCTTTGGTGCCGTGAACAATAAACTTCGGGTAGTCGATTTTCACCAGATGGCTGGTTTTGACGATAGCCTTTAAATCACCGTAAAACAGCTGAGCTTCGAACGTGTCGTCCGGGTTGGCTTTATTGCGCAGACTGCGAATGTCATACGTGACGTGGTCCGGACGCCCGAACAGAGAGATGATTTGGTCCATCGTATGCACGCCAAGGCCATAGAACGATCCATCCTGCGGCAAACCCGGTTTGCTTTCAGCGACCGGACGGTAGTAATCGAAGTGACTTTCCACTTCCACGATCTCACCGAGTTTGCCGCTTTCAATGGCTTTTTTGGCGGTCAGGAAACAGGAATCAAAGCGACGGTTCTGGTACGGCGTGACGGTCAGCCCTTTGCTTTGCGCCAGTTCAAACAGGACTTTCGCTTCAATCATCGTCGGGGTGAAGGGTTTCTCAACCAGCACGTTCTTTCCGGCTTCCAGCGCCCGTTTTGCGTAGTCAAAGTGGCTGTCGGCGTGGGTACAGATGATGACCAGTTTGACCTGTGGATCATCGAGAACTTCATTCAGATCGCTGGTGAAATGGATGTGCGAGTAAATCGGCGCCTGCTCTTCCGGCTTCGCATGGCGGCGGAAGATATGCGCCACATGCCAGGTGTCTTTACGGTTGAGAACGTACGGAAGATGGTAGCGAGTCGCACTCTTGCCGAATCCGATAAATGCGCAATGTAACGTCATGGTGGCGTCCTTTTTGAAAAACGATGCATACACCATAGCGCAAAGCGCAGAGAGACTAAATGCGGGACGTCCCTGGAGAAGGGGATGCCGATGCAGACCGATCGGCCGTCGGCGTCGCGGTCAGTTTGTTCACGGCAAGCGCACAGGGCCCGGAGCGTACTTAATGTACGTGAGGAGCACGAGCACCTGCCGGGGACAAAATGACAAGTAAGCCAGGCTGAAAAAAACCAAAAAAAAAGCCAGCACCCGGCTGGCTAAAGTAATACTGGAAGCAATGTGAGCAATGTCGTGCTTTCAGGTTCTCCGCGAGGGGTCTTCCTGAACGCAAAGCAATAATAATCATTCTCATTTGCACTTGTCCATTACTTTTTGCAAAAAAATGCCGTTGACGGTGTTTTAAATCTCAGCGACTGTAACTACGCCATTAACCCTGAAGGAGATAAGGAATGACTGAGATAGTGATACGCCACGCTGAAACCAAAGATTACGACGCGATTCGTCAGATTCACGCCCAGCCGGAGGTGTATCACAACACGCTACAGGTTCCTCATCCTTCCAGTGAGATGTGGCAGGCGCGACTCGCCGAACAGCCTGGCATCAAACAACTTGTCGCCTGCGTTGGCGATCGCGTGGTTGGACATTTGTGCATTGCCGTCGCTCAGCGTCCGCGCCGGAGTCACGTCGCAGATTTTGGCATTTGCGTCGATACACACTGGCAAAACCGCGGTGTCGCCAGCGCGTTAATGCGGACCATGATCGACATGTGCGACAACTGGCTACGCGTTGAACGCATTGAATTAACGGTGTTTATCGATAACGCGCCCGCCATCGCGGTGTATAAAAAATATGGTTTTGAAATTGAAGGCACCGGCAAGAAGTACGGCTTGCGTAACGGCGAATATGTCGATGCCTATTTTATGGCGCGGATGAAGTGACAAATTGCCAGGTGGCGCTTACCGGGCCTACGTTTGTACAGTGGCAGGCCCGGTCAGGCGACTCCGCCACCCGGCAACAAAATCAATACCCCGCCGTTAAATCGTCCACGCTACGGGGGTCAGATGCGCCGTACAGCGCGCCGTCGGGCCCTACCATAATGCTCTGTGTGCTGCCCATCGCCTCTTTCAGAACCACTTTTTGCCCTTTCTGCTCAAGCAATTTAAGGGTATCGGGGCTGAAGCCTTTCTCCACACGCAGCTCATCCGGCAACCACTGATGATGGAAACGCGGAGCGTTGGTGGCTTCCGCCACATTCATACCAAAATCGATGCTGTTCACGACCATTTGCAGCACAGTGGTGATAATCCGGCTCCCCCCCGGACTGCCGGTAACCAGCCAGGTTTTATCGTCTTTCACCACAATGGTGGGCGACATGGACGATAGCGGACGTTTCTTCGGCCCAACGGCGTTAGCATCGCCGCCCACCAGACCATAGACGTTAGGCACGCCTGGTTTCGCCGAGAAATCATCCATCTCATTATTCAGCAGAATACCGGTGTTACCCGCCACAATGCCGGTGCCGAAGGTGGTGTTGAGGGTATACGTCACCGCCACGGCGTTACCGTCTTTATCCACCACCGAGAAGTGGGTAGTCTGGTTACTCTCGTAAGGCGCAAGCTTGCCTGGGCGAATTTCACTGGAGGGTTTCGCCTTGTTGATATCAATCCGTTCGGCAATGGATTTGGCGTAATCTTTGTTGGTCAGCGCCTGCCATGGCACCTTCACAAAATCCGGGTCGCCCAGATATTCCGAACGATCGGCATAGGCCTGTTTCTCCGCTTCCGCCATCACCTGCATCGCATCCGCACTGCCGAAACCGTATTTCTTCATATCGAAGTTTTCGAGGATATTCAGGATCTGCACGATGTGAATACCGCCAGACGACGGAGGCGGCATCGAGAAGACCTGATACCCACGATAGTCGCCGCTAATTGGCGTGCGCTCTACCGCTTTATAGTCTGCCAAATCCTCTTTGGTCATCAGCCCGCCGTTTTTCTGCATCTCCTGCGCTATCTGGTCGGCAATCGCCCCTTTATAGAAGGCCTCCGGCCCCTTTTCCGCAATCAGCTCAAGGCTTTTCGCCAGGTTCTTCTGCACCAGTTTGTCACCCTTTTTCAGCGGCTCGCCGTCCTTCCAGAAAATGGCTTTGCTGTTTTCGTGATTCGGAATGACTTCACTGCCGTAGGTTTTGAGATCGTCCGCCAGCGCATCGTTCACCACGAAGCCTTCTTCCGCCAGTTTAATAGCCGGACGCACCACCTTGTTGAGCGGCAGAGTGCCGTATTTTTCCAGCGCCAGCGAAAAGCCTGCAACGGTGCCCGGCGTGCCGGAGGCGAGGTGCGAGGTCAGCGATTTTTTACTGTCCGGATTGCCCTGATCGTCAAGGAACATATCGCGCGTGGCGTTAGCGGGGGCCATTTCGCGAAAGTCGATAGCCGTCGTATTGCCATCTTTGGTTCGCAGCAGCATAAAGCCACCGCCACCCAGATTCCCTGCCTGTGGATGCGTCACTGCCAACGCATAGCCGACAGCAACGGCGGCGTCCACCGCATTACCACCCTGTTTAAGAATATCTACCCCAACTTCTGTCGCCAGCGCATCCACCGAGGCCACCATCCCCTGCTTCGCACGAACGGGATGGAACACATCCTCTTCCACACCATACGAGACCGGAGGCGGCGGAGGGGGGGCAGCAAGCACACTGAAACAGCTTCCTGAGAGCAGAGCAGCAAGGGCTACCCGGCGCAAAAACGTCGGTTTCATCATCGTTATTCTCCGTTGGATGCGGGGTCAGCCCCCCACTAAGCCTGGTGCATAACTCTGAAATAATCATCGTTTTGCCGGGAAAGGGATAAACTTAAGAGAGACCTCAGAGGAGGAAAGATGATGAAACGATATTTAATTTTGACAGCGCTCCTGCCGTTTGCCTGTCTCGCACAGCCAATTAACACAATGAACAACCCGAACCAGCCGGGCTATCAAATCCCCAGCCAGCAGCGGATGCAAACGCAAATGCAGACGCAGCAGATCCAGCAGAAAGGGATGTTAAATCAGCAATTAAAAACGCAGACGCAGCTCCAGCAGCAGCACCTGCAAACGCAGATGAACAACAACCAGCAGCGCATCCAGCAGGGTCAGGTCCGCGAACAGCCACTGCCCAATACCAATGGCGGCATGTTGAGTGGCGGTGCGCAACAGCAGAGCGGCCAGCAGCACATGCTACCGCCGCGTCAGAATGGCGATATGCTTAACCCGCAGCCGTAAAGTCCGGGCCAATCACATCAATCGCATCAGTACAAATGCAGTCCACACCCCAGCGTAGCAGTTCAGCCGCACGCTGGGGTTTGTTGACGGTGTAGACCAGAATATGGAGCCCTGCGTCTTTCAGCATTTTCACCCGCGCTTCATCCAGCAGCTTATGGTTCAGGTGAATCGACACACACGCCAGGCGCGTGGTCAGTTCGCGCCAGTCATTACGCCACTCGTCAAGCAGCAGTCCCCGCGGTAACTCAGGCACTGCGGCTTGTGCCGCTTCCAGCGCGTCAATTTCAAACGACGACAATAGCGGCGCGGGCATCCCCTGCCACAGATCGCGCGCGGCCAGCGCAATCACTTTTCCCGTCAGCGGTCCGGTGCCGGTGGTTGGTTTAATTTCAATGTTGGCCATCATCCCGTGTTGACGACAGCGCTCCGCCACCTGCGAGAGCAGCGGCAGCGGTTCGCCTTTAAACTCGCCGCTGTACCAGCCACCGGCATCCACCCGCAGCAAATCCTGCCAGTTGAGCTCTCCCGCCACGCCCCAGCCGTTGCTGGTGCGCTCAAGGTTATCGTCGTGCAGCAGGAAAATTTCCCCGTCCTTCGACAGCTTCGCGTCGAACTCGATCATGGTGTGCCCGTAATGCGCGCCGACGTCGATCGCCGCCAGCGTATTTTCCGGCGCCAGTTTACCGCCGCCACGATGGGCGACAATGCGAGGATACGGCCAGTTGCTCATATACGTTGTCCTGTTTCACCCTCAAAAAGGTGCAAATGATTTTCCGGCAGATGCAGCCACAACGTACTACCTGCCTTTGGGCGCTCCTGATGGGCCAGACGCACCACCAGTTTCTGATCGCCCCAGCGACCGTGCGCCAGATTATCGGCGCCCAGCATCTCCAGCGTGTCCATCACCAGCGGTACGCCACCCGCCGCCTGCGAGCTTAATGCAATATGCTCCGGGCGGATACCGAGCGTCATCTTACGCCCGGCGTAACCGCGATAATACCCGTTGATCGGCAATGCCAAACCGCTATCCAGTTCAAAGTGGGTGCCGGTATGGCTGATACGCCCTTCCAGCAGGTTCATTGCCGGACTACCGATAAAGCTCGCCACAAAGCGGCTGGCCGGTTTTTCATAGACCTCTACCGGCGTGCCAATCTGCTCGGCAATGCCTTTGTTCATCACCATCACGCGCTGGGCGAGGGTCATCGCTTCGACCTGATCGTGCGTCACGTACAGCGAGGTGGTTTTCAGACGACGGTGCAAATGTTGCAGCTCCAGGCGCATCTGCACGCGCAGTTTGGCATCCAGATTCGACAGCGGCTCATCAAAAAGAAACACCGCCGGGTCACGCACGATAGCGCGTCCCATCGCCACGCGCTGACGCTGACCGCCGGAGAGTTCGCGTGGACGACGTTTGAGTAGCCCGTCCAGTTCGAGAATCCGCGCCGCTTCTTTCACCCGCTGTTCGATGTGGCCCTTGCCCATTCCGCGAATTTTCAGCCCCCACGCCATGTTTTCTTCCACGCTCATGTGCGGGTAGAGCGCATAGTTCTGGAAGACCATCGCGATGCCCCTGTCCTTCGGCTCCATTTCGGTAACGCGTTGGCGGTCAATCCAGATATCCCCGGAAGTGACGCGCTCCAGCCCGGCGACCATACGCAATAATGTTGATTTCCCACAGCCGGACGGGCCAACCATCACGATAAATTCCCCGTCCGCCACGTCGAGCGTTAACGGTTGAATCACTTGGGTTTTGCCATCCCAGCTTTTGGTGACTGCCTGAAGTTTTAAACCTGCCATCTTATTTCTCGCTATCGACCAGGCCGCGGACAAATGCGCGCTGCATGGCTAAAACAATGACTACGGGTGGGATAAGGGTGAGCAACATCGCCGCCATCACCTGGTTCCAGAGGGTGGTGCCTTCGCCGGTGGCGATCATGCCTTTGATGCCCGCCACGGCGGTACCGAGGTTGACGTCCTGAATAATCAGCAGCGGCCACAAATACTGATTCCAGCCGTAGATAAAGGTGATCACAAACAGCGCCGCCAGATTAGTTTTCGACAACGGCAGCACGATGTCGCGGAAAAAGCGCATCGGCGAGGCGCCGTCGATGCGCGCCGCTTCAATCAGCTCGTCCGGCAGGGTCATAAAGAACTGGCGGAACAGAAAGGTCGCGGTCGCCGAGGCCATCAGCGGCAGGGTTAAACCCGTGTAGCTGTCGAGCATTCCAAGATTGGCAATGACCTCTACCGTCGGGAAGATACGCACCTCTACCGGCAGCATCAGAGTGATGAAGATCATCCAGAAGAACAGATTACGCAGCGGAAAGCGGAACCAGACGATGGCGAAGGCCGAGAGCATCGACACCGTGATTTTGCCGACCGTAATCCCGAACGCCATGATGAAGCTGTTGAGCATCATCAGCCAGAACGGCGCGCTGTTGGCGCCCACGCCCTGGGTCCAGATGGTCTTCATGTTCTCGAACAGGTGCGTACCGGGGATGAGCGTCATCGGCGTTTCAAACACCGCTTTCGTGTCCAGCGTGGCGGCGACGAACGCGACATACAGCGGGACCAAAATCACCGCAATTCCCAGTATCAACAGGGTGTGGCTGAAAAGCGTCAGCCCGCGACGGTTCTCAATCATTGGTAACGCACCTTACTTTCCACATAGCGGAACTGCACCACCGTGAGGATGATGACGAGGAACATCAGTACCACCGACTGCGCGGCGGACGCAGAGAGATCCAGCCCGGCAAACCCTTCACGGTAGATCTTATAAATCAGCGTGGTGGTGGCCTGCACCGGGCCGCCAGCGGTCGCGGCATCGATCACCGGGAACGTATCGAAGAAGGCGTACACCAGATTGACCACCAGCAGGAAGAAACTCACCGGCGCGATCAAGGGTAACGCCAGCCTGAAGAAGCGGCGGACCGGCCCTGCGCCATCGATCGCAGCAGCTTCAACCAACGAACGCGGGATCGATTGCAGCGCGGCAAAGAAGAAAAGGAAGTTGTAACTAATCTGCTTCCAGACAGAGGCAAAAACGACCAGGAACATTGCCTGTCCGCTGTTCTGTGCATGGTTCCAGTCATAACCAAACTGCTCAAGGAAATGGGTAATTAGCCCACGCCCTGGGTTAAACAGGAAAATCCATAATACGGCGGCGACCGCAGGGGCTACGGCGTAAGGCAGCAGCATCAGCGTTTGATACAGACGGCTGCCGCGCACGACGTAATCCACCAGCGCCGCGAAGAACAACGAGACCAGCAGGCCGCTGAAGGTCACCAGCGCGCTGAATTTGATCGTCGTCCAGAAGGCGTCGAGGTAGTAGCGGTCATGCAACAGCGTGGCGAAATTATCCAGCCCGACAAACTGGCTCGAAAGCCCAAACGGATCGACGCTTTGCAGCGAATACCACAGCGCTTCGCCTGCAGGCCAGATAAAGAAAATAACGGTGATGACCAACTGTGGCGCAACCAGCAAATATGGCAGCCAGCGGGAACGGAACACCGGACGGGATGATGACATAAGGGGTGATTCCTGAACGGCGCCGGATGGCGCTACGCTGATCCGGCCTACAGGTTCACGTAGGCCGGGCAAGGCGAAGCCGCCACCCGGCATTTCATATTACGATTTGGTCGACTGCTCAAAGCGGCGCAGCAGCTGATTACCACGTTCTACCGCAGAGTCCAGCGCCTGCTGTGGCGTTTTCTTACCGGTCCACACGCTTTCCAGCTCTTCATCAACGATGGTGCGGATCTGCGGCATATTGCCCAGACGCAGCCCTTTGGTGAACGGCAACGGCGGCTTGTTCAGCATCTGACGCGTTGCGATGTCCGCGCCCGGGTTCTTGCTGTAGAAGCCCTGCTCGCGGGTCAGGTCGTACGCGGCTTTGGTGATCGGCAGGTAGCCGGTCTTCTGGTGCCATTCGGCGGCATTTTCAGGCTTCGCCAGGAAGTCGAGGAACTCGGCTACGCCTTTGTAGGTGCCCTTGTCTTTACCCTGCATCACCCACAGGCTCGCCCCGCCGATGATGGCGTTCTGCGGCGCGCCCTTCACGTCAGCATCGTACGGCATCATGCCCACGCCGTAGTTGAATTTGGCATAGTGGCGGATATCCGCCAGCGAGCCGGACGAGGCGGTGGTAATGGCGCAGTCGCCGTTGTAGAACTTCTCGGTGGATTCATCTTTACGCCCGAAGTAGCTGAAATCGCCCTTCTTGTTCAGTTCTTCCAGCAGCGCGATGTGTTTTACCTGTTCTGGTTTGTTGAACTCCAGCACCGCATCCGTGCCGTCGAATCCGTTGTTTTGAGTCGCCACCGGCAGGCCGTGCCAGGCGCTGAAGTTTTCAATCTGGATCCAGCCCTGCCAGCCGCTGGCGTAGCCACACTTCATCCCCGCCGCTTTCAGCTTCGCGGTATAGTCCGCCAGATCCTGCCAGGTTTTCGGCGGCTGCTCCGGATCTAAGCCCGCTTTTTTGAAGGCGTCTTTGTTGTAGTACAGCACCGGCGTGGAGCTGTTAAACGGCTGAGACAGCAGGTGGCCGGTTTTTGAATCGGTGTAATAACCCGAAACGGTCGGCACAAACTGCGATTCGTCGAAGTGAATACCCGCGTCTTTGAACACTTCATACACCGGCTTGATGGCTTTGGAGGCCATCATGGTCGCGGTGCCGACTTCATAAACCTGCAGCAGTGCCGGTGCATTTCCGGTACGAAAGGCGGCGATACCGGCGCTCAGGCTCTGCTCGTAGTTGCCTTTGTACACCGGCACAATTTTGTAATCAGGGTGGGTGTCATTGAAACGTTGCGCCAGGGAGTCAACCTCTTTACCCAACTCCCCTTCCATGGAATGCCAGAACGGAATGGTGGTCACAGCCATTGCGTTCGTCACAAAAGCCAGACCAACAGCCAGACCCAAAGCGGTGTGTCGTAACGATGTCATTGTCATCTCTCTTATTATGCCGGATGCGCGATATCACGCGTTTTGTGCTCGCGAGGTAACATGACATGCGCGAATGACAGAAAGATAACCGTTAGATGACGAAGCGGTGACAACCAGGCTTCAGGTGAATGACGTTTCAGTGGCAAGAAAACAAAAAAAAGCCGGGTGGCGTCTTCGCCTTACCCGGCCTGCATCGGATGTAAACATCGAACGTCGTGTAGGCCTGATAAGACGCAATGCGTCGCCATCAGGCATCACAAACCGTTTAACCGCCTAAATACGCGCTGCGTACCGCTTCGTTTGCCAGCAATGCGTCGCCGGTGTCTTCGAGAACGACATGGCCGTTCTCCAGCACGTAGCCACGGTCCGCCAGCTTCAGCGCCTGATTGGCGTTCTGCTCAACAAGGAAAATGGTCATCCCCTCTTTGCGTAGCTGTTCGATGGTGTCGAAGATCTGCTGGATGATAATCGGCGCCAGCCCCAGCGACGGCTCATCAAGCAGCAGCAGGCGCGGTTCGCTCATCAGCGCACGACCAATCGCCAGCATCTGCTGTTCACCGCCGGACATGGTACCCGCACGCTGAATACGACGCTCATGCAGACGCGGGAACAATTCGTATACCCACTTGATGCGTTCCTGGAACTGATCGCGCTCGGCGAAAAAACCGCCCATTGCCAGATTCTCTTCCACCGTCATGCGGGAAAACACACGACGCCCTTCCGGCACAATCGCCACCGCTTCGCGCATGATTTTCGCTGTTTGCCAGTCAGTAATGTCTTTGTCATCAAACACAATCCGACCGCTGGTTGCTCGTGGATCGCCGCACAGCGTGCCGAGCAGCGTGGTTTTCCCCGCGCCGTTCGCGCCAATCAGGGTCACAATCTCACCCTGATTGATGTGCAGGCTCACCTCGTGCAGCGCCTGAATTTTGCCGTAGTGGGCACTGACTTTGTCAAAGGACAACATGACTTTTTCCATCTTATGCCTCACCAAGGTATGCGCGGATCACGTCTGGGTTATTACGAATCTGCTCCGGCGTCCCGTTCGCCAGCGGCGTGCCCTGGTTCACCACGTAAATACGGTCGGAAATTCCCATCACCAGCTTCATATCGTGCTCAATCAGCAGAATGGTGGTGTTGTGATGGTTACGCAGTTCAGCAATCAGCTCGTCCAGCTCTTTGGTCTCTTTCGGGTTAAGACCCGCAGCCGGTTCATCCAGCATCAGAATCTCTGGCTGCGTCACCATGCAGCGGGCAATCTCCAGACGACGCTGGTCGCCATAGGCCAGGTTGCTGGCCTGGCGGTTCGCATGTTCCAGCAGCCCGATACGCTCAAGCCAGGTGGCGGCTCTGTCCAGCGCTTCGCTCTGCGCACGACGAAATGCCGGGGTTTTCAGCAGACCGGAAAACACACCGCTTTTCAGTTGCTGATGCTGTGCCACCAGCAGGTTTTCAATCACCGTCATTTCGCGAAACAAACGCACGTGCTGGAAGGTTCGCACCACACCCATCCGGGCAATTTGCTGGCCCGGCAGCCCTTCAAGGTGCTGATCGCGAAGCTTAATGGTGCCACCCGTTGGCTTATAAAAACCAGTCAGGCAGTTAAATACCGTCGTTTTGCCCGCCCCGTTTGGGCCTATTAGCGAGACGATTTCCTGCGGATGCAGTTCCAGTTCAACATTGTTTACCGCCAGCAGACCGCCGAAGCGCATCATCAGGCCGTTAACCGATAATAAGGGCTGACTCATGCCTGCTCTCCTTTCGCTTCCCCGTTTTTCAGCTTCAACTGTGGACGGGTCATCGGCAGCAAGCCCTGCGGACGCCAGATCATCATCAGTACCATCAAACCACCCAGCATCAGCATGCTGTATTCATTGAAGTCACGCATCAGTTCCCGCGACACCACCAGCAGGATAGCCGCAAGGATCACCGCAAACTGCGAGCCCATCCCGCCGAGTACCACAATCGCCAGTACAAACGCCGATTCAGCAAAGGTGAACGACTCAGGGCTGACAAATCCCTGACGCGCGGCGAACAGCGTACCGGCGAAACCGGCAAACGCGGCGCTGATGGTGAAGGCGGTCAGCTTGATGCGCGTGGGGCTTAAGCCTAACGAGCGGCAGGCAATCTCATCTTCACGCAGCGCTTCCCACGCCCGTCCCAGCGGCATGCGCAGCAGACGGTTTATCACAAACAGGCTCAGCACCACCAACAGCAGCGCGACCAGGTAGAGGAAAATCACCCGGTCGGACGGGTCGTATTTGACGTCAAAGAAGTTACTGAAAGTATCCCAGCCGCCTTCACGCGCCGTACGGCTGAACTCGAGACCAAACAGCGTCGGTTTCGGGATCTGGCTGATCCCGTTCGGACCGCCGGTGATTTCAGTATTGTTGAGCAGCAGAATACGGACGATCTCACCGAATCCCAGGGTCACAATCGCCAGGTAGTCGCCGCGCAGACGCAGCACCGGAAAGCCCAGCAGGAAGCCCGCCGCCGCTGCGACCAGTCCCGCCAGCGGCAGGCAGGTCCAGAAGCCGAGACCGTAATAGTGGTTCAGCAGTGCAAACGTGTACGCGCCAATCGCGTAGAAGCCGCCGTAGCCCAGCACCAGCAGGCCGGAAAGCCCGACGACGACGTTCAGCCCCAGGCCGAGAATGATATAAATCATGGTCAGCGTGGCGATATCCACCGTGCCGCGAGAAACCATAAACGGCCACGCGACGGCAATCACCAGCAGGGCAATCAGGAACAACTTCTGTTTTACAGTTGAGCCATCAATCGCAGGCAGAATAAACTTCGGTCCGGAGACGCTCTTCAGGCTCTTCTGGAATACCGGACGCAGCATCTGGAAGAAAAAGACCACGGCAGTGCCGATAAATACCCACTGCCAGCGGATGTCAGCAGCGGTATCCACCACCAGTTTGGTGCCATCCAGCTCCAGTTGTACGCCCATAAAGACGCCCGCCAGCACGAAGAACATCGCGGCAGAGAGCAGCGCCATCGCAAAATGCATCGGTTTCATACTTTCTCTACCTCCGGACGACCCAGAATCCCGGTCGGCATCACCAGCAGTACCAGAATCAGCAGAGCGAATGACACCACGTCTTTGTATTCCGTACTCAGATAAGCAGAAGAAAGCGCTTCCGCGACGCCCAGAATCAGGCCGCCGATCATCGCGCCTGGAATGCTGCCGATCCCGCCAAGCACCGCTGCGGTAAAGGCTTTCATCCCGGCCATAAAGCCGATATAGGGGTTGATCACTCCGTAGAATTGCCCGAGCAGCACGCCGGCCACCGCTGCCATCGCTGCGCCAATCACAAAGGTCAGCGCAATCACGCGATCCGTGTTAATCCCAAGCAGGCTGGCCATTTTCAGGTCTTCCGCACAGGCGCGGCAGGCGCGCCCCATGCGGGAGTAACGGATAAAAATGGTCAGTGCCAGCATCGCCAGGAAGGTCACAATCCAGATAACCAGTTGCATGGTGGTGATCGAGGCGGAGAAGTTTTCGCTGGCCCCTATCACCCATTGCCCGTTGAACAGGCTGGGCAGCGCCACGTCGCGCGAACCTTCCGTCAGGCTAACGTAGTTTTGCAGGAAGATAGACATCCCAATGGCGGAAATCAGCGCAATCAAACGTTTGGAACTGCGGACGGGCCGATAGGCCACCCGCTCAATGCTCCAGCCGTAGGCGCTGGCAATGATAATCGCCCCAATGAATCCGGCCGCCACCAGCAACCAACTGGTATCAATCCCCATCATCATGAGTGCCGCGATAATCATAAAAGAGACATAGCTACTGATCATGTATACCTCGCCGTGGGCGAAGTTGATCATGCCGATAATGCCGTACACCATGGTGTAGCCGATAGCGATCAGCGCGTAGGTGCTTCCCAGCGTGACGCCGTTAAACATCTGCTGCAAAAAGTAGAGAAAC
Source organism: Citrobacter sp. ANG330 (assembly GCF_047467925.1). Taxonomy (NCBI): domain Bacteria; kingdom Pseudomonadati; phylum Pseudomonadota; class Gammaproteobacteria; order Enterobacterales; family Enterobacteriaceae; genus Citrobacter; species Citrobacter sp. ANG330. Next base: position 39,659 of record NZ_JASJUI010000010.1, on the reverse strand, counting down.
TGCTCGGACATAAAATAACCTTTTAAACCCGACATACCGGGATGTTGAACCCACTCTAAATAATTCGAGTTGCAGAAAGGCGGCAAGTTTGCCCATCCCCAGGAGCGTACACATCGTACGTGACTGGGGTGGGTGAACGCAGCCAACGCATCTGCGGCTCGAAGTATGACGAGTGGTTGCCTTATTTGGCGGCCGTGGATGACCCATCGGCGTGCCACTGGAAGACACCAAATTCAAATCCCTTTAGATCGCCTTTTTCATCCCATTTCAGCGGCCCAATGACGGTATCAGCACCGTTTGTTTTTAAATCTTTCACCAGATCCAGCGGCGCGTTGCTGCCTGAACGATCCATTGCCGTGGCCAGTGACTGCACGGCGGCGTAGGTGATCCACACGTAAGGACCGGTCGGATCTTTTTTATCGGCTTTCAGCGCATCAACAATCGCTTTGTTAGCGGGATCCTGGTCATAGCGTTTAGGCATGGTAACCAGCATGCCTTCAGCTGCTTCACCGGCGATATTCGACAGCGACGCATTACCTACGCCTTCCGGCCCCATGAACGTGGTTTTCAGGCCGACGGAACGCGCCTGGCGCAGCATCTGACCCATTTCCGGGTAGTAGCCGCCGTAATAGACAAAATCGATGTTCTCTTTTTTCAGACGGGCAATCAGGGCAGAAAAGTCTTTCTCGCCTGCAGTAATGCCGTCAAAAAAGACGATATTGGCATTTGCCGCTTTCAGCGCATCCTGAACAGAGCGCGCCAGGCCTTCACCGTACTGCTGTTTGTCATGAATGATCGCGATGCGCTGCGGCTTCACGCTCTCAAGAATATATTTTGCCGCGGTTGGTCCCTGGGAGGAGTCCAGCCCGGCGGTTCGCATAATGTGCGCATAGCCACGCTGCGTCAGTTCCGGGTTGGTCGCGCCAGGCGAGATCATCAGAATGCCTTCGTCTTCGTAAATGTCTGACGCTGGCTGAGTGGAAGAAGAGCAGAGGTGACCAATGACATACTGAATACCGTCGTTGACGATTTTATTCGCCACCGCGACGGCCTGTTTGGGATCGCAGGCGTCGTCATATTCCACGCCTACCAGTTTGTCACCTTTGATGCCGCCTTTCGCGTTGATGTCTTTAATGGCCTGACGCGCGCCGTTAAATTCCATGTCGCCCCACTGAGCCACCGGGCCCGACATCGCGCCCACTACGGCAACTTTAATATCCTCTGCCATTGCCGCCTGTGACATCGCCAGTGCAATCACCCCTGCGATGATCGTTTTCGCATTCCGTTTCATTTACTGAATCCCCATTCGTGATGTACTTATTTTGTATTTATATGGTTAAAAAGCAGACTGTGCTTTTTTTGCACTACTCTATTTTTACCAGTCTGATTAATGGTTTAGCGCAGTATTTTCCGCAAATACAGCGTAAAACCTCTATTTTTCAGTCTATTAAGAACAGATAATATTCTGCTTTTCACCATAGATAAACAAAAAAAAGCGCAGTTGTCAGCATAAAATAACGGGACAATGAGCCGAATAAAACACTACCTTCCAGGGTATTATCCTGCCTGTTTTTCATTCTCTGATGTTTCGAACTGAGGTTCTGACCGTCATAAAATTAATCACCTGCCAAATGATTAAAAAAAGAGAAAGCGTCCGGATGAATTATTTCGGTACACTTGCACTCTCTTTTGTGATTTGGACATGCTGTCGATGAAGCTGACCATCCTTCGTTTAGAACACTTTAGCGATCAGGATCTGATCGACCTGGGCAAAATCTGGCCGGAGTATTCCGCCGCCTCATTAAGCGTAGATGAAACGCACCGAATCTACGCTGCGCGCTTTAATGAGCGGTTGTTAGGTGCCGTTAGGGTCACGCTGAGCGGCACTCAGGGCGCGCTGGATTCGCTGCGCATCCGTGACGTCACGCGGCGTCGGGGGGTGGGAAAATATCTGGTAGAAGAAGTGATCCATGATAATCCGAACGTCTCCTCCTGGTGGATGGCGGATGTCGGCGTGGAAGACCGGGGCGTCATGGCGGCGTTTATGCAGGTCCTGGGCTTCACCGCACAGCAAAACGGCTGGGAAAAGCGTTAAAAAAGCCGGGTGGCGGCTTGCCTTACCCGGCTACATTCGCTAGCGTATTTTCCCAGGACGGTAGGCCGGATAAGCGCCAGCGCCATCCGGCATTCCATTACTTCGCGTCGGTCGCTGTACCGTTGGCATGCCAGTCGAAGACGCCGAATTCAAAGCCCTTCAGGTCGCCCTTCTCATCCCACGACAGCGGCCCCATTACGGTATCCACGGAGTTCGCTTTCAGCCAGGTGGCGATTTCAGCCGGATCGGCTGACTGGTTCAGGCCCGCCTGCAGAGACTGCAGCGCGGCGTAGGTGGTCCACACGAACGCACCGCTCGGATCTTGTTTTTTCGCCTTGATCGCATCGACGATAGGTTTGTTCGCAGGTACCTGGTCGTAGTTCTTCGGTTTGGTCACCAGCAGACCTTCAGCCGATTCACCGGCGATGTTAGACAGGGAAACGTTGGCCACCCCTTCCGGACCCATGAACTGCGTTTTCAGACCCGCAGCACGCGCCTGACGCAGGATCTGGCCCATTTCCGGGTGATAACCGCCGTAGTAAACGAAGTCGATATTCTCTTTCTTCAGACGCGCCACCAGCGTGGAGAAGTCTTTCTCACCGGCGGTGATACCGTCAAAGAACACCACGTTAGCGTTGCCCTTCTTCAGGTTTTCCTGCACGGCACGCGCCAGACCTTCACCGTACTGTTGTTTGTCGTGAACGATCGCGATGCGCTGCGGCTTCACTTTTTCCAGAATGTATTTCGCGGCGGTCGGGCCCTGGTCTGAGTCGAGGCCCGTGGTGCGCAGCACCAGCTTGTAGCCACGAGAGGTCAGCTCCGGTGCCGTTGCTGCCGGGGTGATCATCAGAATGCCTTCGTCTTCGTAGATGTCAGACGCGGGCTGAGTCGAAGAGGAGCACAGGTGACCGATAACGTATTTGATGCCGTCATTGATCACTTTGTTGGCGACAGCGACCGCTTGTTTCGGGTCACAGGCATCATCATATTTTACGATCTGCAGTTTTTCGCCTTTGATTCCGCCTTTGGCATTAATGTCTGCAACCGCTTGTTCTGCGCCAGTAAACTCCTGGTCGCCGTACTGGGCTACCGGACCGGACATCGCACCGACAACAGCGACTTTAATATCGGCCTGAGCCATGGTGCTGAATGCCAGCGCGATACATCCTGCCAGTAACGCTTTACCCTTCATATTCATCCTGACTTTCCCCATTCTTATGGTTATTACGATTGTTGTGATGTTGTTATGTAGCGCTTTATTTCAATTATAGGTGTGCGGCTCGCGCTTTTTCAGCACACTCTGCTAAAACATACCCCATTTTTATGATTTTGGAATAGCTAATTTGACAGTCAGATAACAACTTAGTGACATCAGGCTCTGCCGCCCGGTGACAGGCGGCAGAGGTTTATCGTGTCAGCGAGCGGGTGATGATGTCGAGCGCCTGGCGAAACTGCACGTCAGGGATGGTGAGTGGATAGAGAAAACGGATGACGTTGCCATACACGCCGCAACTCAGCAACAACAGGCCATCCTGCAAGGCGCGATCCTGCACCTGTCGTGTGAATTCTGGGGAGGGTTTACCGGTGCGCGGATCGTTAAATTCCACCGCCACCATCGACCCCTGCGCGCGAATCCCGGCAATAAACGGGCAGTCCGCTTTTGCCTGGTTCAGCGCCCCAACCAGCGTCGTGCCTAACGCAGCTGCGCGGGCGCAAAGCTGTTCTTCATCAATCACATCCAGCACCGCGTGTGCCGCCGCAATCGCCAGCGGGTTACCGGCATAGGTTCCCCCCAGGCCGCCAGGCGCAGGCGCATCCATTACGTCTGCACGTCCTGCCACCGCAGAGAGCGGCATGCCGCCCGCCAGGCTTTTCGCCATCGTGATGAGATCGGGCTGTACGCCGTGGTGCTCCATCGCAAACAGCTTGCCGGTACGGGCAAAGCCGGTTTGTACCTCATCGGCGATCAACAAGATACCGTGGGTATCGCACAACGTACGCAGCGCTTGCATGAACTCTGTTGGCGCAACATTAAAGCCCCCTTCTCCCTGAACCGGTTCAAGGATGATGGCAGCGACCTGATCCGCCGCGATATCCGCTTTGAAAATGCGATCCAGACTTTGCAGCGCATCAGCTGTGCTCACACCGTGTAACGCATTAGGGTACTGAGCGTGGTAAACCGAACCAGGGAACGGGCCAAAACCGATTTTGTAGGGCGCGACTTTACCGGTCAGCGCCATCGTCATGAACGTCCGCCCGTGGAAAGCGCCGCCGAAAGTGATGAGCCCAGGCCGCTTGGTATAGGCGCGGGCAATCTTCACCGCGTTTTCCACCGCTTCTGCGCCGGTGGAGAAGAATGCCGTCTTCACCGGGCCGTCAATCGGCACGCGTTTATTGATACGTTCCGCAAGCCGGACATAGCTTTCGTAGGGAACAATCTGGTACGCCGTATGAGTAAAAGACTGGAGCTGTTTTTCGATGGCGGCGATGACTTTTGGGTGACGATGCCCGGTATTCAGTACCGCAATCCCGGCGGCAAAATCGATCACTTCACGGCCTTCCACATCCCACAACGTGGCGTTTTCCGCCCTTTCAGCGTAAAAGCCACACATCACGCCGATCCCACGCGGCGTCGCCTGTAAACGCCGTTCATTCAGTTCATTATTTTTCATTTTCATCCCCTAAGATGCGCACAACCCATCGGTAAGTGTTTGCCAGGGGGGAGAAATTCGCCAGAGAAGGCGCTAAAAAAACAAAAACCCCGGACAGTTATCCAGGGTTTTAGCGGGAACTTCGCGGGAGTTACGCTTCGATAGCGGCGCGAAGTTTTTTCATGGCGTTCTTTTCAAGCTGACGCACACGTTCTGCGGAAACGCCGTAGCGGTCGGCCAGTTCCTGCAAGGTGGACTTGTTATCTTCGTCCAGCCAGCGGGCGCGGATGATATCCTGGCTACGCTCGTCGAGGCCTTCCATCGCATGGGTCAGTTTGTTGGCTGCCTGATCTTCCCAGTTATCCTCTTCAATGCCGTCGGCAAAGTTAGAGGTTTTATCCTGCAGATACAGCACCGGTGCCATCGGCTGGCTGTCGGACTCGTCGTCCGAAGACATATCAAACGTCATGTCCTGCGCCGCCATACGAGATTCCATTTCGCGGACGTCTTTACTGGAAACACCCAGCTCACGCGCCACCATCTCTACTTCATCCTGATTAAACCAGCCCAGACGCTGCTTGGTTTTACGCAGATTAAAGAACAGCTTACGCTGTGCTTTGGTGGTCGCCACTTTCACGATACGCCAGTTACGCAGGACATATTCGTGGATCTCAGCTTTGATCCAGTGCACGGCGAAGGATACCAGGCGCACACCCACTTCCGGGTTGAAACGGCGCACGGCTTTCATCAGGCCGATATTCCCTTCCTGAATCAGATCCGCCTGCGGCAGGCCATAGCCCGCATAGTTACGAGCAACATGAACAACAAAGCGCAGGTGAGACAGGATCAGCGTCTTAGCTGCTTCCAGATCGCCCTGGTAATGCAGCTTTTCAGCCAGTGCCCGTTCCTCGTCAGCCGACAACATCGGCCACGCGTTCGCAGCCCGGATGTAAGACTCCAGGTTACCAACAGGGGCTAAAGCTAAATTTTGCATTTCTTTGGTCATTCAAATCCTCTCAATTTTTATCGTCTGGCACCACAGCGATAGACATCAGCAACAACCGTGCCAGCGTTAATGAGCAACGAGATTAGCATTCACTCTTTTATCAGACCGTGATTTTATCCACAAGTTCAATGCAACACTGTGTATAAATTACGCACATATTGTGACATGAAGATGAAAAGCGGGGAAGAGACAACAGGAACTCTTTCCCTGCGAACGGAAACCCATTGCAGGGAAAGATTATACCACGGTTTTATTAATCGGGAGTAAAGTGACGTAAATGTTGAACCGTCGCCAACCACGCCGCCACCCAGCCGATCATCGAGCACACCAGCAGCAGTAACAGGCACTCATCGAACGATAAGCCATTGAGATCAAACTTCGTTCCGAAAACCTGCGCCACTTCCGTGACTGCAGACGACAGCCGCAACACCAAAATTTCTGACAAAATCAGTGAAAGAAATGCGCCGGAAAAACCGAGCAATGCGCCGCCGTAAAGGAACGGACGCAGGATAAATCCATCCGTCGCACCAATCAGTTTTTGTACGTTAATCGTATCGCGACGGGCAAAGATGCTCAGACGGACGCTGTTACCAATGACGAGGAAGACGGCGGCAACCATCAGCACGCCAATCATCGCCGATACGCGCCCGACCAGACCGGTTAGCGCCGCCAGACGGGCAAACCAGCTGTCGTCCATCCGCACTTCATCAATCCCGTTAATGCGGGAGACCCGATCGCGCAGCGTGTTCAGCGAATCGGTGCTCTGGAAGTCGATTTTCGGGATCACCACCGCCACTGCAGGCAAGGGGTTCTCTTCCAGCATATCCAGCGCGCCGCCGAAACCGGACCAGTTGCGGAATTCGCCAAGGGCATCTTCACGAGAAAGGTAATTCACCTTCTCCACACCTTGCTCAGCCTGTAGTTGAGCGACAACGCCTGCCGCCGCATCATCATCCAGCGTTTTTTGCAGATACACGGTGATCTGCGGAGACGGGTAATACTGCGTCGCCGCCTGATTAACGTTTTTGTAGACCATATAGCAGACGCTCGGCAGGGTCAGAGAGATGGCAATCACCATCACCGTCAGAAACGTCGCCAGCGGTTTGCTTTTCAGATCCTGTAACGCGCCCTGGAACGCATAGCGCACCTGCTCGTTAAAGACGTTAGTTTTACGCGAGTTCGGCTTTGGCGACGGTTTCGCCCGCTTCGGCGCATTGCGGCCACCGTCGCCGGTGGAGCCGCCGGAACGACGGAAACGGTCCAGTCGCCCGCCGAACTGCTTGATTTGATTCATCGCGTCGCGCTTATTCACGGGCTTCGCCTCCATGCAAATGGCCATCGCTCAGGGTAAGCATACGGTACGACCGACGGGAAATGAGCCCGATGTCATGCGTCGCCATCAGCACCGTCACCCCGACGCGGTTAAACTCTTCGAACAGACGCAGGATCCCTTCCGACAGCGCGTCGTCCAGGTTACCGGTCGGTTCATCCGCCAGCAGTACCGCAGGCTTGTTCACTACCGCACGAGCGATACCGACACGCTGCTGCTCACCCCCGGAGAGTTGAATTGGGAAATTTTTCGCTTTGTCCAGCAGTCCAACCTTGTCCAGCGCCGCCGACACGCGACGACGAATATCATCCCCGCTGGCACCGGCGATAATCAGCGGAATCGCCACGTTGTCGAAGACCGTTCGGTCCATCAACAGGTGGTGATCCTGGAAAATCATGCCGATCTGACGACGCAAAAACGGCACTTCACGGTTTTTAAGACGCGTGATGTCGTGCCCACTGAAGAGGATTTTCCCGGCGCTGGGCCGCTCAATCCCACAGATAAGCTTCAGCAGGGTACTTTTCCCCGCGCCGGAGTGGCCGGTCAGAAACGCCATCTCGCCCGGCTGCATATGGAAGGTGACTCCCTGCAGCGCTTGTCTCCCACCGAGATAGGCCTTGCTGACATGTTCAAAGCGAATCATTGTTAATCCTCTCGGGCAAAAAGTGCCTCTATAAAATCGTCCGCCTTAAACGGACGTAAATCCTCGATACGTTCGCCCACACCAATATAGCGGATAGGGATGCCAAACTGATCGGCCACCGAGAAGATCACCCCACCTTTCGCCGTACCGTCAAGCTTAGTCAGAGTAATACCGGTCAGGCCCACCGCTTCATGGAACAGTTTGGCCTGGCTTATCGCATTCTGCCCGGTGCTGGCGTCAAGCGTCAGCATAACTTCATGCGGCGCGTCTTCATCCAGTTTCTTCATCACACGAACGATTTTTTTCAGTTCTTCCATCAGGTGCGATTTGTTTTGCAGACGACCTGCGGTATCGGCAATCAGCACATCGATGTGGCGCGCCTTCGCGGCCTGAATGGCGTCGAAGATAACGGAGGCAGAATCCGCGCCGGTATGCTGGGCGATCACCGGAATATTGTTACGCTGACCCCATACCTGCAACTGTTCGACCGCTGCGGCGCGGAACGTATCGCCCGCCGCCAGCATCACAGATTTCCCCTGCTGTTCAAACTGACGCGCCAGCTTACCGATGGTGGTGGTTTTCCCCACCCCGTTCACGCCGACCATCAGAATAACAAACGGTGTTTTGCCTTCAACTTTCAGCGGCTCATCGACTTTCGCCAGAATCTCGCCCATCTCGTCTTTCAGCAGACCGTACAGCGCCTCAGCATCTTTAAGCTGTTTACGGCTGGCGCCTTCCGTCAGATTAGTGATGATTTTGCGCGTTGTTTCCACGCCCACATCAGCAATCAGCAGTTGTTCTTCCAGTTCTTCAAACAGATCATCGTCGATTTTTTTACCACGGAACAGACTGATAAATCCGGAACCGAGGTTTTCTTTAGTTTTCAGTAAGCTGCGTTTCAGGCGCGCGAAAAAACCTTCTTTGGTCGGTTTTTCCTGTTCCTGAGCGATCTCTTCGACCGGCGCGCCTTCTTCCGCCAGCGGCACGACCATCTGCGCTTCTTCCGCCGCTTCCGCCGCCAGCGCTTGTGCTTCCAACTCTTCGTCGGTCAGTTCCGGCTCGTGTTGCGCCTCTTCTTCCACCGCTTCCACAATCTCAACGGTTTCCGCTTCGGCCTGCCACTCTTCGGCGGAGGTTTCCTCTTCGGCTTTCACCTCTTCCGGTAGCGGCAGTTCTTCGCGCTCGACGGCAATCTGCGGCTCAATGGGCGTGTCGATATGTTCTTTCGCGACAGCGGGTTCTTCTGACGGGAAGGTTTCGATTTCCTGAACCTGTTCCGTCACCTCAACCACTTCCTCAGCAAAGGCTTCAGTCTCTTCTTTGCTGTGAACCGGCGCTTGTGCTTCTACGTCAACCGCTGTTTCTGACGGTAACTGCGCTTCAACACCCTGCTGCTCTTCGGTTTTTTGTTCTTGTTCCTGCTCTTTTTCACCAAAGCCCAGCCAGGAAAAGAAGCCACGTTTTTTCTGTTTTGCCATCTGCGACTACACTCCTCGCGGCGCTATATACATGGAAGCTAAAAAAATGATGAAATAGTCTATCACTTTACTTAATCCACATCACCGCCTGGAATCATCTGCAAGCGGCGGTTTGAGCAACAGAAATGAAAAAACCAAATCACTCTGGTAGCGGCCAAATCCGCATTATTGGCGGACAATGGCGCGGCCGAAAACTCCCGGTCCCCGACAGCCCCGGTCTACGCCCGACAACGGATCGCGTGCGTGAAACCCTATTTAACTGGCTGGCGCCGGTGATGCCAGATGCCCACTGTCTGGACTGTTTCGCCGGTAGCGGTGCGCTGGGGTTAGAAGCGCTGTCACGCTATGCCGCCAACGCCACGCTGCTGGAGATGGACAGAGCGGTCTCTCAGCAGTTACAAAAGAACCTGACTACGCTGAAAGCAGGGAATGCAAAAGTCGTTAACACGAATACCCTGGCATTCCTGGCGCAGCCGGGCACGCCGCATAACGTGGTGTTCGTCGATCCGCCGTTTCGTAAAGGGTTACTGGAAGAAACCTTAAACCTGCTGGAAACTCACGGCTGGCTGGCGGATGTTGCCTGGATTTACGTGGAAAGCGAAGTGGAAAACGGTCTGCCGCCCGTACCGACGAACTGGTCGCTGTACCGGGAAAAAATCGCCGGGCAGGTTGCGTACCGCCTGTATCAACGCGAAGCACAAGGAGAAAGCGATGCTGATTAATCTTGGTCGACTACTGATGCTCGGCGTGTGGGCATTTTTATTGTTAAATCTGGTGCAACCCTTCCCGCGACCGCTCAACATCTTTGTTAACGTCGCCCTCGTGTTCATGGTACTGATGCACGGCATGCAGTTGGCGCTGCTGAAATCCACGCTGCCCAAAGACGGACCGCAAATGACCACTGGCGAAAAAGTACGTATTTTTCTGTTTGGCGTGTTTGAGCTGCTGGTCTGGCAGAAGAAGTTTAACGTTAAAAAGTAATACAGAAGGTGCCGGATAGCACTTCGCTTATCCGGCCTGGAAACGCGAGCGGTTTCCCGTCTTAGTGCTGTGCAACAAACTCGACAAAGCGCGATCCTTTGTAGCTAAGCGTTCCTTTATCCCCCACCGTCAGCGCATGGTACTGACGTGCCTCCAGGCGAAAGGTCTTTTCCAGCCCGCCGTTTTGCGGTTTAAAACTCACCTCATAGCGCATACTGGTTCCTGCCGGCGTGACCTGCTGCTGTCGCGAGCGTCGATCGTTGATGGGTTTTTCACGCTTATTGCTGACTACCATCTGCGCCTGCCGGAGCGGCGCCGCATCGTTATCGGCTTTTTCCCGCCGCTGCTGCATAAAGCGAAACGAGGCGGCGACGATAATTAACACAATGATAATGATGAAGAAAAGTGGCGGCTTACTCATATTGATAACCCATCAGAAAATGCGGAAATAAGCATACCTTGCCCGTTATGGTGTTGTCATCAGGTGGTCGCGGCCTCTACACTGAACATCAGGGTTGTGAGCATACCGCTTACGAAAAAATAACGAATTCAAGGAACTAAGATGCTTTGGTCGTTTATCGCTGTCTGCCTTTCCGCATGGTTATTTGTGGATGCCTCCTACCGTGGACCCGCCTGGCAACGCTGGGTCTTTAAACCCGTCACCTTATTACTCCTGCTGTTACTGGCCTGGCAGGCGCCGATGTTCAACGCCGTGAGCTATCTGGTACTGGCCGGTCTTTGCGCCTCACTGGTTGGCGATGCGCTGACATTATTGCCGCGTCAGCGCCTGCTCTACGCGATTGGCGCCTTTTTCCTCTCGCATCTGTTGTACACCATCTATTTTGCCAGCCAGATGACGCTCTCTTTCTTCTGGCCGCTGCCGCTGGTGCTAATGGTACTGGGCGCACTGCTGATTGCGGTGATCTGGGCGCGCCTCGAAGAACTGCGCTGGCCAGTGTGTACCTTTATCGCCATGACGCTGGTGATGGTCTGGCTGGCGGGTGAATTGTGGTTTTTCCGCCCCACCGCGCCTGCGCTGTCGGCGTTTATGGGCGCGTCGCTGCTGTTCATTGGCAACATCGTCTGGCTGGGCAGTCACTACCGCTGTCGCTTCCGCGCCGACAACGCCATCGCCGCCGCCTGCTACTTTGCCGGGCATTTCCTGATCGTCCGTTCGCTTTATCTTTAATAACGCTTGACTCTGGAGTCGACTCCAGAGTGTATCCTCCGGTTAATGAGAAAATTATCATCAACCGGAGGATGCCATGTCGACGCCTGCTCACGATGGCAAAAAAGCCCCACAATTTTCATCTTTCAAGCCCGCGCCAGGACCACAGAAGACCGAAGACTGCTGCTGCGAAGGCGCATGCTCTTCCGCTCAACCTGTTGTTGAAACGGTAAAAGGCACCCGCTACAGCTGGAAAGTGGCCGGGATGGACTGCGCCGCCTGCGCCCGCAAAGTGGAGAACGCGGTGCGCCAGGTCAGCGGCGTCAACCAGGTGCAGGTACTGTTTGCTACCGAGAAACTGGTCGTCGACAGCAACGGCGATCTTCGTGCGCAAATCGAGAATGCGGTGCAAAACGCGGGCTACACCTTGCGTGATGAACAGGCGAAGGAAGAAACGCCTGAATCCCGCTTTAAAGAGAATCTGCCGCTGCTGACGCTTCTCATCATGATGGCGCTGAGTTGGGGACTGGAGCAGTTCAACCACCCGTTCGGCCAACTGGCATTTATCGCCACGACGCTGGTCGGCCTGTTCCCGATTGCCCGCCAGGCGCTACGGCTGATAAAAACCGGCAGTTGGTTTGCTATTGAAACGCTAATGAGTGTTGCGGCTATCGGGGCGCTGTTCATCGGCGCCACGGCAGAAGCGGCGATGGTGTTGCTGCTGTTCCTGATTGGCGAACGCCTCGAAGGCTGGGCCGCCAGTCGCGCCCGCCAGGGGGTCAGCGCGCTGATGGCGCTGAAACCGGAAACCGCGACGCGTCTGCGCGACGGCGTACGCGAAGAGGTGGCGATCAACACGCTGCGACCGGGTGACATCATTGAAGTCGCCGCCGGGGGACGTCTGCCCGCCGACGGTAAACTGGTCTCTGGTTTTGCCAGTTTTGATGAGAGTGCGTTGACGGGAGAATCCATTCCAGTGGAACGCGCCACCGGCGAAAAAGTCCCGGCGGGGGCGACCAGCGTGGACCGCCTCGTCACGCTGGAAGTGCTCTCTGAACCGGGCGCCAGTGCGATTGACCGCATTCTGAAGTTAATCGAAGAGGCCGAGGAGCGCCGTGCGCCAATCGAGCGTTTTATCGATCGCTTCAGCCGAATTTATACGCCGGCGATCATGGCCATCGCCCTGCTGGTGACGCTCGTCCCGCCGCTGCTGTTTGCTGGTGCCTGGCAGGAGTGGATTTATAAAGGGCTAACGCTGCTGCTGATCGGCTGTCCGTGTGCGCTGGTGATCTCCACGCCGGCGGCGATCACGTCCGGGCTGGCGGCGGCAGCCCGTCGCGGAGCCTTGATTAAAGGCGGCGCAGCGCTGGAACAACTGGGGCGCATTAATCAGGTCGCCTTTGATAAAACCGGGACGCTGACCGTCGGGAAACCACGCGTCACAGCGATTCATCCGGCTACCGGCGTCAGTGAGTCTGAACTGCTGGCGCTGGCAGCGGCTGTCGAGCAAGGCGCAACGCACCCGCTGGCGCAGGCCATTGTGCGCGAAGCGCAAACCAAAGGGCTGGCTCTCCCCTCAGCCGAGGGGCAACGGGCGCTGGTGGGGTCAGGGATTGAAGCACTGGTGAACGGCGAGAACGTGCTGATTTGCGCCGCCGGGAAACGACCTGCCGGGGCGTTTGCCGGAGAGATTAACCGGCTTGAAAGCGCCGGACAAACGGTCGTTGTGGTGCTGCGCAACGAGACGGTAATCGGGGTGATCGCCCTGCAGGATACGCTGCGCGACGATGCTCGCACCGCCATCCGCGAACTGAACGCGCTGGGCGTGAAGGGTGTGATTCTGACCGGCGATAATCCACGCGCGGCGGCGGCTATTGCCGGAGAACTGGGTCTTGAGTTCAGGGCTGGCTTGCTGCCGGAAGATAAAGTGAAGGCGGTCACCATGCTGAATCAACAGTCGCCGCTGGCGATGGTGGGTGACGGCATCAACGATGCGCCGGCGATGAAGGCCGCCGCCATTGGTATCGCAATGGGTAGCGGCACCGACGTGGCGCTGGAAACGGCGGATGCCGCACTGACGCATAACCGTCTCACAGGGCTGGTGCAGATGATTCAACTGGCGCGCGCAACCCACGCCAATATTCGTCAGAACATCGCCATTGCGCTGGGGCTGAAAGGGATTTTTCTCGTCACCACGCTGCTCGGGATGACTGGTCTGTGGCTGGCCGTGCTGGCGGATACCGGGGCAACGGTGCTGGTTACCGCCAACGCGCTGCGGTTGTTACGTAAAGGGTAACGTGTTTTTGCCGGATGGCGGCGTTGCCTTATCCGGCCTACGAGCCACATCCTCTTTTGTAGGCCGGATAAGCGTTAGCGCCATCCGGCAAAACAAGATTACTGGCCTTTACGCACCAGATAGCGGTACGGCAACGTGTCGGTCTCTTTTGCCACCAGTTCATGCTCCATAAAAGTACAGAAGCCGGGAATGTCGCGGGTGGTCGCCGGATCGTCCGCCACAATCAGCAGCGTTTCGCCGGTCTGCATGTTGCGTACGGTTTTACGCACCATCATTACCGGTTCCGGGCAGCGCAGCCCCAGGGCATCAAGAGTATGGTCGGGAGAGGTAAACAGATCGCTCATCGTAGTCTCGTTCATTCAAAAACGACGCTATTTTACGCTCTGTTGTACTGTAAGCCAATCAGGTTAACGATTGCGTGAAAAATAGCCATTGCAATGCCACCGCAAAGCAGTATTATGCGGCGGCTGAAAAAACGAAGACGCGTTATTGGCGCAGCCAGTTTGTTTGAGGCCAGCGCACAGCGCCCGGAGCGTACACGAAGTACGTGAGGAGCGCGAGCACTGCCCGAGAGCAAAATGGCAAGTGAAATAGCGTGTAGCACGAATTGGGTTCCCTCACCCCAATCATCAATTAAAAAGGTACAACATGAATGCATTTACACACTCGCAGCGCGTAAAAGCGTTGTTCTGGCTATCGCTATTCCATCTGCTGGTGATCACCTCCAGTAACTATCTGGTACAACTTCCGGTCTCCATTTTTGGTTTTCACACCACCTGGGGCGCGTTTAGCTTTCCGTTTATTTTCCTTGCTACCGACCTGACCGTGCGCATTTTTGGCGCGCCGCTGGCTCGTCGAATTATCTTTGCGGTGATGCTCCCCGCGCTGTTGATCTCCTATGTGATTTCATCGCTGTTCTATATGGGGTCCTGGCAGGGATTCGGTGCGCTGATGCACTTCAATCTGTTTGTCGCCCGTATCGCGACCGCCAGCTTTATGGCCTATGCGCTGGGACAAATTCTTGATGTCCACGTTTTTAACCGCCTGCGCCAGAACCGCCGCTGGTGGCTGGCGCCAACCGCCTCGACGCTGTTTGGCAACGTCAGCGATACCCTCGCCTTTTTCTTCATTGCCTTCTGGCGCAGCCCGGATGCGTTTATGGCCGAACACTGGATGGAAATCGCCATCGTCGATTACTGTTTCAAGGTGCTGATCAGCATCCTTTTCTTCCTGCCGATGTACGGCGTATTGCTGAATATGTTGCTGAAAAAGCTGGCAGATAAATCTGAAATCCCGGCGATGCAGACAAGTTGAGCTAAAGGTTCCTTTTCCGGGTTGTGATAAGATGAATGAATGCGCCGTTATGGCCGTTTATCGAAAGGAAGAAGTCAATGCGTAATCTGGTTAAATATGTCGGTATTGGCCTGCTGGTTATGGGGCTGGCGGCCTGTGATAATAGTGATACGAAAGCGCCGACAGAAGGCTCGGCGGCAGAAAGTAACGCAACCGGTCAGCCGGTTTCTCTGCTGGATGGCAAACTGAGTTTCTCACTGCCGGCGGATATGACTGACCAGAGCGGTAAGCTGGGTACGCAGGCCAACAATATGCACGTCTACTCTGACGCAACTGGCCAGAAAGCGGTCATCGTCATTGTCGGTGATAACACCAGTGAAGAGCTGTCTGTGCTGGCGAAACGTCTGGAAGATCAGCAGCGCAGCCGCGACCCGCAGTTGCAGGTGGTGACCAACAAATCCATCGAGCTGAAAGGCCACACGCTGCAACAGTTAGACAGCATCATCTCGGCGAAAGGCCAGACCGCTTACTCTTCCGTGGTGCTGGGTAAAGTAGATAACCAACTGCTGACCCTGCAAATTACGCTGCCCGCTGACGACCAGCAGAAAGCGCAAACGGCCGCAGAAAACATCATCAATACGCTGAATATTCAGTAACCGTCAGGATGATGAGACGGCCTCTGGCGAATCCTGCAGAGGCCGTTTTTTTAACCGCCAGGTTAACAGCAGCGCAATCGCCACCAGCCCCGCCGCCGCCAGATAAATCACCGACACGCCCGCCCAACTCATTACCAGCCCGGCCAATGGCCCGGTTATTCCCAGCGACAAATCCATAAACACCGTATACGTCGCCAGCGCCGAGCCCTGATTCTGCTGCGGCACGGCTTTGACCGCCACCACGCCCAGCGCCGGGAAGACCAGCGAAAAGCCCATTCCCGCCAGCAATACACCCATTTTTGCCATCCACGGCATCATTGCCACGCCCACCAGCAGCAGTCCGACAATCTCCACGCTAAAGCAAATCATTGCCACGTTCAGGCCGCCCAGACGGTTGATGCCGTTGGGAAACAGCAAACGCGTTCCGACAAACGCACAGCTAAACAGGGTGAGCGCAAACGCCGCGCCGTCCCAGCCTTTCGCCTCATAAAACAGGGTGATAAAGGTGGCAATCACCCCAAATCCGGCAGAACCCAGCGCCAGCGCCATGCCGTACAGCCAGACACGCCCAAGCACGGCGCGAAACGGCAGGGGCTTGCCTTTGCTGGCTTTCACCGCGGGTCGCGGGATCGCCAGCAAAATGGCCAACAGCGCGATACCCATGATAATCAGTGCCAGTCCCTGCAGCCCGGCCCAGTGATAGCACAGCACGCCGAGCGGAGCCCCCATCGCCATCGCGCCGTAGGTGACAATGCCGTTCCAGGAAATCACCCGTCCGATATGCAGCGATCCCACCACACCGACGCCCCACAACGTCGACCCCGTGCCGGCGAAACTCTGACCGATCCCGAGGATCACCCGTCCCAGACACAGCAGCAGCAAACTGACCATCGGCAAACCGCTGACACTTCCCGCCAGGAAGTAACCCGCACCGCTGAGAAAACAGCCGCACAGGCCAAACACCACAATTTTTTTCGGGCCGAGTAAATCCGCGTAACGACCGGCGTGTGGGCGGCTGAGCAACGTGGCGAAGTATTGCAGGCTGATCACCAACCCCGCCCAGAAGGCGCTAAAGCCCATCACATCATGGACATAGCCCGGCAAGACCGCGAGCGGCAGGCCGATGGTCAGGTAACTGGCGAAGTTAAACATGACAACAGAAACAATGCGCAGATTAAGGCGCAATCCGTTAAACGCCGGTTCAGCGACGGGTTCGGGCATGGGGATCACCACGTTTTTACAACAGTGTTTCATTTCTATCATGTCGCGACGCGAAAATCAGTAAGCAGATTAGGATAATCGGTAGCAAGCCAGCCGCTACACTTAATGAAAATCATAAAAAGGATGTCATCATGACGACCCCTCAGCCCGACAAAGCGGGTTTACATATTTTGCTCAAACTGGCCGCACTGGTCGTGATCCTCGCCGGGATCCACGCCGCCGCAGATATCATTGTGCAGCTCTTACTGGCGCTCTTTTTCGCCATTGTCCTCAACCCGCTGGTGACCTGGTTTGTCCGCCGGGGAGTGAGACGTCCGGTGGCGATCACTCTTGTGGTCGTCGTGATGCTGATCGTGCTCACCGCGCTGATTGGCGTACTGGCCGCCTCGATTAACGAATTTATAGCCATGCTGCCAAAGTACAATAAGGAGCTGACACGTAAGCTTTTGTATCTACAAGATATGATGCCCTTTCTGAACCTGCATATGTCGCCAGAGCGCATGCTGCAACGCATGGATTCGGAGAAAATTGTCACCTTCACCACCACGCTGATGACCGGCCTCTCGGGGGCAATGGCCAGCGTCGTGCTGTTGGTGATGACGGTTGTCTTTATGCTGTTTGAAGTACGGCATGTGCCCTACAAAATGCGCTTTGCGCTGCACAATCCGCAAATCCACATCGCCGGACTGCATCGGGCACTGAAGGGTGTTTCCCATTATCTGGCATTAAAAACGCTGCTCAGTCTGTGGACTGGGGTCATTGTCTGGCTGGGGCTGGCGCTGATGGATATTCAGTTTGCCCTGATGTGGGGCGTTCTGGCGTTCCTGCTGAACTACGTACCGAATATTGGCTCGGTGATTTCTGCCGTCCCGCCGATGATCCAGGCGCTGTTGTTCAATGGCATATATGAATGCGTGCTGGTGGGCGCGCTGTTTCTGGTTGTTCATATGGTGTTAGGCAATATCGTTGAACCCCGAATGATGGGGCATCGTCTGGGGATGTCGACGCTGGTCGTCTTCCTCTCATTATTAATTTGGGGCTGGCTGCTCGGCCCGGTGGGAATGCTGCTCTCCGTTCCACTGACCAGCGTCTGTAAAATCTGGATGGAAACTACAACCGGCGGTAGCAAACTGGCCATATTACTCGGCCCCGGCCGGCCAAAAAGCCGATTACCGGGATAACACCCCTACTAACCAGGGTAGTTTTCCCCATTGACAGATGAAAGTATTATATGGCGCGCTTTTGTTACCTGGCTGTTTCAATAAGCGCGCGGTTTCCTTCGCGAAATGAATGCCAGGTTTTTCCGCATTGCATTTAATTCAAATTAAATGATATCGACGATTTAATTTAAGTGAGAATTAACTAATACCATGATAATCCGGAGGATAAATGTCTTCCGTGTACATGAATTAATTTCAGAATTTTCACGGTGCCCCGTCAAAGTTAACATTAAAAAAAGTCGGTATCATTGTAACTAAAACGCAATTCAGAAATGCATTCGACGTTAATATAAATAGTAATTTTGATAGGGAGTTTTCATGAAACAATACATTAAGTGGTTTGCGGCAATTGCGGTTGTCGGTGCGCTGGCTGGCTGTGCGCGAACAGCGCCAATCGATCAGGTGCACTCTTCTGTGACTGCGGGCCACACGCAGGATCAGGTGAAAAACGCGATCCTGAAAGCGGGTGTACAGCGTAAATGGATTATGACCGAAGCCGGTCCTGGGGTGATCAAAGCGCGCCAGCAGTCTCGCGACCACGTAGCAGAAGTGCGTATCACCTATACCGCCTCCAGCTACGATATCAAATACGACAGCAGCCTCAACCTGCAGGCCTCTGGCGGCAAAATTCATAAAAACTACAACCGTTGGGTACGTAACCTGGATAAAGATATTCAGTTGAACCTGTCTGCGGGTGCAGGTCTGTAATTACGCCTAAAGTCGGGTCGTTTTCGGCCCGATAACCTCTTTTTATCTCTTAACAGGTTGTACTCGCTATGTACGAACAGGACTCCCTCAGCGCACTGGATGCGATCGCGGAAGCGCAGCGTATCGCCTTCGCCCCCATGCTGTTTCAAACCGCACTTTGCCTGCGAAATGCTGATGTGCTGGCGTATCTTGACCGCCAGGGTAAGCAGGGTGCAACACTGGAAGAGATTACCGAAAACAGCCACGTCAACGAATATGCGGTCAGTGTCTTGCTGGATATGGGATTAAGCGGACGCATTATTACCCATCGCGCGGGACGCTATTATCTGGCGAAAATCGGACATTTCCTTTTGCATGACACGATGACTCGCGTGAATATGGATTTCACCCACGACGTCTGTTATCAGGGATTGTTCTTTTTAGAGAATGCCCTGAAAGAAGGAAAACCGTCCGGGTTAAAAGTGTTTGGGGACTGGCCAACGATCTATCCGGCATTGTCGCAATTACCACCGTCCGCACGTGAAAGCTGGTTCGCCTTCGATCATTACTATTCTGACGGTGCGTTTGATGCCGCATTACCGTATATATTCGCCAGTTGTCCTGCAACCCTGTACGATGTCGGCGGAAATACGGGGAAATGGGCAATACGCTGTAGCCAGTTCGACGAAAATATCGCGGTGACGTTATTAGATTTGCCACAACAAATTGCACTTGCCCGCGAAAATATCGAAAATGCAGGATTATCTCATCGTATCGATTTTCATGCGGTGGATATGCTTGGCGATGCGCCTTTACCCACAGAAGCCGATATCTGGTGGATGAGTCAATTTCTTGACTGTTTTTCACCGGAGCAAATTGTCACCATGCTCAGCAAGGTTGCCCGTGTGATGAAACCGGGCGCAAGGCTGTGCATTATGGAGCTGTTCTGGGATGCACAGCGCTTTGAAGCCGCCTCATTCAGTTTGAATGCGTCTTCGCTCTATTTTACCTGCATGGCGAACGGTAACAGCCGATTCTACAGCGCAGAGAAATTTTATGGCTATCTGGACAAGGCAGGGTTCCAGGTAGAAGAACGCCACGACAATCTGGGCGTTGGACATACTTTATTGATATGTCAGAAGAAAAAATAACAAGGTAGCGACTTAACGCTCCTGGAATCACCGGTTTACCGCGGACGCGCGTTGATGAAATTCTCACTAAACATAACTGACTGGCGGGCGATGGCGCCTGGTCTGAGCGAATCGATACAGTGGCAGCAGTGGTCACGGCATCCGCACGCCATCGATCCCACGGCAGCGCAAGGCAAACTGAGCGAACTGCCGATGATGACCGCCCGTCGCCTCAGCTCAGGCAGCAAACTGGCGGTGGAATGTGGTCTGGCGATGCTACGCCGCCATGCTATCGACGCGGTGCTGTACACCAGTCGTCATGGCGAACTCGAACGTAACTACCGCATTCTGCATGCGCTGGCGACAGAACAAGCACTCTCGCCGACCGATTTCGCTCTGTCGGTACACAATTCCGCGGTGGGCAACCTGACCATCGCGGCTAAACACCCTATCGTCTCGTCATCACTTTCCGCCGGGCGCGATACCTTCCAGCAGGGGTTATGCGAAGTCATCTGCCTGCTACAGGCGGGTTATCAGCGCGTGCTGATGGTCGATTTCGACGGTTTTCTTCCCGAGTTTTACCACCCGCGCCTCCCGGAAAATATGCCAACCTGGCCGTACGCCACCGCACTGGTCTGTGAAGCCGGCAACGACTGGGTGTGTCAGAGCGAACCGGCTCAGGCAGGCTCTGAAACGCCACTTCCACAAAGTCTGCTGTTTTTACAGCACTATTTACTGAATGCCGACGCATTTTCTCTTCCGGGCGAGCGTGTGCAATGGCACTGGAGTCGGTCATGAAAGGGGGGTTCTCCACGCTGAACCGCCTGTGGCGGATCGCCATGACCGGCTTTTGCTTTGCCCTCTTCGGACTCGGCGGACTGCTGCTTTCGGTCATCTGGTTTAACGTTCTGTTAGTTTTTGTGTGGGATAATCCCCGGCGTCGCCGCATTGCGCGACGCAGTATAGCTGCCAGTTTCCGTCTTTTTTTAGCGGTCACCCGCGTATTAGGCGTACTGGATTACCGCATGGAAGGGGTCGATATTTTGCGTCAGGAACGCGGATGTCTGGTGGTCGCCAATCACCCCACGCTGATCGATTATGTCCTACTGGCGTCAGTGATGCCCGAAACAGACTGTCTGGTGAAAAGCGCACTGCTGAAGAATCCGTTCCTCAGCGGCGTCGTCCGTGCCGCGGATTATCTGGTCAACAGCCAGGCGGATGCGCTATTACCCGCCTGCCAGCAGCGTCTGGCGCAGGGCGATACGATTTTGATTTTCCCCGAAGGCACTCGCACCACGCCCGGCGAGACCATGACGCTGCAGCGTGGCGCGGCGAATATCGCCGTGCGCTGCGGCAGCGATATCCGCGTGGTGACCATCCATTGCAGCCAGCGCATGCTGGATAAAGAAAGCAAATGGTATCAGGTGCCACCGAAAAAACCGCTGTTTACCGTTGAGGTACGCGAGCGGGTTAAAATCGACCATTTTTACGACGCAAATTTACAAGAACCGGCGCTGGCGGCAAGACAGCTAAACCGGCATCTTTTGCTTCAATTACAACCAGGTACGTTACCTTTCTCAGGAATTAATGATGCAAGCGCTTTATCTTGAAATTAAAAATCTCATCATAACAACATTGAATCTGGACGAACTGTCGACAGACGACATTGATACCGAGGCGGCGCTGTTTGGCGATGGACTGGGTCTGGACTCAATTGATGCCCTGGAGCTGGGACTGGCGGTTAAAAATCAGTACGGCGTGGTGCTTTCAGCGGAAAGCGAAGAGATGCGTCAGCACTTCTTCTCCGTCGCCACGCTGGCGTCTTTCATTCATGCGCAACGTGCCTGAGGAGAGTCCGTAATGACCGATCAACACGCTATCTACAACGAAGTCTCCGCACTGCTGGTAAAGCTGTTTGAAATCGACCCGCAGGACATTAAACCTGAGGCGCGTCTGTACGAAGATCTTGAGCTGGACAGCATCGACGCCGTCGACATGATAGTCCACCTGCAAAAGAAAACCGGTAAGAAGATCAAACCGGAAGAGTTCAAAGCCGTACGCACCGTGCAGGATGTCGTTGATGCGGTAGAACGCCTGCTTAAAGAAGCGTAATACGCCGTGTCTGGCGTTCGCGCGTTGCCTGTGCTGACCGGCGTGCTGTTGCTTGCCTGGCCTTTCCTGATTTGGTTTGGCCTGGCGCATCACAGCCTGCAATGGATTCTGCCGATTATGGCGCTGCTGTTGTTCCTGCGCTTTCGCCAGACCCGGCGACAGGCGGGTCCGCTGTGCGTGGTCACTCAGGTCGTCGCCGTCACGGGCATCACACTGTGCGCCGCAAGCTATCTGCTTAAAACCCACCAGTTACTGCTGTTTTATCCGGTGGTGGTAAACGCCGTCATGCTTGCCGTTTTTGGCGGTTCGCTCTGGTCAGCGATGCCCATCGTTGAACGACTGGCGCGACTGCGCGATCCCCAACTCCCGGATGTGGCGGTGCGTTACACCCGCCGGGTGACGCAGATCTGGTGCGCCTTTTTCATCTTTAATGGCGGCGTGGCCCTGTTTACCGCCCTCCACGGTGATATGGCAATGTGGACCGCGTGGAACGGCATGATCGCCTATTTGTTGATGGGGCTACTGATGGGCAGTGAATGGCTGGTACGCCGCCAGATGATTAAACGAGATCCGCAATGAAGCAGACCCTGATGCTTGCCGAATGGCTTACTTCTCCTCGTCCGGCAAATACGCCCATCGCCTGGCTGGACGAACGGACCTGGACACTCGGCCACTTACGCTATGATGTCGCCCAACTGATGACAACGTTGCAGCAGCAGGAAGGCGATCGCTGGGCGCTGTGCTTTGAAAACAGCTATCTGTTTATCGTGGCACTGCTGGCTACCCTGCATGCAGGGAAAACGCCGGTGATTCCGGGACACAGTCGTGTCTCGTTGCTGGATGAACAGCGGGCGCTATTTGACGGCGTACTGAGTGATAAAACGCTCGGCTGGCAGGGGCCGCTGTGGGTGGTCAGTTCAGTCATGATGGAGAGTGACGAGGTCTGCCTTTTCCCGCCCCTTCGCCCTGATGCATATATCGAGTTGTTTACCTCTGGCTCAACGGGACAACCGAAGCGCATCGTCAAACCCATTGCCCGTCTGGACCATGAAGCCGAAATGCTGGCCGCGCGCTTTGCCGACCGCCTGGCGGGGTGCCGGGTGGTAGCCTCCGTCGTGCCGCAGCATCTGTACGGCCTGACGTTCCGCATTTTCCTGCCGATGGCGCTCGGCCTGCCGCTGCATGCGGCCATGCTTTACTACGCCGAGCAGCTTGCCGCGCTGGGTCACGAACATCGCTACGTATTTATCAGCAGCCCGGCGTTTTTAAAACGCCTCGACCACCAGCTTACTCCGCCGCCGGTGGCAATGATTCTCTCTGCTGGCGGCATGCTGCCGTGGCAGGACGTCACGCAAACCGCCGCCTGGCTGAACGTCTGGCCGGATGAAATCTACGGCAGCACCGAGACCGGTATTCTGGCCTGGCGCTATCGTCAGCAGGAGAATGTCACCTGGCTGCCCTTCCCCGGCGTATCATTTATCGCAGAAGAGGAAGCATTCCGCGTCTTCTCTCCGCTGATTGCCGACGCTAACGGTTTGCTGCTCGACGATATCCTGCAGTTTGAGCCAAACGGTCAGTTTCGCCTGATGGGACGCCGTGGGCGAGTGGTCAAAATTGAAGAAAAGCGCATTTCGCTCAGCGAAGTTGAGCAACGTTTGCTGGAGCTAAAGGGCATCCGCGAGGTCGCCGCCCTGCCAATAACTCGTGGCGGTCGCCAGGGCGTGGGCGTACTGCTGGTACTGGATGACGAGGCGTATCGCCGCTGGCAAAACGGCGGCGGAAAAACCCAGGAGCTGACGTGGCGACGGGCGCTGCTACCATGGCTGGAGCCGGTCGCCGTACCGCGTTACTGGCGGGTGATCGACGAAATCCCGGTCAACAGTATGAATAAGCGTGTCTATGCGCAATTACAGGAGTTGTTTCATGATACCCCATGAAATTGAGCGCCATCAGGCACAGCCCCAACAGGTCGAGATCGTCCTGCATCTCGATCCTTCCCTGTTCTGGTTCAGCGGCCATTTTGCCGTGCAGCCGCTGCTGCCGGGCGTCGCGCAGATGGACTGGGTGATGCACTATGCCACCACCCTGCTCGCCCCCGGCTGGCGTTTTCACAGCATTCAGAATGTGAAGTTCCAGGCGCCGCTGCTGCCGGAAAACACCGTCACGCTGACGCTGAGCTGGCAGGAAGCGCGTCAAATCCTGACGTTCAGTTATCAACGCCACGACGGTGACGCACGCCAAACCGCCAGCAGCGGGAAGATCCGGTTATGCCGTTGACCTTTTCCCCCTGCGTGCTGATCCCCTGCTATAACCACGGCGCTATGATGTCGCGTGTGCTGACGCGCCTGCAGCCGTTTGACCTGCCGTGTATTGTAGTGGATGACGGCAGCGATGCAGCGACCCGGCAGGAACTGGATAAACTCGCCGCGCAGACAGACAACCTGACGCTGATTCGTCTGGCGGAAAATGCCGGAAAGGGCGCAGCGGTGATTCGGGGATTACAGGCGGCGGCAGACGCCGGATTTACCCATGCCGTCCAGGTCGATGCTGACGGTCAACATGCCATTGAAGACATTCCAGAACTGCTGAAACTGGCGCAGCAGCATCCTGACGCGCTGATCTCCGGACAGCCGATTTACGACGATTCTATTCCCCGCTCGCGTTTGTACGGTCGCTGGATAACGCATGTGTGGGTGTGGATTGAAACCCTTTCGCTGCAGATAAAAGACAGCATGTGCGGCTTTCGCGTCTACCCCGTCGCCCCCACGCTCGAACTGGCGCAACGGGTAACGCTCGGCAAGCGGATGGACTTCGATACGGAAGTGATGGTGCGTCTCTGGTGGCAGGGCACCTCCAGCCATTTTGTCCCGACCCGCGTGACCTATCCCGAAGACGGGTTATCACATTTCGATGCGTTGAAAGATAACTGCCGCATTTCGCTGATGCACACCCGACTGTTCTTCGGCATGTTGCCGCGCATTCCGTCACTGCTGCTGCGCCGCTCATCGTCGCACTGGGCGCGCCAGCATGAGGTAAAAGGACTGTGGGGGATGCGCCTGATGCTGCTGGTCTGGCGACTGCTGGGACGTAAAGCGTTCACCTTGCTGTTGTATCCGGTGGTCGGTGTGTACTGGCTGACGGCGTCCACCGCTCGCCAGGCCTCACAGAACTGGATCGCTCGCGTGCGTGAGCAGTTGATCCTGCGCGCCATGCCGGTGCCGAAAAAACTCACCAGTTATCAACACTTCCTGCGTTTTGGCAACGCGATGCTCGATAAAATCGCCAGCTGGCGCGGCGAGCTACATTTTGGCCGCGACGTGGTGTTTGCGCCAGGGGCTGAAGCGGCGCTGAATGTGAGCGATCCTCGCGGCAAGCTGCTGCTGGCCTCGCATCTGGGCGATGTTGAGGCCTGTCGTGCACTGGCGCAGTTGCAGGGCAGCAAAACCATCAACGCGCTGGTGTTCAGCGACAACGCCCGCCGTTTTAAGCAGATTATGGAAGAGATGGCCCCGCAGGCCGGACTCAACCTGATGCCGGTCACCGATATCGGTCCGGACACCGCCATTGCGCTCAAAGAGAAGCTGGAGCGCGGCGAGTGGATTGCCATCGTCGGCGATCGCATTGCGGTAAATCCACAGCGTGGCGGCGAATGGCGCGTCTGCTGGAGCCGTTTCATGGGGCAAGGCGCCCCGTTCCCGCAGGGGCCGTTTATCCTCGCCTCGATTTTGCGCTGCCCGGTGGATCTGCTGTTTGCCCTGCGCCAGCGCGGAAAACTGTGCATTCACTGCGAGCCGTTCGCCGATCCGCTGGTTCTGCCGCGCGCCGAACGCCAGCAGGCGCTACAGCACACCGTCGATCGCTATGCCGAGCGTCTTGAACATTACGCGTTACAGTCGCCGCTCGACTGGTTTAACTTTTTCGATTTCTGGCAGTTGCCGGAACCCAAAGACAAGGAGTAAAGGGTGCTGAACGATCCCCGCTTTACGGCTGAAGTTGAGCTGACCATTCCGTTTCACGACGTCGACATGATGGGCGTGGCGTGGCACGGCAACTATTTCCGTTACTTCGAGATCGCCCGCGAAGCGCTGCTTAACCAGTTCGACTACGGCTATCGCCAGATGAAAGCCTCCGGCTACCTGTGGCCGGTGGTCGATACCCGTGTGAAATACCGCCATCCGCTGACCTTTGAGCAGCGCATTCGCGTGCGGGCACGTCTGGAAGAGTTCGAAAACCGCCTGCGCATTGGCTATGAAATTTTCGATGCTGAAAGCGGGAAACGTGCGACGACGGGCTATACCATTCAGGTAGCAGTGGAAGAGAAAAGCCGCGAAATGTGCTTCGTTTGCCCGGATATCCTGTTTGAACGCATGGGGGTAACGCCATGAGGTTTCTGCCGCTGCTGGCGCTGCTCGTCAGCCCGTTCGTCAGCGCCCTGACACTGGATGAACTGCAACAGCGCTTTACCGAACAGCCGGTGATCCGCGCCCATTTCGATCAAACCCGGACCATTAAGGATCTGCCGCAGCCGCTGCGATCCGCGGGGACGATGTTGATCGCCCGCGACCAGGGACTGCTGTGGGATCAAACCCATCCATTCCCGATGCAACTGCTGCTGGATGACAAACGAATGGTGCAAGCCATCAACGGCCAGCCGCCGCAAATTATCACCGCCGACAACAACCCGCAGATGTTCCAGTTTAACCATCTGCTGCGCGGGCTGTTTCAGGCCGACCGTAAGGTACTGGAGCAAAATTTCCGCGTTGAGTTTGCCGATAGTGGTGAAGGCCGCTGGACGCTGCGCCTGACGCCTGTCACCACGCCGCTGGATAAGATCTTCGCCACCATCGATTTAGCCGGAAAAGACTATCTGGAGCGCATAGAGCTTAACGATAAACAGGGCGACCGCACGGATATCGTACTTTCACAACACCAACTGACGCCTGCGCAACTGACTGATGACGAACGCCAACGTTTTGCCGCCCAGTAAACGCCCCGCGCTGTTATGGGGAGTCGCCTGCATTATCATGCTGGGCGTGTTGCTGACGCTGCTGCCCCAGGCGCGACTCAATAGCAGCGTGCTGGCGATGCTGCCAAAACAGGCGCTGGGGGCGATTCCGCCTGCCCTGAACGACGGCTTTATGCAGCGTCTTGACCGCCAACTTGTCTGGCTGGTCAGTCCCGGTAAAAAGGCGGACCCGGCAATCGCCCGCGACTGGCTGGCAATGCTGCAACAGTCGCAGGCGCTGGCAGAGGTGAAAGGCCCGATGGACGCCGACAGCCAACAGGCCTGGGGCGCGTTCTTCTGGCAGCACCGCAACGGTTTAATCGACGCACAGACTCGTGCCCGTCTGCAAAACGGCGGCGAGGCGCAGGCGCAATGGATCCTGTCTCAACTCTATTCCGCGTTTTCCGGCGTCAGCGGTAAAGAGCTGCAAAACGACCCGTTGATGCTGATGCGCGGCTCACAGCTGGCGATGGCCGAAAACGGTCAGCGTCTGCGACTGATGGACGGCTGGCTGGTGGCGCAGGACCGCGAGGGAAACGACTGGTATCTGCTGCATGGCGAACTGGCCGGTTCGTCGTTCGATATGCAACAGACACACCGGCTGGTCACGACGCTCGCGACGCTGGAAGGCGAGCTGAAGACCCGCCATCCGCAGGCGCAGCTCCTGTCGCGTGGCACGGTATTTTACAGTGACTACGCCAGTCAGCAGGCAAAGCAGGATGTCTCCACGCTCGGGGTAGCTACGGTGTTGGGCGTATTGCTGCTGATTGTCGCGGTGTTCCGCTCACTTCGCCCACTGCTGCTGTGTCTGTTATCGATCAGTATCGGCGCGCTGGCAGGAACCGTCGTTACACTCCTGCTCTTCGGCGAACTGCATCTGATGACGCTGGTGATGAGTATGAGCATTATCGGCATCTCCGCCGATTACACGCTGTATTACCTGACTGAACGGATGGTTCACGGCGCGGAAACCTCGCCCTGGCAAAGCCTGGCAAAAGTGCGAAATGCACTGCTTCTGGCGCTGCTAACCACCGTCGCGGCCTACCTGATTATGATGCTCGCCCCCTTCCCCGGCATTCGCCAGATGGCGGTATTTGCGGCAGCAGGGCTGAGCGCCTCGTGCCTGACGGTGATTTTCTGGCATCCGTGGTTATGCCGTGGATTACCCGTGCGCCCGGTTCCGGCGATGGTACTGATGTTGCGCTGGCTTGCCGCCTGGCGACGGAATAAAAAACTCTCTGTTGGCCTACCCGTCGCACTGGCTCTCTTCTCACTGGCTGGCGTGGCGACGCTGCGCGTGGATGACGACATCTCGCAGTTGCAGGCGCTGCCGCAGCACATTCTGGCGCAGGAAAAGGCCATTACTGCGCTGACCGGACAAAGCGTCGATCAGAAATGGTTTGTGGTATACGGCGACTCCGCACAGCAGACGCTGGAACGGCTGGAAGCTTTTGTCCCCGCGCTGGCGCAGGCGAAAAAAGAGGGGCTGCTTCGCGGTTATCGCACCATCCCGCTCAATTCACTGGCTCGTCAGCAGCAGGATCTCACTTTGCTGCAAAACGCTGCGCCCACGGTCATTCAGACCCTGAACAACGCCGGTCTGACGACGGTCAATCCTGAACTCAGTCCTATGCCGGTTACCGTCGATGCCTGGCTTGCCAGCCCGGCGAGCGAAGGCTGGCGACTGTTGTGGTTGAGCCTGCCTCACGGCGAAAGCGGCGTACTGGTGCCGGTGGAAGGCGTCAAACAGAGCGCTGCGCTCAACGCGCTCAGCGAAAAATATCCCGGCGTCGCGTGGGTGGATCGTAAAAGCACTTTTGACAGTCTGTTTGCGTTGTATCGCAACGTACTGACCGGTTTACTGTTTATCGCGCTGGCGGTCATTGCCTGCGGGGCAATCGCACGACTGGGCTGGCGCAAAGGGTTAATCAGCCTCGTGCCGTCGGTGCTCTCTTTGGGCTGCGGTCTGGCGGTGCTGGCATTGAGCGGGCATGCGGTCAATCTGTTCTCGCTGTTGGCGCTGGTGCTGGTGCTGGGGATCGGCATTAACTATACGCTGTTTTTCAGTAACCCACGCGGAACACCGCTGACTTCCCTGCTGGCCATCACGCTGGCGATGATGACCACTCTGTTGACGCTCGGCATGCTGGTCTTTAGCGCCACCCAGGCGATCAGCAGTTTTGGCATTGTACTGGTGAGCGGCATTTTCACCGCGTTCCTGCTTTCCCCTCTGGCGATGCCGATGAAAAGAGAGAAAAAACGAAAATGATGAAACGTCTTTTTACCGGATGGCGGTTACGCCTTATCCGACCTGGCGGGACAACAGGTTGGCGTAGGCCTGATAAGCGTAGCGCCATCCGGCAGTTAGCACTGTGCCTCTTCGCGCTGTCACTCGCCGGCTGCAGCCACTCGCCAAAAGATCAGCAAGGTCGCCCACAGGCATGGCTGGAACCGGGGACTCGCGTGACGCTGCCTGCGCCGGGTATTTCTCCGGCAGTCAATTCTCAACAGCTGCTTACCGGCAGCTTCAAGGGCAAAACCCAGTCATTACTGGTGATGCTGAATGCCGATGACAAAAAAATCACGCTGGCGGGGCTGTCGTCAGTGGGTATTCGTCTGTTCCTCGTCACTTACGATGACAAAGGGTTACACACCGAGCAGTCCATCGTGGTTCCACAATTGCCGCCCGCCAGTCAGGTGCTGGCGGACGTGATGCTTAGCCACTGGCCGGTTAGCGCCTGGCAGCCGCAGTTGCCGAAAGGCTGGACGCTGACGGACCGTGGCGACAGGCGTGAACTGCGTAATGCCCGCGGCACGCTGGTGACGGAAATCACCTACCTGAACCGCAAAGGCAAGCGCGAACCGATCAGCATCGAACAGCACGTCTTTAAATACCACATCACCATTCAATATCTGGGTGACTGAGATGATCTACATTTCTGCGGTTGGCATGATTAACGCACTCGGCAACGATGCCGATGAGATTGCCGCTAACCTCACGCGCGGCGTTGCCCCCGGCATGCGCCCGCGCACCGGCTGGCTACAGGGCCATCCTCACGCGGTACTCGCCGGTGTGGAGGGCGAACTGCCTGCGATTCCTGATGATTATTGCGCCCATCGTTCGCGCAATAATCAGTTGCTGCTGGCGGCGCTCCAACAGATGCAACCGCAGGTGGATGAAGCCATTGCGCGTTACGGTCGCGAGCGAGTCGCCGTTGTACTCGGGACCAGCACCTCGGGTCTCGATGAAGGTGACAAACACGTTAACCTGACGCTCAACGGCGAGGAAAGCCCCCACTGGCAGTATCCGCAGCAGGAACTGGGCGACCCCTCGCGCTTTCTCAGCCACTGGCTGAAGCTGGACGGCCCGGCGTTTACCCTTTCTACCGCCTGCTCTTCCAGTGCCCGCGCTATCATCAGCGGACGGCGTTTGATTGAGTCCGGTCTGGCGGATGTCGCTATTGTCGGCGGCGCGGATACCCTGAGCCGGATGCCGATCAACGGCTTCCACAGTCTCGAATCGCTTTCCACGACGCGGTGCCTGCCGTTTGCCCGTGACCGCAGCGGCATTACGATTGGCGAAGGCGCGGCGCTGATGTTGCTGACCCGCGAACCGCAGCCCATCGCACTGCTTGGCGTGGGAGAATCCAGTGACGCGCACCATATCTCTGCACCTCATCCCGAGGGCGTTGGGGCCATTCGCGCCATCCAGCAGGCGCTGGACGATGCCGGTCTCACACCCGAACAGGTGGGCTACATCAATCTGCACGGCACCGCCACGCCGCTGAACGATCAGATCGAATCCAGGGTGGTGAACGCGCTGTTTGACGAGCGCGTCCCGTGCAGCTCGACCAAACACCTGACCGGCCACACGCTGGGGGCGGCCGGAATTACCGAAGCCGCGCTCAGCATGCTGATTTTACAGCGCAATCTGCCGTTGCCGGCGCAGGATTTCAGCCTGTCGCCACGCGATCCCTCGCTGCCATCCTGCGGCATTATTGAACAGCCGCAGCCCCTTGAACGCCCGGTTATCTTGTCAAATTCGTTCGCTTTTGGCGGCAATAACGCCAGTATTCTGCTCGGGAGGATGTCATGAGCCACTATTTATCACCTGGCGAATACCTGCCGCACGACGCTCCCATGCTACTGCTTGACGAGGTAGCCTGTGTGCGCGAAGAAACCGCTGTCTGCCGCGTCACCGTAACAAGCGACGGCGTGCTGGGGCCATTTCTTGACCCGCAGGGTAATTTACCCGGCTGGTTCGCACTGGAACTGATGGCG
Source organism: Citrobacter sp. ANG330 (assembly GCF_047467925.1). Lineage (NCBI taxonomy): Bacteria > Pseudomonadati > Pseudomonadota > Gammaproteobacteria > Enterobacterales > Enterobacteriaceae > Citrobacter > Citrobacter sp. ANG330. Next base: position 8,406 of record NZ_JASJUI010000010.1, on the reverse strand, counting down.
CAGACCGTCGGCGTCTGGTCCGGTTGGCATCGCCATCAGCAGGGCCAGGGGGCGATTTCGCTGGGCATGGTACTCGGCGCCCGCGAACTGATTTGCGCGGCAGGCGTGTTGCCCGCAGAAACCGCTTTATCGATTACCGTTAAGTTGCTGATGCAGGACGACCGTTTCGGCAGCTTCGAATGCGCGATTACGGCAGGCGAGGAGACGCTGGCAACAGGCCGCATCAATACCTTCCAGCCATCGGCAGAAGAACTTCATTCTCTATTTCAACAAGGAGCGTCCGCATGAGTCGTTCAGTTTTGGTTACCGGCGCCAGTAAGGGTATCGGTCGCGCTATCGCCCGCCAGCTGGCAGCGGACGGCTTTGTGGTCGGCGTGCACTATCACCGTGATGCGCTGGGCGCACAGGAGACGCTGGACGCCATCCTCGCCGTCGGCGGCGCGGGGCGTTTGCTCAGTTTTGATGTGGCAAACCGCGAACAATGCCGCGAGGTGCTGGAACAGGATATCGAGGCGCACGGTCCGTGGTACGGCGTGGTCAATAATGCGGGAATCGCCCGCGACGCGGCCTTCCCGGCACTCAGCGACAGCGACTGGGACACCGTGATTCACACTAACCTCGACAGTTTTTATAACGTCATTCAGCCGTGCATCATGCCGATGATCGGCGCGCGCCAGGGCGGTCGCATCATTACGTTGTCATCTGTCTCCGGCGTGATGGGAAACCGTGGCCAGGTTAACTACAGCGCCGCTAAAGCCGGGATTATTGGCGCCACCAAAGCGCTGGCGATTGAACTCGCGAAACGTAAAATTACCGTTAACTGCATCGCGCCGGGGCTAATCGACACCGGTATGATCGAAATGGAAGACGCCGCACTGAAGGAAGCGATGGCGATGATTCCGATGAAACGCATGGGTCAGGCGGACGAAGTCGCCGGGCTTGCCAGCTATTTAATGTCGGATATCGCGGGCTACGTTACCCGGCAGGTGATTTCCATCAACGGAGGGATGTTATGACTCGGCGTGTAGTGATTACAGGGATGGGCGGCGTCACCGCGTTCGGCGAAGACTGGCAGCACGTCTCCGCACGATTGCTTGCTTATGAAAATGCGGTGAGGAAAATGCCGGAATGGCAGGTTTATGACGGGCTACATACCCTGCTGGGCGCGCCGATCGATGATTTCACGCTACCTGAGCATTACACCCGTAAGCGCATCCGCGCGATGGGTCGCGTGTCGTTGATGTCCACCCGCGCCACCGAACTGGCGCTCGAACAGGCTGGACTGATTGGCGACGACGTGCTCACCAGCGGGGAAACGGGTATTGCGTATGGTTCCTCCACCGGCAGTACTGGCCCGGTGAGCGAATTTGCCACCATGCTGACCGAAAAGCACACCAATAACATTACCGGCACCACCTATGTGCAGATGATGCCGCACACCACCGCTGTCAACACCGGCTTGTTTTTCGGCCTGCGCGGACGGGTGATCCCCACCTCCAGCGCCTGTACCTCCGGCAGCCAGGCGATTGGCTATGCGTGGGAAGCGATTCGCCACGGCTATCAAACCGTGATGGTAGCAGGCGGTGCGGAAGAGCTGTGTCCGTCGGAAGCGGCGGTGTTTGACACCCTGTTCGCCACCAGCCAGCGTAACGATCAACCGAAAACCACGCCGTCGCCGTTCGATGAACAGCGTGATGGGCTGGTGATTGGCGAAGGCGCCGGGACGTTGATCCTGGAAGAACTCGAACACGCCAAAGCGCGCGGCGCAACCATTTACGGCGAAATCATCGGGTTTGCCACCAACTGCGACGCCGCCCATATCACCCAGCCTCAGCGGGAGACCATGCAAATTTGCATGGAGCAGTCGCTGAAAATGGCAGGGTTAAACGCGCTGGATATCGGCTATATTTCCGCACACGGCACCGCAACGGATCGTGGCGATATTGCGGAAAGTCAGGCAACCGCCGCCATTTATGGCGATAACGTACCCATCTCCTCGCTGAAAAGTTATTTTGGGCATACCCTTGGTGCCTGTGGCGCGCTGGAAGCCTGGATGAGTCTGCAAATGATGCGCGAAGGCTGGTTTGCGCCTACGCTAAACTTAAAACAGCCCGACGCCAACTGCGGCGCGCTGGATTACATTATGGGTGAAGCCCGTAAGATTGATTGTGAGTTTTTGCAGAGCAACAATTTTGCGTTCGGCGGCATCAATACCTCCATCATTATTAAACGTTGGTCCTGATATGTATCGGATCGTACTGGGAAAAGTTTCGACACTCAGCGCAGGCGCACTGCCGTCTGCGTTAATCGCACAGGCGCCGCAAGGCCCGCGTCGCGCACGCTGGCTGGCGGGGCGCGTTCTGCTTTCCCACACCCTCTCGCCGCTGCCAGAGATCGTCTACGGCGAACAGGGAAAACCGACGTTTTCGCCGGATACGCCACTGTGGTTTAACCTGAGCCACAGCGGGGACGACATCGCCCTGCTGCTGAGCGATGAAGGTGAAGTGGGCTGCGATCTTGAAGTCATTCGCCCGCGCGCCAACTGGCGTTCGCTGGCGAACGCGGTGTTCAGCCTCGGCGAACATGCCGAAGTAGAAGCGGAACATCCGGATCGGCAGCTCGCCGCGTTCTGGCGCATCTGGACGCAAAAAGAGGCGATCGTGAAACAGCGCGGCGGCAGTGCGTGGCAAATCGTCAGCGTCGACAGTACATTTGATTCCGGGCTTTCCGTCAGCCATTGTCAGGTCGATAACCTGAGCCTGGCCGTCTGTACCCCCACGCCCTTTACCCTGACCGCAGACGCGCTGCAGTGGCTGGAAACGGTCTGACATCACAAACATACGATTTTCGTATAATTCGTGTGTTTGACCGCCCTTCTCTTGATCCAGAACACGTCAAAAGTATGATGATTCCTTAGAATCGTCATACTCATTAAGTCGTACCTCTACATCATTCGGGATCACCATTTTGTCCAGACTACGCCGCACACTTTTTGCGCTGCTGGCCTGTGCGTCATTCCTTACGCACGCCGCTGCCACTGACGAAATTACGACCGCATGGCCGGTCAACGTTGGGCCACTGAATCCGCATCTGTATACCCCAAACCAGATGTTTGCCCAGAGCATGGTTTATGAGCCGCTGGTAAAGTATCAGGCTGATGGTTCGGTCATTCCGTGGCTGGCGAAAAGCTGGACCCACTCGGCGGATGGCAAAACCTGGACATTCACCCTGCGCGACGATGTGACCTTCTCGAATGGTGAAGCGTTTGACGCCCATGCGGCGGCGGAAAACTTCCGCGTGGTGCTTGATAACCGTCAGCGTCACGCCTGGCTGGAACTGGTCAATCAGATCGTCGACGTGAAAGCGCTCGACAAAAACCAGCTACAAATCACCCTGAAAAGCGCCTATTACCCTTTCTTGCAAGAGCTGGCGCTGCCACGCCCGTTCCGCTTTATTGCGCCGTCACAATTTAAAGACAACGAAACGATGCGCGGCATTAAAGCGCCGATTGGCACCGGGCCGTGGGTGCTGAAAGCGTCAAAGCTCAATCAGTACGATGTGCTGGTGCGCAACGATCGCTACTGGGGAGAAAAGCCACAAATTCAAAAAATTACCGTGAAGGTGATCCCGGACCCGACGACCCGCGCCGTGGCGTTTGAAACGGGTGACATCGACCTGTTGTACGGTAACGAAGGGTTGTTGCCGCTCGATACTTTTGCCCGTTTCAGCCAGAACCCGAACTACCGCACCCAGCTTTCTCAGCCGATTGAAACGGTGATGCTGGCGCTTAACTCAGCAAAAGCACCGACCAATGAGCTGGCGGTACGTGAAGCGCTGAACTATGCGGTGAACAAAAAATCGCTGATCGACAACGCGCTATACGGCACGCAGCAGGTCGCCGATACGCTGTTTGCGCCTACCGTTCCTTATGCCAATATTGGCCTGAAACCGCGCCAGTACGACCCGCAACAGGCGAAAGCATTACTGGAAAAAGCAGGCTGGACGCTCCCCGCAGGTAAAGACATTCGCGAGAAAAACGGTCAACCGCTGCGTATTGAGCTGTCGTTCATTGGCACCGACGCGCTGAGCAAATCGATGGCGGAAATTATTCAGGCCGATATGCGCCAGATTGGCGTCGATGTCGCACTGGTCGGCGAAGAAGAAAGCAGTATTTATGCCCGACAGCGTGACGGACGCTTCGGCATGATTTTCAACCGCACCTGGGGGGCGCCGTACGATCCGCACGCCTTTATGAGTTCGATGCGCGTTCCGTCGCATGCGGATTACCAGGCACAGCAGGGTCTGGCGGATAAGCCGATCATCGATAAAGAGATTGGCGAAGTGCTGGAAACCACCGACAACACGCAGCGTCGGGCGCTCTATAAAGACATCCTGACCCGTCTGCACAACGACGCGGTCTATCTGCCCATCAGCTATGTCTCAATGATGGTGGTCGCCAGACCTGAACTGGGTGAGATCCCTTACGCGCCGATCGCTTCTGAAATTCCATTTGACCAGATTAAACCGGTGAAACCCTGATGTTGCGTTATATACTGCGGCGCATTCTGCTGCTGATTCCGATGATATTCGCCGCCTCGGTGATCATCTTTCTGATGCTGCGCCTGGGCACCGGCGACCCGGCGCTCGATTATCTGCGCCTGTCTAACCTACCACCAACGCCAGAAATGGTAGCGTCGACCCGCGTGATGCTGGGCCTCGATCAGCCGCTTGTCGTGCAGTACGGCACCTGGCTGTGGAAGGCGCTGCATCTGGACTTTGGCATCTCGTTTGCGACCCAGCGCCCGGTGCTGGATGACATGCTGAACTTCCTGCCCGCCACGCTGGAACTGGCGGGTGCCGCGCTGGTGCTGATCCTGCTGACCTCCGTGCCGCTCGGTATCTGGGCGGCGCGTCACCGCGACCGTCTGCCGGATTATGTCGTGCGGTTGATCGCTTTTCTCGGCGTATCGATGCCCAACTTCTGGCTGGCTTTCCTGCTGGTGATGTTCTTTTCCGTGTCGCTGCAATGGCTGCCCGCAATGGGCTACGGCGGCTGGCAGCACCTCATTTTGCCGGCGGTGTCGATAGCCTTTATGTCGCTGGCGATCAACGCCCGACTGCTACGCGCCAGCATGCTGGAAGTCGCCGGGCAGCGTCACGTCACCTGGGCGCGCCTGCGCGGGCTGAACGACAAACAAACAGAGCGCCGCCATATTTTACGTAACGCCTCGCTGCCGGTCGTCACCGCTGTCGGGATGCACATTGGCGAGTTAATTGGCGGGACGATGATTATCGAAAACATCTTTGCCTGGCCGGGCGTCGGACGTTACGCCGTTTCAGCGATATTTAACCGCGACTACCCGGTGATTCAGTGCTTTACGTTGATGATGGTGGTGGTCTTCGTGGTCTGTAATCTGATTGTTGATCTACTGAACGCCGCGCTGGACCCGCGCATTCGTCGTCATGAAGGAGCGCACTCGTGAACTTTTTCCTCTCTTCACGCTGGTCGGTTCGTCTGGCCATGATTGTCATCGCCCTGCTGGCGTTGATTGCGCTGACCAGCCAGTGGTGGCTGCCGTATGATCCGCAAGCGATCGATTTACCCTCGCGCCTGCTGGCGCCGGACAGCCAGCATTGGCTGGGAACGGACCATCTGGGGCGCGACATTTTCTCCCGCCTGCTGGCGGCGACCCGCGTGTCGCTGGGCTCGGTAATGGCCTGTCTGCTGCTGGTACTGGCGCTGGGGCTGATTGTCGGCGGCAGCGCCGGGCTGCTGGGTGGGCGTGTCGACCAGGCTACTATGCGCGTCGCCGATATGTTTATGACCTTCCCGACCTCCATTCTGTCGTTCTTTATGGTCGGTGTGCTGGGTACGGGGCTGACTAACGTGATTATCGCCATCGCCCTGTCACACTGGGCGTGGTATGCGCGCATGGTGCGCAGTCTGGTGATTTCCCTGCGCCAGCGCGAGTTTGTTCTCGCTTCGCGGCTTTCCGGCGCGGGCCATGTCCGGGTGTTTATCGATCATCTGGCTGGTGCTGTAATCCCCTCGCTGCTGGTGCTGGCCACGCTGGATATTGGTCATATGATGCTGCACGTCGCCGGGATGTCGTTCCTCGGCCTGGGCGTGACGGCACCGACGGCGGAATGGGGGGTGATGATTAACGACGCCCGCCAGTATATCTGGACCCAGCCGCTGCAAATGTTCTGGCCGGGGCTGGCGCTGTTTATCACGGTGATGGCCTTCAATATGGTGGGCGACGCCCTGCGCGATCACCTTGATCCTCATCTGGTCACGGAGCATGCTCACTGATGCCACAGCACATTGAATTGCAAAATATCGCCTTACAGGCCGATCGCCCACTGGTGCACGGCGTGTCGTTAACGCTCAAACGCGGACGCGTACTGGCACTGGTTGGCGGTAGCGGGAGCGGAAAATCGCTGACCTGCGCGGCGGCGCTTGGGATTTTACCTGCTGGCGTGCGCCAGACGTCGGGAGCGATTCTTGCTGACGGTAAGCCGGTTTCGCCATGCTCCCTGCGCGGATACAAAATCGCCACCATTATGCAAAACCCCCGCAGTGCGTTTAATCCGCTGCATACGATGGCGACGCACGCGCGGGAAACCTGTCAGGCGCTGGGTAAACCGGCAGACGACGCCACGATTATGCACGCCTTAGAGGCGGTTGGACTGGAACACCCCGCACGCGTGCTGAAGCTTTACCCATTCGAGATGAGCGGCGGCATGCTGCAACGCATGATGATCGCGATGGCGGTACTGTCCGATGCGCCGTTTATCGTCGCCGACGAGCCAACCACCGATCTGGACGTGGTGGCGCAGGCGCGCATCCTCGATCTGCTGGAGAGCATTATGCACAGCCGGGCGCCGGGGATGCTACTGGTGACTCACGACATGGGCGTTGTTGCGCGACTGGCTGATGACGTGGCGGTGATGGATAACGGTAATATCGTTGAGCAGGGCGACGTGGAAACCCTGTTCCATTCACCAAAACACACCGTCACCCGCAATCTGGTATCAGCCCACCTCGCCCTGTACGGAATGGAGTTAACCTCATGACGTTACTCAGTGTTTCCAGCCTCTCACACCAGTATGCGCATTCCGGCGTCAGTGGAAAACATCAACATCAGCAGGTGCTTAAAACGGTCTCTTTGACTCTGAAAAGCGGCGAAACCGTTGCGCTTCTGGGGCGCAGCGGCTGCGGGAAAAGCACGCTGGCACGTCTGCTGGTCGGTCTGGAATCGCCCAGTCAGGGAAGCGTAAGCTGGCGCGGTGAACCGCTGGCAAAACTGAACCGGGCTAAACAAAAGGCGTTTCGCCGCGATATCCAGATGGTGTTTCAGGATTCCATCAGCGCGGTGAATCCGCGTAAAACCGTATGCGAGATCCTGCGAGAGCCGATGCGCCATTTACTCTCGTTGTCCAAAGCCGAACAGATGACGCGGGTTCGTGAAATGCTCCACGCCGTGGATCTGGACGATAGCCTTCTCGACAAACGACCGCCGCAGCTCAGCGGCGGTCAGCTCCAGCGTGTCTGCCTGGCCCGTGCGCTGGTGGTGGAACCGAAACTGCTAATCCTGGATGAAGCGGTGTCGAATCTCGATCTGGTGTTGCAGGCAGGCGTTATTCGTCTGCTCAAGAAACTGCAACAGCAGTTTGGTACCGCCTGTCTGTTTATCACCCACGATCTGCGGCTGGTCGAACGTTTTTGCCATCGCGTCATGGTGATGGAAGAAGGACAAATCGTGGAGACACAGGAAGTCGGCGAGGCATTAACCTTTTCCTCCGAGGCCGGTCGTGTGCTACAACAGGCGGTACTCCCCGCATTCCCCGTGCGCCGTCGCGCCATTTCGTAAGGTTGATATCTGATGCAACGAGTCACCATCACGCTTGATGACGATTTACTGGAAACGCTGGATAGCCTGAGCCAGCGTCGTGGTTACAACAACCGCTCTGAGGCGATTCGTGACATTCTGCGCGGCGCGCTGGCGCAGGAAACCACGCAAGAGCACGGCACCCAGGGCTTTGCGGTGCTCTCCTATGTGTATGAACATGAAAAGCGTGATTTAGCCAGCCGCATTGTCTCAACGCAGCATCATCACCATGATTTATCGGTCGCCACACTGCACGTCCATATCAACCATGATGACTGCCTGGAAATTGCCGTTCTGAAAGGCGATATGGGCGATGTGCAGCATTTTGCCGATGATGTTATCGCCCAGCGCGGCGTGCGCCACGGTCATTTGCAGTGTTTGCCGAAAGAAGAGTAAGCGCCAACGATGCAGCCGGGGGCCCTTCGCTTGCCCGGGCTGGATTTGCACTCCCGTAGGCCGGATAAGGTGTAGCCGTCATCCGGCTTACCACTGCCGGGGGCGCTTCGCTTGCCCG
>NZ_JASJUI010000009.1:0-173572 GCF_047467925.1 Citrobacter sp. ANG330 | reverse complement strand
GTTTCCCTACCTTCAGAAACGATCCGCATTTATCTCATTTTTATTTTCCAGCCATAGAAAATAGTCAACGTACCAATACTCAACTTCTTGATCTGTTACATTGCAGTCATTCGCACAGAGACAGTCCTGGAGAAAGAGATGGCTACCGATCCTTATGAAGGCATTAAAAAAGAGATTCGAATCTACGCGCATGATATGAATCACTGGTGGAAAAAACTGCAAAGTGATTCAGTTGCTGAATGGCTCCTGCTCACGAGTTTTGCATGCTGGGGAATACCGAATCGATTTTTTCAGCTCTGTGCCTTTATGCTCACTCTGGTTTTCTTTGCCAGTAAATTGGCTAATCTGGGTCATAGACGTTCATTTATTGACTCAGAAAAATGTATTGCAAGGAAAATCAATCAAGCTCCTGTTTCAGATGTCCAGAGAAGTGCACTTTATTTACGCTTAACTAAAATCAAAAAATTCCGACGAAATAAAAATATTTTATTTGTCCTCAAAAGAAACTGGCGTTTTTTAGCGGGCTACTGCTTTCTCACGATCTCCTTTGTCTATTTAGTGTTCACTGTATTAATTACATTACGTTAAAGGCTTAAAAATGATAAAAAAAGTGGGTATTTCATAGTAAGGACATATCTATGCTACAGGCAATTTTAAACGGAAAGGCCCGACGGGTAAATTTACCAGGCGAAGAAACACAGAGCTGGCGTTCTGTATTTCAGCGTTATGAGGATCTACTTACGGCAGCATTCTGGGGACGTATGAGTTATCTGTCTGACGCGTCTCTGCATACGGTTCTCACTTCACTGCTTGGCGTAAATGTAAAAAATTGGGGAGCATTTGAATCCATCGTTTTCTGGCCGAAGTACGATTTTCCGCCAGCGATCAGCGACCACGTCGCGCACTGGGTGAGTAAAGAGGATCACTATGCAGAACCCGATGTGATTTTAAATTTCACGCACACCGCATTGCTCATTGAAGTGAAACCTCCGGCAGGCGGGCAACAGTATAAACAGCAATGGTGCAAAGAGATCTACGGCTGGCAAAACAGTGAAGATAAAAAACCTGCCCTGCACTTTTTAGCACTGGGAAATCTGCCGGACAAGCATTCCACCTGGTTTGCTGAACTCAAACACAACTTTCCTGACGTCACGTTTCACGGGCTGGAATGGCGCACGGTCAGGGAAAAAATTCAATATCCGGAGACGGAATGGGCATCACAACAGGAGAGAAGAATTATCCATGATTGTCTGAATGCTCTTGCACTGTACGATATCCGTTCCCCTCTCCAGTCCTGGCGGCCGCTTTTAGACTATTTATCGTCACAAAACCTCCCCACCACTTTTTCTTTTTTTGCAGGAAAACATCATGTCTGATCCCTTTATCGTCGTCAGGCAAGCGCATCGGATTTGTGCTGCTTACTATCAACAACTCTTTCCTTTATTGAATGAGACCGCACAAAAGCTGGACACCACATTCCTGAGCTGGAATACATGGAGTTTTAATAAACCGCCACAATCAAACAAAAACCCTTTTGAGTCATGGAAATGGGATTACCTTCCCATCATGGACGTTTCATTTGTTTTCAGTCGACAACAAGAACCCGGAAGTCCCATGACAACATCGGATTATGTTCTCGATTTTAAGCTGGTGACTGACAGTGAACTTCTCTACGAGCAGCGCCTGAAACAGTATGGTAAAGACAGTGAGCCGCTTGCTACCGCGCTAGAAATCTCAGCTCAGGAAGCCAAAAGTTATCTCTGCATTTATCTTTTTTCACCAACGCGAAATGATGCGGCTTACGACGCGCCTTATACCCTTTGGGATAGTTATGAGGGCTACCCACAAGCCGATGAGGGTATCTATCTTTCGGACAATAACGGCATTAAAGGGACGGGAATTTTATTGCCCCTTTATACGCTGGCTCAAGAAAAAGGAAGTGAATGGCTGGTGGAAAGGATTAATACGCAATTAGCGCATCTGATGTCTTATACAGAGAGTTAACAACAAAATAGTTGCCCGTTGAAACCAGATTTCACGGGCACCTGATAAGCAGACCATTCAGAATGTAATACGACGTTAAAAGATGTTTAGTACTACTCTTGTACTTACCGCTAAATACGGATCAGGCGTCCACGATGGACAAGCATAAAAAAATGGACGAAAGGCAATAGTGACAGCATGCGAACATTAATATTTTATTGGGATTTTTCCTAATGGTTCGCGAGATAATTACCAGTATTCCCCATATTATCAGGACTATCTAATTGACTTTTCACTCATTGTTGCAAATGAAAATACTGCTTGTTAGAATGCCAGACAATATCTGTAGAGTCCTTTGACAAAAACCACTGGTGATGTTTTTGCATTTTATCTCTTATAACCTGACCATATTTCTCCAGCGGAAGAAGTAAGTGTCTGACTTTATAAATTGAGATGCCACACAGATCGGCAAGCTCTCTGGTAGACAGGCCCTGAGCACTGTGCTCGTTTAATAGCTCGAGAATAAAAAATTGTTCCGGTCCCCTGACCATTGCCAGGTCACTTATTCCCATTTCCGCCGCTAACATCTGCAGATTGTCATGAGGTACGTTGTAGCCTGGATGTGCTGCACCCGGGTTATATGAACACAGCGAGAGTTTCATTTGCAGACTCCTGGATTTGGAAGGTGTTAGCAGTATGCGTACTCCTGAGCAAACCAGCAACATTAGCTTAAGATGAATGTAAATACAGGATTTTTATCTAGCATTCACGTATTTTTATCAAAAAAAGACTGTAAGTTAGCGGAAAGCAGGGCTTAGGGTGGAGATGAACATGAGGTTCGACATTGAGGGATTTATCACTTTTGACACTGAAGATGCGTCTCTCGTTAATCTGTTAACCGGCGATTGCGTTGAATTATCACAAACCTCTACGCGCCTGTTAGCAGAATTGCTCAATCACCACGGCGATATCCTTTCAAGAAATGAAATCTTTCAGGCCGTTTTTGATAAATATGGTGCCAGAGCGTCAAATAGTAATCTAAATCAATATATCTCAACTTTACGCAGAAACCTGAGCGATCTGGGTATCGCAAAAGAAATCATTGTCACGGTTCCCCGTATTGGTTTCAAAATAGCGGAAGATGCTATTATTAATAACGATCGTGAGTATCGAACGCCATTCCTTGAAGAAAAGGAGCCGGAGGCCCCGTCGGTTGAACCGCAGAAACCCTGCCTTAAGCAATTTACCCGCATTATCGCCCTGGTAATCGCCTTTCTCCTGCTCATAATACATCCCGCATCATTCAGGGCCGACAGCGATATAAAAAAACTGGTTCAGGATCAGTGCATCATTTTTATGCCCTCCTCACTCTCATTACGAGAGGTGACAAAGAGCTTTGATTTTGTCCCGCAACCATTCGATTGTTCACAGCAAAAGGAGTTATACGTTTACAAGCAGCAGGTACAGGGTGTCCTGGGTGATACTGTGCAATTGTTACTCATTAAATGTGATAAAGGCAGTTGCGTCAGTTTTTATTACAGAGAAAAAAATAATGCCTAAACACGTCACTATGCTTTTAACCTGTCTCGGTCTGTTATTGATCGGCACAGTTTATTGTTTAACCCGACCTCCCGTTTTCGCTTGCGAGTCACAGTTTTCTCTCACTCAGAGTATCAATAGCGACAACATTCAGGCAGAAGGGTTAATTTTTGTCCACATGATGGATGAGCAACTTCTTGTCAATATTGATGGTCTTCTCACACATAACGAAAAAAAGTATTTAATCTCGCGAACGCTCAAAATGAAATATGAAACGTACAATGCCGATGCGTATCTTTATAAGATAATGAGTGTCAAAACCATACGTGATAACACTGACAATGTTGATGATGAGATTGCTAATAATTTGTTATTTGGCAAAGGCCCGAGCGATAAGATAATTTTTATAAAAAAAATCAATAAAGATGTCATACTCTTTGGTAACCACGCATTTCCGCAATATGGTTGCAAGCGAAATTAATTTGTGTGGTTTTCTTTCATAAAGCACAGCAAAAGTTAAGTTTCTCATTATATGAATATAAAATTAATAGAATCATTGGCTTGCATCTCAAAAATAATAGACATGATTAACCCCAGGCTTAACCTGCATCATGTCAGAACGGCATTCATCGCCTGGCATCTGGCCCGGGAATCCCGGTTCACGCCAGCACAGTGCAGGAAAACCCTGCTGGCGGCCCTGCTGCATGATATCGGGGGGCTGAACGAAGAGTCTCGTCTTCAGCCTCTCAGCTATTATGACAATGAACTCAATAACCATGCAGCCGTCGGCGCTGAATTACTGGCCAGCGTCCCTTTACTGACCCCATTAAGCCCCATTGTTCGTTATCACCATACGCACTGGGATGAAGGGAAAGGCGATTACATTAACGGTGAAAAGGTCCCCAAAGAGAGCCATGTCGTTTATCTGGCGGATCGTCTGGATGTTTTAATCGCCCATTACCGCTCCAGCGATATAATATCGGTGAAAGATGAAATTATTAATATAATAGTTGGTGGCGAACACATTCTTTATCCCCCCGAATTTATCAACGCCTTCAGAAAAATAGCAAACTGCGAACACTTCTGGTTAAAAATTACATCCACAGAGTTCGATGATTACATCCAGGACATCCCCCGCATCCATAATGACTCCGTCTCTTTGCATAACTTTCGCGATATCGCCAATATGCTGGCGTTTATTATTGATGGGTTCAGCCAGAACGGCGTCCAACACTCGCTGGTCGTCGGCCGTATCTCTGGTTTTCTGGCCAGAGAAATGGGGCTTCCCGCGGTTCAGTGCCTGAAAATCGAAATAGGCGGCTTGCTGCATAACCTGACATCTCTGGTGCTGTGCGCCGCACCGGCCCATACCGGGGAAGAGAATGCCGTCTGGGATGAACTCTATCCGATTGAAGCGATTAGAGAGATCGCATACTGGTGTCAGATTCAAAAGACAGGAGCGGCACAGGCTGCGCATCCTCCGGAGGTGAGGATTCTGAAAGCCAGCATCTGGCTGGCGTCGTTGTTGCAGGGCGTCACGCTGTCGTCAGAATTTAAAGCACGCGTTGGAGAAACCGCGGAAATTACCCCCGAACTGGCGGGCATTGTGCAGCAAAATAGTGAGACTCTGTTACAGATCTTTCAGGAGTCCGTCAAAGAGCGTCGCGCCCTGGTTCAGAAAATAAACCAACTCAGCCAGTCGTGAACCGCGAGACATCATCCTCGCGGCCCTCTTCTCAGGCGGACAAACCGCCGTCCAGCACCAGCGTCTGACCGGTGAGATAACTACTCCCTTCCCCGGCCAGAAACGCAACCGCACGAGCGACATCCTGGGTGCGCCCGAGACGGCGCAAAGGAATATTCTGCCGCATCGCTTTTAACCGGGCTTCCGGAATGGCCTGCACCATTTCACCTTCAATCAATCCCGGCGCCAGACAGTTTACCCGAATGCCAAACCGGCCCACTTCTCGCGCCAGCGAGTGCGTCAGACCAATCATCGCCGCCTTGCTGGCCGCATAGGCCGTCTGCCCGCTGTTGCCTTTAATGGCCGTCACGGACGACATAAACACAATCGAACCACTGCCCAGGGTCATCATGGCAGGCAGCAGGATGCGATTCCAGTTCACTACCGCGACCAGATTGTTTCCCAGCACGTCCTGCCAGTCGCGCGCGTTCTGGTGGATGTGCAGCGCGTCATTGGTCATGCCAGCGTTATGGACGATGGCAGTGGGCGCGCCATACGCTTCAAGCAGCGACGTGGCGAGCTGCGCAACGCTGGCTTCATCGCTACCGTCGCAACGAAACCCTTTCACCCAGGTCGAGGTACTCCGACTTTGCGCGAGATCCAGCGTACGGGCAATTCCGGCCTCGTTACGACCGGTAAAGACAATGTTCCATTCGGGCAGCAGGTGGTTCACCAGCGCCTGGCCGATTCCCCGACTGCCGCCGGTAATGAGCATCCATTTCTTTGCCATATCAACCTGCCATTTCCTGCGCAATACGTTCGCTGAGTTCGCGAAGCGTCATGGTTGGATTTTTCATAAACATTTCAGGGTTGATCGTGACGTTAAACTCACGTTTCGCCAGCACCATCAGCTCAACGTAGTCGAGGCTGTCCAGTTCCAGCTCAGGCAGTGTCGTCTCTGGCGTCAGCGCCTCCGGCGCCAGGTCTTTTGCGTCACAGATCATTTCACTGATTTTGTCGTAGATCATTTCATGCTGGCTCATTTGATTTTCCTTCTGTCAGCGCGCCGACTTTAAGCGTCACGGCATTGCTAATGTAGTGATGTTGATAACAGGTTCGCGCGGCGATTCGCACCACCATCGCGCCACTTGCAAGGTCGCCAACCACCAGGGCCGGCAAGGTGTCAATCTCAAGGTTTTCCGGTAGCGACTCTGCTCGCCAGGGGGCCAGCAGATGGCTGTCGAAAATGACTTCCTGATGGGTCTGTACAACAGGAAAGTGAGAAAACAACGCCTCCAGCGTCCGACACGTCGGCAGCATGTCGGCAATAGCCTGCTGGCGTAACAGCGCGGTATCCTGGAGAAGATGACGAAACAACAGGGCGTCGAGAAAATGCCATTGCTGAGCGTCGGGAAGTAGCGATTTGAACGTCTGGTGTAACGCGGCCAGCGCCGACGAATCCAGAACCCGCTGACTTTCTCCATTCGCTAACGGCAGGTGTTTCTCCGGCATGATCTGGCAGGAAAGGCAGGTCTCTTCGGCAGATAACTCACGCACCGACGCCGCAACGCGCTTATTCGCATCGCGCGTCAGGCGATAGGCAGTATCCCGCCACAGCGGTCGGCGCAGACGCACGGTACATTTCAGATACGGGGCGTCGTCGACCGGTGGACTGATAAACCGCTTTACGTCCAGCAAGACGCGCATACCATGCACGCTGAGCCCGCTCCCGCCCCGCGCTTTCACCCACGACTCGTCAAAATGCACCGGGTTGTAATCGCCCGAAAACGCGGCCCAGCGCCGGGCATCCTGGTGGCCATAATGAAGCGGCATCACAGGTGCTTCTCCAGGATCAACGCCGCATTCGCGCCACCAAACCCGAAGCTCAGGTTTAACGTGCGACGGACATTGCCCGTCCGATGACCTTCGACGACATAATCCAGATCGCAGCATTCATCCGCCTGCTGGAAATTGGCCGTCGCGGGAATGATGCCGTTGCCGATCGCCTGCAGACAGACAATGCTCTCGAAGGTGCCCGCCGCGGAAATTAAGTGCCCGGAGTACGATTTCGTACTGGAAACCGGAATGGACCATACCGCATCCCCCAGCGCCATTTTGAGCGACTGAGTTTCATTGATATCGTTCAACGGCGTCGAGGTGCCGTGGGCGTTGATGTAGTCGAGTGCCTCCGGCTTCAGCCCCGCCTGTTGCAGCGCGTAGCTGATAGTTTGCACGCGGGCCAGGCAGTCTTCCGCCGGCGAGGTGAAATCCCAGGCGTCAGAGAAGTTGGCGTAACCCGTAATCTCGCCGAGAATCGTCGCGCCGCGTGCCAGTGCCCCTTCGCGCTCTTCCAGACACAGCACCGCTGCCCCTTCCGATAACACAAAACCGCTACGATGGGCGCTGAATGGACAACTGGCGCGTTGCGGATCCGACGCCTCTTTACTCAGCGCGCCCAACACGTCAATATTCCACACCGCACAATGGCTGGTGAGCGACTCCCCGGCACCGGCCAGCATCATTTTCGCCCTGCCGCTACGGATCACCTCGTAAGCGTCGCCAATGGCGATCGTCCCCGTCGCACAGGCGGCAATCACCGTGTTCTGATAGCCATTAAGCCCCCAGTACTGGCTGCAGGCCGCAGTGGTGACGCTGGGCATCGAGTAAAAGCAGTTAAACGGCGAGGCGACGCCCGAGCTCGCAAACTCACTTTGCGCATCGTAGCTTTCATCCAGCCCCGCCCAGCCGGTTCCCATGATCACGCCGCAGTCGAGCGTACTGTAATACTCCTGCGGCGGCCTGACGCCAAAGGCCATCGTCATCGCCTGACGCGCCGCGCCTACGGTCAGCCGGGCAAAGCGCGGCAGGCGACGGCGAATCACTGCAGGAATACCCGCCAGGCTCGGTTCATTATCCACCAGTCCCAGAAAATGGGTGTTGATATTCAGCGCCGTTTTATCGACATAACGATAGCCCAGACGGTTAGCCATTATCGACTGCCAGCTCTCTTCAGCCGTCGCGCCGAGTGGGGTCACGGCGCCATACCCGGTAACGACGACCCGCTTCAATTGGTTATTCAGCTTCATGTTTCATTATCCTGTATTGCGTTTCGCCACCCCCTTGCGCCAGCCAGAGCTGCAACGTGGCGTAGAGGTAGTCGTATTGGGTTTGTGCGAGGGCGTTCTCTAACGTCAGCAGATCGTCCTGCGCGTTCAACAACGTCTGAAAATCCACGGCGCCCGCGCGATAGCGGCTTTCCGTCAGGGTTAAACGCCGCTGGCTGAGCGCCAGCGACTGGTGAAGTCGTGCGCGCTGCTCTTCAGCGCTCAGACGGTTTTCCATCGCCTCATCCACTTCGGCGAGTGCGGAATAGGCTGTCGAGCGAAAGGTTATCGCCGCCTGTTTTACCGCGAGATCCGCCTGCTTCACGGTGAGCTGTTGGGTATTCCACTGGATAAACGGCAGCGTCAGCGCACTTCCAATTGAGCGAATCGGATCGCTGAACCATTGACTGAAGATCTGACTGCCGGCATTCAGCGAGGCGTCAAGAGACAGCGCGGGATAAAACTGCAGCCGCGTGGCGTCGTAACCCGCAAGGGCTGCGCGCAGACGTGATTCCGCCGCCTGGATGTCAGGCCGCTGAGCGATCACCCGCAGCGGTGTTTTTTGCGCGATTGGCACCTGTTGATTGACATCCAGCGCGGGCGATTCGTCGGCATGCTGTTCCGCTGGCCTGTTGAGCAACAGCGCCAGCGCATTGCGCGTATTCTGACGTTGCTGAACCAACGTTCGCCACTGATTCTCTCGTTCCAGCAGGGCCTGCTGCGCCTGCAACACATCAAGCTGACCGACCTTCCCGGCGTTAAACCATGACGTCACCTGCTGCACGGTCTGTTGCGAAATCGCCAGACCGTCACGCTGATTACGAATCTGCTGGTTATACAGCGCGATACTCCAGTAAAGCTGGGCGGTGGTGCCCATCGTGGTCAGTACCGTCGCATGGTAATCCTGCTCGCTCGCCACCGCTTCCCATTCGCTTTGTTCACGCGTTCGCGCCAGTTTTCCCCACAGATCCAGTTCCCAGGCGATGGTGATGCCACTACTGTAGTTTTCCTGTGAGGACGTCCCCCGACGTACGTTTTTACTGTTACTGGCGGAACCGCTGACCGTCACATCCGGCGTCATCGTGGTGTCAGTTAGCCCTGCCGCCACGCGTGCCTGTTGCACGGCGATCGCCGCCGCCGCGAGATCGTTATTGCTTTCCAGCACCTGCTCAATGACCCGCAACAGCCGGGGATCGCCAAAACGCTGCCAGCCGTATTCCGACACCGTATCGGTAGCGGGTTGCCACTGGGTGGGTAATGACAGCAGCGGGCGCTGGTAGTCGCTGCGGGTCAGTGAGCTACAGCCTGCCAGTACGAAAACTACGGGTAACAAAAGGAGTCTTTTCATTCGCGAGCCAGCGCCTCGGTAGGATTGAGGCGAGCCGCTCTGCGCGCCGGAAAATAGCCAAACGTCAGGCCGATCAGAGCGGAAAAACCACAGGCCATCAGCACCGGGAACGCGGTGAACACCATCGAGAATGCATCGGTTGCAAAGGCGAACAGATGCCCCGCCACCCACGAGCCAAACACCCCAAGCAGGCCACCGAGGGCGCAGATCATCACGGCCTCAATCAGAAACTGGTTCATGATGTCCGAGGGACGTGCGCCAACGGACAGGCGAATGCCAATTTCATGGGTCCGTTCGGTCACGGACACCAGCATAATGTTCATCACCCCGACGCCGCCCACCAGCAAGGAGATCGCTGCAATGGCGGTGATCAACAGCGACATAGAGTCAGAGGTTTTTTGCAGCGCGTTCGCCAGCTGATCGTCGGTCTGGATAAAGAAGTCCTTCCGGCCATGTTCCCGCAGCAGATGACGTTCCGCACGCTGCGCCGCCTCATGTGGTTCCAGCGGCGGCTGAAAGCGCAGAATCAATGATTCCAGTGGTTTTTCGCCGGTGAGTCGCTGCTGTAATGACGTATGCGGAACCCAGGCGGTCATAAACCCGCCCACGACTTTTGGGCCGGGGCGCGTCGCCACGCCGATCACCCGCCACGGCGCGCCGCCTATCTGGATTATCTCATCCAGCGGATCTTCACCGCCGGGGAACAGCGTATCGCGCCCGGTCTCATCGAGGATTAACACCGGTTCGCCTTCCGCGACGTCCCGCGCGGTAAAGCCATTTCCCTGTACAAATCGCAGTCCTTGCAGGGCGAAAAAATCCTGTGAAACGCCGGAGAGCATCATGGAGGAGTCGAGCCCCTTGCGAACCGCGAGCGTTGTGCTGCTGACCACCGGCGAGACGCCCATAATCCACGGCAGAGCCTGTAAACTGCGAACATCATCCATTGACAGTGCGCGCTCCATATCCGGGCGCTTATTGCCCCACCCTGTACCCGGATGGATCTCCAGCGTGGTGCTTCCCAGCTTACCGATCTCACTCATGATCGCCTGTCGTGCGCCCTCACCTACCGCCATCGACGACACCACCGACGCAATGCCGATGATGATCCCCAGCATGGAGAGAAATGCGCGCATCCGGTGTCCGAGCAGCGAACGCCAGGCCATGCGGACCGCCTCATGAAGACGGCGCCCCAGCGAGGCGCGTCCGTTATCCTGCTCCGGCAGCGCAATCGGACGGCGAACGGCGGCGTGCTGAACGTCGCGAATGATCCGCCCGTCGCTGATCTCAATCATTCGCTGCGCCTGTCGGGCAACGTCGCGATCGTGGGTGACGATGATGACCGTGTGCCCCGACGCATGTAGCTGGTGCAGCACATCCATTAGCGCCTTGCCGCTGACGCTATCGAGCGCGCCGGTGGGTTCATCCGCCAGAATGATATGCGCCCCGTTGATCAGCGCCCGACAAATGCTCACGCGCTGCTGTTGCCCACCCGAAAGCTGGGCGGGTCGGTGCTGAAGGCGGTTTTCCAGACCGAGTTGACGTGCAAGACGCTGGGTGCGCGCGTTGCGCTCGGCTTCCGACATCGCGGTGTACAGCGCGGGAATGGCGATATTCTCTTCCGCCGTCAGATACGGCATCAGGTGATAGCGCTGGAAAATAAACCCAAGATAACGGCTACGCAGATCGGCGAGGCGCAGACTGTCTGCGTCATGTACGGGCGTACCGTTGATCAACACTTCGCCGGAAGAAGGCTTATCCAGGCAGCCGATGATATTCATCAACGTGGACTTCCCTGACCCCGAGGCTCCTACAATCGCCACCATCTCACCGCTGTGGATGGTCAGTGAAATGTCGCTCAGCACCGCAAGCGTTTCACTCCCCGCGCTGAATGTCCGACAAACCTGGCGTAAGACGATAATCGGTTCCATCCGCTATCCTCGCACCCTGTCCTGCGCCAGCACGACACGATCGCCGACCTGCAATCCCTCCAGCACTTCGGCGTATTGCCGGTCGTTGATCCCAATGCGTATCGTGCGGGTACGCGTTTTCCCGTCTTCAACGGTGGTGATGGTGTAGCGCTCGGTGTCCAGCGCCTGCCCAAGTGCCGCGACCGGCACACGTATTACGTTCTTTGCTTCGGCAATCTGGATAAAGACCTGAGCCGTCATCGACGTTTTCAGTTCGCGCTCCGCGTTGGGCACTTCAAAGGTGCCGGTGTAGTACACCGCCATCGCCTGTTGCTTGCCGCCCATTCCGCCTTCACCGGGTGCTTCCAGCGCTTCCTGCGGCGCAGGCTGTACAAAGCCCATCGTACTGGTGTAACGCTTATCCGGATTGGCGATGACGTAAAAGCGCAATGGCTGACCGGGACGAATTTTTTGCACGTCGGCTTCAGAAATGCGCGTCTGGACCTGCATGGTGTCGAGGTTCGCCAGCACCAGAATGGTCGGTGCCGTTTGTGAGGAGACGATGGTCTGCCCTTCCCGGGTGACGATGCCCAGCACTTCGCCGTCGACAGGGGCGACAATGCGGGTATAGCTGAGGTTGGCCTGCGCCGTATTCACCGCCATTTCCGCCTGTATAATTTGTGCGTCGCTCACGTCAACTTGCTGCACCTGCGCATCGTATTGCGCCTTCGCCTGCTCGTATTCGCTGCGTACGCCGGAGCCATCGCGCAGCATCATGCGCTGGCGGTTCAGTTCCTGGCGATAACGTAACAGCGTCGCCTGCGCCGATAGCTTCTGCGCTTTAGCGCTGGCCAGTTGCGCGCGCGTGTTGTTCAGATCTGACTCCTGCAACGTGGGGTCAATTTCCGCAAGCAGTTGTCCTTTCTGCACCTTCTCGCCCTGGCGCACGTACAGCTTGCGCAGTTGTCCGTTGACCTGCGCGCCGACGTTAACCTGCACCGCCGGTTTCAGAACCCCCGTCACCAGCACCACCTTTTCGATGTCACCTGTGCCAATGGTTTCCAGCGGTAAATTCTCCTGCGGCGAAGCCGGGGTCATCGTCATCCATGCCCCCACGACCGCAACGGCCAGCGCTAATGCACCGCCGATCAGCAGCCAACGCGATTTCGGCGTCATACGTTGACCTCCAGCGGGCTGAGCGTGCCGTCGGTCAGTTGATAAACTCGCTGAAACCGCGACAGAATCGCATCGCTGTGGGTTACGACAATCAGTGACTTACCCGCTTTCTGGCAATGAGCATGAATCGCCTCCATGACAATGGCCGCGGTGTCATCGTCAAGATTGGCGGTCGGCTCGTCGAGCAATAACACCGGACGTGAACTGTACAGCGCACGCGCCAGCAATAACCGCTGACGCTGACCGAGCGACAGCGCCGCATGGCTTTCGCGGATCAGGGCGTCGATACCGCCCGGCAATCCACGCACCACTTCGCCCAGCGCGAGGGACTCCAGCAGCGCCTCAATGCGCCCGCGGTCGCGTTCGCGGTAGTGCGCGTCGAACAGGGTGATGTTTTCACGAACGGAGGCGTTAAACAGAATGTCCTCCTGACTTTGCAGGCAGACAAACTGTGCCAGTTGTTGCGAAGGGAGCGCCGTCTCTGCGGCATAACAGCCCCCTGCCTGCGGAGAAAACAGTCCGGCGATCAGGCGCAGTAAAGTGCTCTTACCGGCACCCGATTCGCCGACAATCGCAATCTGCTCACCGGCGCGCAGCGACAGCGAAACCGACGACAGCACCGGCCTGGCAGGATCGTAGCCGTAGCACAACGATGCAAACGTCAGGTCCGGCGCCGTATCGGCGGAAGGGTGCGCTGCCAGCGGGGCTGGCGCTTCCTCGTCCCGTGGCGCAAACAGCGCATGGGCGCGCGTGTCGATCACGTTCAGTTGCGATTTCTGAATAATGGCGTAGAAGATCCGCGTGACGTAGGAGGTGAAGATTTGCCGCAGGAAGCTATAGGCAAAAAAATCGCCCAGTGAGATCAGTTTGCTGTGTACCATCGGCAGAACCACCAGCATAAACACCACCATCTCCAGGCTCCCGGTGAGCTGATACAGCCCCTCTTTCACCTGCTGATAGACCTTCTGGCGTTGCAGACACGAAAACAGATCGCGACTGAAGCTGGCAAATTGTCCCTGGCGCTGCCCTTCCAGTCCGGCAGTTTTGACGGTCAAAATGCCCTGAATGGTCTCCATGAAAAAATCATTCAGCGTGGCGCTTTTCAGTTGCAGTTGCTGGGTGAACCAGCGGTCGCGGATCACCGCCCAGATGCTGATGATCCCCATCACCGTCACGCCGACCGCGGAGATCGCCGCCAGCACCGGGGCGATCCAGAACATGATCGCCAGCGCGATCGCACAGATCACCCAGTCGGAGCGCAGGCCGTTATCCAGTTCGATTTTTTGCAGCAGCCCAATCTGCCAGGCCGTGAAGCGACTAAAGATCTCACCCGGCGCCCGTTTTTCGAAAAATCGCAGCGGGTTGTGGAGCAGGCGGGAAAACCCCACGCCGCTGTGGATCAGCACAAAACGTTTGATAAAACGCTCGCTAATGACCCGCACGCCCAGCGCCATCAGCGAAGAGACGACAAACGCCAGGATAAACCAACCGTAGGGGAAGTCGCTGTTCCCGACACTGGAAAAAGCCTGGTTGATGGCGTTGCTTACCATCGTCGGCATCAGAAACAGCGTCAACGAGACGAGGAAGGTCAGCAGCATCAGACGATAAATGCCTGGCACCGCCGCGGTTTCCTGCATGCTCATCGCCCGCGGCGCGCTCTGCGCGGTTGTCGACAACGGTAAATCAGGATCTGCGGCAACGGCCTGCTCAGGTTCGACAATCAGGGCATAACCGCTGATCTCCTGCTTAAGCGCGGCAAACGGTAACCACTGCTCGCCAATCGCCGGATTCATCACGCACACGTGGTTGCCTTTGCGCCAGGCCAGCAGGACATAGTGACTTGCACCGTAATGCAAAATGGCTGGCAGCGGCAGGTCACTCAGCTCATCGTGCTCAAACAGGACCGGCGTCGTCGCGATGCCCAGTCGCGCCAGAATACGCATCAACGTATCCAGCGAGGTGCCATGATCGGAAGCCGGAAACAGCTCTCGCAAGGTTGCCAGCGAAACGGGCTGTCCCTGCGTCTGTGCCAGCATCGCTACGCACGCCAGGCCGCACTCGTTGGTCTCTTCCTGAAAGATCAGATTCGGGATCGTGGTCGTCATTTTTATCATCAGTGATTAATAAAGAAGAGAGAATGGCTGTGCCAAAGGAGCCACTCCTGTGGGTATTCGCGCAGCGTGGATTCAATAATGTCAGGCAGCGCGTGGGCGACATTCTGGCTGCTCACCGGCGGATGAATGTGAATATGCAGGCCGTTGTCATAGCTGAGGTGATAAAACACCACCTGCGCCGCAATCACCCCGGAAAGACGCACCACGCCGTTGTGCAACTTCGCGCTGCGGCCAAATAAACGACACGGCATTTTCGCCGCCAGCGCCCCTTCGGCCTGCAGGGTGTAATCCGGCGAGATATCGGGAAAAATGATCATATTCTGCTGCCCGGTGGCGACATCGGTGATGAGCCCTATCAGATCGCCAGCGAGCGTTTTGTTCTGCTGATGGATCGAGCAGTAAGAGAGGTTGATACCGCCAAGCTCGCGGGTCTGCGCGTTATAGAGTTCGGCGCTGGAAGAGACCACCACGCTGGCTTTGCCTGGCGTAACGCAGGCACCGACCATCGCCGCCAGGATGTCCGACACCGTATGTAGCGGTGCCAGAATGTAAGGTATGTTCTGCTGATGCAGCGGTGCAACCACCGCATCGAGTTCAGCCGCGCAGGCGCGGATCTGCTGTAACAGCACCGGGTTTTGTCCCCAGGTTGCGGCTTCTTCCAGCAGGCGGCGGCGCACGGCGATCCAGGCTGCGTCCACCCGCCCTGTTTGCCCGGTCAGACAGCGGAGGTTCTCGTTTGCCACAGCATTGCGCAAGCGGAATGAACGCCCCAGCAACCGTAGTGCGCAGAGACCTTTCGCGACGGCCAAAAAAGCAGGCAGAGGCAAATAACGCGCCATTTTTCGCAGCAGAAGCAGTGCTCTCTGAGAAAAATCACGTTTCGCGTCATACAGCCATCCTGCGCTGTTTTTAACACTAAACACGCTCCAGATAATAAAAAATCTGACCACCGGGATTATTTATCCTCTTTCAGCAATTGCAGCATGCGCTGCGCAAATTGAGGAAATTCGCTATCCTGAGCCACCACATAGCGTTTATTGATTATAAACATCGGCGTCGCGTTAATGTCATAGTGTGCGGTAATGGCGGCCATCATACTGAGACGGTTTTTTACCGCGTCGCTCTGGCGCAGGGTGTTAAACTTTTCCGTATCAATATTATTTTTTTCCAGCCAGGTATTCAGCACTTTCTCATCGGCAAGATCGACATTACGCGTAATAACGGCGTTATAGGCGCTGTCGCGCACTTTCTTTTCAATCCCCATTTCTTCCAGCGTGGCAAAAATAGGGGCATAAGCGGCAAGGCCACTACTCTCGCTGGTAATATGAATTGAAGTAAATGAACTGCCCGCCGGCAGCATGCGGGAAAATTCGGCCAGATTCTCTTCATTTGCCGCACAATAATGGCAACCGTAAGACATCACTTCGATAATACTGCGCGCGTCTTTGATCGGACTCTTCGCAATTTGCGCCGCGCTGACTTCACGAAATGCCTGCGTTTGTGATTCATCCGTGGCAAAGGTATTAAAGACAAATAGATGATAGAAAAGCACCGTTATCAGCGAAGAGATAACGATCAAAAACAGTGAATAGCTAATAATGGTGATACGTTTAAATTGGGTCGCCATAGTCTTCTCGCTGCGGAAAGAATAAACCTGGAGGCGCGGGTACCTCCAGGCTATAACCAATTAGTAGCGGTTCGGAACCCCACCACACTTGCTGGCGTTCGCATCTTTCATTGATGTGGTCGTCCCGTGCTTATCCGTGCAGGTCGTCAGTTCCTTACAGGAGGTCACACCACCAATGGTGACGTTCTGGTACGTTGTTTCGCAGGTTTTACAGGTTCCGCCCACAACGTTAGCCACTTCAATTGCAGTTAATTTTTTCATCTCTGTTTTCCTTACTTAGGTTTAATATGGTGCAATCACTTGCACCGCTCGTTCGGCAAATGCCAGTGCCGAAAAGATTTTTCACGGTTCACGGCATAATTCCTTTAAACACCGTGAATAACGCAATGTTGTTTCTGATATTCAGCCGCTTCATTAAGTGCCGCTTGATATAGCTCAGACGTCGGACATCGATATTCACCTCACAGGAAATCTGCGACAGCGATTTTCCTTTGAATATCTCTTCCATCAGCCACCATTCATTGCCGGAAATCGTATAATTCACTTCCCGGCGGTGCAGTCTTCTGCGCGTATAATTCACCAGCGAGGTGCTAAAGCAGCATCCCTGACGTCGGTTATCCAATAAATCCTGAAAAAAAGGGGTGGTATTGGCAAGATTCTCGCTTTTCAATAACCAGTGAGCGTGAGGCAAGAGCGAATAAAGCGTGAAAAACAGCGGCATGTTGTGCTCGCTTAATAAAATCACCAGACTCTTATTTTCACGCTGATAGAAATTATTCATGAGCTTCAACGCACGGATCCGCTCACGCGGCAGGCTATCCAGATCGCAGAGTATCCACTGGCAGCAGTCATCATTAACCCGGGTTTGTAATTGCTTAATCAGTTGCGCGTAATCATCCGTCAAGGAGTAAAAAACGTCCGTCTGCTCTGCGAGCAAACTGGCAATCACTGTTTTTATTCCTTGCGAAAAAAAGAGATCTTTACTGTAAAGAAAACACTGATACACCATGCCTCAATTCCCTGTTGATGACGTTACTGATAGTTCAATGTGTAATTTGCCGTGGCAGTAAAAGGTCCGGTGGTCAGCGTACCGTTCGCTAAGGCATCCGGCTCCGCTTCAACAAATGCCTGAAAGTTAAGCCGCAAAATGGTGTCGCTGATCGCGGCCGGACGGGTCGCCACATTCAGGCGTACAGGCGTATCGTCCTCCTCCAGCAGACCAATGCCGATACCGCCCGCATTGCCAGGCGAGGTGGCGCTGATAGCCAGTCGGTCCGCCAGGTTGCCGTTGGCAATACCGCCGAACGTCACCGTCACCGAATTAAAGACGCTGGGTGTGCAGTCCTCTAATTTGATCGTGAACGGAACCGGTACTGTTTTCCCATTGATATACAATGATTTTGTCGATATTTTCCCGAAATCGACCGGCACCCGCTCTGAGTCGGGCGCAATGCTGCACGGGTAGGCCATCACCACGCCGGTAAAACTGAGATCGCCGCCAAGCAACTCCCCCAGCGCCCATACCGGGGCCGGAGCGAGCGTCGTCAATAAACCGGCAAAGACCATTGTTATGCGATGCATTTTCCCTCCTTACTGGAATTCAGCCACAACCGTTGCAGATGCATGGAACTCACCTTCCGGAATGACGGAGGTGGTATATTTCGCCACCGGCGCGGCAGTCAGGTTCCAGTCGCCTTCGTTATTGGCAAATCCCGGCACGTTATAGAAGGTGTTGGGTGCCACCGGATTCCCCTGACGATCGCGCAGCGCAATGCCCAGTTCGGAACGATCCGTTGTTCCCTGCGTACTCAGGTACTTGCCGTCATCAAATGCGGGATTGGCCTGCTGGATCCCCAGCTTGATATTCAGTGCGCCCTGGGCAAAACTGCCGCCCTCGCACTTCACATGAATCGGCACGTTTTGGCTGTAATTGGTGCCATTCAGTCGGCTACCGATCCCCGGTATGTTGCCGAAGTCGACGACGATCGGCGTCCCCTGATTGACGGTACATTTATCCGGCACGGTGATGACACCGGAAGCGATGGTGATGCGGGAAAGCGGAGTTTGCCCCATTGCGCCCGGCCCCAGGCGACCAAAGAGTTTTGCGATCTCTGAACCCTGCAGGTTCACCCCGTTGATAATCGGTTTGGTGATCATAAAGGTCACCTTCCCCTTTGCACCGGAGGTAAACTGGTTGTCAAGGATCGTGCTGGGCGGGTTGCAGTAGTTCTGATGGGCGTCGTTTGAGATGTTATCAAACGGTACGGTTTTATAATCTTGCAGATTCCCACCGATGTAGATCTCAATTTTAACGTCCATATAGTCGTTGAGCTTGAGGTAGCCCGCCGTCATTCCGGATTGCGTCAACGTCGCTTGCGCCATGTAATACACCGGCTGATCCACCATTGACTGTGTACAATACGCACGTCCCTGGAACATCCCTGCCAGATTAAACTCGTCAGTAATGGTCGCCCCTGCCTGGTTGGAGGTAATATCATGATTATTAATATTAATCAGATAGTCATAGGTCCCATTCACCGGTTCAATTTCACCGTCCAGTGCGGACCACGCCGCGCCCGGTAAACCGAGCGTGCTGAGCACCAGTAAGACCGGTACTTTGCGGCGAAACAGGCCTGACAGTTTCATTACAAGTACTCCATCTTGAGGCGGACCAGGCTGCTAAAGTCGCCTGCGCTCACATGCAATCCCGTGGATTCCAGCGCCGCCATAAAATTCAGCTCGCTGTCGCCGGAATTTACCAGCCAGGGCGCATGCGTCTGACCGACATCCAGCGCGTTCCCGTCCTTATCAAGCAGGCGCACGCCCGCACCCTGGGTCGTACCGTTGGTGCGTAGCAGTTGCCCGTTATTTAAATCGGATTCACCAACAAAGGTCATTTGTACCGCCTGCTCCCCGGAGCTGTAGGCACGCCAGTCATTCCCGGTGGTTCTGGAAGCCAGACTCCCCCGCGACTGCGACGCCCCTTTCAGGCAATCCTTCAGGTGCAATTTGAAGCGTACCGGCTCGCTGCGATCGCCCGCCTGGCGAAAATTCTGCGCGCTGATCTCACCCATCTCGACATCCTGAATGCGCCCTTGCGTCATCAGCACACAGGGGGAGGCAAACACGGAGCCGTGAAACCGGACAATGCCGCTGTCTTCGCTGACATGTTCCTGAGCGTTATGTTGTGGCTGCACCGGCACTTCTGCCCCGCACTGAAACGCCACGCCCATCGCAAGGAGGGCCACAGTGGAAAATGGATTTTGCATTGTCAGGTTCCTCCAGGTTAGCCCTGCTGCGCCGTTGGAAGCGCTTTGCAGGTGTTGCCATCGCAACGAAACTTCAGCTCCGGGTGTCCGCCATAATCGTTCACGTACATCATGGAAAACTGGCTGACATTTCCGTCCGTTACCGCAAATTGTTGGCTCGATTTGGGCGCGATCATGATCCCAGGGAATTGAGTGATTTTCTGTCCGGCCCCTTTGGACAACCCAAGGATCGTGACGTAATAAGGCGTTGGATTCTGTACCGTCATCTGGTTGCCGTTTTTCTGGAACACCACCTGATCCTGCCAGACTTCACTTCGGGTCTTCGGGATCACCGCCGCCGGGCGGTAAAACAGCTTGATGCGCGACTGCATGGCCAGTTGCAACGTGTTCGGTTTATCCGGCTTCGGCGGGATCTCCCGGACGTTGAGGTAGAACAGGCTCTCTCTGTCCTGCGGCAGTTTTTCGATCCCGGCGGTTTTGGTCACGCGCGCGATCCCTTTCTGTCCCCCGTTGATCCGCTGTAGCGGCGGTAACACAATCAGCGGCGAGGTAATTTTGTTGCCCTTCTCATCCTCGACCCACGACTGGGCGAGGAAAGGAATATCCGGGCTGGTGTTAGACAGATTGGCGCTCGA
Organism: Citrobacter sp. ANG330; assembly: GCF_047467925.1. Lineage (NCBI taxonomy): Bacteria > Pseudomonadati > Pseudomonadota > Gammaproteobacteria > Enterobacterales > Enterobacteriaceae > Citrobacter > Citrobacter sp. ANG330. Next base: position 153,186 of record NZ_JASJUI010000009.1, on the reverse strand, counting down.
CGACGCCTCTTTCTCCGTAATAATGACGCGGGTCCGATCCAGAGAGACCCCTGCCTGCGCGTAACCGCCCATCATGCACAGCACCCACGCCGCCATCAGATATCCGTTATGTCTTTTCTTGCTCATTTTTGGCCTTTTATTACAGTGAGATAACTCGTTCTGTCGGGTTAACGACACGGCATAAGCGTGTTCGCTGGTCCGTTGTTTGTACCGGGTGGGATCGTTATCTGACACTGCTGTTTGCCGCCCCACATCACGTTCAGCGTTTCGTTCGCATTGACCCCCGCAAGCCAGGCTTGCCCGTCTTCCAGCACCATTGCGACGCTCACCCCATCGGCGTTGTAAATTTCCGCGCCAAAGGGCGGTACGCTGCCATCGGCGAGGCGTAACGTCCCCATCATCTTCATCCCTTTCGCCATGCCGAAGGCCTGATAACCAATCGCGCCTTCCGTCAGGGTTGTCGTGCTGATGGCTTTTGACGGTTCGACATCGCTGTCCATTGCATCCACGTCCACGCGGGTGTCAAAACTGTTGTAACTCACCACATCCGGCACCACGGCAATGCCGTAACGGTTAGTCCGCGATTTCTTACCGTTGAGCGGAACGCCGCCAATGCCGTTGGTATCCACCATGACGCGGGCCGTATTGATCGTCGCGCCGCTGTTATGCATCGCCGCGCCGTGGCGGGTCGCCGTGAAACCGCCGCGCAGAGTGGTGCTCAGCGCCATGTACTCGCTCTGCTGATAGCTGGCGTTGGTATTGATTTCCGCCAGTTGCGAACGATGCTGGTAATAACCATCAGCGCTGACGTTACCGCTCTGGCTGGCGCCGGCACGGATGCGCCACAAGTTGTTGTAATCACTGCTGTCGGTGTAGGACGCCATCGGGCTGGTTTTACCGTTGTTGGTCTGGATATCCAGCCCCGCCCATTTGTTGTCGCCAATCGGCACCGACAGCGAGAAGGAGATCGAGTCGTCTTTGCGCCCTTTGTAATCGGTACGATAAGCGGACAGGTTGGCGGTGATACCGTTGATGTCGCCAATGCGGAAAGCGCGCCCCACAGACATGCCGTAGCGATCCTGGCTACGCTTATCCCAGTAGTTCTGGTGCGTCCAGGTCAGGAAGACGGTCGTCGCCTTCCCCGCTTCGCCGGCCCAAAAGGTTTTATTCCCGGTGATGGTATAGAGTTCTTTTTCGCGCCCGATGTGGTCGTATCCCTGATAGCGTTCATCGAGATACTGCGCCATTGTGCGGAAGTCTTCCTGCGAGAAGCGGTAGCCCGCAAAGGTAATAGAGCTGTTGTATTCGTCGAAGGTTTTGGCGTAGCTCAACTTGTAAGAGGTGCCTTTCAGACGTTCGCCGTCAGGCTCACGGCTCCACGATTCGGTGGCATCAATGGAAATGGCGCCAAACGCATAGAGGTCGCGGCCGATACCCAACGACGCCGCGGTGTACTCTTCACCCGAAGACTGTAAGCCGCCGTACAGCGACCACGCGTTGCTGACCCCCCAGGAAAAATCGCCTGAAAGGAACGTTGGGCCCTGCATTTTATGGTTGTAACGGGACGGCGTACCGCCTGAGATGTTGTAACGAACATAGCCCGGACGCGTGAGATACGGAATATTGGCGGTGTTCACCTGGAAAGTGGAGACCGAGCCGTCCTGCTCTTCAACGCGCACATCAAGCGTGCCGCGCACTGAGCTGCGCAAATCCTGAATGTTGAACGGTCCGGCGGGCACGGTCGTTTCATAGATGACGCGCCCACTCTGGCTGACGGTCACTTTGGCGTTGGTGCGGGCGATACCGTGAATTTCAGGCGCATATCCCTGTAACGCCGGTGGCAGCATCCGCTCATCACTGGCAAGGTTGACCCCGGTAAAACGCACGGTATCGAAAACCTGCGAATTCAGGTAGATCTCACCTAACGTCAGTTTCGCTGCCATCATCGGTAAAGGACGGTAGGCGTAGATTTGATTCCAGTCGAAATCGAATTGATGGTTCTGGCTGTAATAGCTGGTCTGATATTCACCGCGCACACGCCAGCCGCCGATGTTCGCGCCCGCCTGGCCGTAACCTGAAACCGCACTGTAGTTTTCCTGACCGTTGAACTGGCGGGTGAGTTGTCCGTTGAGGCTGTAGTCAAACAGAAGACCCGCGATCCCGTCATCCCAACGCTCAGGCGGCGTCCAGTTAGGATCGTTATACTTCATCCACGCCTGCGGCACGGTGATTTCAAGCACGCCGGCGTAGTTGCTTAATTTCGCCCCCGGCAGGCTTTGCAGGGAGTAGCAATTCTCATAAAGTTGGGTAACCTGCGCGCGGGCATCGTCTTTGAGTGCCAGTTTGTCCAGCAGATCGCCGCTGATACACGGCAGCGTGCGTTTGCCTTCGGGAGCATCGATATAGCGAATTTTCTCCTGGCCGACCGGCTGACCGTTAATACGGATATCCAGCAAATAATCGCCAGGGGTGACATAGTTGTCGGTTGCAAAACGCGACAGATCAATCTGGGTACGCTCCGCAGCATCCAGGACATCGGTATTAAACTCAACGCTCTCCTCCGCACTGGCCGTCGCTGCATAACAGCTATTCATTACCAGAAGAGCAATCATCGTTATAGGTTTTTTTATTTTTACCGACATGATTTTCGTCCCGAATAAATCCGTTAAAAACGTCCTGCTTCCTGCCAGGTTATTGTTATGCTGTTAGTGGTAATCCATAAAAAACTGCGCAACGGCAGTAAATTCGCCCGCTTTTATATATTTTTGAATTGGCACCAGCGATGCGGAAAATTCTAATACGTTATCCGTCTCGTTAAGTTCATATCCCGGAGAGGGCTGCCCCAGGGTTAATATTTCACCCTGACTGTCACGCAAACGAATACCAAAGCCATCGGCATCACCACTGACTAATAATGTGGTGGGATCGGCTGCTGCCGCATTGCCCATAAAGGTGACCGAAGCATAAGGATAAAGGGAACCATCGTTGCCCCGCTTCACCACGGAACACCCGGTCAGGCGTATCAGTACTGGCCGCGTAATATTGCCTTCATCATTGCGATTAATCAGGCTGGCAGAAACATTGCCAAACTCAACCTCAATATCCCGACTGTTCGGGTCAAGACTGCATGCCGCCTCAATCAGTTCGCCGCTCATCGCTAATTTACCCGGCGTGACGGAGGAGGCTGAAACTGAAGCCGAGCCGACCAGAGCGCAACAACAGACTGCGATAAGGAGCGTATTATTTATTTTCACTTTGTCCCTCCCTGGTACGATGCCTGCGGTGAAGAAAGTGCGGGAACGCGTCCCGCACTCAAGACGTCAGGTCAATTACTGGTACGCAATTTCGAAGTTCACTGTGGACTGGAAGGAGCCGGCAGCCACGGTTGCGCTTGCGCTTTCTGCTTTCACATACGCCACAAACGGAATGGTGTTGGTGCCGTTAACCAGCTGGACAGGTGTTGTTGCAGTGCCCCACACCACATCCTGGCTGGCGCTGTCACGCAGGCCGATACCCGCGCCAGACGCGGTGCCGGAAGTAAAGGCCGCCAGAGTGGCGTCAGTTGGGTTAGTGCTGGTCGGGGTGTAAGTCACTTCTGCAGTTTGCGCTACAGTGATGTCGCAGTGTTGCAGTTCGATGTTCTGGTGTACGTTTCCGGCGCGTGCGCCGTTAGCCAGCGCAGAAACAGGAATCTGACCAAAATCAACGGTTACCGGGCTTGAACCAGGAGCCAGACCACAGGCGGTATTCACCAGTTCACCCTGGAATTCAATCACGCCATTTGTGGTGTCAGCTAAAACAGACATAGAACCCAGAGCCGCGGTGAAGGCAACAGCCATAGCAACTTTATTCATTTTCATAACAATATCCTGTTTGTACCAATATCCTGAGAAATAAAGAGTCATCACGTCGCAATCATTATTTCTTTCTGCTGTAATCAACTCTTGGTTTTGTTCTGGAAATGTTCTGGTAATAATTAAATATGCAATAATATTAATTACCACCACTCCTTTGAACTGATGAAAATGCTACCAAATCAAAATTTCCACTCAAAGCATTACATTTGCTGTGGAATAGATACGCATTGTTAACTCGCAGAATAAAGGAAGGTGGATTTATATCTCGCGAAGCGGTGTGATTAATCCTAAATACATGATGGGTTTTTAGCGAATATAAATTTAAAATGTGGCAAAAAACCAGGATAATTCACAATTAAATCGGCAATAAAATAATAATTCGGGAAATAATTGGAATAGTGAAGGTGAAAATTCCGGCGGGAAAGTTATCTCAGGCTGACGGCATCAACATGACACTGTACCCGGCATTCACCGCAGCCTGTACAACGCTCGCTGTCCAGCACGGGGATCCCCATCGGACCGAGGGTACAGGCCTGTTCCGGGCATGCTTCGATACACTGATTGCACGGACGTACCGGATTAACGCAGGCAGAGCTGAAGGTTGGGCGCAGGCCAGTATCAAAACGAACCTGTACGCACAGCGCGTCGCTCGGGCAGGCGGCAATGCATAAACCACAGCCATCGCAACTGGCATATTCAATCGCCAGTTGCGGGTAGCCGTCTTCGTGACGGGTCAGGATCCCCATCGGGCAGGCATCGACACATTGATTGCAGCGGGAACATTGCGCGATGAACTGCGCATCAGGCAGGGCTCCCGGCGGCAGCGAATGCGCGAGTTGAGGCAACGATGCCTCCTGCGGCGCAGTGTGCTTTGCCGCGCTGACAAACGCGCGAAACAGCCCACGCCGACTGACGTGCCGGTGCGTCATCAGCGCCTGATAATATTTCTCTGACTTGTTCATCCGAAGTACAGCCGTTTTACCGCAGGTTGTAACGCGCGTTGCTGCGCCATCTCCTGCAGATAAAGCGTGGTGACGGCGGCAAGACGTGCATAGAACGGGCTCACCGCACTGTCCTGCACGCGTTCCAGATAGCGATATCCCCACGGCAGCAGATGCACTGCGAATAATTGATTCACCGCAGCCTCTTTGCCGGCCTCCAGCAGCGCGCTACTGGCTAGCAGCATCAGGCCAAACTGATCTTCAGGTTCGCTCTGACGCGAGTCAAATGCCATTCCCTGCGACAGTAAAAACGCGCGGTATTCTGCGGTGGTATCGCCCATCAGCAGGTTATCGCGCTCCAGCCAGACGGAACCCCACGGCGGCGCGGGCATATCGCCCTGGCCCTCGAACAGTACGGAAAATTGCCATGCCAGTTCTTCATCATCAGGCAGCGGCCAGTCGTCACACAGCCTGGCAATCTGCGCCGGATCGCGCCACGGATACAGATCGGGCAGCATGGGCAGACTATCGAACAGCGCTTTTACCTCCGGTCGCCCGGGAGAGTAGTAAAACAATGCACCGAGGATCCTCGGTAATACAGCATCGGGGGTCATCTCTGGCTCCTCCTGAAAACAGAGCGGCCGAAGCCGCTCACAGGTTACATCGGCAACGTCCACAGATTGTAGAACGCAATCCTGCCCACTAACTCCGCCACGATGACGACCACGGCGGTCATCGCCAGAACGGTGACGCTGGACTTCAGTCGCGCCCAGGTCACTACCCCAACAATGCCCACCGCCAGCAGCGCCGCTTGTGCGGTAAACCAACTGGTTTGCGCCGCGGCTAACGCGTCGTCCGCACTCATCAGCGTCGCAACATACCCAGGGCGCAGGCAGAAGCTGACGAGAATCGCCAGTACGCTGACCAACAGGCCCAGACGCAGCCCGAACAGCCCGGCCAGAATGCCGCCGCCGATCAGCGGCGTCAGCACCATCATCACCGTCGTATACGAGGTGCGCCAGGTGACCACCGTCGGCAACTGGTAGATTTGCGGGATCGCCAGGATAAAGACCACGCCCACCACCGCTGCCAGCCATACCAGCGCTTTACACAGCGCGGTCGCGCCACGGTTAAGCAGCAGACCGAGAGAACCCAGCCCGCCAAGCGTGGCAAACACTGCCGACAGCGCAATTTCGTTGCTCATCGGCGAATGGCCTACGCGCAGCAGCATATTCAGCGCACGCAGCGGCTGCCCGACGTGGATTACTCCCAGCAGTACCCCAACGCCAAACAGGCACATGACACAGAACAGGCCGACGGCCATCCGTCGCGCCTCGATCTGCCCCAGAGTGCCGCCAATCAGCAGCAGAATAAACGCGCCGACCGCGCTTTGGGTAAAGACGGTAAAAAAGACCAGCGGTAACTCATGCATGGCGCACCTCCCCCATGTTCATAATGGCCCCTTCCTTATCGCCCGTAGGTTTGGCCTTCGGATGCGGCTTAATGATGAGGTTCGGATGAGTAAACGACGCGGCGGGCAGCGGCGCAATTTCGTTCTCGCTACCGTATTTCGCGCGCAGTTCATCGATTGGGCCGAAATCCAGCGCCCGCTGCGGGCAAGAGTCCACACAGATGGGGCGCAGATTTTGCGCCAGCCGGTCGAGGCAGCCGTCGCATTTGCGCATCACTTTGGCCTTAGCATCAAACTGCGGCGCGCCATACGGGCAGCGCATTTCACAATAGCGGCAGCCCACGCAGATGCTGTCATCGACCAGCACCAGACCGTCCTCTTCGCGTTTATGCATCGCCCCGGTCGGGCAGCCGGATACGCAAACCGGCTCATCACAGTGGTTACAGGCGATAGAGAGATAATAGGTAAAGGTGTCGTTGTGCCAGCTTTCCCCTTCTTTCACCCAACTGCCGCCGCCGTATTCATAGACCCGGCGGAATTTCGGACCGACGTCCAGATCCTTATTATCCTTACAGCTGACCTGGCAGGTTTTACAGCCTGAGCAGCGCGAGGAGTCAACATAAAAGCCATACTGTTTCATTGCGGATCACTCCTTAAGCGCGTTTGATTTCAACCAGGTTGGTATGCTGCGGGTTCCCTTTCGCCAACGGCGACGGCAGGTGACTGGTCAGAGTGTTGATGCACCCGCCAACGTCCACACCGTTGCTGTCCAGACGGGTCCACGCCCCCTGTGGCATCGCCACCACGCCCGGCAGAATGCGCTGGGTCACCTTGCACGGAATCGCCACCACGCCGCGATCGTTGAACACATGTACCAGATCGCCTGAGTTCAGCTGACGCGCACTGGCGTCTATCGGGTTGATCCACACTTCATCCGGTACCGCTTCATGCAGCATCAGCACGTTGGTATAAGTTGAGTGGGTATGCCCTTTGGTGTGAAAACCGCTTAACTGCAGCGGATACTTCGCGGTCAGCGCTTTGTTCAGATGCGACTCTGCCACCGCGCAGAACTCCGGTACCGCCGGGATGCGATCGCCTTCCGGCAGCGTCCACGCCTTCGCGAGATCGGCCAGCGCCTGCGAGTAGATCTCAATCTTGCCGGACGGCGTGGTCAGCGGATTGGCCACGGCATCGGCACGGAAATCAGCAAACGCCAGGCTCTGTTTGTCTGTCGCGATACGCTGGTCGATGACCCCCATCTCTTTCGCTACCGACCATTCCGGCAGATACGGACGTTTCTCTCGGACCTGCTGGTAGTGCATTTCTGCCCACTGCGCCTGTGTCCGCCCTTCGGTGTACTGCTCACGTAAGCCCAGATGACCGGCGATATCGGCACAGATATCGTAGGTGCTACGCACTTCCCACATCGGCGTGACCGTTTTCTGCAAGGCGATCATGTAGTTGTGAGAACCGGTGGCATAGGAGCTATCCACCAGATCTTCTGCTTCGAGATAGCTGGTTTCCGGCAGCAGGAGATCGGCGTACTTCGCGCTTGGCGTCATGTGGTTTTCAATGACGATAATGGTTTCGCACAAACTTTCATCCGCGAGAATTTTGCGCGTACGGTTGGTTTCACCGTGCTGGTTCAACAACGTGTTACCGGCCTGGTTGAAGAACAACTTAATGCCGGTTTTCAGTTTGTCCGCCCCCTTCACGCCCATCGTGGTGGCCGTCATGATTTCCGGACGTTGAATCGCATCCGTCCAGAGATAGCACGGAATAGAGGTTTTGATCGGGTTGGTCAAAATCGGTAACAGCGGTACACCATACGGGGTGCCATAAGGCCAGTTACCATTGTTCGTTCCCGGCAGGCCAAAGTGGCCCGTTAGCGCGGGCAGCGTCTGAATGGCGCGCACGGTTTGCTCACCATTGGCATGACGCTGTGGTCCCCACCCCTGACAAATGTAGCAGGCACGGGCTGAGGCGATCTCACGCGCCAGCTGGCGAATGCGCGTTGCCGGAAGCCCTGTGATCTCAGCCGCCCACTCCGGTGTTTTCGCGATGCCGTCATCGCCCTTCCCGAGTATGTAGTCTTTATAACTGGCATTCTGCGCAGCGCCTTCAGGCAGCGTACTGCTGTCATAGCCCACGCAGTATTTATTCACCTCAGCCTCATTAATCAACTGTTCGGTGATCAGGGTGTGCGCAATACCGGCTACCAGCGCAGCATCGGTCGTCGGGCGAATCGGCAGCCACTCGGCATGCTCGGTCACTACCGAGTCGGTATAACGCGGATCGATAATAATCACCCGCGCCTTTGAGACTTCCAGCGCGCGACGTAACTCTTCTACCTGTCCACCACCGGACATGCGTGTTTCAGACAAATTCAGACCAAACAGGACCACCAGATCGGAATGGGCAATTTGGGTAAAGTGGCTCCCGACATACACGCCGTGGGTATAGGGCGTAGCGGTAGCAATTTGTGCCGTGGAATAGGTGTTATGATAATTTAAATAGCCGCCAGTAAGATTTAACAGACGTTTCCAGGCTGGCGTTCCCTGGGTATGGTAATAAGCGCCCGACTGATAATTATAATAAATTGCCTCACGGCCATATTTTTCTGTCACGCGTTTTAATTCTGCAGCAACAAATGCTGTTGCTTCATCCCAGGAAATACGTTTGAATTTCCCTTCGCCACGTTTACCTACACGTTTCATCGGATATTTAATCCGATCCGGACTATATACCCGCCAGCGACTGGAACGCCCGCGTAAACACGGACGAATCTGGTGTTCGCCAAATACCGCGTCGTCTTTTGCGTCTTCCGGTTCAATACGCACAATACGGTCATCTTTAACGATCACTTTCAGCGGACAACGACTGCCGCAGTTAACCAGACAGGCGCTGTGGCGAACGGTTTCGCCATTGCCGCCTTGCGTTGATGCTGCAGTCGTTTCGGCCTGTGCGGTGGTAGAGAAAGGCAACGTAATCGCATTACTCAGCGCAACGGCGGCACCTATTTTTGCGGTGCCCGTCACCGCATCCCGTCGGGACAGTGTTGTGTTTAGCCACTTTTTTATTTCCATCTTTATTTCTCACATTGCATCCATAGTTATTATTAATAAGTAATCATAAAGGGCTAAACACGGCTGATGGTTGATTATGATCAAGCGACGTTTTATGGAGAAATTAAGTGGAAAAACCCTGATCTGCCTAACATTTATCGACAGATAAAAAGCACTGATTTAACTGAAGATGACATTTTTGGATACAAAAAAGAGATAAAAATAGAACAACAGCGGCCTATTCGCTGTGCATTAAAATATACTACGCAAGAATATCCTGCAGGCTGGCGCAATAAAATTCATATTCCGTGTAGCGTGCTAAAAAATCACTCCTGTGAAAAAGTGACATTCCTGACGTTCGCGATCATATTATTTTTTCATGATTATTTAGCAAAAATATAATTATTTATTATAGAAAAGAGAGAGCCCGCTGCGTGAACTGGGTTCTTACCGTAAACTGGCTATACTGTTTCATTATCCTCAAAGCCAGACTGAATCATGATCGTATCCGGACACCATTCCTCTCTGCGCCTGTCGCTGGCAGGTATTTTGACCCTGACACTGTTCGGGATCGGCTATACCCTGCATCTGCACTGGAGTGCGTTTATTCAGTGGTGTCTGGCCACGCAAATCACCCTGCACCGTTATCTGGTGATGTACCTGCTGCAGTTGAATAATCATCAGTACAGCGGAGGTTTCTGGTTACTGACGGGAGCCTTTCTGTATGGTGTGCTGCATGCCATTGGACCGGGACACGGAAAGTTCATCGTGACGACCTATCTGAGTACCAATAAGGAAAGCCTGCTGGCCGCACGGGTCGTGCCTTTTATTGGCAGCCTGATGCAAGGGGTCAGCGCGATTCTGTTTGTGTTTATCCTCGCGATAGGCTTTAACCTGGCATCCGGTGATTTGAGCACCAGCCGATGGTACGTGGAGAAAATTAGCGCTGTGCTGATCGCCGCATTCGGCGCGTTTCTCATTTATCAGGCCGTTAAATCTTTTCGCCCCATCACCTTCACCCGGTTTAGCCCCCTGCACAACCATGACGAACAGTGCGGCTGTGGGCATCACGGCGTCGGGCAGACGCAGGCGGATGGCAACTGGAAAACCCGGCTGGGGGTGATTCTCGCCATCGGCGCCCGGCCATGTAGTGGGGCTATCATGATCCTGCTGTTTTCCAATGCCCTCGGCATTGTTACCTGGGGCATTGCAGCGGTGATGACCATGTCCTTTGGCACCGCGTTGTCGATCATGGGGCTATCTCTGGCAGTACGCTATGCCCGAAATCAGACACTCGCGTGGTTCGGCGCGGGACATCCTGCTCTGAAATGGCTTGCGCCTGCGGCAAAAATTGTCGGTGGCGTAGTGCTGATCCTGTTTGCCACAGTTCTGTTCTTAACGGTGATTCCGATAAGCGCCAATGGCGATTATATTGCCGCAGGTTGCTGACCGGATGCGTGCGATAATGACATCGCGGCTGAGGTGATTTTCCCTGCCACCTTTGAATTACGCGTCCCAATAGGGATAATACCCACACGAACAGTGACCCCGGGACCACCATGAGACATTCCCTGCCTTGCCGCAAGCTACGTGAACGGCCGATGAAACTCGGTACGACGGTGATATTGATGGTCAGCGCCGTGTTATTTTCTGTCTTGCTGGTCGTCCATCTGTTCTACTTTTCACAAATCAGCCACATGACGCGTGATGCGTTAGCAGATAAAGCGCTGGCCGTTGCCCGGACGCTGGCAGATTCGCCGGAGATCCGTGCGGGGTTGATGAAAAAACCCGAGGATAGCGGGATTCAGGCGATTGCCGAAGCGGTGCGCAAGCGAAACGATATGCTGTTCATTGTTGTCACCGACATGAAGAGCCTGCGTTATTCCCACCCGGAAGCTCAGCGCATCGGGCAGCCATTTAAAGGCGACGACATTTTGCTGGCGCTGGATGGCAAAGAGAATATCGCCATCAACCGGGGCTTCCTCGCCCAGGCGCTGCGCGTTTTCACCCCCATTTATGACGATAATCACCGCCAGATTGGGGTGGTGGCGATCGGTCTGGAACTGAGTCGGGTGACCGAACAGATTAACAACAGTCGCGGCAGCATCATCTGGTCCGTACTTTTTGGCGTGCTGGTTGGCCTGCTGGGAACATGGGTGCTGGTGAAAGTGCTCAAACGCATCCTGTTTGGCCTGGAGCCGTATGAAATTTCTACCCTGTTTGAACAGCGCCAGGCGATGCTGCAGTCAATCAAAGAGGGGGTCATCGCCGTTGACGACAAAGGCGAGGTGACGTTAATCAACGAGGCCGCCCAGGAGTTGCTGAACTACCGTAAGTCACAGGACGACCCCCAGTTTTCCACGCTCAGTCATGCCTGGTCGCAGGTGGTGGATCTCAGCGAAGTGCTGCGCGACGGTACGCCGCACCGCGACGAAGAGATCAACATCAAAGACCGCTTATTGCTCATTAATACCGTCCCGGTTCGCAGCGACGGCAAGATTATTGGCGCGATCTCCACCTTCAGGGACAAAACGGAAGTTCGCCAGTTGATGCAGCGACTGGATGGAATGGTGAACTATGCCGACTCACTCCGTGAACGATCCCACGAATTCATGAATAAATTACATGTGATTCTGGGATTGTTACATCTGAAGAGTTATAAGCAGCTTGAAGACTATATTATTAAGACGGCAAACAACTATCAGGAAGAGATCGGCTCACTGTTAGGCAAAATTAGATCGCCGGTCATTGCTGGCTTTTTACTTAGTAAGATTAATCGCACATCCGATTCAGGGCACAAACTGTTGATTAGCCATGACAGCCAGGTACCGGACAGCGGCAATGAAGATCAAATTGCGGTATTGATTACCGCGCTCGGAAATCTGATTGAAAACGCGATCGACGCGTTAGCACAGCAGTCAGGAGGTGAGATCAGCGTCTCCTTATACTATCGCAATGGTTGGCTACATTGTGAAGTGAGTGACGATGGTCCCGGCATTGAACCGCACCGCCTTGACGCTATTTTTGATAAAGGCGTCTCGTCTAAAGGAACTGAACGCGGCGTTGGTTTAGCGCTTGTTAAACAACAAGTTGAAAGTCTTGGTGGCAATATTTTTGTGGAATCCGAACCTGGCGTTTTCACACAATTTTTTGTACAAATACCCTGGGATGGGGAGAGGACCAGCACATGATCAATGTCTTTATTATCGATGACGACGCTATGGTCGCGGAGTTAAACCGCCGCTATGTCGCACAGATCCCCGGTTTTCAGTGCTGCGGAACCGCCTCAACGCTGGAAAAAGCCAAAGAGGTTATTTTTCATAGCGATGTTCAGATTGACCTTATTTTGCTGGATATTTACATGCAGAAAGAGAACGGGCTGGATTTGCTCCCTCTGCTGCATGCCGCTGGCTGCAAAAGCGATGTTATTGTCATCTCTTCCGCTGCCGATGCCATGACGATTAAGGACTCGCTGCACTACGGCGTCGTTGATTACTTAATCAAGCCGTTTCAGGCCTCCCGCTTTGAAGAAGCCCTCACTAACTGGTTACAAAAGAAAAGGGACATGGACAAGCACCAGTATTATGAACAGTCAGAGCTGGACCAGTTGATTCACGGTAATGCGTCCAGTGAGCAGGACACCCGCCGCCTGCCGAAAGGATTGACGCCGCAGACGCTGCGCACATTATGTCAGTGGATAGATGCACATCAGGATTATGAGTTTTCAACCGATGAGCTGGCAAATGCGGTGAATATCTCTCGCGTCTCCTGCCGAAAATACCTTATCTGGCTGGTCAACTGTCATATTCTGGTTACCAGCATCCATTATGGCGTCACAGGCAGGCCGGTTTACCGCTACCGTATTCAGGCAGAACATTATTCTTTACTTAAGCAATATTGTCAGTAGAAGATAAATCTTAACCTTGCATTATTTCGTTATATATTGGTAACAATTATTACAATAATGAAAAAATAAAAAGGTTAAGGTTACTGCCAGAAAATACAGAAATTGTGCCAGATCAAATATAACTGCACCATCTCATATTTTTCAATGCGTTATTATTATCCCGTCTGACATTGTTTTTAATTTCAAAAACGCTAACAAAAGTTAATAAAGTATTATCCCCTGCGCAGAGTGTGTATTTTTAATCACAAAGGAGTAGTCTGGAAATAACCGGGCGGATTAACAAAAACGATAAACGGTAGCAACGGAGATCATGCTACATCTTAGGGATAAGCACACTCTGTGAGCAGATGATATGTTCATGTTTTTCATAAAGTTACAAAAAAAATCTCGAACCTGCCTCTGCTCTCCTTTTTCAACACTCCCCATCGCCGGAGAGTCTTGCTCTCTGAAAATAGCCTGAAAAATCGATAAGAGTTTTCCCGTCCTTATGAAAAACTTTTATTCAATGTTTAGAAATTAATCACACTTTCAGACGAAACGAATATTAGCCAGGCTCTGCGCCCACAACACAAAAAACAGAACATGGCTGTGATCCATTTATCAAAATTGACTGGTTTTATCGCGAGGGTAAATAAATGCTATTTAGTATACAACTTCTCATAATATTAATATGTTTGTTTTATGGTGCCAGAAAGGGCGGTATCGCGCTGGGTTTGTTAGGCGGTATCGGCCTGGTCATTCTGGTGTTCGTATTCCACCTCCAGCCGGGTAAACCGCCCGTCGATGTCATGCTCGTCATCATTGCCGTGGTCGCGGCCTCGGCTACGCTACAGGCCTCCGGTGGCCTGGACGTCATGTTGCAGATCGCAGAGAAGCTGCTGCGTCGCAACCCGAAATACGTCTCTATCGTAGCGCCGTTCGTCACCTGTACCCTGACCATCCTCTGCGGTACTGGCCACGTGGTCTACACAATCCTGCCCATCATTTACGACGTGGCGATTAAAAACAACATTCGCCCGGAACGTCCGATGGCCGCCAGCTCCATCGGCGCGCAAATGGGGATCATTGCAAGCCCGGTATCGGTGGCGGTGGTTTCTCTGGTTGCCATGCTGGGTAATGTGACGTTTGAAGGTAAACACCTCGAATTCCTCGACCTGCTGGCGATCACTATCCCGTCCACGCTGATTGGTATTCTGGCTATCGGTATTTTCAGCTGGTTCCGTGGTAAAGATCTGGATAAAGATGAAGATTTCCAGAAATTCATCTCCGTACCGGAAAACCATCACTACGTGTATGGCGACACCGCTACGCTGCTGGACAAAAAGCTGCCGAAAAGCAACTGGCTGGCGATGTGGATCTTCCTTGCCGCAATTGCTGTCGTCGCTATCCTGGGCGCCTTCTCTGAACTTCGCCCTTCATTCGGTGGCAAAGCGCTGTCGATGGTGCTGGTTATCCAGATGTTCATGCTGCTGACCGGCGCGCTGATTATTATCCTGACCAAAACCAATCCCGCTTCAATCTCTAAAAACGAAGTCTTCCGTTCAGGTATGATCGCCATTGTGGCGGTGTACGGTATCGCCTGGATGGCGGAAACCATGTTCGGCGCGCACATGACAGAAATCGAAGGTGTGCTGGGCAACATGGTGAAAGAGTATCCGTGGGCCTATGCGATTGTTCTGCTGCTGGTGTCTAAATTCGTTAACTCCCAGGCAGCGGCGCTGGCGGCTATCGTTCCGGTCGCGCTGGCGATCGGCGTTGACCCGGCCTACATCGTGGCGTCTGCCCCGGCGTGCTACGGCTACTATATTCTGCCGACCTATCCGAGCGATCTGGCCGCTATTCAGTTCGACCGTTCAGGTACCACCCGCATTGGTCGCTTCGTCATCAACCACAGCTTTATCCTGCCAGGTTTGATTGGCGTGAGCGTCTCCTGCGTCTTTGGCTGGATCTTTGCCGCCATGTACGGATTCCTGTAAAGGTCTCCCGCGTGCCGCCCTTCACCGGGTGGCACGTCACTTATGCTCTTAAAAGAAATCAACAGGCTGGAAGCATATGTCAAATAAAGCGTTCTTTTATCAGGCACCTTTCCCGATGGGGAAAGACGAAACAGAGTACTACCTGCTCACTTCCGATTATGTCAGCGTGAGTGAGTTTGAAGGAGAGTCCATACTGAAGGTGGAGCCGCAAGCCCTGACGCTGCTGGCGCAACAAGCCTTTCACGATGCCTCCTTCATGCTCCGCCCCGAACATCAGCAACAAGTCGCCTCTATTCTTCATGACCCCGAAGCCAGCGAAAACGATAAATACGTCGCGCTGCAATTCCTGAGAAACTCCGAAATCGCCGCCAAAGGTATTCTGCCGACCTGCCAGGATACTGGCACGGCGATTATCATGGGGAAAAAAGGCCAGCGTGTCTGGACCGGCGGTGGTGATGAGGCAGCGCTGTCAAAAGGGGTGTACAACACCTATATCGAAGACAATCTGCGCTATTCACAGAACGCCGCGCTGGATATGTACAAAGAGGTGAACACCGGCACCAACCTGCCGGCACAGATCGACCTCTACGCCGTCGATGGCGATGAGTATAAGTTCCTCTGCGTAGCGAAAGGCGGCGGTTCCGCCAACAAAACCTATCTGTATCAGGAAACTAAGGCACTGCTCACGCCGGGCAAACTGAAAAATTTCCTCGTTGAGAAGATGCGTACGCTGGGCACCGCAGCCTGCCCGCCGTACCATATCGCCTTTGTGATTGGCGGCACTTCCGCAGAAAGCACGCTGAAAACCGTGAAGCTCGCCAGCACCCATTACTATGACGCGCTGCCGACCGAAGGTAACGCGCACGGTCAGGCGTTCCGCGATACACAACTGGAACAAGAACTGCTGGAAGAGGCGCAAAAACTGGGTCTCGGCGCGCAGTTTGGCGGTAAATATTTCGCCCACGATATCCGTGTGATCCGCCTGCCGCGCCACGGCGCTTCCTGCCCGGTCGGCATGGGCGTTTCCTGCTCAGCAGATCGTAACATCAAGGCCAAAATCAACCGCGAAGGGATTTGGATCGAAAAACTGGAGCACAACCCAGGCCAGTACATCCCGGAAGCGTTGCGTCAGGCCGGTGAAGGCGATGTGGTTCACGTTGACCTCAACCGCCCGATGAAAGAGATCCTGGCTCAGCTTTCGCAGTACCCGGTTTCAACCCGCCTTTCACTGACCGGTACCATTATCGTGGGTCGCGATATTGCGCATGCGAAGCTGAAAGAACGTATCGAATCTGGCGAAGGGTTGCCGCAGTACATTAAAGATCACCCGATCTACTACGCCGGTCCGGCGAAAACACCGACGGGCTATCCGTCAGGCTCATTAGGACCGACCACCGCAGGCCGCATGGATTCCTATGTTGATCTGCTGCAATCGCACGGCGGCAGCATGATCATGCTGGCAAAAGGTAACCGCAGCCAACAGGTCACTGACGCCTGCCAGAAACACGGCGGCTTCTATCTGGGCAGTATTGGCGGTCCGGCAGCGGTTCTGGCGCAGCAGAGTATCAAGCATCTGGAATGCGTCGAGTATCCGGAGCTGGGTATGGAAGCAATCTGGAAAATTGAAGTGGAAGATTTCCCGGCGTTCATCCTGGTCGATGACAAAGGTAACGATTTCTTCCAGCAGATCGTCAGCAAGCAGTGCGCTAACTGCGCGAAATAACCTCTTCGGCCCGGCACCGGACTGCTCTCAACGTTTGAGGGCAGTCCGGTGATCCCCCCGGGCCACCTTTTCCCGTCATGGCTGGCATTGAATTTTCTACCACTTCGGTGAATAGTAGTCTTTTCCATCACTTGCGAAATCACCATGATCCGCACATTACATCCCATACTGCTGAATATCGGCGCACTAATCCTGACGCTTATCCTGATCTACACTGGCTTCTCGGCAGGTGAAAAAATCACCTGGCTGATGGAAGTTACGCCGGTCATTATTGTGATACCGCTGCTGCTGGCAACCGCAAAACGCTACCCGCTCACCCCTCTGCTTTATACCCTGATTTTTTTCCACGCCATCATCCTGATGGTGGGCGGTATGTACACCTATGCCAAAGTGCCTGTGGGTTTTGAAGTGCAGGAGTGGCTGGGCTTAAGCCGAAATCCGTATGACAAGCTCGGCCATTTCTTCCAGGGTCTGGTTCCGGCACTGGTGGCGCGCGAAGTTCTGCTACGTGCAAAGATTGTTCGCGGCGGTAAGATGCTGGCATTTCTGGTTTGCTGCGTGGCGCTGGCGATTAGTGCCACCTATGAGTTAATTGAATGGTGGGCCGCGCTGGCGATGGGACAAGGCGCGGACGATTTCCTTGGCACTCAGGGCGACCCGTGGGATACCCAGTCAGACATGTTCTGCGCGTTGCTGGGTTCATTAACCACGGTAATGTTGCTGGCGGGAATTCATAACCGTCAGTTGCAGCGCTATGGATTAACGCGCCCTGACGCATAACGTATTGACATGCCGGAGGCATACTCATGCTCCGGCAATATCACTATCAGCTCAAAAAATAGTTCAGCTGTCGATAAACCGCCGTAAAAATCAGCCAAAAAATCACTTTAACTACTTATTTATTAACGACTATTTTCGAAAAATCGCCATTTCTCGCCCTCTTTACACCTTTTTTCGTCAGGTTAATACTTGCCCGCATCACAGATTCCTCCACAACCGGGTAAAAGATGATGAAAGTATTAATTGTTGAAAGTGAATTTCTGCATCAGGACACCTGGGTCGGCAAAGCCGTGGAACGTCTGGCAGACGCCTTAAGTCGGCAAAATATTACCGTCATTAAGTCCACGTCTTTCGACGACGGCTACGCCATCCTGTCGGCAAACGAAGCCATTGATTGCCTGATGTTCAGCTATCAAATGGAACATCCTGATGAACACCAGAATGTCAGAGAACTGATCGGTAAGCTTCATGAACGCCAGCAAAACGTACCGGTCTTTCTGTTAGGTGACAGAGAGAAGGCCACCGCCTCGCTGGACCGCGATATGCTGGAGCTTGTCGATGAGTTCGCCTGGATCCTCGAAGATACCGCTGACTTTATCGCCGGGCGCGCGGTCGCCGCCATGACCCGTTATCGCCAGCAGCTGTTACCGCCGCTGTTCAATGCGCTGATGAAATACAGCGATATTCATGAATACTCCTGGGCCGCGCCGGGCCATCAGGGCGGCGTTGGTTTTACCAAAACGCCTGCCGGTCGCTTCTATCATGATTATTACGGCGAAAACCTGTTCCGCAGCGATATGGGTATTGAACGGGCATCGCTGGGTTCCCTGCTCGATCACACTGGCGCCTTTGGCGAAAGCGAAAAGTATGCCGCACGGGTCTTTGGCGCAGATCGTTCCTGGTCCGTGGTGGTCGGGACGTCCGGCTCCAACCGCACCATTATGCAGGCCTGTATGACCGATAACGATGTGGTCGTGCTGGACCGTAACTGCCATAAATCGATTGAACAGGGGTTGATCCTGACCGGGGCGAAACCGGTGTATATGGTGCCCAGCCGTAACCGCTACGGCATCATCGGCCCTATCTACCCGCAGGAAATGCAGCCGGAAACCTTACAGAAAAAAATCAGCGAAAGCCCGCTGACCAAAGAGAAAACAGGACAAAAACCGTCTTATAGCGTGGTGACCAACTGCACCTACGACGGTGTCTGCTATAACGCGAAATCCGCACAGGCATTACTGGCGCAAACCACCGACCGCATCCACTTCGATGAAGCCTGGTACGGCTACGCCCGCTTTAATCCGATTTACGCCGATCACTATGCCATGCGCGGTGAACCAGGCGATCACAGCGGCCCTACCGTTTTTGCGACCCACTCAACGCACAAACTGCTGAACGCCCTCTCTCAGGCGTCTTACATCCATGTACGTGAAGGTCGCGGCGCGGTGAATTTCTCCCGCTTCAATCAGGCGTACATGATGCATGCCACCACCTCGCCGCTGTATGCCATCTGTGCATCCAACGATGTGGCGGTGTCGATGATGGACGGCAACAGCGGCCTGTCGCTGACTCAGGAAGTGATCGACGAAGCCATCGACTTCCGCCAGGCGATGGCACGTTTGTATAAGGAGTTCAGCGCTGACGGCGACTGGTTCTTTAAGCCGTGGAACAAAGAGGTGGTCACCGATCCGCAAACCGGTGAAACCTACGATTTTGCTGACGCGCCGGCGAAACTGCTGGCGACCGATCAGAACTGCTGGGTGATGCGTCCGGGCGAATCCTGGCACGGCTTTAAAGACTTACCTGATAACTGGAGCATGCTCGATCCGATTAAGGTCAGCATCCTCGCGCCGGGGATGGGCGACGACGGTGAACTGGAAGAGACGGGGGTGCCTGCCGCGCTGGTCACCGCCTGGCTTGGGCGTCACGGAATCGTGCCGACCCGCACCACCGATTTTCAGATCATGTTCCTGTTCTCAATGGGGATTACCCGCGGGAAATGGGGGACACTGATCAACACTCTGTGCTCATTTAAACATCACTACGATGCCAACACCCCGCTGGCGCAGGTCATGCCGGAACTGGTTGAAGAACATCCTGAAATTTACGCCAATATGGGCATTCACGACCTGGGCGACCAGATGTTTGCCTGGCTGCGGGAAAACAACCCTGGTGCGAAACTCAATGCCGCCTATTCCGGACTGCCGGTTGCGGCAATGACACCGCGTGAAGCCTATAACGCCATCGTTAATGACAACATTGAAATGGTTGCCATAGAGGACCTGCCGGGACGCATTGCGGCAAACTCCGTCATCCCTTATCCGCCGGGAATCCCGATGCTGCTCTCCGGCGAGAACTTCGGTGATGAAAACAGTCCGCAGGTAGGCTATCTCCGTGCCCTGCAGTCCTGGGATCATCACTTCCCCGGCTTCGAACATGAAACCGAAGGCACTGAAATCATTGATGGCGTCTATCACGTGATGTGCGTGAAAGCGTAAGTCTATTCCGACGACTGCGTCATGACATGGCCACCCTGACGCAGCCTGGTTTTGGCCGCAGGGTTATGACGAACGTTTCCTGAGTATTGCTGAGAAAAACTACCATTGTCATACCTTTTTGCGCGGGTGCTCCCCGCGCTTTTTTTTCTCCCTTATGCATGGTTTCCACCGCGTAAAAATTTCTGTACATAGCAATTATCCGACGCCTATTGTATTTCCGGACAAAACCATTATTTTAATGTGGACTTCATTCGTCATACAAATCGAAATATCTGCTTTATCTCTCCCCTTTGGCGAGAAAGGATATTTTCTGTTCATATTCGGGAGTTAGGGTATGAGAGTTTTCAGCAATAATCCTTGTATTGTCGTGTTAACCGAAAAAGACGTTTGGCTACGAGTAAACGGTAAAGAGGCAATCAATTTAAAAGCGAATCATATGGCACTCATCGCCTGTGAGAACAATATCATCGATATATCATCTATTAATAACGCACTGGTCGCACATATTAGCCGGGATATAATTAAAGATTATCTTCGCTTTTTAAATAAAGATCTTTCAAATATTCCACTCTGGCAACGGAGTTCCTCCCCGGTATTAACCGCTGAGTGTGTGACTCCCGACGTCTTCCGGGCGGCGGCACAACACAGCATTGCGCATACCGACAGCCCTGGCGAAGAAGAACGTACACGCTGCCTGTTGTTCGCCGTGTTATCCCGCTTTCTCGACAGTAAGAAGTTTTTGTCCCTGCTGATGTTTATGTTGCGAAGCCGCGTCAGCGACAGCGTTTACCATATTATCGAGAGTGACATTCATAAAGCGTGGAATCTTAACCAGGTCGCCAGTTGTTTATGTCTTAGTCCAAGCCTGCTCAAAAAAAAGCTAAAAAGCGAAAATACCAGTTACAGTCAAATCATCACCACCTGTCGGATGCGCTACGCCGTTAATCAACTCCTGATGGATGGCAAGAATATATCCCAGGTATCCGAACTGTGTGGTTATAACAGTACATCTTACTTTATCTCTGTTTTCAAAGAGTATTATGGCATGACGCCACTGCATTATGTCAGCCAGTTTAAAGACCGTGCAATAGAGTGATTTTTGAACATTTTGCAATGAGCCACGATAATATCAGCATTAGCGATAAGCAGCGGCGGACATAATTCAATCGCCATCTGAAGGCGTATTATGAGACATCATTTATTGTTCCCATCAGGAGTTTAATTATGTCCTCGGATGCTGATGCTCACAAAGTGGGCTTAATCCCCGTCACCTTAATGGTGTCGGGGAATATCATGGGTTCAGGGGTTTTCCTGCTCCCTGCGAATCTGGCCGCCACCGGCGGGATTGCAATCTACGGATGGTTAGTCACGATCATCGGCGCGCTGGCGCTGTCGATGGTCTACGCGAAAATGTCGTCCTTAGATCCCAGTCCCGGCGGTTCTTACGCGTATGCCCGTCGTTGCTTTGGGCCCTTCCTCGGTTACCAGACCAACGTGCTGTACTGGCTGGCCTGTTGGATCGGTAACATCGCGATGGTGGTTATCGGCGTCGGTTACCTGAGCTACTTTTTCCCCATTCTGAAAGATCCGCTGGTGCTGACGCTGACCTGCGTGGTGGTGCTGTGGATCTTCGTTCTGCTCAATATTGTCGGTCCGAAAATGATCACCCGCGTTCAGGCAGTCGCCACCGTGCTGGCGCTGGTCCCCATCGTCGGTATCGCCGTGTTCGGCTGGTTCTGGTTCCGTGGTGAAACCTACATGGCGGCCTGGAACGTCAGCGGCATGAATACTTTCGGCGCCATTCAGAGCACCCTGAACGTCACGCTGTGGTCGTTTATCGGGGTTGAAAGCGCCTCAGTGGCGGCGGGTGTCGTCAAAAACCCGAAACGCAACGTGCCGATTGCCACTATTGGCGGGGTGTTGATTGCCGCTGTCTGCTACGTGCTCTCTACCACCGCCATCATGGGGATGATCCCCAACGCCGCGCTGCGCGTCTCAGCCTCACCGTTCGGTGATGCGGCACGTATGGCGCTGGGTAACACCGCTGGCGCGATTGTCTCCTTCTGTGCGGCTGCAGGCTGCTTAGGTTCGCTGGGCGGCTGGACGCTGCTGGCCGGACAGACGGCGAAAGCCGCTGCCGATGACGGTCTGTTCCCACCCATTTTCGCCCGTGTGAATAAAGCCGGGACGCCGGTTGCCGGGCTGATTATCGTCGGGATTCTGATGACTGTCTTCCAGTTCAGCAGTATGTCGCCGAACGCCGCGAAAGAGTTTGGTCTCGTCTCTTCGGTATCCGTCATCTTTACGCTGGTGCCGTATCTGTACACCTGTGCCGCGCTGCTGCTGCTCGGCCACGGACACTTCGGCAAAGCGCGTCCGCTCTATCTGCTGGTAACCTTTGTGGCCTTTATTTACTGCATCTGGGCAGTGGTTGGTTCCGGCGCGAAAGAGGTGATGTGGTCATTTGTGACCCTGATGATCATCACCGCGCTGTACGCCCTGAACTACAACCGGATCCACAAAAACCCCTTCCCGCTGGATGCGCCGGTTGAGCGTAACTGATCCCTGTTCCCTTCCTGCTCAGCCAACCTTAAGTTCTTAAGGTTGGCTTAATTTTACTTTGCGAGGATCTGCGCGACTTAGTCTATGGAAGCTCCACCATGTTAAAGCGCATTGTCAAAAGACCTCCTCTCAGCCTGTTGGCCTGGTTACTACTGGTTTCATTCTATTTGTCTGTTTGTCTGAACATCGCGTTCTACAGACAGGTTGTGCAGGACCTGCCGCTGGATTCCCTGCGTAACGTGCTGGTCTTCTTGTCGATGCCGGTCGTGGCGTTTAGCGTCATCAATATTGTCCTGACGCTGGCCTCCTTCCTGTGGCTGAACCGCCTGCTGGCCTGCCTGTTTATTTTAATGGCTGCATCGGCACAGTATTTCATCATGACCTACGGCATCATCATTGACCGCTCGATGATTGCCAATATGGTGGATACGACGCCTGCCGAAACATTCGCCTTGATGACGCCGAGAATGGTGCTCACCCTCGGTCTTAGCGGCATTGTGGCGGCCATCGTCGCCTGCTGGATCAAAATCAAACCGACCACGCCTTTTCTGCGCAGCGTGCTGTATCGCGCTGCCAACATATTGGTATCCGTGTTATTGATCGTGCTGGTGGCGGCCTTTTTCTATAAAGATTACGCCTCGCTGTTTCGCAACAATAAAGAACTGGTCAAAGCTCTCAGCCCGTCAAACGGCATTGTCGCCAGTTGGTCGTGGTACTCCCATCAGCGCCTCGCACACTTGCCGCTGGTACGCATCGGCGAAGATGCGCATCGCAATCCATTGATGCAACAAGAGAAACGTAAAAACCTGACCATTCTGATCGTCGGTGAAACCTCGAGAGCTGAAAACTTCTCGCTCGGCGGTTACGCACGTGAAACCAATCCGCTGTTGGCAAAAGATAATGTGGTCTACTTCCCGCGTACGACGTCGTGCGGGACCGCCACGGCGGTGTCTGTGCCGTGCATGTTCTCCAACATGCCGCGCAAACATTACGACGAAGAGCTGGCGCAGCATCAGGAAGGGATGCTCGATATTATCCAGCGTGCCGGTATTAATGTGCTGTGGAATGACAACGACGGCGGCTGCAAAGGCGCCTGTGACCGCGTACCGCATCAGAATATGACCGCGTTAAACCTGAAAGGGGAATGCATCGACGGCGAATGCTATGACGACGTGCTGTTTCATGGTCTGGAGGAGTACATCAACAGTCTTCAGAGTGACGGAGTGATCGTGCTGCATACCATTGGCAGCCACGGTCCTACTTATTACAACCGCTACCCGCCGCAGTTCAGGAAATTTACCCCAACCTGCGATACCAATGAAATTCAGACCTGTTCACAACAACAGCTTGTGAACACATACGATAATACCGTGCTGTATATTGACTATATTATTGATAAAACAATTAATCTTCTGAAAGCGCATCAGGACAAATTTACCACCAGCCTGGTTTATCTTTCCGACCACGGCGAGTCGCTGGGTGAAAACGGCGTTTATCTGCACGGCCTGCCGTATGCCATTGCGCCAGATTCTCAGAAGCATGTGCCGATGCTGCTGTGGCTCTCCGGGGATTATCAGCAGCGCTATCAGGTAGATGCCAGCTGCCTGCAAAAACAGGCGCGTTCTCAGGATTACTCGCAGGACAATCTTTTCTCGACCATGCTGGGACTGACCGGCGTACAGACCACGCAATATCAGGCCGCAGATGATATTCTGCAGCCCTGCAGGAGAACCACTCAATGAAAATACTGATTGTTGAAGACGATACGCTGCTTTTGCAGGGCTTGATTCTGGCGGCGCAAACCGAAGGGTACGCCTGCGATGGCGTCTCGACCGCCCGTGCGGCGGAGCAATGTCTGGAAACCGGGCATTACAGTCTGGTGGTTCTGGATCTCGGCCTGCCTGACGAAGATGGTCTGCATTTTCTTACCCGTATCCGGCAGAAAAAATATACCCTGCCGGTACTGATCCTCACCGCGCGGGACACGCTCGCCGATAAAATTTCCGGGCTGGATGTCGGGGCCGATGATTATCTGGTGAAACCTTTCGCACTGGAAGAGCTGCACGCCCGTATTCGTGCGCTACTGCGTCGTCATAATAACCAGGGCGAGAGTGAACTGGTGGTCGGCGACCTGACGCTGAATATGGGCCGTCGACAGGTGTGGAAAGAGGGAGAAGAGTTAATTCTCACCCCTAAAGAGTACGCGCTGTTGTCACGCCTGATGCTGAAATCGGGAAGCCCGGTACACCGGGAAATTCTCTATAACGACATCTATAACTGGGATAACGAACCGTCTACCAACACCCTGGAAGTGCATATCCATAACCTGCGCGATAAAGTGGGAAAATCCCGTATTCGTACCGTGCGCGGCTTTGGCTACATGCTGATGGCGACCGCAACTGAGGAAAGCTAATTGAATCTGAAGCGTTTTCTACGCCAGCCCATGACCCTGCGTCGGCGACTGATGATCACCATCGGTATGATTTTGCTGGTTTTCCAGCTTATCAGTACCTTCTGGCTCTGGCATGAAAGCACTGAGCAGATCCAACTGTTTGAACAGGCGCTGCGGGATAACCGCAATAACGATCGCCACATCATGCATGAAATCCGCGAGGCGGTCGCCAGTCTCATCGTCCCCAGCGTGTTTATGGTGGGGTTAACGCTGTTCATCTGCTATCAGGCCGTTCGCCGCATCACCCGTCCGCTCGCCAATCTGCAACACGAATTAGAAACCCGCACGGCGGATAACCTCTCCCCTATCGAAATTCACAGCTCAACGGTCGAAATTGAAGCGGTCGTTTCGGCGCTCAACCAGTTGGTCAATCGCCTGACCGCGACCATTGAGAACGAGCGTCTGTTTACCGCCGACGTGGCGCACGAACTGCGAACGCCGTTATCGGGCGTCCGTTTGCATCTTGAACTGCTGTCAAAAGCGCATAACGTGGATGTCGCGCCGCTGCTGGGCCGTCTTGATCAAATGATGGACAGCGTTTCACAGCTTTTACAACTCGCCCGCGTGGGCCAGTCCTTTTCATCGGGAAATTATCAGCAGGTCAGGCTGCTGGAAGATGTGATCCTGCCCTCTTACGATGAACTGAGCACGATGCTGGAACAGCGCGAACAGACGCTCCTGCTGCCTGACAGCCACGACGATGTTACCGTTCAGGGCGACGCCACGCTGTTGCGGATGCTGCTACGTAACCTGGTGGAAAACGCCCATCGCTACAGTCCGCAAGGAACCACTATTGCGATTACGCTGAATGTCGATGATCAGGCGATGATGGCGGTAGAGGATGAAGGGCCAGGCATTGACGAGAGCAAATGCGGCGAACTCAGCAAAGCGTTCGTACGCATGGATAGCCGTTACGGCGGAATCGGCCTGGGGTTAAGCATTGTCAGCCGCATCACGCAGCTGCACCACGGGCAGTTTTTCCTGCAAAATCGCAGTGGAACGACCGGCACCCGCGCCTCGGTGCTGTTGAAAAAGGTTTAGTAGGTTGAGACCCAAACGTACAGGAAGCTACTGACTACCAGTAAGCTGAATACGGCCGTTACACTTTCAAAAATACGCTGTTTCATCACACTCTCCTCCAGGGTATGGAAGAGAGTGTGCCAGCCAGAGATTAAGCGAACCTTAAGGTTTACTCGTCAATCCGCGGATGCTGCTGCACCAGGCGCGTACGCTTCGCCTGCAGATCAGCAATCTCCTGATCGATATCCTCAATTTTCTGCTCAATGTTGTCGTAGTGCTCGCCCAGAATTTCTTTCGCTTCCTGGATATCCGAAGCAGCAGGCGTGGCCCCTTTCAGCGGCTGATTCGCGGTCTCTTTCATGGTGATACCGGTAATGAAACCAATCACCGCGATAACCATCAGGTAGTAGGCCGGCATCATCAGATTCTGCGAGCTTTCCACCAGCCAGGCCGCCAGCGTTGGCGTCAGACCGGCAATCAGCACCGAAATATTAAATGCCGCCGCCAGCGCACTGTAACGAATGTGCGTCGGGAACATCGCTGGCAGTGAAGAAGCCATTACCCCGGTAAAGCAGTTGAGGATCACCGCCAGCATCAGTAGACCCGCAAAAATCAGGCCGATGATATTGCTATTAATCAGGATAAAAGCCGGGATCGCCAGCGCAAACAGCGCGATACTGCCCATGATCACGAATGGACGACGACCAAAACGGTCACTCAGCAGCCCCATCACCGGCTGGACAAACAGCATCCCGATCATAATGGCGATGATAATCAGCACGCCGTGATCTTCCGAGTAATGCAGGTTATGCGACAGATAGCTCGGCATATAGGTCAGCAGCATGTAATAGGTGACGTTGGTGGCAATCACCAGACCAATACAGGCCAACAGGCTGCGCCAGTGCTTGGTGGCGATCTCTTTAAAGGAGACTTTCGGTCCGTCCTGCAAACCTTCGCGGTCGCCCTGTTCCAGTTTATCGACGTGCTGCTGGAACGCCGGGGTCTCTTCCAGCGCATGGCGCAGATAGAGTCCGATAATCCCTAACGGCAGGGCAATAAAGAACGGAATACGCCAGCCCCATTCAAGGAAGTTCTCTTCTCCGACCACCGTCGAGATCAGCACCACCACGCCCGCACCCAGCACGAACCCGGCAATAGAGCCGAAGTCCAGCCAGCTTCCCATGAAGCCGCGTTTACGGTCCGGGGAATATTCGGCCACAAAAATAGATGCGCCGGTGTACTCACCGCCGACGGAGAAGCCCTGCGCCATCTTACACAGCAGCAGCAGGATGGGTGCCCAGATGCCTATCGAGGCATAAGACGGTATCAGGCCGATACAGAAGGTACTGATCGACATGATAACAATGGTGATAGCCAGTATTTTCTGACGACCATATTTGTCGCCGAGCATACCGAAGAACAAACCACCGAGCGGACGAATCAGAAAGGGAACAGAGAAAGTAGCAAGGGCGGCAATCATCTGCACGCTGGGGTCAGCCCCCGGGAAGAACACTTTACCTAACGCGTAGGCAACAAAGCCATAAACCCCAAAATCAAACCACTCCATCGCATTACCCAACGAAGCAGCGGTAATCGCCTTTCGCAATTTACCGTCATCGATAATCGTGACATCGCGAAGCGTAATCGGTTTTACTTTTTTCCTTTTCAGCATAGCTGTCCTCGTAGACTAAGCCCTGTCTCGCGGCATATCGACTGCACTGGCGCACTGGGCGCAACGTCACCGTCGAGCGCGGGGTTGCTCAGACGCAACTCCTTTAACAAGCGTAGCAGGTTTACTTACACGGACTGGTTAAGGTCTGTACAACCGAACCTGTTGACGCCTGATTTGGGCGGTTAATGAGCTATCTACCCTACCAGTGTTTAAAATTGTGATCAACTTCACATATATGTTTAGGTTTCGTCAACGGAGGTAAATAAGGTGATCCTGAGTCTCTTTTTTTAAAGCACAGAGTTGTTCTTTTTTAAGTTTTCGATCTCTATTTTGTTGTGCTTGCTTAATAAAAAGTCACTGCTGTTATTATTATCCCACCAGGTAATTCCCTCTCAATTTCACAATTTCTTTACGGTAATTTTAAATATTCAGATCGCGCTGGAATGTTTACATTGATTATGTGACAAAGATAACTAAAACAGTGTTTCGTTTTGATTGAATCAGCATTCCAATGAATGCAAGATAATAGTCGTTGCAATACCACCGGGAAGCGAAAAACGCCGATACACGGTGCAATCGCTACGTAGAACATAAAGAGAATGTAGGTTTTCCTGCCTTCATTCTAGATACAACCTTCTGAATTTTAATATTTTTTTGCCACCTTACCCGTATGTTCCACGGGCAAGAAGTGAGGACATTTATGAGAATTAAAGCCACCATCGAACGCATCCCTGGTGGGATGATGTTGATTCCATTGCTGCTGGGTGCGGTTGTAAATACCCTGGCACCGAATACCGGTGCTTATTTTGGTTCCTTTACAAAAGGCATGATTACCGGCACGGTACCGATTCTTGCTGTGTGGTTTTTCTGTATTGGCGCATCAATTGATTTACGCGCAACCGGTACGGTCCTGCGTAAATCCGGCACGCTGGTAATTACCAAAATTGCCGTGGCGTGGGCCGTTGCAATGATTGCCGCCTCGTTTATTCCGGATACCGGTATTCAGACCGGTTTCTTTGCCGGGCTTTCCGTACTGGCGATTGTTTCCGCGATGGATATGACCAACGGCGGTCTGTATGCCAGCCTGATGAACCAGTACGGGACGAAAGAAGAGTCCGGTGCGTTCGTGCTGATGTCACTGGAATCCGGTCCGCTGATGACGATGGTGATTCTGGGCGCAGCAGGCCTCGGCTCCTTTGAACCGCATCACTTTATCGGCGCCGTGCTGCCGTTCCTGATCGGCTTCACGCTGGGCAACCTGGACCACGATCTGCGTGCGTTCTTCAGCAAAGCCACGCCGGTACTGATTCCGTTCTTCGGCTTTGCGTTGGGTAACACCATTAACCTGGGCGTGATTGTTGATACGGGTTTGCTGGGCATCCTGCTGGGCGTGGCGGTCATTGTCATCACTGGGATCCCGCTGATTATTGCTGACCGCGTGATCGGTGGCGGCAATGGGACTGCAGGTGTCGCAGCGTCCTCTGCGGCAGGTGCCGCCGTCGCCAACCCGGTGATTATCGCGCAAATCAACCCGGCGTTTGAACCGGTCGCCGCCTCCGCAACGGCGCTGGTCGCCGCAAGCGTAGTGGTCACGGCGATTCTGGTGCCGATTATTACCGCGCTCTACGCCAAACGCTTCGCAAGGCTACCGGCGCCAGTCACGGCAGAAGAAACGCCAGCGGAATCCGCAACCCACTGATCATCAGCCCTCTCCTCTTAAATCATGAGGGGAGAGGGTGGAAACACCTCTTCCACCATCGCATCGACCAGCCGTTTTGCCGAGCAGAGTCGCGGCATTCCCAGCGCAACCGTCTGCCAGCGCTGCGTTACAGACCAACACACCGGATGCTTATCCGCCTCGCACCAGTCGCCCAGCCAGCTCAGCATCTCGCTGTATTCGCCGGAACCGGCAGTCGCGGTGGTATTTAGCCACTGGTGATAGTAATGCCGTGTCGTGGGCGCAGCATTTATTGAGTGGGCCAGATAGTTTGTCGCCATCGCCCGGAGATTATCTTTCAGCATCGCCGCCACGTCCGGATTCGCCAGCCGACAGGCATCGCCAAACGCCCCCCAGCGCAACTCTTCCAGCGCGACAAAACAGCGCCCCGGCAGCGACCACCCCTCATACGCCCCCGCCAGCCAGCGGGTAAACACCTGCTCGCTGTGTTCCCCGGCCTGCACCGTGAGGCCACGCTGGTTCAGCGCTTTCTCCTTCCAGATGCTGCGCTGGTGAAACCACTCGCTCAGCGACGTAAGCTGTTGGGTCAGCCCTGGGATGGACGGCCCGCGCGACATGTCCGTCTGTTGCAAAATCTGCAATCGCGCAGCGATCCGCGTCAGCGCCAGATGCCCCGGATCGAGCATGCCCGCCAGTTTTTCCACCAGCTTCAGACGCATCATCAGATGTTCACTGAACATCCCGGCCATGGCCCACGCGCGCAGTTGCGTCCGGGAGAGGATCTCCTGCGTCAGGCGTTCGCGAAACTGCTGTTGTTGCAGCGTACCGCCAGCCCGTTTCGGTTCTTCTGTCTGAATCAGGGAGACCATAAACTTCGGGTGGATACATTCCAGCGTCCGTCCGGGGCCTTCCAGTAACGCGTTTGTCATGTGTGTTCGGCCACAAAAAGGGTTTGAATATCATCACGAAGCAGGCGAGAGTCTTCATAAATCCAGGCGGTAGCGGCAATACTGTGCTGCAACTGTTGGCTCAGACTC
This sequence comes from Citrobacter sp. ANG330, assembly GCF_047467925.1. Lineage (NCBI taxonomy): Bacteria > Pseudomonadati > Pseudomonadota > Gammaproteobacteria > Enterobacterales > Enterobacteriaceae > Citrobacter > Citrobacter sp. ANG330. The sequence continues at coordinate 122,607 of NZ_JASJUI010000009.1, read as the reverse complement.
TGAACAGCCGATTCATTTTGCTGACGAACCAGCAAGCTCTCGCGCAGGCTCTCCTGCAGTCCCGCCAGGCACGATGAGAAATCGGCAAAAAACGTTGCCAGACCTGCCGTAACGGAAACATCGACCTGCGCGGCTAAAGCTTTACGAATTTGTTGGCAGAAATGGCTGACGTACTCCACCAGGCTCTGGTGCAGCGCAGGGATATCAATCAGATAGCGCGTCTTCGCTTCAAAATAGTCATTCCAGCTCCAGTTCGGCTGATTCAGCCAGCGGGAGAAGGTCCCACGCACGCCACCCACATGAGGTTCGTCATTTTCGACGCAGTCCTGCTGAGCAATCGCGTCGCTGAACAACTGCCGCGTCGTGAAGTTAAACATGGAGGCGTGAAAGGCCGGAAAACTGATCCGGGGACGAAATCCCGCATCACTCAACTCCTCTTTCACCCGCATTTCGATGGGGCGCATTGCCTCATTGAGCGAACGGCTGAGGGTCGCTTCCAGTTGTTCAAAACGCATCGCCAGTTCGCGGGTGATGTTTTCCTGCGCCGCCAGCAGGACGCCCTCACAGGCTGAGCGTAGCTTACTGAGGATCACCTGCGCCTGCGCTTCGTCGTGCAGCACCAGTTTCTCCCCGTCAATCTCCGCCTGCGGCAGCGGCGACCAGCTATCGCCACGCGACAACTTCAGCACCTGCTCGCGGCTGAAAAAGGTCCCGATGCTGCGCAATATCGTGGCCTGCTGCTGGTTGAGAAAGTCGTTGGCCGACGTCATCGCCAGCCCCACTTCATGATGGATCTCATCGCTGACGCTGTCCTGACTCACCTCCAGTTCCAGCATGTCCGCTTCCAGACGCCCGATATGTTGCTGGAGCGTGTCAAAAGAGACAGTCAGGCAGTGATAGCGGAAATCCAGGTATTCGCGGGTGCTCTGGGCGTAATTCAGCAATTTATGCGAGGCGGAACGCAGCGCATACAGCGAGGCATTCGCATAGGCGGCATGAATCAAGGTTCGAATCGGCTGTTCAAACAGCGAATCTTCCCACAGCAAATCCGCCGCGTGACGCAGGTGTTCAATATCATCCAGATCGGCGCTTCGCCAGCGCCGACCGAGCGCCGCTTCGGCAAAATCCTGCACCCAGCGTTGCTCCTCGTGATCCGGCAAGCGGCCATGGTTTATCAGTTCATGACGAGCCCGATTAGCCAGATATCCCCACATTGAGGAGACCGGAAAGATCTGCGCCGGTTCAATACTTCCCTTCATCAGCGTGCCGGAAATCAGCGCCCTCACCTGTTCTTCGTCATCGCTGTTGCGATCTTTCTGGTCGAATTTATTCACCAACGCATACAGCGGCACCGATTTTCCTACTGCGGCGATGGCCTGGCGCACCTCTTCATCAGAGATCGATTTCAGTTGCGTATAATCCATCACCGCCAGAACAGCGGAGGAGCGGGACAGTTGTTCATTCAGCATTTTTTGCAGGTGCGGCTGCCCGGCTTCGTTTGGCCCGGGCGTATCCAGTAACGTCAGTTGACCCGGATAGTTCTCCAGCCCCGCCAGGTGCACAAACTCCACCTCAATCACCGGAATATGTTCAATCGCCGCATAGGCAGAAAAGGGAAAATCAACCTCCAGCGCTTTTGACAGGCGCACCAAATCATTGAGGCTTTTCAGGCAGTGAAAAATGGGCTGCGCGCCGAGATAGTGGCGCTCAAACGTTTCCCCTCTTTCGATGCGCAACATGAGGCCGTTCATGTCTTTATCAATTTCCAGCACCTGCGTCAGATTCTGTCGATCGCAGGCGCGCATGCTCTCTTGCAGAGTCTTCATCAGCGCATCAATGGGCGCAACGTGGGAAAAATGCAGTACCGGTTCTTTCTGACCGGGTGTATGGCGAATCAGCGTCGGCAGTGCGGTCATCGGACGATTGCGGTTGGGCAAGACTTCCGTACCGACAATGGCATTGATTGTCGTCGATTTTCCCGCCTTCATGGTGCCGACAATCGCCAGCACCATTTCCAGTCGCGAGATTTTTCGCAATTCATTGTTCAGCGTAGCCTGCTGGGCACCAACCCCACGGGCGCTAAAATGTATGGGCTGAACGTGGGTGGCATCCTCCCTCTTTAATGAGGAAGCCTCCTCCAGCGTTGCCGTTGGCAATTTTTTTACGCTCTTAAGATGCTCTAAAGAGAGCATCAGCAAGCGTTCTGCTTCCTGGCTCAATTCATATATTGTCTGTGTGTACATAAAAAATGTTTCCTTAACGCAAATTTTATTGCTTTTATTTAGCCGTTTCGTTTTATTAGTGAATATTCGGCTTTAATAATTACGTATGGAAATAGCTTTATTAATTAATCTACTGATATTAATGAGATTATTATTTTAATTTCTTTTTTGAATGACGCTCAGCGACATAATGAAGTAAAAAAGCGTAGTTCAATTTTATGCCCAACCGGGTCAATTTTACTTAATTCGACCTACCAGAAATAAGGGGAGGACAGGGAGGCAAAAAAAGCCAAACTGAAAATCGCCCGACCCATTATTTAGAATATTTCTCGTCACCTTATCGCAAATAATAAACGGTAGCAATTTCCCTTAAAAATATTACCTCAATTTTTCTGTCTGGCAGTCAGATGGCGATCACAGTCCGACATTTACCTTAAAAACAGAGTAGTCCCGACAACGATAAGGATTTTGTGTATAATTGCGTCCTTTTTCGGCAATCTGCCATTTTTTGGGCGCTTTTGCCCTTGCTGACTTTTGAGGAAATCGACATGTCATTACCCCACTGCCCACAATGCAACTCCGAATACACTTACGAAGATAACGGCATGTACATCTGCCCGGAATGCGCCCACGAATGGAACGATGCGGAACCAGCGCATGACAGCGACGAACTGATCGTGAAAGATGCCAACGGCAACCTGCTGGCTGACGGCGACAGCGTAACCGTGATTAAAGACCTGAAGGTGAAAGGCAGCTCTTCAATGCTGAAAATCGGCACCAAAGTGAAAAACATTCGTCTGGTGGAAGGCGACCACAACATCGATTGCAAAATTGACGGTTTCGGCCCGATGAAGCTGAAATCCGAATTCGTGAAAAAGAACTGATGTAAATTGCCCGGTAGCGCTTCGCTTACCGGGCACAGGATAACTACACTTAACAGGCTTCTCTTACCTGAGGTAAAGATCATGCCGTTAAGTCCCTACCTTTCTTTTGCAGGAAACTGTGCTGACGCCATCGCGTATTACCAAAAAACGCTGGGTGCAGAACTCCTTTATAAAATCAGCTTCGGTGAAATGCCCAAACCGGCGCAGGACAGCGAAGACGGTTGCCCGTCCACAATGACATTCCCCGATACCGCTATCGCCCATGCCAACGTACGCATTGCCAATAGCGACATTATGATGAGCGATGGCCTTCCCACAGGAAACGCTCACTATTCAGGTTTCACGCTGGTCCTCGACACGCAGGATGTCGACGAAGGGAAGCGCTGGTTTGATAGCCTCGCCGCAGAGGGTCAAATCGAAATGGACTGGCAGGAAACCTTCTGGGCGCATGGCTTTGGCAAAGTCAGCGATCGCTACGGCGTGCCGTGGATGATTAACGTCGTCAAAGCGCAGGCAGGCGGTTAACACACCGGGAGGCCACGCCTCCCGTCCTGTCATCAGACTCACCTTAACTCTTCATCAGCCCGTCACAGCACCTTAACCCAAACGTCATATTGATCCGCCACGATGGAGCCACTTTTTTTAGAGAGGCCGCATCATGGAAACGATCATTCGCGTCGAGAAACTCTCCAAAACGTTCAATCAGCATCAGGCGCTGCATGCGGTTGATCTGAACATCGGTTCCGGTGAAATGGTGGCTCTGCTTGGGCCGTCGGGTTCCGGCAAATCCACCCTTTTACGTCATTTAAGCGGTTTGATTACCGGCGATAAATCACCGGGCAGCCGCGTGGAACTCCTGGGGCGTAGCGTTCAGCATGAAGGTCGCCTGGCGCGGGATATTCGCAAAAGCCGCGCCCATACCGGTTACATCTTCCAACAGTTCAATCTGGTGAATCGCCTGACAGTACTGGAGAACGTGCTGATTGGCGCGCTCGGCAGCACGCCATTCTGGCGCACCTGTTTTAGCTGGTTTAGCGCAGAACAGAAACAGCGAGCGCTCCAGGCGCTGACCCGCGTGGGGATGGCGCACTTTGCGTACCAGCGCGTCTCTACGCTCTCCGGCGGTCAGCAGCAGCGCGTGGCCATCGCCCGGGCGCTGATGCAGCAGGCCAAAGTGATCCTCGCCGACGAACCGATTGCCTCACTGGACCCGGAATCCGCGCGCATCGTGATGGACACCCTGCGCGACATCAACCAGACCGACGGCATTACCGTCGTCGTCACGCTGCATCAGGTGGATTACGCCCTGCGCTACTGCGAACGGATTGTCGCGTTGCGCCAGGGGCACGTTTTCTACGACGGCAGCAGCCAGCTTTTTGATAACGAAAGATTTGACCATCTCTACCGCAGCATGAACCGCGTCGAACAGAACGCGCAGGCTGCTTAATTCAAAAAGACCAGGCGTTATTGGCGCAGGCAGACTGAAGGCGGCCAGCGCGGAAAAACCGGAGCGTACACGTAGTACGTGAGGATTTTGAGCACTGCCCGAATTCAGGCTGGCAAGTGAAATAGCCTGGAATAAAGTGAGGAAAAAATGAATTACAAAACGGTTGCCGCGCTGGCGTTTACCAGCATGTTTAGTCTCAGCACCCTGCTCAGCCCGGCCCATGCCGAAGAGCAGGAAAAAGCGCTGAACTTCGGCATTATTTCGACCGAATCACAGCAAAACCTGAAACCCCAATGGGACCCGTTCCTGAAGGATATGGAGAAGAAACTGGGCGTGAAAGTGAACGCCTTCTTCGCGCCGGACTACGCCGGGATCATCCAGGGGATGCGCTTTAATAAAGTCGACATCGCCTGGTACGGCAACCTGTCGGCAATGGAAGCCGTGGATCGCGCCAACGGCCAGGTCTTTGCCCAGACCGTCGCCGCCGATGGATCGCCGGGTTACTGGAGCGTGCTGATCGTCAACAAGGACAGCCCGATCAACAACCTCGACGATCTGATCGCCAAACGTAAAGATCTCACCTTCGGTAATGGCGATCCTAACTCCACCTCCGGCTATCTCGTCCCTGGCTATTACGTCTTCGCGAAAAACAATATTGCCGCCAGCGACTTCAAACGCACCGTCAACGCCGGTCATGAAACCAACGCCCTTGCGGTCGCCAACAAGCAGGTGGATGTTGCCACCAATAACACCGAAAACCTCGACAAGCTGAAAACCTCCGCGCCGGACAAACTGAAAGCGCTGAAGGTGATCTGGAAGTCGCCGCTGATCCCGGGCGATCCGATTGTCTGGCGTAAGAACCTCTCCGAAGCCACCAAGGACAAGGTGTACGACTTCTTCATGAACTACGGCAAAACGCCGGAAGAAAAAACCGTACTGGAACGCCTCGGCTGGGCGCCGTTCCGCGCCTCCAGCGACCTGCAACTGGTGCCGATTCGCCAGCTCGCGCTATTTAAAGAAATGCAGGGCGTGAAGGACAACAAGGGACTGAACGCTGAAGAGAAGACCAGCAAATCTTCTGCGATTAAAGCGCAACTGGACGATCTCGACCGCCTGACTGCCGCGCTGAGCGCCATGACCAACGTAAATAAAGCGGTGCAGTAAACCTGACGCCCGGTGGCGCTTCGCTTACCGGGCCTACAAACGTAGGCCGGATAAGGCGCAAGCGCTGCCATCCGGCAATAACGTACGCACGGAGCTAAACATGCAAACCATCACCGTTGCCCCGCCAAAGCGCAGTTGGTTCTCGCTGGTGAGTTGGGCCATTCTGCTCGCCGTTCTGGTCGTGTCGTGGAAAGGTGCCGAAATGGCCCCACTCACGCTGATTCAGGATTCCGGCAACATGGCGACGTTTGCCGCCGACTTCTTCCCGCCGGACTTTAGCCAGTGGCAGGACTACCTCGGAGAAATGGCGGTGACCCTGCAAATCGCCGTCTGGGGGACCGCGCTGGCCGTGATCCTCTCCATTCCCTTCGGCCTGATGTGCGCCGACAACCTCGTGCCCTGGTGGATCTACCAGCCAATGCGCCGTCTGATGGACGCCTGTCGCGCCATCAACGAGATGGTGTTTGCGATGCTGTTCGTGGTCGCTGTCGGTCTCGGTCCGTTTGCCGGCGTGATGGCGCTGTTTATCCATACCACCGGCGTGCTCTCTAAGCTGCTTTCTGAAGCGGTAGAAGCCATTGAACCCGGCCCGGTTGAAGGCATTCGCGCCACCGGTGCCAATAAAATTGAAGAGATTCTTTACGGTGTACTGCCCCAGGTGATGCCGCTGCTGATCTCCTACTCGCTGTACCGCTTTGAATCCAACGTCCGCTCAGCAACCGTCGTTGGGATGGTGGGCGCAGGCGGTATTGGCGTCACGTTGTGGGAGGCGATTCGCGGTTTTCAGTTTCAGCAAACCTGCGCCCTGATGGTGTTAATCATCGTGACCGTCAGCCTGCTGGATTTTCTCTCCCAGCGTTTACGTAAGCACTTTATCTGATCAGCGAGGCATTGATTTCTATGCACTTGTCTACACAACCGACCAGTTATCCGACGCGTTATCAGGAGATTGCCGCGCGCCTTGAGCAGGAGCTACGTCAACACTACCGCTGCGGCGATTACCTGCCCGCCGAACATCAGCTTGCCGCACGTTATGAGGTTAACCGCCATACCCTGCGCCGCGCCATCGACCAGTTGGTGGAGCGCGGATGGGTACAGCGTCGTCAGGGCGTCGGCGTACTGGTGCTGATGCGCCCGTTCGATTATCCGCTTAACGCCCAGGCACGCTTCAGCCAGAACCTGCTGGATCAGGGCAGCCATCCCACCAGCGAAAAATTGCTGGCGGTACTGCGCCCGGCCTCCCGTCACGTTGCCGATGCACTCAGCGTGCAGGAAGGCGACAACGTCATCCATCTGCGCACCCTGCGGCGGGTAAACGGCATCGCCCTGTGTCTGATTGACCATTACTTTTCCAACCTGACCCTCTGGCCGCTGCTGCAGGGTTTTCACCACGGCTCGCTGCACGACTACTTGCGCGAACAGTCCGGGCTCACATTGATGCGCACGCAAACGCGCATCAGCGCCCGCCGGGCGCAGGCCAAAGAGAGCAAAGTGCTGGAAATCCCCAACATGGCGCCGCTGCTCTGCGTGCGCACCCTGAACCACCGTGAAGGCGAGGAACGTGCGATGGAGTATTCCGTCAGCCTGACCCGCGCCGACATGATCGAATTCACTATGGAGCACTGAATGCATTTCGAAACCGCCACCCGCCAGCGCTGGATGCGCGCGCTGGCTTACAGCAAGGCCGATGCCCTGAATGCGCGACTCCAGGCGCTTAAGCTGGCGCCGGACTATGAACTGATTCGCGCACCGGAAACCGGACTGATGCAAATTCAGGCGCGTATGGGCGGCACCGGCAACCGTTTTTTTGCCGGCGACACCACCCTGACCCGCGCCGTGGTACGCCTGAAAAGCGGCACGCTGGGCTATAGCTACCTGCTGGGCCGCAACAAACGCCACGCCGAGCAATGCGCCGTCATCGATGCCTTACTGCAGGAACAGGCGCATTTTCAGAGCCTGATGGAAACCTTAATTAGCCCGCTGGAGGCAGAACGCGAGGCGGAAATCATCGCCCGTCGCGCCGAAGTCAACGCCAGCCGGGTCGACTTCTTTACGCTGGTACGCGGAGATAACGAATGACCCTACAGACCGCCTTTACCCTGCCCGTTCAGGACGCCCAACAAAGCTTTCGCCGCCTGCTGAAAGCAATGAGCGAGCCGGGTGTGATTGTGGCGTTGCATCAACTGAAACATGGCTGGCAGCCGTTGAATCTGGCGACCACCAGCGTCCTGCTGACGTTAGTCGACGGCGATACGCCGGTTTGGCTGTCACCGACGGTAAACAACGATATTGCCAGCCAGAATCTGCGTTTTCATACCAACGCGCCGATGGTCGATCAACCGCAGCTGGCGGCCTTTGCCGTAGCCGACGAGCGCATCAGCAGCGAACAGCTTAATGCGCTTTCCGCCGGTTCTGCGGTGGCGCCGGAAACCAGCGCCACCCTGATCGTGCAGATTTCCAGCCTGAGCGGCGGGCGGATGCTACGCCTGACCGGGGCGGGTATTGCCGAAGAGCGAATGATCGCACCGCAGTTGCCCGAATGCCTGATCCACGAACTCACCGAACGCCCGCACCCGTTCCCGTTGGGCGTTGACCTCATTCTCACCTGCGGCGAACGGCTGCTGGCTATTCCGCGAACCACTCATGTGGAGGTGTGCTGATGTACGTAGCCGTCAAAGGGGGCGAAAAGGCGATAGCCAGCGCCCACGCGTTACAGGAGCACCGACGCCGGGGCGACAATACCGTTGCCGAGCTGAGCGTAGAGCAGATCGCACAGCAGATGAACCTGGCGGTTGACCGCGTGATGACCGAAGGGGGCATTGCCGATCGTGAACTGGCGGCACTGGCACTTAAACAGGCCAGCGGCGACAACGTCGAAGCCATTTTTTTGCTGCGCGCTTATCGCACCACGCTGGCGAAGCTGGCGGTGAGTGAGCCGCTGAACAGCGCGGAAATGCGCCTGGAACGTCGTATCTCCGCCGTCTATAAGGATATTCCGGGCGGTCAGTTGTTAGGGCCAACCTACGACTACACCCACCGCCTGCTCGATTTCACGTTGCTGGCAAGTGGTGAAACGCCGCCACTGCGAACCGCAGAGAATACGCAGGACGCTGCCCCGCACGTCTTTTCGCTGCTGGCGAATCAGGGGCTGGCGAAGCGCGAAGAAGATAACGGTGCCACGCCGGATGACATCACCCGCACGCCGCCGGTTTACCCCTGCTCCCGCGCCTCCCGTCTGCAACAGCTGATGCGCGGCGATGAAGGCTATCTGCTGGCGCTGGCCTACTCCACCCAACGCGGCTATGGCCGTAATCACCCGTTTGCCGCCGAGATCCGCAGCGGCTACGTTGCGCTGGAAACGGTGCCGGAAGAGCTGGGATTTGCGGTCAACGTCGGTGAACTGCTGATGACCGAATGCGAAATGGTCAACGGCTTCGTCGCGCCGGATAACGATGCGCCTCACTTTACCCGCGGCTACGGCCTGGTGTTCGGCATGAGTGAACGCAAAGCGATGGCAATGGCGCTGGTGGACAGAGCCCTACAGGCACCCGATTACGATGAAACGGTCACGGGACCGGCGCAGGACGAAGAGTTCGTGCTGGCGCACGCGGATAACGTCGAGGCGGCGGGTTTTGTTTCGCACCTCAAGCTCCCCCACTACGTCGATTTCCAGGCCGAGCTGGAACTGCTCAAACGCCTGCAACAGGAGGCCGCCCGTGACCACTAACCTCTCCGGCTACAACTTTGCTTATCTGGATGAGCAGACCAAACGCATGATCCGTCGCGCGATCCTCAAAGCGGTGGCGATCCCAGGCTATCAGGTGCCATTCGGTGGCCGCGAAATGCCGATGCCTTACGGCTGGGGAACCGGTGGGATCCAGATTACCGCCAGCGTGATTGGTGAACCGGACGTGCTGAAGGTTATCGATCAGGGCGCAGATGACACCACCAACGCCGTGTCGATCCGCAACTTCTTCAAACGCGTCACCGGGGTCAATACCACCGAGCGCACGGAAGACGCCACGTTGATCCAGACCCGTCACCGGATCCCGGAAACGCCGCTGACGGAAGATCAAATCCTGATCTTCCAGGTGCCGATCCCTGAACCGCTGCGCTTCATCGAACCTCGCGAAACGGAAACCCGCACTATGCATGCGCTGGAGGAGTACGGAATCATGCAGGTGAAGCTGTATGAAGATATCGCCCGTTTCGGCCACATTGCCACCACTTACGCCTACCCGGTGAAGGTCAACGGACGCTATGTGATGGACCCGTCGCCGATCCCGAAATTCGACAACCCGAAGATGGACAGGATGCCCGCTCTCCAGCTGTTTGGCGCAGGGCGTGAAAAGCGTATCTACGCCGTGCCGCCGTATACCCGCGTGGAAAGCCTCGATTTCGACGATCATCCGTTCACTGTGCAGACCTGGGATGAGCCCTGCGCCATCTGCGGTTCCACGCACAGCTATCTTGATGAAGTGGTGCTCGATGACACCGGCAAACGCATGTTTGTCTGCTCCGACACCGACTACTGCCGCCAACAGAGCGAGGCACTCAACCAATGACGCAACCGCTGCTTTCGGTTAATAACCTGACCCATCTCTACGCGCCGGGCAAAGGCTTCAGCGATGTCTCCTTTGACCTGTGGCCTGGCGAAGTGCTGGGCATTGTTGGGGAGTCCGGTTCCGGTAAAACCACCCTGCTGAAATCCCTCTCCTCACGCCTGACGCCGCAGTCGGGCGAGATTCGGTACCAGAACCGGTCACTGTACGCCATGAGCGAGGCCGATCGCCGCCGTCTGCTGCGCACCGAGTGGGGCGTGGTACATCAGCATCCGCTGGACGGCCTGCGCCGCCAGGTTTCGGCGGGCGGCAATATCGGCGAGCGCCTGATGGCAACCGGCGCGCGTCACTATGGCGAGATCCGCGCCACCGCCCAGCGCTGGCTGGAAGAGGTCGAGATCCCGGCCTCACGCATTGACGATCTGCCGACCACCTTTTCCGGCGGCATGCAGCAGCGTCTGCAGATCGCCCGCAACCTCGTCACCCACCCGAAGCTGGTATTTATGGATGAACCGACCGGTGGGTTGGACGTCTCCGTACAGGCCAGACTACTGGACCTGTTACGTGGGCTGGTGGTGGAACTGGATCTGGCGGTGGTGATTGTCACCCATGATTTAGGCGTCGCGCGCCTGCTGGCGGACCGTCTGCTGGTGATGAAACAGGGTCAGGTGGTGGAAAGTGGATTAACCGACCGCGTGCTCGACGATCCACATCATCCGTATACCCAGTTGTTGGTGTCGTCGGTATTGCAGAACTAATTTTTGCCGGATGACGGCTGCGCCTTATCCGGCCTACGGGTCGATATTGCTTGTGCCGGATGACGGCTACGCCTTATCCGGCCTACGAATCGATATTGCTTGTGCCGGATGGTGGCTGCGCCTTATCCGGCCTACGGATCGGTATTGCTTGTGCCGGATGACGGCTACGCCTTATCCGGCCTACGAATCGATATTGCTTGTGCCGGATGACGGCTGCGCCTTATCCGGCCTACGAATCGATATTGCTTTTGCCGGATGGCGGCTGTGCCTTATCCGGCCTACGAATCGATATTGCTTTTGCCGGATGGCGGCTGTGCCTTATCCGGCCTACGGATCGGTATTGCTTTTGCCGGATGGTGGCTGTGCCTTATCCGGCCTACGAATCGATATTGCTTTTGCCGGATGACGGCTGCGCCTTATCCGGCCTACGGATCGGTATTGCTTGTAGGCCTGATAAGCAAAGCGCCATCAGGTAATCGAACGCACAAATGCTTAAAAGAGGGTAAAAATGAACGCGATCCGCGCTGAAAACGTCAGCAAAACCTTTGTTCTCCACCAGCAAAATGGCGTGCGCCTGCCGGTGCTGCAAAATGCCTCACTGGAAGTCACAAGCGGAGAATGTGTTGTTCTGCATGGCCAGTCCGGCAGCGGTAAATCGACACTGCTGCGTTCGCTGTATGCCAACTATCAGCCCGACGAAGGGCATATCCATATTCGCCATCACGACGAATGGGTGGATCTGGTACAGGCGCCGGCACGTAAGGTTCTGGAGGTTCGCCGCACCACGATCGGCTGGGTGAGCCAGTTTCTGCGGGTGATTCCACGCGTCAGTGCGCTGGACGTAGTGATGCAACCGCTACTGGATCTCGGTGTACCGCGTAAAACCTGTGCCGCTAAAGCCGCAAACCTGCTGACCCACCTGAACGTGCCGGAACGCCTGTGGCATCTTGCACCCTCAACGTTTTCCGGCGGTGAACAACAGCGCGTGAACATCGCGCGCGGTTTTATCGTCGATTACCCGATTCTGCTGCTCGACGAACCGACCGCATCGCTGGATGCCAACAACAGCGCCGCCGTGGTGGCGCTAATTGAAGAGGCGAAAGCGCGTGGCGCGGCGATTGTCGGCATTTTTCACGATCAAACTGTGCGCGACCGCGTGGCGGATCGTTTGCACCTGATGGGAACAACACCATGATTATCAACAATGTAAAGCTGGTTCTGGAAGATGAAGTGGTGCAGGGATCGCTGGAAATTCAGAATGGCGTGATTCGCGCGTTTGCGCAGAGTCAGAGCCGTCTTCCGCAAGCGCTTGACGGCGAAGGCGGCTGGCTGCTACCAGGGCTGATTGAGTTGCATACCGATAATCTCGACAAATTCTTTACCCCACGCCCGAAAGTGGACTGGCCCGCGCATTCCGCAATGAGTAGCCACGACGCGCTGATGGTCGCCAGCGGTATCACCACCGTGCTGGACGCGGTGGCGATTGGCGATGTCCGCGACGGCGGCGATCGCCTGGAAAACCTGGAGAAAATGATCAACGCCGTGGAGGAGACGCAAAAACGTGGCGTGAACCGCGCCGAACATCGCCTGCATCTGCGCTGCGAACTGCCTCACCACACCACGCTGCCGCTGTTCGAGAAGCTGGTTGGTCGCGAGCCGGTGACGCTGGTGTCGCTGATGGATCACTCGCCGGGCCAGCGCCAGTTCGCTAACCGAGAAAAATATCGTGAGTATTATCAGGGTAAATATTCGCTGACCGATGAACAGATGGCGCGTTACGAAGAGGAACAACTGGCACTGGCGGCTCGCTGGTCGCAGCCCAACCGGACTGCCATCGCGCAGTTGTGCCGTGAGCGCAACATTGCGCTGGCAAGCCACGATGACGCCACCGCCGGGCATGTGCAGGAGTCCCATCAGCTTGGCAGCGTGATCGCCGAATTTCCCACCACGTTCGAAGCCGCGGAAGCCTCACGCCAGCATGGCATGAACGTCCTGATGGGTGCGCCGAACATTGTGCGCGGTGGCTCTCACTCCGGCAACGTCGCGGCACACTCGCTGGCCGAATTAGGGTTGCTGGATATCCTCTCGTCGGATTACTACCCCGCCAGCCTGTTGGATGCCGCGTTTCGCGTCGCAGACGACGCGGCTAACCGCTTCACCCTGCCGCAGGCGATCCGCCTGGTGACCGCCAACCCGGCGCGGGCGCTCAGTCTTAATGACCGAGGCGCGATCGCCGAAGGTAAGCGTGCCGATCTGGTACTGGCGCATCGCAAGGGCGACCACATCCATATCGACCACGTCTGGCGTCAGGGAAAGAGGGTGTTCTGAGTATGGGAAAACTGATCTGGCTGATGGGGCCGTCCGGCTCCGGGAAGGACAGTTTGCTGACCGCACTTCGTCAGCAGGAACATGCGCATCTGCTGGTGGCGCACCGTTACATTACCCGCGCGGCTCACGCCGGGAACGAGAATCATGTAGCCCTGAGCGAGCAAGAGTTTTTCACCCGCGCCGGGCATAACCTGCTGGCGCTAAGCTGGCATGCTAACGGCTTTTATTATGGCGTCGGCGTGGAGATCGATCTCTGGCTCAACGGCGGCTTCGACGTGGTGGTCAACGGCTCACGCGCGCACCTACCCCAGGCACAGGCGCGCTACGGTACGGCGCTGCTGCCGGTCTGCTTGCAGGTCTCCCCTACGATTTTGCGCCAGCGATTACAGGCGCGAGGACGGGAAAGCGAAACGGAGATCGCCGCCCGTCTGGAACGCGCCGCCCGCTACGCCCCGTTTGACTGCCATACGCTGAATAACGACGGCAGTTTGCACCAGTCCGTCGATTCGCTGTTAACGTTAATGGGACGCAAGGAGCCACGTCATGCCTGTCTGTGAACTTCGTCGCGCCACGGCGCAAGACACCGATGCCGTGTACGCGCTGGTGTGCGAACTGAAACAAGCCACCTTTGATTACCCGGCCTTTCGCGCCGGGTTCGCCGCGAACCTGAAAGACCCGGCCATACGCTATCAACTGGCGCTGCTTGACGGCCAGGCGGTTGGGCTAATTGGCCTGCATCTGCAATATCATTTACATCACGCCAACTGGATTGGCGAGATTCAGGAACTGGTGGTGATGCCGCAGGCGCGGGGTCTGAAAATCGGCAGCCGGCTCCTGGCATGGGCGGAGCAGGAAGCCCGCGAGGCGGGCGCGGAGATGACGGAACTCTCCACCAGCGTGAAGCGTCATGACGCGCACCGGTTTTATCTGCGCGAAGGTTACGCACAGAGCCATTTTCGCTTCACGAAAGCATTGTGAGATACACAGGCCGGATAAGACGCTCGCGTCGCCCTCCGGCACGATACGACAAGGGGAGTCCCGATGAGTCTGAGCATCACGTTAAGTGGCACGGGCGGCGCCCAAGGGGTGCCGGTATTTGGCTGCGACTGCGCCGCCTGTCGTCGCGCACGCCTACAGGAACAGTATCGCCGACGCCCCTGTAGCGGCGTGATCACATTCAACGATACGGTGACGCTGCTGGATGCAGGAATACCCTATTTGATGGACGCGTGGCCAGCGGGCAGTTTCCGGCAATTTTTACTCACTCATTACCATATGGACCACGTACAGGGGTTGTTTCCGCTACGCTGGGGCGTTGGTGATGCCATCCCGGTATACGGTCCTCCGGACGAACAGGGATGCGACGATCTGTTTAAGCATCCCGGCATTCTCGACTTTAGCCACACCGTCGAGCCGTTTGTGGTGTTTGAACTGCAGGGATTGCAGGTCACGCCGCTGCCCCTGAACCACTCAAAGATGACGTTTGGCTATCTTCTGGAGACTGCGCACAGCCGCGTAGCATGGCTTTCTGACACCGCGGGACTGCCCGATAAAACGCTGAAATTCCTGCTCAACAATCAGCCACAGGTTATCGTCATTGACTGTAGCCATGCGCCGCGCCTGCAACCGGCTCACAATCACTGTGATTTAAATACGGTCATTGCGCTTAATAAAGTGATTCGCTGCCCACGGGTGATCCTCACGCATATCAGCCACCAGTTCGACGTCTGGCTAATGGATAACCCACTCCCGGACGGATTTGAAGCAGGCTATGACGGGATGCAGATTGTGGTGGATTAACGTCCGTAGTCCTCTTCCATTCGCCGCTCTTCATCTTCCAGTTGACGGCGTTCGCGATCGAGCTGGCGCTGACGTTCATCAAGTTGCTGTCTGCGATCCTCAAACTGACGACGGCGATCATCATACTGCCTGCGGCGATCGTCGCTCATTTCGTTCTGCCACCTGTCGTCACGCGAATCCTCATAATCCCGCCCGTTATCCGGCTTGTAAGCGTCGTTGATCGCCTGCTGAATATTGCCAATAGCGTCATCAATAATGTCGGCCTGCGCCGGCACGGAGGTCAGTAATAGCAAGCTGAATAAAAAGAGCGTCGGG
Organism: Citrobacter sp. ANG330; assembly: GCF_047467925.1. Classification (NCBI taxonomy): domain Bacteria; kingdom Pseudomonadati; phylum Pseudomonadota; class Gammaproteobacteria; order Enterobacterales; family Enterobacteriaceae; genus Citrobacter; species Citrobacter sp. ANG330. The sequence continues at coordinate 107,127 of NZ_JASJUI010000009.1, read as the reverse complement.
GTGCGTTTCATAGAACCAGCCTCAAAAGGGGACGGTTTCTACGTTAGTTATCGCGATGTGTAGCGAGTAGCGGAGGAATCTCAATTTCGTATCGGGTTCCGCTACAGCCTGCGTCGGCACAACGCCAAATCGTCACGTCAAATATGACGACAGCCTGTTTTTCGTCAGGGTTTTGTCCAAAAATTGCCCGTAATATCAGGGAAAGGCCACAAATTAAATGTGGCATAAAAGATGCATACTCAGGACGACAAGCGTGTATGCGCGATTTGATTAACTGGAGCGAGACCGATGAAAAAAGTCGTCACGGTTTGCCCGTATTGCGCATCAGGTTGCAAGATCAACCTGGTGGTCGATAACGGCAAAATCGTCCGGGCTGAGGCGGCGCAGGGGAAAACCAATCAGGGTACTCTGTGTCTGAAGGGCTATTATGGCTGGGATTTTATTAACGATACCCAGATCCTGACCCCGCGCCTGAAAACCCCTATGATTCGTCGCCAGCGTGGCGGCAAACTGGAATCTGTTTCCTGGGATGAAGCGCTGAACTACGTCGCCGAGCGCCTGAGCGCTATCAAAGCGAAATACGGCCCTGACGCCATCCAGACGACCGGCTCGTCGCGCGGCACCGGGAATGAAACCAACTACATCATGCAAAAATTTGCGCGCGCCGTTATTGGTACCAATAACGTTGACTGCTGCGCTCGCGTCTGACACGGCCCATCGGTTGCAGGTCTGCACCAGTCGGTCGGTAACGGCGCAATGAGTAATGCGATTAACGAAATTGATAATACCGATTTAGTGTTTATCTTCGGCTACAACCCGGCGGATTCCCACCCTATCGTGGCGAATCACGTGATTAACGCTAAACGTAACGGGGCGAAAATTATCGTCTGCGATCCGCGCAAAATTGAAACCGCGCGCATTGCCGACATGCACATCGCACTGCGAAACGGCTCGAATATCGCGCTGTTGAACGCGATGGGCCATGTCATTATTGAAGAAAACCTGTACGACCAGGCGTTCGTCGCCTCCCGTACGGAAGGATTTGAAGAGTACCGCAAGATTGTCGAAGGCTATACGCCGGAGTCCGTCGAGGCGATCACGGGCGTCAGCGCCAGTGAGATTCGCCAGGCGGCGCGGATGTATGCCGGCGCGAAAAGCGCGACCATCCTGTGGGGCATGGGCGTTACCCAGTTCTATCAGGGCGTGGAAACCGTGCGTTCACTGACCAGCCTCGCGATGCTGACCGGCAACCTCGGTAAGCCCAGCGTCGGCGTTAACCCGGTACGTGGCCAGAACAACGTTCAGGGCGCGTGTGATATGGGTGCGCTGCCGGATACCTATCCGGGCTATCAGTACGTGAAAGATCCGGCTAACCGCGAGAAATTCGCCAAAGCGTGGGGCGTGGACAGCCTGCCCGCTCACACCGGCTATCGCATCAGCGAGCTGCCGCACCGTGCGGCGCATGGCGAAGTACGTGCAGCCTATATCATGGGTGAAGATCCGCTGCAAACCGATGCGGAACTCTCCGCAGTGCGCAAAGGCTTTGAGGATCTGGAACTGGTCATCGTACAGGACATCTTTATGACCAAAACCGCATCGGCGGCGGATGTCATTTTACCGTCGACGTCGTGGGGCGAGCATGAAGGGGTCTTTACCGCTGCTGACCGTGGCTTCCAGCGCTTCTTTAAAGCCGTTGAGCCGAAGTGGGATCTGAAAACTGACTGGCAAATCATCAGTGAGATCGCCACCCGGATGGGGTATCCGATGCACTACAACAACACCCAGGAGATCTGGGATGAGTTGCGTCATCTGTGCCCGGATTTCTATGGGGCGACTTACGAGAAAATGGGCGAACTGGGCTACATCCAGTGGCCCTGCCGCGACACGTCAGACGCCGATCAGGGAACGTCTTACCTCTTTAAAGAGAAATTTGATACCCCGAACGGCATGGCGCAGTTCTTCACCTGTGACTGGGTTGCGCCCATCGACAAACTCACTGACGAGTACCCGATGGTACTGTCGACGGTGCGTGAAGTCGGCCACTACTCCTGTCGTTCGATGACCGGTAACTGTGCGGCCCTGGCCGCGCTGGCGGACGAACCGGGCTATGCGCAAATCAACGCGGCCGACGCGGCGCGTCTGGGTATTGAAGATGAAGCGCTGGTGTGGGTTCACTCGCGTAAAGGCAAAATTATCACCCGTGCGCAGGTCAGCGAACGCCCGAACAAAGGGGCTATCTATATGACCTACCAGTGGTGGATTGGCGCCTGTAACGAGCTGGTGACCGAGAACTTAAGCCCGATTACCAAAACGCCAGAGTACAAGTATTGCGCCGTGCGCGTGGAGCCGATTGCCAATCAGTCCGCCGCCGAACAATACGTAATTGATGAATACAACAAGCTGAAGACCCGCCTGCGCGAAACCGCAATGGGGTGATCCGCCGGATGGCGGCATGAATGCCTTATCCGGCCTACAGAGCGCTTGCGTTGTGGGTCGGATAAGACGGCATAAACGATGCTTCTCCAACAGCCTCACGTTACCGGAGGCTGTTTTTTTATCCATAGGATCTCTTTATACTGTCCCTTCCGTACCCTAATTAAAACTTAATAATGAAACCACTTCTTGCATTGATGTTATTGATGACATTCTTTGCCCGTGCTGCCGATCCTGAGCCAGGAAGCCAGTATTTGCAGGCCGCAGAGGCCGGTGACAAACGCGCGCAATATTACCTTGCTGACAGCTGGTTTAGCTTCGGCGATTTGAGCAAAGCCGAATACTGGGCACAGAAATCTGCTGACAATGGCGATGCGGATGCCTGTGCGCTACTGGCGCAGATAAAAATCACTAACCCGGTGAGTCTGGATTACCCGGAAGCGAAAATGCTGGCAGAGAAGGCCGCCCGGGCGGGCAGTAAAGCGGGTGAAATTACGCTGGCACGCATTCTGGTGAATACGCAGGCCGGTAAAACCGATTACCCCAAAGCCATCTCCCTGCTGCAAAACGCCTCTGAAAATCTGGAGAGTGATGTCGCCGTAGATGCGCAGATGTTGCTCGGTCTGATTTACGCCAACGGCGTCGGGATTCAGGCTGATGATGATAAAGCTACATGGTACTTCAAGCGCAGTTCCGCCATCTCTCGCACCGGCTATTCCGAATACTGGGCGGGAATGATGTTTCTGAACGGCGAACAGGGCTTTATTGAGAAGAATAAACAGAAGGCGCTGCACTGGTTAAATCTGAGCTGTACCGAAGGGTTTGATACCGGCTGCGAAGAATTTGAGAAGTTGACGAACGGATGATTCAGATTGCCTGATGGCGCTTTGCTTATCAGGCCTACAAGCGATGCCGACTCGTAGGCCGGACAAGGCGCAGTTGCCATCCGGCACAAGCGATGCCGACCCGTAGGCCGGATAAGACGCAGTCGCCATCCGGCACAAGCGATACCGACCCGTAGGCCGGATAAGACGCAGTCGCCATCCGGCACAAGCGATGCCGACCCGTAGGCCGGATAAGGCGCAGTCGCCATCCGGCACAAGCGATACCGACCCGTAGGCCGGATAAGACGCAGTCGCCATCCGGCATAAGCGATACCGACCCGTAGGCCGGATAAGACGCAGTCGCCATCCGGCACAAGCGATACCGACCCGTAGGCCGGATAAGACGCAGTCGCCATCCGGCACCAGCGATACCGACCCGTAGGCCGGATAAGGCGCAGTCGCCATCCGGCACAAGCGATACCGACCCGTAGGCCGGATAAGACGCAGTCGCCATCCGGCAATCCGTTAACCGTTACTGGGCGGTCTTGTCGAATTTACCCAGGACTTCGCGCTCATACGCCAGCGCTTTTTTACGGTCAAATTTGTGTTCCCACTTGGCGATAACCAATACCGCCAACGCATTCCCCACCACGTTCAGCGCTGTACGCGCCATATCGAGAATACGGTCTACACCGGCAATAAAGGCCAGCCCTTCCAGGGGGATGCCCACGCTGCCTAATGTTGCCAGCAGAACCACGAAGGAGACCCCCGGCACGCCGGCAATCCCTTTCGAGGTCACCATCAGCGTCAGCACCAGCACGATTTCCTGCCACAGCGACAGATCGATACCGTAAAGCTGCGCAATGAAGATGGCCGCAATACTCTGGTACAGCGTAGAGCCATCAAGGTTAAACGAGTAGCCGGTCGGCACCACGAAACTGGTGATAGATGCAGGCGCGCCGTAGGCTTCCATCTTCTCGATAATCCGCGGCAGTACGCTCTCCGAACTGGCGGTTGAGTAAGCCAGAATCAACTCATCTTTCAGAATACGGATAAGGATCCAGATACTCAGTCCACAAATACGCGCGACGATACCCAGCACCACCAGCGCAAAGAACAGGATCGCGAAGTGAACCAACAGCACCAGCTTCGCCAGCGGCCACAGCGAGGCAAAACCGAAGTTCGCCACGGTCACAGCGATCAGCGCGAACACCCCGACCGGCGCGTAACGCATGACCATGTGCGTCACTTTGAACATGGTTTCGGAGATGGAACGGAACACCGTCACCAGCGGCTCACGGTGTGTGGCCGGTAGTGAGGAAAGGCCCAGACCAAACAGCACTGAGAAGAAGATAATCGGCAGCATATCGCCTTTCGCCATTGAGGCGACAATGTTCGTCGGCACCAGCGACAGAATGGTGCCCATCAGGCCATGCGCGTGGCTCTGCACCTCTGCCGTCGTGTTCTGGTATTTCGAAATATCCACGGTCGCCAGTTGCGACATATCAATGCCGGAGCCTGGCTGGAACACGTTCGCCAGCGTAATCCCGAGGATAATGGCAATCGTCGTGATCACTTCGAAATAGAGAATGGTTTTCGCGCCGATACGTCCCAGTTGTTTCGCATCGCCGACACCGGCAATCCCGACAATCAGCGTGGAGATCACAATCGGCACGACGATCATTTTAATCAGATGGATAAAGATATCGCCTGCCGGAGAGAGCAGGTTAGCAATCAGCCACTCGCGGCTGTCGCTGTGATAATGCAAGTAACTGCCGAGTAGAATGCCAAGCACCATGGCAATCAATATCTGCCAGGCCAGGCTCAGTTTAAAACTTTTCATAACGACGGACTTCCTCAATGGAACGCCACTCCTGTTCATCGCACAGGAATGGATACATACTGAAAGGGTATGAATTGTGTTGCGTTGGTTAGTAGAATTTTTAAACGCTTATCCCCTCAATACTTCACGTTGCAGGAAGCCAACACATCTACAGCGTGAAGTACGACGGGTGTATAATCAGTACCATTTGCAGGGCATCTTACGCAACCCTTTAAGAACAGGGCTTTTCGCTGAAATAATGCATAATAACGCGAGTTTAGCCCATTTATAATGAATAACTATTTGTTATGGAAAGATTTTTAAATCTCCATTTTTGAATTATAACCACAGTGAATTATTTTTCCTGCGATGTCTATTTGCCTGTTTTTTAGACAGATAAATGATAAAAATGACAAAACTATTTCTGCCGATTCTGTAACAACTTCGCCATATTAATTGAATCTATCAGCTGTACGCGATTCACCCGCGGTGAATTCAAATCCAGGACTTTTTGCCACTGCACTATCGCCTGTTTGTAATCGGCCTGCATAAAGGCATCCGAAGCCAGCAGCATCATCGCGGTGACTTCGTTTGCATCCAGCACCAGCGCTTTATCGATCATCTCGCGTGTCGGCGGCGTCATGTGCAGACCTGCCTGGTAATAGAGGACGGTCGCCAGCGCCGAATAGATCTCCGCATTCTCCCCGCGAATACGTAGCGCCTGCCGGTACGCCAGCAGCGCATTCTCGTAATCGTTTCGCCACAGATAATACTCGCCAAGCAGCGCCCACTTTTCGCTGTCCTGCGGGTTGGCGCGAATCTGCTTTTGCAGGGCTAACAGTTGGGCTTCCGGCGTGGAGGTTTCAGCAAAGGCATGTAACGGATCGGCCAGCCGCTGTTGTTCATTGCGCACGGCCTGCCATTTCGGTGACAGCAGATAGCCGCACAGACAGACGATGACCATCAGCAATACCGCCAGCGCCAGCCGTTTGACAGGCATTGGGCGCGACGGTTCAGGTTGTCTCATCGTTGCCCCCCTTTTCGCCTGCTGACGCGCCACAAAATCACTCCAACCAGCAGCAACAGCAGGCACGGCAGCGCCCACAGCAACAGGGTTTGCGAGGTCAGCGGCGGATTATAGCGAACAAAATCACCATACCGTGCCGTCATCCAGGCCGTGATTTCGGCTTCATCTTTCCCTTCCGCCACCATCGCATAGACCTGATGGCGCATGCTGACAGCAACCGGCGCATTGGATTCCAGCAAGTTTTGATTCTGACACTGCGGGCAGCGTAACTGGCTGGCGATCGACAACGCCTTTTCCTGTTGCTGCGGGTTATCAAAAGCCCAGGTATCGACCACCTGAGCGTGGGCGGAAAAGGAGACAACCAACAGTAAGATAAACGCAATGATTGTGCCTGATGGCGCTGCGCTTATCAGGCCTACGCAGTGCTTAAGTAGGCCGGATAAGGCGTGTACGCCGCCATCCGGCACATCGCAGATAAGACTACGCATCGTGCCTTCTCCCCCGCCAGCCGCTCAGTAGCGCACCGGCAATCATCAACAGCCCACCACCCCAGATCCAGCGCACGCCGCTTTGAACATAAAAGCGTATGGCATACCGCTCCTCGCCCGTTTTTTCCCCCATCACCGCATACCAGTCATGAAGCAGATCCCAGCGAATGCCAGGCTCCATCATCTGCTGGCGGCGGGCGGAATAAAAGCGCCGCTCGGGCGTCAGGCTACCTATTCGTTTGTCGCCCTGCCACAGCGTAATAAGCGCCTTTTCGGTGGTGTAGTTCCCTTTCGCGGCCAGATCCAGCCGTTCAAAGCGGAAGGTGTAACCCGCCAGTTCAACCTGCTGCCCCGGGCTCAGGTTAAGGCTTATCTCCTGACGACTGCCGCTGGAGAAGAGTATCCCCGCAGCAAAAACCAATACGCCAGCGTGCGCCAGCAGCGCCGGGAGCTGGCGGCGTACGGTCCCCTTCCGGATTCTGACCATCGTAATAACGATCACCACCAGCATCAATAGACCAAACGGCAAGGTGGCGCGGTTAAAATAGGGCGCGCCAACGGAGAGCCGTCCCCAGCCCAGCAGGCCATAAATCATCGGGTAGAGCGTGCCAATCAGCACGATCAGCAGCACCGCGCAAAACAGCAGTAATGTAGCCAGAATGAGCATCTCGCGCGACCAGCCGCCCAACTGAACTGTTTGTGGGTTAATCCGCGCTTTCCACGCGTACAGGCCAAGCGAGGCCAGACTCAGAGTGGCAAAGAGCACAAACAGCGGTACGGCGCGCACGTTATCCAGCGCAAAAGCGTGGACGGAAACGAGAATACCGGAGCGGACAATCAGCGTTCCCAGTAACGAGAGGATCAGGGTGACGATCGCCAGCAGCAGCGACCCATGGCGGAATATTCCGCGTTCACGCGACACATGCAGACAGTGCAACAACGCAGTGGCGGAAAGCCAGGGTAATAAAGAGGCGTTTTCTACCGGGTCCCAGAACCACCAGCCGCCCCAGCCCAGTTCGCAGTAGGCCCACCAGGAGCCAAGAATGATACCGAGCGTCAATGCGCACCAGCCGGGCAGCGCCCAGCGCCAGCACACCCAGGCCGCCCTCTTTGTTAAATCGCCTTGCAGGAGTGAAGCCAGCGCCATACCGGCCGCCACCATCAATCCTCCGTAACCAAGATACAGCAGAGGGGGATGAAGAATCAGTCCCGGATGCTGCAGCATCGGGTTGAGATCGCGTCCTTCTATCGCCGGCGGAAAGAGGCGAACAAACGGATCGGACCAGAACACGATAAACAGCAGCAGAAAAGCGGTAATTGCGCAGAGCATACCGACGGTAAGCGGGAATAAGGGGGCAGATTCGCGGCGATATCGCCAGGCAAACAGCGCGCTCCAGCCGGACAAAAACAGCACCCACAACAGCAGTGAACCTTCATGACCGCCCCACACCGCCGCCAGTTTGAGTCCCCATGACAGCAGGCTATGGCTGTGTTGCGCCACATAGATAACTGAGAAATCGCTGGTCAGAAAGCAGAAGACCAGAATCAAGAAGGCAAGTAGCAGGCACACAAATTGCGCCCAGACGCCCACACTCGACAGACGCATAACGCCCCGCCAGCGCCGCTGAATACCCACCAGCGTGGCAAGCGGGGTCATCACGTTGACCCCGAGGCTTAATAACAATGCCAGAAAACCGGCTTCAGGAAGGAGTACGTCCAGAAATCACCTTACGCTACGGTTAGCTGTCCCGCATACAGAATGAAAAAGCGCAGTAACAGCACGCCCGTCAGACTGGCACCACATACCGCCAGCACACCATGAAACGTCGAACCGCGATTGGCCCAGGGTTTGAGCAGCATCGGAACGATCAGTCCTAATCCCGCGACGCCCAGCCAGAACCACCAGGTCCAGAATCCGCCGCCCAGCGCCGCCGACAGCGCACGCATTTTACCGTCATCCCCCAGCGCCAACCCGACGAAGAACGCCGCCAGCAGGAAAATTTCCAGCCACACCACCGGCGTTTCCATACGGTGAACAAAGTGCGCTTCGGTACTGTGGGGATTCCCGCGCTGGCGCAGAGCCATCGCAATCAGCGCCACTGCCGCACCGGAGGAGATCCCCGAGAACAGGAACAGCACCGGCAGGATCGGATTATTGAGGAACGGATAGGATTTCAGCGCCGACAGCAGGAACCCGGTATACGCCCCCAGCAGCACCGCCAGGACCAGCATCAGCGTCTCAAGCCCGCGATGGAACGGCGTCAACAGCGTCAACCCCTTCTGCACCAGTCCCAGACGCGGCAGCCAACGCTGTTGCAGCGCAATCACCTCTTTTTCAAAGATTTTTGCCAGCCACAGAATCAAGACCACCATATAGAGCTGGAACAGCATGACTCCCATCGACATCACCGACGTAAAGCTGTAATGGAACATCAGTTTCCAGAAGGTCCAGGGTCGCGTCAGGTGAAAGACCAGAATCAGCAGGCCGAGAATAATCGCCCCAGGACCCACCACCAGCGTGGTGCGCAGTAGCGTACTGTCCGCTCCACCCGCCTGCGGATGGAAACGGCGCAGCAGAATAGCCAGCGTCACCAGCCCGGCGGAGATTCCGATCAGAAACAGGTAGATGGCGATGGGCCAGTCCCACACCAGCGATTCAAAATGGAAAGCAGATGCGTTTGTCATTGGCTCACCTCCCCAAATTTAAAGGGAACGCGGTAGACCTTCGGTTTCGTCCCCAGTGCCAGCTTGTAGCGGTAGGTCGTTTTCTGTCGCAGCAGCCGGGAAATATCGCTGTTGGGATCGTCCAGGTTACCAAACGTCAGCGCCTTCGTCGGGCAAGACTCGACGCAGGCCGGCAGTTTGCCTGCTTTCAGGTTGGTTTTGCGGCAGAAATCGCACTTATCCGCCGTTTTGGTCACCGGATGGATAAAGCGCACACGGTACGGACAGGCGGCGATACAGTACTGACAGCCGACGCAGAGATCCGGATTCACATCCACGATGCCATTAGCGGCATCGCGATATGACGCGCCGGTCGGGCAAACATCAACACACGGCGCGTGATCGCAGTGCTGGCACGAATGACGGAAGAAACGGTACTTCACATCCGGAAATGTACCCAGCGGCTCGCTGCGAATGATCGTGAGTCGCGACACGCCTTCCGGCACGTTGTTCACTTCCCGACAGGCATCCATACAAGCGGTACAGCCGATGCATAATGACTCATCATGCACCATGCCGTAACGCACGCCGTTGATATTCAACGTCTTCGCCACCACGCGTCCTGCAGTACCGCTGACGGCCACCAGCGCGCCGACGCCGGTGATGAACTGGCGACGAGAGCAACTCATGGATGCTCCTTAAGCAAGGGCACAGACGCCGGATTGAAGTTCGGATTGTTACGCTGATCGCTGTGGCAATCGACGCAAATTTTAATCCGTCCTTTATCGCTTAACGTCTGCATCGTGTCTTGCTTCGGATGCAGCGAGTGACAGCTGGCGCAGGCGACTTTAGTCACGTGAACATCGTGCGGCCAGAACGCTTTTTGCAACTGCTCAGGCAGGTGACAGGACATACAGACGCTGTTTTGCTGTTCCACGTTGTACATCGGCTCGTTAAAGCGCATCACATCCTTCACCCCTTCGCGGTGCTGAGGTGACGGCTGACCGTGACAGTTGGTACAGGTGACCGGTAGTTTATTGTTCGGATTGGTGACGGAGGCATGTTTGCCATGCATCCCTTCGGTATCCGGCTTGTGACAGTCCAGACACGCGGCATCCGGGCTACGCTGCGGCGTCACCTCCCAGCGTTCCGATTCCTGAGGCGTTGGCGTGGCGGTTATCCCGCTCAGGCTCCATAACAGACCTGTCGCCAGCACCCCAGCAGTTAATAACGAACGTAATACGCTCATATTCACTCCGTTGCATAATGCCTGATGGCGCTACGCTTATCAGGCCTACAAGACTTCCGTAGGCCGGATAATGCGCGTGCGCTGTCATCCGGCAAATTTGTCACATGTGAGGTTATTGGCTTAACAGACCGTTTTTACGCGCCTGCTCTTCCCACTGCGGAATCACCGTTTTGATGAAGTCCTGCTTCTCGGCGTTAATCTGCTGCATATTCAGGCCAATGGCCGCCTGGGCTTTCTCTTTGGTAGAGATATCCGGGATCGCGATTTCATGGGTGATCCCTTTGGTTGCCAGCAAACGCGCCAGTTTGGTTCGGGCATCCGCCGCTTTATCCATCGCGCTGCCTAACATCCGCAGCCCTTCTTCAGGCGCATGCATATGGATGCCGTGCGAAGCAATCGACAGGTCCCAGCGCCACTGTGCGTGACGGATATCTTCCAGAATCGGCTTCATCTCGGCTTCCGTCGCCCCGGCATCCCAGGCCGCTTTCGCTTCGAAGTGCGCGTGAACCAATTGATCTTCGACTTTGATTTTCAGCTCGTTGATTGCTTTCTTACGCTCGGCAACCACATTTTGCAGGGCGGCTTTGTCCTGGGTGTGGCAGTTCGCACAGGTCTGCGGGAAGTTGTCGAACGGGTTGCCAATCTTATGGTCGGTGTAGAGTTTGCCTTCCGCGTTCTGCACTTTCGGCATATGACAATCGATACAGGTCACGTTATTTTTGCCGTGGATACCCGCGCTCCAGGTTTCATACTCCGGATGCTGCGCTTTCAGCATGGGGGTTTTAGACAGTGAGTTGGTCCAGTCGGAGAAAGCAATGGCGTCGTAATATTTCTCCATGTCCTCGACTTTCATGCCGTCATCCCACGGGAACTTAACGGCTTTGTTCTTGCCGTCAAAATAGTATTCCACATGGCACTGACCGCAAACCATCGACTGCTGATCGAAACGGCTGGCTTTATCGAACGGCTTGCCGATGGTTTCCATCGCGCGTTCGGCATACGGACGAGACAGCGTCAGCTCCGGTTTGCCCTTCGCAAAGTCCGGTGATGCGGTGTTATGGCAGTCGCCGCAGCCTAAATTATTCACAATTTCCGGGCCGCCACGCGCCCATTTACCGTGGAAGTAACCGTCTTCACCGTCTTTCTGGATCAAACGCGCCACGTCCGGGCTTTTGCAGCTCCAGCAGGCCATCGGCAGCGGGCCATCTTCGGCATTTTTCGGTGCGCCGGTACGTAAGGTTTCACGCACATCGGTCACCGCATAAGCGTGCCCACGCGGTTTGTTGTAATCACGGGAGAAAGGATACCCCGCCCACAAGATCACCAGACGGGGATCTTCAGCCAACGCGTCTTCACGTTTTGCTTGTTCTGACGTGGCTTTCCATGAGAGGTATTGATCAGGATGCTGAGGGGCGAAGACGTCATTCTTCGCTTCAACAGTAACAGTCTTTGCGGGTTCGGGCGTTTGCTCAGCATAAACCGCAGAAATGAAAAACAGCGGTACGATCAGGCTGAAGAAACGGCGTGCGCGTAGTGTAATCCTTGCCATAGAGGTCTCATCCAGATTGCGCCATTGTGTTCAATGACGGTTCTTTTTTATTCTATCCATGACGATAACCACACACACCGCCATGACATTGCCCTATCCAGATGTAACAAAAAACCACACTCAAAATGTTGTCTTTAGTCAATTGTAAGTGTATGTAAAATACCACTTTAGAGTTAGTCAGGCCGGTTTTTAGCTACTCCTTTCCAGTTTTTAGACCCCGATCGCCTTTCTTAAAAAATTAACATAACCCTCTGTAACCGAAAGATTTAAGCAACTTTTGTTGGTTTCCTTCAAAAAACGTATTGCCGCTTATTTGCACAATTCCTGTATTGCGTGATCTGTCGCGCAAAAGCTAAACAAAACTGCCAAAACCCCTACTTTTAACGTTTATGAGACATATTATTAACATCCTACAAGGAGAACAAAAGCCATGAGCCAAATTCATAAACACGCTATTCCCGCTAACATTGCGGATCGTTGCCTGATAAACCCGGAGCAGTATGAGGCTAAGTACCAACAATCTATTAACGAACCCGATACCTTTTGGGGTGAGCAGGGAAAAATTCTCGACTGGATCACGCCGTATCAGAAAGTAAAAAACACCTCTTTCGCGCCGGGCAATGTGTCCATTAAATGGTATGAGGACGGCACGCTGAACCTGGCGGCAAACTGCCTGGACCGTCATCTGGCCGACAATGGCGACAACACCGCCATCATCTGGGAAGGCGATGACGCCTCGCAGAGCAAACACATAAGCTATCGCGAGCTGCATCGCGATGTCTGCCGTTTCGCCAATACCCTGCAGGATCTGGGGATTAAAAAAGGCGATGTGGTGGCAATCTATATGCCGATGGTGCCAGAAGCCGCCGTTGCAATGCTGGCCTGCGCGCGCATTGGTGCCGTGCATTCAGTGATCTTCGGTGGTTTCTCGCCGGAAGCGGTCGCCGGGCGCATCATTGATTCCAGTTCGAAGCTGGTGATCACTGCCGATGAAGGCGTACGTGCCGGTCGCAGCATTCCGCTGAAGAAAAACGTCGACGACGCGCTGAAAAACCCGAACGTGAAAACCATCGAACACGTGGTCGTACTCAAGCGCACCGGTGGCAACATCGAGTGGCAAGAAGGTCGCGACCTGTGGTGGAGCGATCTGATTGAAAAAGCCAGCGCTGAACATCAGCCCGCAGAGATGAACGCTGAAGATCCGCTGTTCATCCTCTATACCTCGGGCTCCACCGGTAAACCGAAGGGCGTGTTGCACACCACCGGCGGTTATCTGGTGTATGCCGCCACGACCTTTAAATATGTATTTGACTACCATCCGGGTGATATCTACTGGTGTACCGCCGACGTGGGTTGGGTTACCGGTCACAGTTATCTGCTGTATGGCCCGCTGGCCTGTGGCGCCACGACGCTGATGTTCGAAGGGGTGCCGAACTGGCCGACCCCGGCGCGCATGAGCCAGGTAGTGGATAAGCATAAGGTCAATATTCTGTATACCGCGCCGACGGCAATCCGCGCGCTGATGGCAGAAGGCGATAAGGCAATTGAGGGCACCGACCGCTCATCGCTGCGCATTCTGGGTTCCGTTGGCGAGCCTATCAACCCGGAAGCGTGGGAGTGGTACTGGAAGAAAATCGGTAACGAAAAATGCCCGGTGGTGGATACCTGGTGGCAGACCGAAACCGGGGGATTCATGATCACCCCGCTGCCCGGCGCGACCGAACTGAAAGCCGGTTCCGCCACGCGTCCGTTCTTCGGCGTGCAGCCAGCGCTGGTGGACAACGAAGGCCATCCGCAGGAAGGGGCTACCGAAGGCAACCTGGTGATCACCGACTCCTGGCCGGGACAGGCGCGTACGCTGTTCGGCGATCACGAACGCTTTGAGCAAACCTACTTCTCGACCTTTAAAAACATGTACTTCAGCGGCGACGGCGCGCGTCGTGACGAAGACGGTTACTACTGGATCACCGGTCGCGTCGATGACGTGCTGAACGTCTCCGGTCACCGTCTGGGTACGGCGGAAATTGAATCCGCACTGGTGGCGCATCCGAAGATCGCTGAAGCGGCGGTGGTCGGCATTCCGCACAACATCAAGGGCCAGGCGATTTATGCCTATGTGACGCTGAATCACGGCGAAGAGCCGTCCCCTGAGTTGTACGCTGAAGTGCGCAACTGGGTGCGTAAAGAGATTGGCCCGCTGGCGACGCCAGACGTGCTGCACTGGACCGACTCACTGCCAAAAACCCGCTCCGGCAAAATCATGCGCCGTATTTTGCGCAAGATAGCGGCAGGCGATACCAGCAATCTGGGCGATACCTCGACCCTCGCCGATCCTGGCGTGGTAGAGAAACTGCTCGAAGAGAAGCAGGCCATCGCGATGCCTTCATAACAAAAAATATGCCGGATGGCGCTGCGCTTATCCGGCCTACGCCCCTGCAAGTTCTGACCCTACCCTCTCTTCACCGGGAGGGAAAATATAAAAACCTCCCCAAAGGATTTCGTGTCACAGGAAGGCGGCAAGCGAGCACATCCCCAGTTGCATAGTTCAACTGTGTGACTGGGGTGAGCGAAGTGCGCCCAACGCACCTGTGGCGCGAAAGACGAAGGGGCCTCTGGAGAGCTCTGTGATGAATGACAATATTTATCAGCGGATAGAAGACAGTGCGCGTTTCAGGGAGTTAGTTGAAAAACGGCAACGGTTTGCCACGATACTGTCGATCATCATGCTGGTGGTCTATATCAGCTTTATTCTGTTGATTGCCTTTGCGCCTGGCTGGCTGGGGACCCCGCTTCATGAGGGAACCAGCGTCACCCGGGGCATTCCAATTGGCGTGGGGGTCATTCTGATCTCCTTCGTGCTGACCGGTATTTATATCTGGCGGGCGAACGGCGAATTTGACCGTCTTAACAATGCGGTACTGCAAGAGGTTAATGCATCATGAAGAGAGTCCTGACGGCGCTTGCCGCCACACTACCCTTCGCGGCCAACGCGGCGGATGCGATTAGCGGTGCAGTACAACGCCAGCCAACCAACTGGCAGGCGATTGTCATGTTTCTGATTTTCGTTGTGTTTACGCTGGGTATTACCTACTGGGCCTCTAAACGCGTCCGTTCACGCAGCGACTACTACACGGCGGGCGGGAATATCACCGGTTTCCAGAACGGACTGGCGATTGCGGGCGATTACATGTCGGCAGCGTCGTTCCTCGGGATCTCCGCACTGGTGTTTACCTCCGGCTATGACGGGCTGATCTACTCGCTGGGCTTCCTCGTCGGCTGGCCAATCATCCTGTTCCTGATCGCTGAACGCCTGCGTAATCTCGGGCGCTATACCTTTGCCGATGTAGCCTCTTATCGCCTGAAGCAAGGTCCGATCCGTATTCTGTCGGCCTGCGGTTCGCTGGTGGTGGTTGCCCTTTATCTGATTGCACAGATGGTCGGTGCGGGCAAACTGATTGAACTGCTGTTCGGCCTGAACTACCACATTGCGGTGGTGCTGGTCGGCGTGCTGATGATGATGTACGTGCTGTTCGGCGGCATGCTGGCGACCACGTGGGTGCAGATCATCAAAGCCGTTCTGCTGCTGTTCGGCGCCAGCTTTATGGCCTTTATGGTGATGAAACACGTTGGCTTTAGCTTCAATAACCTGTTCACCGAGGCGATGGCGGTCCACCCGAAAGGCTCTGCGATCATGAGCCCTGGCGGGCTGGTGAAAGACCCGATTTCCGCGCTCTCGCTGGGCCTCGGCCTGATGTTTGGTACAGCGGGTCTACCGCACATTCTGATGCGCTTCTTTACGGTCAGCGATGCCCGCGAAGCGCGTAAGAGCGTGTTCTACGCCACCGGTTTTATGGGTTACTTCTATATCCTGACCTTTATCATCGGCTTTGGCGCGATCATGCTGGTCGGCGCGAACCCAGCGTATAAAGATGCGGCAGGTGCGCTGATTGGCGGAAACAACATGGCGGCGGTACACCTGGCGAATGCGGTGGGCGGGAACCTGTTCCTCGGCTTTATTTCTGCCGTCGCTTTCGCCACCATTCTGGCGGTGGTCGCCGGTCTGACGCTGGCGGGCGCTTCTGCGGTCTCACACGATCTGTACGCTAACGTATTCCGTAAAGGCGCAACTGAACGTGAAGAGTTGCGGGTATCGAAAATCACCGTGCTGGTGCTGGGCGTCATCGCCATTATTCTCGGCGTGCTGTTCGAGAATCAGAACATCGCCTTCATGGTCGGCCTGGCATTCGCTATCGCCGCGAGCTGTAACTTCCCGATTATCCTGCTTTCCATGTACTGGTCGAAGCTGACCACGCGTGGCGCGATGTTGGGCGGCTGGTTGGGTCTGCTGACCGCGGTAGTGCTGATGGTTCTTGGCCCCACCATTTGGGTACAAATCCTCGGCCACGAAAAGGCTATCTTCCCGTATGAATACCCGGCGCTGTTCTCCATCAGCGTGGCATTCCTGGGGATCTGGTTCTTCTCTGCCACCGATAACTCGGCAGAAGGCAATCGCGAACGTGAGCAGTTCCGTGCCCAGTTTATCCGTTCCCAGACGGGCTTCGGCGTCGAACAAGGCCGCGCCCACTAATCAACGCGCGTTTCCCCGGTCAGTCAGGCCGGGGAATCTTTTCAGAACATCAGCCTTGCCACCAGCGGGGCGACCAGTACCATCACCACACCGGAAAGCATCATCACCAGGCTTGCAACCACGCCTTCCTGCTGGCCCAGTTCATACGATCGCGCCGTTCCCGCGCCGTGCGAGGCCGCACCAAATCCCGCACCTTTCGCCATTCCTTCGCGAATCGACAAACGCAGAAACAGCGCGTCACCCACCGCCATGCCAAAGACGCCGGTCACCACCACAAACAGCGCCACTAAATCCGGCTGCCCACCGAGTGGTTCAGCCGCCGCAAGGGCAAAAGGCGTGGTCACCGAGCGCACCGCCAGACTGCGCTGGATTTCATCTGGCAGAGTAAACAAACGTGCCAGCCAGACGGAACTGGTCACCGCAACCACCGTGGCGGTGACCACGCCTGCAGTCAGCGACATCCAGTGACGTTTGATAATGGCAAAATTGTCGTAAACCGGCACCGCAAAAGCGATCGTTGCCGGGCCAAGCAACCACAGCAGCCAGTGGGATTCGCCGATGTAGTTTTGCCAGGAAATATGTCCATACACCAGCATCAATACCAGCAACGCGGGCGTGAGGACCAGCGGCATCAACGGCAGCTTACGAAAGCGACGATACAGACGTTTATTGGCAAAATAGATAACCAGCGTGATCGCCAGACAAAGCACGCTGAGCTGGAGATTAGTCACGGTTTACCCTGCTTATCTCATAGCGATAGACTTTATCCACCACCCACGCCGTGGCACCGAGAACCATCAGCGTGCTGATCGCAATCACTGCAAAAATCCGCCAGCCGTCCACCAGCAGCAGATGGGCGTAGTTCACTACCGCCACCACGGCCGGAACAAAGAACAGCAGCATCTCCGCCAGTAACCAGCGCGCCCCGGCACGCACCCAGCTCAGAGGCAGGATACGACAGACGATCAGCGCCAGCATCAGCACCATCCCCACCAGATTGGCGGGCAGCGGAAGATGCAGCCAGGCGACAAGATATTGCGCAATGAGAAATAAACCTGCATACAGCAGGACCTGCACCGGAACCTGGAGTCGTTGCAAAACGGCAGGCGTAACGCGGCGGATCGCCACAGCCATGAGGGAACATCCTGAAAATAATAAGAAGCGCCAGTATAGAGAGCCCCCGCCGATGACTGAAATGAATTAAAATCATTGCAGGCATAGTCGGAAGGAATACTCATGGATATCAGAACGCTGCGTTATTTTGTTGAAGTGGTGCGCCAACAGAGCTTCACCCGCGCAGCGGAAAAGCTCTTTGTCACCCAACCGACCATCAGCAAGATGTTGAAAAACCTCGAAGATGAGCTGAACTGTACGCTGTTGATCCGCGACGGTCGCAGGCTGCTGTTAACCGATACGGGCCAGGTGGTGTTTGAACGTGGGCTGGCGATTCTGGCTGAGTTCCGCCAACTGGAAGCGGAACTGGGCGATATTAATCACCTCAGTAAAGGCCTGCTGCGGCTTGGCATCCCCCCTATGGTGGGAATGCTGATGGCCGGACCGATCGGCCTGTTTCGCCAGCGTTACCCCGGCGTAGAGCTTAAGGTTTCCGAGTTTGGCGGGTTGACGGTGCAACAGGCGGTGATGAATGGTGAGCTGGATGTGGCGATGACCGCGCTGCCGGTGGAGGAAGAGAGCGGGCTGGCGACCTTGCCGTTGTTCAGCCATCCGCTCTGCGTGCTGGTTCCTCGCTCCGGCCAGTGGACCACCTGCCAGTCCGTGTCACCAGAAGCACTGGCCGGGCATCCGCTGCTGATTTACAACGAAGATTTCGCGTTAAGCCGCCAGTTGATGCAATTATTCAGCGAACATGACGTGAAGCCGCGTATCGCAGTGCGCAGCGGACAGTGGGACTTTCTTGCGGCGATGGTGCAGGCGGGCGTCGGGATTGCCATTCTGCCGGAGCCCATCTGCGAACGGCTGGACAAAAATACGCTACGCTGGATCCCGCTGGAAAGCGAGTTGCGCTGGGAGTTAGGGATGATTTGGCGGGAAGGCGTTTATCTCTCACACAGCGCGAAAGCGTGGTTATCGTGCTGCGAGGGGTTTTGGGCGAAGCACGTCCCCCCGGTTGCCCGGTAAGCGTAGCGCCACCGGATGGCGGCTAGCGCCATATCCGGCCTACACCCGTTCACCAGCCTGTAACGATGTGATGTCACCTGCCCACTCTTGCGGGTATAAACCTCGCCGCACATCGCGATGAAACGTTGAATACGGCCAGTCTTTTACCTGCGTTACCCATCCATGCTTAACGGGATTGATATAAATATAATCAACATGTCGTCGGTAATCCTTCTGGTCCCGAATGGTGTGTTCCCAGAAACGGGGTTGCCAGACTTGCTGTAAACCGAGTGACTTTGAAAAAGTCTTTTTGATGGCCCGCCAACGTGCTGAAAAATCATACTCGTTGTCAGGCAAAGTCCAGATACAGTGCATATGTTCGGGCAGAACGACCCAGGCGTTGATTTGAAAGGGTTTATTTCTTATAACCGTCCCAATAGCCTCTCTGAGTACCGCAATGTGTGTTGTTAAAAGATGACATCTGCGATTACGCAGGCTAACGGTAAAAAACCATGTTCCACCGTTAATGTAGTTACGCCGATAATCAGACATATCCCCTCCTTTTTTACGCAAAAATAGGAGGCGAAAAGGAAGACGGCAAGCATCACAAACGCATTCAGGAATGCGGCTCGCAAACTGAATTGCCGGATGGCGGCTGGCGCCTTATCCGGCCTACGAATGTGCGTAGACAGTAGGCCTGATAAGCGCAGCGCCATCAGGCAACCTGTGGGTTCTATTGGTTTTCAATCAGCAGTGCTTCCGTTTCATTACTGATCTCACGGATGGCGGCTGACGCCTTATCCGGCCTACAAATGTGCGTGGACAGTAGGCCTGATAAGCGCAGCGCCATCAGGCAACCTGTGGGTTCTACTGGTTTTCAATCAGCAGTGCTTCCGTTTCATTACTGATCTCACGGATGGCGGCTGACGCCTTATCCGGCCTACAAATGTGCGTGGACAGTAGGCCTGATAAGTGCAGCGCCATCAGGCAACCTGTGGGTTCTACTGGTTTTCAATCAGCAGTGCTTCCAGCAGATCCAGGTCGTGAAGCAGTTTCTGCAGGGTTTCATTGCTGATTTCACGGGTGGCGCGCAGGTGATATAGCTCCGCCCGCTCTGAACGCAGCGCCGCGAGGCGGAAGCGGCGTTCCAGATTCTCTTCCTGGAGCGAACTCTCAACATCATTGCGCCCATCCGCGCGACGCCGCAGGTTACCGATAACGCGGGAACTCACCTCGGTCAGCAGCTGATTATCAATGTTCTCTTCGGTATCCGCCGCCAGACGCTCTTCCATCTTCTGAATGGCGACAATCGCCACCTCCGCCGTCGCCGCACGGGCAATCCGCTCCTCTTTCAGTTGCTGAGAATGATCGGCCACTTCCAGATGTTGCAGCAGAATCGGCAGCATAATCACGCCGACAAACAGCGAGAACAGAATCACGCCAGCGGCCAGGAAGACCAGTTCGTAGCGCGCCGGGAAGACGTTGCCATCTGGCAGCAGCAGCGGGATAGACAGGACACCCGCAAGGGTGATAGCCCCGCGAACGCCCGCAAAGGAGGCGATCAAAATTTCCCGTGTTGTCCAGGAACCAAACTCCATTGGTTTCTTTTTCAGAAAACGCATGCTGAAGTTTTTCATCGTCCACAACCAGCCGAAACGCACCAGCATCAGCGCCACATAAATCAGGATGATATCGGTAAACAGCATCCAGATTTCTACGTTCGGATCGGCCTCTGCCGCCACCAGCGATGACTCGAGAATGCCCGGTAATTGCAGGCCCAACAGCAAAAAGACCATGCCGTTAAACACAAACTCAAGCATCGCCCAGGTGCTGTTGGCACGCAGACGCATGGCCAGCGGCGCGCGGCGCATCACGCCGGAACGGGTGATCGTCATCCCGGCAGCGACTGCGGCCAGAATGCCCGATACGCCAATGTGTTCCGCGATCAGATAAGAGGCGAACGGCAGCAGGAAAAGCAGGACGATTTGCGTCGCTGGCTCATCGCCGCCCCAGCGGCTGAGAAAGCGCAGCGAGCGACCGTACAGCCAACTGACCACAAAGCCCGCGAGGATACCGCCTATCGCCACCTTAAAGAATTCCACCGTCGCGCCGCCAACGGTAAATACCATTGTGCCCATCGCCACCGCAACGGCAAACTTCAGTGATACCAGGCCAGAGGCATCATTCATCAGCGCCTCGCCTTGCAGGATGCCCATGATTTTCTTCGGGATCCGCCCTTCACCGACAATGCCGGAAAGCGCAACCGCATCGGTGGGCGACAGCACGGCCGCCAGCGCAAAGGCCGGAATCAACGGAATGCCCGGCACCAGCCAGTAAATCAGAAAACCAATGCCGACCACGGTGACCAGCACCAGCGCCAGTGCCAGACCGAAAATCTCTCGCCCATGTTCAAGAAATTCTCGCGTTGGCGTCTTCCAGCCATCTGCAAACAGCAGCGGCGGGATAAACAGGACCAGAAACAGTTCGGGATCAAATTCTACGTGCAGACCAAACGTCGGCCACGCCAACAGCGCACCAATCGCAATCTGCATAAGGGGTAAGGGGAGCTGGAAGGGCAATACGCGCGTAAATACCCCGGACAGCGAGACCACAAGGGTCATGATGAGTATTGTGAAGAAGATTTCCATGCGTTCCCTGTTTGCGATGTTTCTTATGTATTTGAGAGGCGTCGTACCTCGATTTTACCTTTTTCAGAGTATCGCAAAAGACAACGAGAGTGTGCTGAAAATAAAAACGGGCGGCAAAAGCCACCCGTTTTTCGGAGCGGTCCAGGAATCAGATGGCCCAGCCGCCGGCATAGAACGCCACCAGCGCCACGGCGATCACCACGGTGCCGATGTTCAGCTTACGCCACTCACCCGACACCACGCGACCAATCACCAGCGTGGCAAAGCCGATCATGATGCCGGTCACGATGTTACAGGTCAGTACGATGAACACCGCCGTCACCAGACCCGCCATCGCATCGACAAAGTCTGCGAAATCGATTTTCGCCACGTTGCTCAGCATCAGCAGACCGACGTACATCAGCGCAGGCGCCGTTGCATACACCGGAACGAGGTAAGAAAGTGGCGAGAGGAACAGGATCAGCAGAAACAGCACGCCAACGGTGATCGCCGTCAGACCGGTTTTACCGCCTGCTGCCGTACCAGCTGCCGACTCGATGTAAACCGCGGCAGGCGCAGCCCCCACCAGACCGGAGAACACGCTGCTCAGGGAGTCCGTGGTCAGCGCTTTACCGCCATCGATAATCTGCCCGTCTTTATCCAGCAGATTCGCCTGACCCGCCACAGCGCGGATGGTGCCGGTGGCATCAAACACCGCGGTCATCACCAGCGCCAGGACGCTTGGCAGAACAACCGGATTCAGTGCCCCCATGATATCCAGGCTGCCAATCAGCGATTTGCCGTTTTCATCGCTCAGCGACGGCATGGCGAAAATGCCGGAGAATTTCACCGCCGGATCAAAAATCAGACCGACCACAGAAATGCCGATAATGGTCAGCAGAATGCCGCCCGGCACTTTCAGTTTCTCCAGACCGATAATTACCGCCAGCCCCACCAGCGACATAATCACCGGGAAGGTGGCGAAGTGGCCGAGCGCCACCGGAAGACCGTCCAGCGGATTCTTGATAACCAGACCCACGCCGTTCGCCGCGATCAACAGCAAAAACAGGCCGATACCGATGCCGGTGCCATGCGCGATGCCCTGCGGCAAATTGCGCAGGATCCAGCTACGAATCCCGGTGGCAGAGATAATGGTAAACAGCACACCCATCAGGAATACCGCGCCGAGCGCAACCGGAACGCTAATCTGCTGGCCCAGTACCAGGCTGAACGCGGTGAAGGCGGTCAGCGAGATGGCACAACCAATCGCCAGCGGCAGGTTTGCCCACAGCCCCATGACGATAGAACCCAGACCGGCCACCAGACAGGTCGCGACGAACACCGCCGCAGGCGGAAATCCGGCTTTGCCCAACATGCCAGGCACGACGATAACGGAATACACCATCGCCAGAAACGTTGTTAAACCTGCCACCACTTCCTGACGAACGGTGCTTCCACGGTGTGAAATTTTAAACCAGGCGTCGAGCGAACCGCCGGTACGCGCTGAAGGCGTAGACATAGAAAACATCCCCTGAGAGTTTATTATTCGTTCTTATGCGTGGTGGACAATCCACTGCCAGCGCAACGTCAACTCCCTGTGCTCTGATCGCGACAAAAGGGGGTCGCAAAAAGCAAACGTTTAGCTCCGCGCATAAAAAAACGGGTAGTAAAAAAAAGCAAACGATTATCCAGCGATCATACGGGGATTTTCAACTGAACTTTGCCGCTTTTTACGCATTTCTTGCACTAATGCTGAAGAAATCACCAACTGATGCGCAAACGTTATCGTCAATGCGCAATCCGGCAACATAATTTGCAGGTAGCGTCGCAAATGCCGGGTTGAGTACGGCTAAAAAACCGCCATCAGCCGCCAGGAATCTCAAAGGGTCCGCCTTGCTGGATGGCCCGTTGCCAGGCGGGACGCATTTCCACGCGTTTTTTCCACGCGAAAATATGGGGAAGATCGGCAATACCGCCACGCGCCAGTAGCGCAAACAGCGGAAAACTCATCTGGATATCCGCCATGCTGATATGCTCCCCGGCAAACCACGGGTGCGCGGCGAGATGCGCGTCAATAAAACGTGCGTGGGTTTCCAGTTGCGGATTGAGATACGTTTTTTGCACGCCTTGCCCCAGCGCGCCGCCCAGCGTGCGCAAACCAAACGGCACGGGGGGTTTCCCCAGACCGGAAAAGACCAGCTTCATTAACAGCAACGGCATCAGCGACCCCTCGGCATAGTGCAACCAGAAGCGATACTGGCGCGTAGACTCCGCGTCATCCGGTTTAAACCGCCCTTTGTGGTCGTAGGTGTCCTGCAGGTACTCAAGAATTGCGCCGGATTCGGCAAGGATCGCGCCGTTATCCTCCACAACCGGGGATTTGCCCAGTGGATGGATTTTCTTCAGTGCCGGTGGGGCGAGCATGCTCTTTTCACGCTGGTAGCGCACAATCTGATAAGGCAGCGACAACTCCTCCAGCGCCCAGAGAATGCGCTGTGAGCGGGACTGGTTTAAATGATGCACCGTCAGCATGATGTTCTCCCGTCATCTCCTCTAACTCACTCTAGTAAATTATGGGAGATCGCGAAAAAAATTCGCCTAAAAAACCGTCAGATTTGCTGGTAAATGGGATAACGCGACTTACACTTACAGTATCAACACAAACCGGAACCTCCACCACGTGCTCGAATGAGGGGTGTTGACGTCGGGGGAAACCCTCCCGTGAACCAGCGGGATAGAGAGAAAGACAAAGACCGGAAAACAAACTAAAGCGCCCTTGCGGCGCTTTAGTTTTGTTCATCTTCCAGCAGACGCGCCCCCGTCCCCTCTTCGCCCAACCGATCCCCTGGATTACGCAACGGGCAGTCTTTACGTGATAAACAGCCACAGCCAATGCAGCCGTCCAGCTCATCACGCAGTGCGACCAGCGTATGAATACGACGATCCAGTTCGTCGCGCCACTGCGAGGAGAGTTGCTTCCACTCTTTGGCGCTGAGGGTATGACCTTCTGGTAGCACGCCCAGCGCTTCACTGATCGTTGCCAGCGGGATGCCGATCCGCTGTGCAATCTTGATGATCGCGACATAACGCAGCACATCACGCCGATATCTGCGCTGATTGCCGCTGTTGCGGGTGCTGCTGATCAGCCCCTTGCTTTCATAAAAATGCAGTGCGGAAACCGCCACGCCGCTGCGCTTTGCCACTTCGCCCGGCGTGAGCATCGCTTTTATTCGCGGTAATTTCTTTTCCATAAATCGCTTTACCTCAAGTTAACTTGAGGAATTATACTCGCCCGCAGACAAAAGATGAATCGAACACTGAGAAGGAGGCAGCAGTATGTCCCATCAGCAAATTATTCAGACGCTTACTGAATGGATTGATGAACATATCGACCAACCGCTGAACATTGATGTGGTCGCGAAAAAATCTGGATATTCAAAGTGGTATTTACAAAGGATGTTCCGCACAGTGATGCGCCAGACGTTGGGTGACTATATCCGTCAGCGCCGGCTGCTATTAGCCGCCGTTGAACTGCGCAACACCGAACGACCGATATTCGATATTGCAATGGATTTAGGCTATGTGTCGCAGCAGACGTTTTCTCGCGTGTTTCGCCGGGAATTCGATCGCACCCCCAGCGACTATCGCCACCGCCTGTAGTGTTACTGTCCGCGCTGCATCAGGAGTGCGGGCGGTTGTTGCAACCAGTGAATAAAGTCTTGCGGCGGTAGCGCCTTCGCAAAGTGCCACCCCTGACAATACTGCACCCCGCGTTTAAGCAGCCAGCTCACCTGGTCCGCCGTCTCTACGCCTTCCGCGATCGTCTTCAGACGCAGGCTTTGCGCCATCTCAATGATATGCTCCGCAATCAGATGGCTGGTACTGTTGGTGGTCAGCGTATCGATAAAGGATTTGTCGATCTTAAGAATATCGACATTCAGGGAATAGAGGTTGTGCAGGTTAGAGTAGCCTGTGCCGAAATCATCAATCGCCACTTCATAGCCTGCCTGACGAAATGCCTGGATCACCGGCGTGGTTTTCGGCACATCAATAAATCCTCGTTCGGTCACTTCCACTTTAATTTGTTGCGCAAGCACGCCGTATTCGCGCGCTTTATCCGCAATCATGGCAATCAGTCGTGAAGAGTGGAAATCCGACGCGGAAAGGTTGATGGAGATATACAACTGCGGGTTTGCCGCCAGAAACGTGCCCATATCACTGAACACTTCTTCCACGACGTAGTCGGTTATCTGCGCGATCATCCCCTCTTTTTCTGCCAATGGAATGAATTCCACCGGACTCATGACCTGGCCTTTGCATCCCGGCCAGCGCAATAACGCCTCCGCTCCCACACATTTCTCATTTTTGATGTCGATGATTGGCTGATAGTGGAGGCAAAGCTGGCGCTGTTTAAGCGCTCGCTGAAGCATTCGTGGCGGGGAGTCGTAGCGCCGACGCGCCCGCGACCAGAGCATTAGCAGCAGAAAACTGCTGATGGCCGCGAGCGGGAGCGTAATCATTAGTTGTTGATACCGGTTCTGGTAAAACCGTTGCATCGAGGTGGAAACAATCACCGCAATCGGCCGTTTGTCTGAGCGAACCACAGTATAAAAACGCGCATCCTGCTGAAAGATCGCTTCGTTACGCCGTACCAGCGGTAAAAGTTGTGCCGCCCAGGCCTGTTCGCTAACGGAAAAGAAGGTGTCAGTTACCGTATCAAAGACCCCCCAGGCCAGCGTGGGGTCTTCAGACATCACTTCGCTATACGACAGCGGATTGATCACCGCGACATAGTTTCCGCGCTGCATATACGTCATTTTATAACCGGTAAAAAAAGGCGTATCGCGAAAGTAATAAATAGAGATGTTGGGTTTCCGTTTATAATCTGCTGTCGGCATAATAAACGGCGCGGCTGGCGTCATTACTGTAGAGCATAAAAAACGGTCGCCCTGCGCATAAATTAGCTCGTTGATATAGAGGCGTCCACGGATAATATTCAACATTCTTTGTTGATGTGCCGGAGTACAGACTTGTCCCTGATACTGTTCAGCCGCATCGCGGGCTAAATCCGCCTGTAAAATGACCAGCTCAGTTTTATCTAAAGCCAGGTTCGCGAAAGTACTTAACTGCCTGGTGATTTGAGAAACTGCCTGCAGGTGGGCAAACCATAGCGCCAGCATCATGGGTAATAAAACCACCATGATTATCCCAAGGAACCTCAGCAGCCTGCGTCGCGCCCGATGATTCATTTCAGCCCTATATCCCTGCATTTTATGTGCCTGTCATCATCAAGGCAGGATGCGTAATCACACTGGTGATTACGTTGCATGAATCTGTCAATATTAGCAACAGTCTTTTATTAGTAAAAGTCTGATATTGTGGGATGCTGATAATATTCGACCGTAAGGCAAACCTGAAGTGATGATTAATTTTATTAAGGGTAATCCATTCTCTAAAAGGAGTAGATTCTTAAAAAGATTTTGCCGGGCTATTCGCAAAAAGAAATTAAGCTAAATTTTTAAAAATGGTTATTTTTTGACAAAACAGAAAAGGTAGAGTTAATGCACCTTTATTCGGTTTGCGTCCCTCCGGTGACACCACGATTAACCTGTACTCACAGGCCAGCCCATAACCACAAATAAATTATGGTTATAAAACAAGCAAAAAAGAGGCGCGCAGGCTGGCGAGCGAATGCATAATCGTGATATAGTTCACAAATATTATGAAACAAAAACAATGTTTCATTTAGTGTTGATGTGAATGCCCATCGATAGCCAGAGTGCGCCACGCCTCCCGTGAAAACGACGCGCTGTCCAGGGCACCTGCTACTCTCAGAGGAAATATTTCATGGCTACCCTAACCACTGGCGTGGTTCTTCTCCGCTGGCAACTGCTGAGCGCTGTGCTCATGTTTCTCGCCAGCACATTGAATATTCGTTTTCGTCGCTCAGATTACATTGGTCTGGCTGTGATCAGCAGTGGGCTTGGGGTTGTCGCCGCCTGCTGGTTTGCGACGGGATTACTCGGCATCACCCTGATGGATCTCTCCGCCATCTGGAACAACATTGAATCCGTGATGGTCGAAGTGATGAGCCAGACTCCGCCGGAATGGCCGATGGTATTAACCTGATTTCACCCGAGCCTTCTCGCGGGAGGAAAAGCTCCTCCCCCATCCGTTGTGCCGTAAATCACTGACGGCATCGACTGATAAAAAAGGCCTCCCGACATGGGAGGCCTTCTTCATGTGCAATGACAGATTAACGCATTGTTATATGGCCCAATTACCACTCAAACCGGAAACCCGCATTCACCTGCCAGTTGGTATCAATATCACCGCCAGCCGATTTTTCCAGATCCAGGTACAAGCGGGAGTTATTTTCCTGAGTCAGTTGGACGTTGGTGCCAATACCGTAGTTGATCCAGCTGTCGCTGCCGCCTTCCGTCACTTTCAACGTGGCGTCTTTACCGCGCACAATCACATCGCGATCGCCGGCAAATTCATGCAGCCAGTCCACTTTCAGATAAACATCGCTGTTGGGGCGATCCTCAAAGCGGTGCCCAATACGCACGCCGACGCGACCGATCAGGCTATCAATATCTTTCTGATGCACTTTCAGACCGCTGCTGGTGGTGTATCGCGCGTCATCAATATAAGTGTAAACCAGCTGTGCCTGCGGCTCGATAAAGGACGTTTTCCCGACCGTAAATTCTCGACCATATTCCGCACTGGCGCTAAGTGACCAGGTGCTGGTGTCGCCTTTGCCGCTGTTGCCATACACGTTCTGATAGTCAAAATCACTGTCGTGATGGCTGTATTTTAAAACAAGGTCCAGGTAATCCTGTTTCTCAGGACGATTCCATGCGCTGTAGAGCGATCCGCCAAAGCTCTTGTTATCGCCAGAACCATAATCAAAATCAGAATTGCCCTTCATGTAATGTGCGGCAATACCGCGAGTCCAGATGGCGTTTTCTCCTTCCTCTTTATTGTCGTAACCCAATTGCCAGAAGTGATACTGCGTTTTGAAATAGCTGCCTTTATCGCTTTCCAGCTCGCCGCCTTTGTAGCGCATCCACAGACCATTTTTCTGCTGATCGTTACGCAACTCGCCCAATCGCTTATTCAGGCTGTCGATTTCGAGGCGAGCGGTTGCCGCCGCATAGTTCACACTGGCATTTGCAATAGCGGTATGGCTAGCGGCGCTGGCTTTGGTGGAAACCCCGGTAATGTACCAGTTCGTGCCGTACTGGCTGGCCGGATCGCCTTCGCGGATATCGGAACGCAGCAGCGGTTTATAGTCGTAAACGTACTCGTTGGTGATATCGATTTTGTCGTAAGCTTCAAACTTAACGTTGTTCGCGGCATCAGCCACCCATAAGTCTTCCTTCAGGGAGACCAGCTTATCGACGTTCAGCGCTTCAATGGCATGTGTACCGCCAGTGCTACTTCTCACCACTTCGATGAAGTCGCTGCCGTTGCGCCGCTGGTCGTCAGTTTTCGAGGTGTTGACGTCAATCAGGAAAATACCGTTATTGCCACGCAGGTCGTGAATTTTAACGGTTTCATTAACGCTCTGGTTGGTATGCAGGTTGAAGCCGTGCAGGTTGACAGTACCACCGTCTTTCAGCGTGATGGCGCTGATCTGCGCATCTTTACCATCCGGGATCCAGTGCGCGTTATTCATTAACGTCAGATTGAGATTACCAGTCCATTTCCCGGTACTTTCATCCAGTACGTTGGCTTCATGGCCGTGCCAGTAAGAATCTGCACCGTTCAAGGTAATATTCATCTGGCTGGTGTTAGGATACATCTTTTCGCCAAAATCGAGGTTGCCAAAAATATTGACCTGATTTTTACCAGACTGGTTAATGTTCACCGTCCCGCCATCTTTTGCACTCACAGCATCACTTTTCGATGAGCCGGAAGGATAACCCATATTATTTTCGAGTAGTTCCTTAAAGTTACTGGCATACGTATTGATATAAACATTACCGCCATTAGCTGTTATGGTAGAACCTACACCACGGGCATATAAACCATTATTCGCAACGGTTGCCTCTTTGCCATCCTCAGTATGTTCAATAATAGATCGTATATAGACACCACCGTTTAAATCTATATTAGATCCGCTGCCAGCGTAAAGCGCCGTATTATTATGATTGTATTTCGAACCCACTAAAAATGTATTGTTAAGCGTAAAGTTATCTACGGAGACACGAGAATCTTTACCCTCAACGGAAAGACCAAAGAAGGCTAACCCTGCGGGATGTTCCATCTGCGTTTTGCCATCGATAGTTACCTTGTAATCACCGATAGCATAAGCACCCGACTGCGCTGCGGTGACATTACCGATACGCACCTCAAGTCCATTCCCCTCCGGGAGATCGGGGTTATCGACCTTTACTGCGAAGTCATACTGATTATCCTGTGTAATCGTATCCTTGATGCTTACCCCTTTATCAGCCGATTTACCAATAAAATTAAGCTCATATTTTTTGGCAAATGCATTTCCAGAATAAAGAATATGACTAATACTGACCGACAATGCTAAAGGCACTAATAATGTTGAATTAATCTTCCATTGATACATATACAGCTCCAACACAACAAAATTAAAACATCGATGCGATTACCAATACCTCATTAACAGAAGAGATAAGCAATACATTTATATTAATGGTGAATTGATAACGCAATATATTATTTTGAACACCACATTCACTTGTCAATATTTCAATTGGGCTGAATTACGTTTCTTTACATTAATTTATATAACTATAAGTAGAGTGATCTTATTTTTAAGAAATCAATTAGCTTTTGAATTATGTGATTTTTAATTTTTCGAAAATAACTTTCCGTTTGTTCGGCTATTATTTTTTCTTTGCGTATATGTAAAAAAAACCCCGTCAGAAACGGGGCTTTGTGATTTTTATTTAGCACAGCGCTAAACTGACGTGATCAGAATGGAATATCGTCATCAAAGTCCATCGGCGGCTCATTAGACGGTGCTGCCGGAGCAGACTGCTGCTGCGGACGAGACTGTGCGCCGCCGCTGAACTGGCTGCCGCCCTGTGGCTGCTGAGGCTGACCCCAACTGCCCTGCTGCTGCTGACCACCAGCCGGTGCGCCGCCGCCCTGACGGCCACCCAGCATCTGCATGGTGCCGCCCACGTTCACCACCACTTCTGTGGTGTACTTCTCGACGCCGGACTGATCGGTCCATTTACGGGTACGTAACTGACCTTCAATGTAGACCTGAGAACCTTTACGCAGATATTCGCTGGCCACTTCCGCCAGTTTGCCGAACAGCACAACGCGGTGCCACTCCGTCTGCTCTTTCATCTCGCCGGTCTGCTTATCACGCCAGGATTCGGAAGTAGCCAGCGTGATGTTGGCGACTGCGCCACCATTCGGCATGTAGCGTACTTCCGGGTCCTGGCCCAGATTACCCACGAGAATAACCTTATTTACGCCTCTGCTGGCCATGATCGAGTCTCCTGAAAACGTTTCTTAATAAGTGTAAACGCGCGATTGTAGCATTACCAATAGCGAATTTACTATGTTGCGACGCGGATTCCGCGAAACAACCTCAGCCGGACATTGTTACACAAGACTCTGCGTTTTGCATTCCAATACTGTATATTCATTCAGGCTTTATTGTGTCATAATTAACCGTTTGTGATCGCCGGCGGCACCCTGCTGCGCCAGGCAAAAAAGCGTTTAATCCGGGAAAGGTGAATGGATAAGATCGAAGTTCGGGGCGCCCGCACCCATAATCTCAAAAATATCAACCTCGTCATCCCCCGCGACAAACTGATTGTCGTGACCGGGCTGTCGGGGTCAGGCAAATCCTCGCTCGCTTTCGACACCTTGTATGCCGAAGGGCAGCGTCGTTACGTTGAATCCCTTTCCGCCTATGCACGTCAGTTTCTGTCGCTGATGGAAAAACCGGATGTCGACCACATTGAGGGGCTGTCGCCCGCCATCTCAATTGAACAGAAATCGACGTCCCACAACCCGCGCTCCACGGTCGGCACCATTACCGAAATCCACGACTACCTGCGTCTGCTGTTTGCCCGCGTTGGCGAACCGCGCTGTCCGGATCACGATGTTCCGCTGGCGGCGCAGACCGTTAGTCAGATGGTGGATAACGTCCTGTCGCAGCCGGAGGGCAAACGCCTGATGCTGCTGGCGCCGGTGATTAAAGAGCGTAAGGGCGAGCACACCAAAACGCTGGAAAACCTGGCAAGCCAGGGTTATATCCGCGCCCGTATCGATGGCGAAGTCTGTGACCTCTCCGATCCGCCGAAGCTGGAACTGCAGAAGAAACACACTATCGAGGTGGTGATCGATCGTTTCAAAGTGCGTGACGATCTGAGCACTCGTCTGGCGGAGTCGTTTGAGACCGCGCTGGAGCTTTCCGG
This sequence comes from Citrobacter sp. ANG330, assembly GCF_047467925.1. Taxonomy (NCBI): domain Bacteria; kingdom Pseudomonadati; phylum Pseudomonadota; class Gammaproteobacteria; order Enterobacterales; family Enterobacteriaceae; genus Citrobacter; species Citrobacter sp. ANG330. The sequence continues at coordinate 75,317 of NZ_JASJUI010000009.1, read as the reverse complement.
CGGCACGGCAGTCGTTGCTGATATGGATGACGAAAAAGCAGAAGAACTGCTCTTTTCCGCCAACTTCGCCTGCCCGATCTGCGGCTACAGCATGCGCGAACTGGAACCGCGCCTGTTCTCCTTTAACAACCCAGCGGGCGCCTGCCCGACCTGCGATGGCCTCGGCGTACAGCAGTATTTCGACCCCGATCGCGTGATCCAGAACCCTGAGCTGTCGCTGGCAGGCGGTGCCATCCGCGGCTGGGATCGCCGTAACTTCTATTACTTCCAGATGCTGAAATCGCTGGCGGAACACTACAAGTTCGATGTTGAAGCCCCGTGGTCCAGCCTGAGTGCGAACGTGCACAAAGTCGTACTGTACGGTTCTGGTAAAGAGAGCATTGAATTCAAATATATGAACGATCGTGGCGATACCTCCGTGCGCCGCCATCCGTTCGAAGGCGTACTGCACAACATGGAGCGCCGCTATAAAGAGACGGAATCCAGTGCGGTACGGGAAGAGCTCGCCAAGTTCATCAGTAACCGCCCGTGCGCCAGTTGTGAAGGAACTCGTCTGCGTCGTGAAGCGCGCCATGTCTTTGTTGAGAATACGCCGCTGCCGACCATTTCCGACATGAGCATCGGCCATGCGATGGACTTCTTCAACAATCTCAAACTCGCCGGTCAGCGGGCGAAAATTGCAGAGAAAATCCTCAAAGAGATTGGCGACCGCCTCAAGTTCCTGGTCAACGTTGGCCTCAACTATCTGACGCTGTCCCGTTCTGCGGAAACGCTCTCTGGCGGCGAAGCCCAGCGTATTCGTCTGGCAAGTCAGATTGGCGCCGGTCTGGTCGGCGTGATGTACGTGCTGGATGAGCCGTCTATCGGCCTTCATCAGCGCGATAACGAGCGTCTGCTTGGGACGCTTGTTCACCTGCGGAATCTAGGCAATACCGTAATTGTGGTGGAGCACGATGAAGATGCGATTCGCGCTGCCGATCACGTGATTGATATCGGTCCGGGTGCCGGCGTCCACGGCGGCGAAGTGGTTGCCGAAGGTCCGCTGGAAGCGATTATGGCGGTGCCGGAGTCCCTGACCGGCCAGTACATGAGCGGCAAACGCAAGATTGAAGTGCCGAAACAGCGCGTGCCCGCGAACCCGGAGAAAGTGCTGAAACTGACCGGTGCGCGCGGCAACAACCTGAAAGACGTGACGCTGACGCTGCCGGTTGGCCTGTTCACCTGCATCACCGGCGTGTCAGGTTCCGGTAAGTCGACCCTGATTAACGATACGCTGTTCCCGATTGCGCAGCGCCAGTTGAACGGTGCGACCATCGCCGAACCGGCGCCGTACCGCGACGTGCAGGGGCTGGAGCATTTTGATAAGGTCATCGACATCGATCAGAGCCCGATTGGACGCACGCCGCGCTCCAACCCGGCAACGTACACGGGCGTGTTTACGCCAGTGCGTGAGCTGTTTGCTGGCGTACCGGAATCACGTTCACGCGGCTATACGCCGGGGCGTTTCAGTTTTAACGTTCGCGGCGGGCGTTGTGAAGCCTGTCAGGGCGATGGCGTGATTAAAGTCGAGATGCACTTCCTGCCGGATATTTACGTGCCGTGCGATCAGTGCAAGGGCAAGCGCTATAACCGCGAAACGCTGGAGATTAAGTATAAGGGCAAAACCATCCACGAAGTGCTGGATATGACTATCGAAGAAGCGCGTGAATTCTTTGATGCCGTCCCGGCGCTGGCACGTAAGCTGCAAACCCTGATGGATGTCGGTCTGACCTACATTCGTCTCGGCCAGTCGGCGACAACGCTCTCCGGCGGTGAAGCGCAGCGCGTGAAGCTGGCACGCGAGCTGTCCAAACGCGGCACCGGCCAGACGCTCTATATTCTGGATGAACCGACTACAGGTCTGCACTTTGCCGATATCCAGCAGTTGCTGGACGTGCTCCATCAGTTGCGCGATCAGGGCAATACTATCGTGGTGATTGAGCACAACCTGGACGTCATTAAAACGGCGGACTGGATTGTGGATCTCGGTCCGGAAGGCGGCAGCGGCGGCGGTGAAATCCTCGTCTCCGGTACGCCGGAAACCGTGGCGGAATGTGAAGCCTCACACACGGCCCGCTTCCTGAAACCGATGCTGTAAAAGACAAAACGCCGTTCATCTTCCACACTGAACGGCGTTTTTTACGGCTCCACCAGCAGTTTGCGTTTCTCTTCCGGCAGCGTATTCACCGCCTGTTGATACGAGGCATCCACCAGATAATAAATTTGCGAATCCGGCAGCGATCCGTCCAGATAGACGGTGCTCCAGTGCGCTTTATTCAGATGTCGGCTCGGACGCACGTCGCTGTGCTGCTGGCGTAATAGCTCGGCCAGTTCGGGGCTGGTTTTCAGAGACACCGCCGGGCGACCTTCCACCTCTTTCACCATGGCAAAGAGCACATCTTCAACTTTGATTTGTGTGGCTTTCCAGTCACTGTGCACACTCTGCTCTGCGCCGATTTTCGCCATGCAGTATTGCAGTAACTCCGAATTGGTCATCGTGATTCCCCTTGCAAGCGTGATGCTCCACTGAAATGTCATCTATACCCAAAATAATTCGAGTTGCTTAAAGGTGGCAAACCTGTGAGTCCCCGGGAGCTTACTTGAGTAAGTGACCAGGGTGATCGGGTGCAGCCAACGCATAAGCAGCTTGAAGTATGACGGGTATATTCAGTGTGCAGCAAGACAGCAAAAGGTAAAAGCTGGCAGATCAATTTTGTTTAAAAAAACAGCAGATACTCACCCGCCGGTTAGTACTCCGAATTTACGATCACCTCTTCACCATACGCGCCAGCCTGGGGCAACGGTCTGTAGGTCGAGTTTGAGGCGCGCAGAATGCGGATCCCACGAATGCCCGCATCCTGCGCGGCGGTAATGTCGTTATCCGAGTCACCATAGAACATGCGGATGTTTTTATCCTGCAACCACTGCGTTTTGGTGTTCTGACCCGGCTTATCTCCGGCAAAAATGACCGGATTCATATTTGCCGCCGGAATATGGAAGTTATCGGCCAGCGTTTTCGATACGGTTTCGGTTTTGGTCGGCGAACGTCCGGTGATAAAAAAGATACTGTCACCGCGACGAACGTGCATGTCGATCAACTGGCGCGCGACCTCTTTTGGAATACTGAATTCATCCCAGCCGTTGTTCATTTTCTCCCAGAACGCCGGATTCTTCAGATATGCTTCGCTGTCCGGGGACCAGGTTTTCTTTCCACGCCAGAATCCGGGGCTGGAAAACAACACGGTGTCATCAATATCAAAACCAACGGCCATTGGCGGACGACCGGTCAGGCTGTTTTCGATCTGCGCTACGGAAACCCAGTGAACTGGAGCTTGTTCCGCGAGTTTCGCAACGTTAGTGCCGGGGTTTAATGGGGAAGGTGAAGAAGCCAGCGCGCTGGCAGAATGGTTCAACGTGAAAAGTAAGCAGATGGCGCTCAACGCCAGTGTGATCTTTCGCATATTTTTCCCTGTGAAGTCATTTAGTTATGATTTTATTAGTACGACTATTCGACAAACTCTCTGACCATAACCCCAGCGGCAGGTGAAAGGAAGAATTTTCTGCGGTTTAACCCTGGAAAAAGAGGGTGATCACATATAGAAGAAAAAAGGCCGGTTCAACCGGCCTGAGAGAAATTACATCACCGCCGCAAAGGCTTTTGCTACACGTTGCACATTCGCCACGTTCAGACCGGCCACGCACATACGCCCACTGGCAATCAGATAGACGCCAAACTCGTCGCGCAGGCGATCGACCTGAGCCGCGCTCAGCCCGGTGTAACTGAACATGCCGCGCTGTTGCAGCAGATAGTCGAAATTACGGCCCGGAATCGTAGCGGTTAGCACGTTCACCAGCTCCTGGCGCATTGCCAGAATACGGCAACGCATCGCCTCCACTTCTGCTAACCAGTCCGCTTTCAACGCCTCATCGCCGAGCACCGTCGCGACCACCTGCGCCCCAAAGTTTGGCGGGCTGGAGTAGTTACGGCGCACGGTTGCTTTCAGTTGCCCCAGCACGCGGCCTGCGGTGGAGGCATCTTCACAGACGACAGAAAGCCCACCGACGCGCTCGCCGTACAGAGAGAAGATTTTCGAGAATGAGTTGCTGACCAGGGCAGGCAGCCCGGCGCTGGCAATCGCGCGGATAGCATAAGCATCGTCGTCCATCCCGGCGCCAAACCCCTGGTAAGCGATATCGAGGAACGGGATCAGATCGCCCGCTTTCAGGATTTCGATAACCGCATCCCATTGCGCGTGCGTTAAATCCGCGCCCGTCGGGTTATGGCAGCAAGGATGCAACAGGACGATACTACGCGCAGGCAGCTTTTTCAGGGTCGCCAGCAGATCGTTGAAACGCACACCGTTGGTAGTATTGTCGTACCAGGGATAGGTGCTGACGGTAAATCCAGCCCCTTCAAAAATAGCGATATGGTTTTCCCACGTCGGGTCGCTGACCCACACGCCGGAATCCGGGAAATAACGCTTGAGGAAATCGGCCCCCACTTTCAGCGCACCAGAGCCACCCAATGTCTGGATGGTCGCCACACGCTGCTGCTGGAGAACCGGATGATCAGCCCCAAACAGCAATGGCGCGATGGTATGACGATAGGTATTCAACCCTTCCATCGGCAGATACAGCGAGGCGCCGTGCGGCTGCGCGTTAAGACGCGCTTCGGCTTTCGCCACCGCTTTCAACTGCGGGATAATCCCGTCTTCGTTGTAATACAGACCGATACTCAGATTCACTTTGTCACTACGCGGATCTTCTTTGAACCGCTCCATGAGCGACAGAATCGGGTCGCCAGCGTAGGCGTCAACTTTTTGAAACACGCGATGGTTCTCCAGGTTTACAGGCAGGGGATAAGACACAATAAACCGGATGGAGAGGAAGATCGAGCGCCTGGTGGGAATATTGCCGGATGGCGCTGACGCTTATCCGGCATGGATTGTTGCAATGCTTGCTGACCGTAGGCCGGATAAGGCGCTTACGCCGCCATCCGGCACTCCACTCACTCGCTTAATCGATATACTTCATTGCCACCCGTGAGGTCAGGCGAGTAATCAGTTCGTAAGCACTTACTTTTGTAATGGACGCAATGCGTTCAACCGGGAGACCTTCCCCCCATAAAATCACCGGGTCACCGGCCTTATCTTCTGCCTGTGGACCAAGATCAACACACACCATGTCCATTGCCACGCGACCTACAATCGGTACTTCTCGGCCATTCACCAGTACCGGCGTTCCCGATGGCGCTGCGCGTGGATAACCATCGCCATAGCCCATCGCCACGACGCCAAGACGCGTATCACGTTCACTGATCCATGTTCCGCCATAGCCAACCGGCTCGCCCACTTTATGCTCGCGCACCGCGATCAGGCTGGAGGTCAGCGACATGACCGGCTGGCAGCCGAAATCTGCCCCTGTGGACTGGTTTTCCAGCGGCGACACTCCGTAGAGAATAATGCCCGGACGAACCCAGTCAAAATGCGACTGCGGCCAGAGTAAAATCCCGCCGGAGGCGGCAATCGAGCGTTGGCCCGCTTTACCTTCACAAAAGGTATTGAACACATCAAGCTGTCGTTCAGTCGCGCCGCATTCCGGCTCATCCGCGCGGGCAAAATGGCTGACGATGTTCACTGGCTGGCGCACATTTTTACATTGCGTCAGGCGCTGCCAGAAGGCGTTCGCCTCTTCGGGAAGCACGCCCAGACGATGCATACCGGTGTCGAGTTTCATCCATACGGTCACCGGTTCATCCAGTTCTGCGGCTTCCAGCGCAGCCAGTTGTTCCTGGTTATGGACCGCCGTATGCAAATGCTGGGCGGAAATGGTGGGCAGATCGGCTGCCTCAAAAAAACCTTCCAGCAGCAGGATGGGCTGCGTGATCCCCCCTGCGCGCAGACGCAAGGCTTCTTCGAGACGTGCCACACCAAAAGCGTCAGCATCGGGGAGCGTTCGCGCAGTCTCTAACAGACCGTGTCCGTAAGCGTTCGCTTTCACGACCGCAACCAGCTTACTGGCAGGTGCCAGTTCACGCAGGCGTTGCAGGTTGTGTCGCAGAGCGCGGCGGTTAATAACGACAGTTGCCGCTTGCATTGTCATTCCTTGCCTTAATAAAGAAACAATCCTCGAAAACATTTGAGTCACAGCAAGGCGACCAACACCGCTGTGGCGCAAAGGAAGGAGAGGATTTACTCGTCGTCGTACTGGGGTCCCGCATAATTATCGAAGCGCGACCATTGTCCGTTAAAGGTCAGTCGTACCGTCCCGATGGGGCCGTTACGCTGCTTACCAATGATGATTTCCGCAATACCTTTCAGATCGCTGTTCTCGTGATAAACCTCGTCACGGTAGATAAACATGATCAAGTCGGCATCCTGTTCGATGGAGCCGGATTCACGCAGATCGGAGTTGACCGGGCGCTTATCGGCACGTTGTTCCAGCGAGCGGTTAAGCTGCGACAGCGCTACCACCGGCACATGCAGCTCTTTTGCCAACGCTTTCAGCGAGCGGGAAATTTCAGCAATCTCCAGCGTACGGTTGTCTGAGAGCGACGGCACGCGCATCAGTTGCAGGTAGTCGATCATAATCAGCCCGATACCGCCGTGTTCACGGGCGATACGGCGCGCGCGGGAGCGCACTTCCGTTGGCGTCAGACCGGAGGAGTCATCAATATAGATATTACGCTTTTCCAGCAGAATGCCCATCGTACCGGAAATGCGCGCCCAGTCCTCATCGTCCAGCTGCCCGGTACGAATACGGGTCTGATCCACGCGGGACAGCGAGGCCAGAGAACGCATCATAATCTGTTCAGAGGGCATTTCCAGACTGAAGATAAGCACCGGTTTATCCTGCAACATCGCCGCGTTTTCAACGAGGTTCATCGCAAATGTGGTCTTACCCATCGACGGACGCGCCGCGACGATAATCAGATCCGACGGCTGCAGGCCTGCGGTCTTTTTATTGAGATCGTCATAGCCGGTGTTAACCCCCGTCACCCCGTCGTGCGGTTGCTGGAACAGTTGTTCGATACGCGCAACGGTGGCATCGAGCACATCGGCAATGTTTTTCGGGCCTTCGTCTTTATTGGCGCGGCTTTCGGCGATTTTAAAGACGCGGGACTCGGCGAGATCGAGCAAATCTTCGCTGGTGCGCCCCTGCGGATCAAAACCCGCATCGGCAATTTCATGGGCGACGGCAATCATGTCGCGCACCACCGCACGTTCGCGCACGATATCCGCATAGGCGCTGATGTTCGCCGCACTTGGCGTATTTTTGGAGAGTTCAGCCAGATACGCAAAACCACCGACGCTGTCCAGTTGCCCTTGTCGCTCCAGCGATTCCGCGAGCGTAATCAGGTCAATCGGGCTGCCGGTTTCCTGCAATCGCCCCATTTCAGTAAAGATATGGCGGTGTGGGCGGGTATAAAAATCTTCCGCTACCACGCGCTCGGCGACATCGTCCCAGCGTTCATTATCCAGCATCAAACCGCCCAACACCGACTGTTCCGCTTCAATCGAGTGCGGCGGTACTTTCAGTCCGGCAACCTGTGGGTCGCGATCACGGACATCAGTCTGTTGTTTGTTGAAGGGTTTATTTCCTGCCATAGTGAATGGAGTTACCGAGATAAAAGTGAGTTGACGCTAATCTTCCGATGATACTGGAGAAATCATGGCAACACGAATTGAATTTCACAAGCATGGTGGTCCTGAGGTGCTTCAGGCCGTGGACTTTACCCCTGCCGATCCCGCAGCAAACGAAATCCAGGTCGAAAACAAAGCGATCGGCATTAACTTCATCGATACCTATATTCGCAGTGGGCTCTATCCCCCCCCCGCGCTGCCGAGCGGTTTAGGGACCGAAGCGGCGGGCGTCGTCAGCAAAGTCGGCAGCGGCGTCAGCCATATAAAAGCGGGCGATCGCGTGGTGTATGCGCAATCCGGGCTGGGCGCTTACAGCTCGGTCCACAACGTGCCGGCCGATAAAGCCGCTATCCTGCCTGATGCCATCTCTTATGAACAGGCTGCCGCCTCTTTCCTGAAGGGACTGACCGTTTTTTATTTGCTGCGCAAAACTTACGAAATCAAACCTGAAGAACCGTTCCTGTTCCATGCAGCCGCCGGCGGCGTTGGGCTGATTGCCTGTCAGTGGGCGAAAGCGCTGGGCGCGAAATTGATCGGCACCGTCGGCAGTGCGCAAAAGGCGCAACGGGCGCTGGATGCCGGTGCATGGCAGGTGATTAACTATCGCGAAGAGAACATCGTTGAGCGGGTTAAAGAGGTAACCGGCGGCAAAAAAGTTCGGGTGGTGTATGACTCCGTCGGTAAGGACACGTGGGAAGCCTCGTTGGATTGTCTGCAACGCCGTGGCCTGATGGTCAGCTTTGGCAACGCATCAGGGCCGGTAACCGGCGTGAATCTGGGAATTCTGAATCAAAAAGGTTCGCTGTACGCCACGCGCCCTTCTCTTCAGGGTTACATCACCAACGCGGAAGAACTGACTGAAGCCAGCAACGAGCTGTTTTCACTGATTGCCAGCGGTGTGATCAAAGTGGATGTGCCAGACGCTCAGAAATATCCGTTGAAAGAGGCACGGCGTGCCCATGAAGTGCTGGAGAGTCGGGCGACGCAGGGATCGAGTTTGCTGATCCCTTGATTCCCTTGTTCCTGAAAGAAATTGGGCTTCCCATGCAACACGGGAAGCCCTTTCTTTTTTAGTTCGGCTGTATGTAGGGTACAGCTCGATGAATCAGTTAGTCGCGCAATAGTGACAGATTTGCTGTTCAATTCCTATTTGGTTCTAAAGCCAAAATCACAGGTTGTGATGTATCCCTCACATCTTTAGTAACGCCAGCGGTTATTGCGCTGATATTGTGGGATTTTTGGCGATTTAATCGCTTTGATCACCCACACCACCGCAACGGCCAGCAGTAACCACGGCAGCAGTTTAATCATCAACGCAAACATGCCGCCAAGGAACATCACGAACGCGGCCACAACTAACGCGGCCAGAATGCCCAACAGCGAGACGCCCGTGACCATCAGCATGATAAAAAAGCCAAGCACAAAAAGTAGTTCCAGCATGATGCTCTCCCCTAATGGATTCTGCTCAGAGCATTACAAGAATCATGCCAAACTTAATCTATTGATTTACAAAGATAACGCCCCGCGAACTTTCGCAGGGCGTGGCGAAATTGACTAACTTTTAGTGAAATTCTACCGCTTATCCGCAACCAGCTTCAGCGCGTGCTCCAGCACATTGATATCGGCACCGGCTTTATGGGCATTTTCGCTCAGATAACGGCGCCACTGGCGCGCGCCTGGGATCCCCTGGAACAACCCCAGCATATGGCGCGTAATATGTCCCAGATACGTGCCCTGACTCAGTTCGCGCTCAATATACGGGTACATCGCCCGTACCACCTCTACCGGATCGGCATCCGTGGTCGCGGCGCCAAAGATTTCGCGATCAACAGCGGCCAGAATGCCGGGGTTCTGATAGGCTTCACGCCCGACCATGACGCCATCCATATGTTCAAGGTGCGCCTTCGCCTCTTCCAGCGATTTAATGCCGCCATTAATGGACATGGTCAGTTGTGGGAAATCGCGTTTCAGTTGATACACACGCGGATAGTCCAGCGGCGGGATTTCACGGTTTTCCTTCGGACTTAAACCAGAAAGCCAGGCCTTACGCGCATGGATGATGAACATCTCGCACTCACCGCGACCAGACACCGTATTAATGAAATCGCACAGAAATTCATAGCTGTCCTGGTCATCAATACCAATGCGCGTTTTCACGGTCACCGGAATCGACACCACGTCACGCATCGCCTTCACGCAATCGGCTACCCGTTGCGCTTCCCCCATCAGACACGCGCCAAACATGCCGTTCTGTACACGATCGGACGGGCAACCCACATTCAGGTTGATTTCGTCATAGCCGCGCGCTTCAGCCAGCTTCGCACACTGTGCCAGCGCCGCCGGATCGCTCCCACCCAGTTGCAGCGCGACCGGATGTTCTTCGTCGCTGTACGCCAGATAATCCCCTTTGCCATGAATAATCGCCCCGGTCGTCACCATCTCGGTATAGAGCAACGTCTGGCGAGACAGTTGACGCAGGAAGTAACGGCAGTGTCTGTCCGTCCAGTCGAGCATCGGCGCGATGGAGAAACGGTAAGCGGGAAAAGTGGATTGGGATTCTGGCGACATGGCGATTTTTTGAACATCTGATGAATTAGGGGCGCTACTATAGCACAGGCATGAAAGGGATACGATTCACCTTGATGTGATATCAAAAAATGATATCATTAAGTTGTCCTGGCGGGCATCACACTCACAAGGAAACGGCATTGATATGACATCACTAAGCGCCAGACACCAAAAAACATTACAGCAGATTTTCTCCCTACCTACGCCTGCAGCGCTGGAATGGCGAAAAATTGAGGCGCTGTTTGTTGCCTTAGGTGCAAAGGTCTCAGAGGGAAACGGATCCCGTGTCAGATTCGAAATCAATCAGGTTGTGGCCTCTTTTCATCGCCCACATCCTGAAAAGGAAGCCAAAGTTTATCAGGTCAAGGATGCTATGGCCTTTCTTATCGCAGTAGGAGTGACCCCATGAACACCATGACTTATAAGGGCTATGCCGCCAAAATTGATTACAGTGACGAAGATTTATGCTTCGTCGGGCATGTCGCCGGTATACGTGATGTGATTGGTTTCCATGCCGACAACGTTGCCGATCTTCGCAATGCATTCGAAGAAGCAGTCGATGATTACCTTTCTTACTGTGCTAAACAAGGCAGGGAACCTCTGCGCCCGGCAAGTGGAAAGATCAGTCTGCGTATTTCTCCGGAGGTGCATTCGGCGATTAATATCGCAGCCGAAGTCTCCGGAAAAAGTGTCAATCAATGGATTAATGATACGCTTACCAAAGCGGCTCATGGCTGAAAGACGGGGCATAATGCCCCGTCATCTTCATCAGAACGTCACGCTGACCTGCGCGCCTGCGCCCCAGGTTTCGTCCTCGCCATACAGTCCCATCAAATCAAGATGGACACGATTGAACGGGGCAAACCCGATACCGCCGGTAAAGACGTTGCTGTCGTTATCTTTCACGTCAGCACGATAACCCGCACGCACTGCCAGCCAGTTTACTGGCCGAACTTCGGCACCGACACCCACGTACTGTGAGTTGTCTTCACTCTTAAAGCCTTTGGTTTCAGTAAGATCCCCGTCGGCGCTCAGCGTGACAAGCTCATTTTGCCAGGCCACCCCGGCGGTGACCAGCGGGCGAATCTGGTATGTGTCTTTGTAGTTTCGCGTTTCACCCGTCATGCCGTGGGTGATAGTGATCGATTTGGTATCCAGATCGCGTGAAATGAGGTTCTGCCCGCTGATCCCCACCGTCCAGTGTTCACCAAAATCTGCCGCAATCCCGGCGTCGACGTTAAAACCGGTGTCGTCATTGCGATAACGGCTGCTGTTCCAGTCACTACTGTCGTAGTTATAGATAGACGTGGTGTAATTGTAGAGCCAGGTTTTTTGCAGTTTTGGCGTGACGCCAATCGACACCGGCACATCACCGAACGCAAACTGTCGGGCAACGGCGATACCATAATCTGAAACAATTGCCGCGCGTCCCGATGCCGTGGAGTTGAGGTGTTTGGTTATCTCATCTGAGCCTTCAATCGCCGCCTTCCCTGCTTCAACGAGCGCATAGGTATCGCTGCCCTCAATCCGGCGCAGATAGTCAATATCACCCTGATCAATGGATGAACTGACCCGTCCATGCGCGTAGCCTTTCGCCACGAAAGCCAGGGAAAGCGTCTCATTGGGAATGCTCACCGCCAGACCCGCCCCTGCACTGGCGCGTGCCGTTTTCCCTTTCAGGTATTCGAGTTCATCAGCAAGATCGCGTGCCGCGCCCTGAAACTGATTCAACACGCCGCGAGGATTGAGCAAAACGTCCTGCGGCGTCAGATTATCAACCACATCATCGTAGTAATCGATTTTGTCGCTGATCTCATCAATTTCATCCTGAAGATTATCTTTGTCGGTGATTTGTGCACCGACCGCCGGAAGAATCACGGTAACACTGTCTTCAGGCTTCGCTTTCGCCAGCAACGCCGGGTTAATGAGGACCCCGCTGCCATAATTTGCCGACGCCACGCCCGTTCCGCCCATCGCATCGTTACGCGCTTCCGCCCAGGTATTCGCCGCGTTCGCCTGGTGTGAAACCAGGAACGAGACCGCAATTGCCACCACCGAAAAATTAAAATTTTTATTCACAGTAAGCCTATTTTATTTGCAGGTGAAATAATGCCTCAGCCAGTATCAGCGCGGCTGAGTAGGACTATTGCTGTGATAAAATGGATAAAGATGACGCTATTCGCTCCATGCAGAACTTGCTGGAACGCTTTTGTTATGTGACAGCCATCAATATGTATAGAAGAGAATGCGAAACAGGGAAAGATTAGCAGGCGATTTATCGTGCCGGGGAGGAACTCGGCGTTTCTCCCATAACATGATAAAGTGAGGGTTTTCTTATCCCACACAATCCGAGGTGCCTGATGGAAAAGACCACAACGCAAGAGTTGCTGGCGCAAGCTGAAAAACTGTGCGCGCAACGCAATGTGCGCCTGACCCCACAGCGCCTCGAAGTGTTGCGTCTGATGAGCCTGCAAGAAGGGGCGATTAGCGCTTACGATCTGCTGGATTTACTGCGTGAATCAGAACCGCAGGCCAAGCCGCCAACGGTCTATCGCGCACTGGATTTCCTGCTTGAACAAGGGTTTGTACATAAGGTCGAATCCACCAACAGCTATGTTTTGTGCTATCTGTTCGATCAGCCAACCCATACTTCTGCGATGTTTATCTGCGACCGCTGCGGTGCAGTGAAGGAAGAGTGTGCGGAAGGCGTGGAAGACATTATGCATACGCTGGCGGCGAAGATGGGATTTGCCCTGCGCCACAATGTGATTGAAGCACATGGATTATGTTCAGCGTGCGTGGAAGTTGAGGCTTGTCGTCACCCTGACGAGTGTCAGCACGATCATACCATTCAGGTGAAAAAGAAACCGCGCTAACAATCTGAGCGGCAAACGCTGCCGCTCAAAGCATTAAAGCAAACAGTGGGGAGTACATCCTTGTACTTTTCGGGCAGGAGTCGATTTACCAGCGGTAGTCGTTACGGGTTTCCCAGTCACCGACCTCTTTTTCCGCCTGATCTTTTGCGTAGCCGTAACGTTCCTGGATTTTACCTACCAGTTGGTCACGTTTACCTTCAATGACCGTCATATCATCGTCGGTCAGTTTGCCCCATTGCTCTTTCACTTTACCTTTGAGTTGCTTCCAGTTACCACCGGCTTCGTCTTTATTCATCATAAAGTCCTCTTCATTAGGTTGTGAATAGCGAGTCTGTATCATCCAACGTCGTTACGTTTTCTGCTGGACGTGATATTAAGTGTAGTCAGGGATTCTGGGTTCGATTCACTATTCAGAATTTTTAACCGTTACGCTGCCGAAAACCAGGTGCCGTTTCGCCAGTGGCGCCGCCAGATGAAGGCTAAAGAGAGGCCACGCAGCGCCAGAAATACCGCCAGCGCCAGCCACAAACCATGATTCCCCAGCGCGGGTAACGCCAATAGCGTCAGCGCAAATCCGGCAGCAGCTACCGCCATGCTGTTGCGCATTTCAGCCGCCCGCGTGGCACCGATAAACATGCCATCCAGCAGATAGCACCAGACGCCGACCAGAGGCAAAATCACCTGCCAGAGCAGATAGCGATCGGCCAGTTGCTGGATTTGCGGCAGTGAGGTGAGCAACGCGACAATCTGTTCGCCCGCCAGCAGATAGACCAGTGAAAACAGGAGCGCCACAATGCCGGACTGGCGGCACGCCGCCCGCCAGACTTCCAGTAACTGACTGCCGTCGCGAGCGCCATAAGCCTGGCCGGAATGCGCTTCCACGGCGTAGGCAAAGCCATCCAATGCATAAGCCGTAAACGTCAGCAACGTCATGAGCACGGCGTTGACGGCGATGATATCGCTGCCAAGCCTTGCGCCAAGTACAGTGATAGCGCCAAAGCAGAGTTGCAGAAGCAACGAACGCAGCATGATGTCGCGATTGAGCGCCAGAAGCCGGCGAATATTCCCGCGCCAGGCCTGTTTGAGCATGGAAAATGAAACACCGCGCAGACGCAGCACCTTACGTACCATCAACAGACCGATCAGCAACGTCGCATATTCTGCGATCACCGTTGCCAGTGCGGCCCCTTGCACGTTCATGTGCAGCCCCATCACCAGCCAGAGATCGAGCACAATGTTCAGGATATTGCCAACAACCAGCAGGATCACCGGCGCACGCGCATACTGTACGCCCAGTAACCAGCCGAGCAGGACCAGATTCGCCAGCGAGGCTGGAGCGCTCAGCCAGCGAATCGCCAGAAACCGCCGGGCCTGCTCCAGCACCGCTTCACTACCGCCGACAATGTGCAGCGCCAGGTCAATAATCGGCGTGCGAAACAGTGCAATCAAGGCTCCCGCGCCCAGCGCCAGAATCAGCGGTTGTACCAGCGCACGCGCCAGCGCCTGAGGATCCTTCGCACCGAACGCCTGCGCCGTCAGTCCGGTAGTGCTCATGCGTAAAAAGAGCAACAGCATGAACAGAAAACTGGTTGCGGTTGCGCCTACTGCCACACCGCCGAGATAGACGGGGCTGTCCAGATGTCCAATGACCGCCGTATCCACCAGTCCCAGCAACGGAACCGTAATATTGGAGAAAATCATGGGTAAGGCGAGGCGCCAGAGTGCTTTGTCAGCAGAAGCAAAAAACGGCATGGAGACGAGCCTGAGAAGAGGTCATAACGAGAGTGGTGAGAGTGCCGGATAACGGCGTAAACGCCTTATCCGGCCTACAGAAATACTACAGCCATTCACCATTACGGATGACGCCAACGGCCAATCCTTCGATGGTAAAATTCTGTTCGCGAAGGTCAACCAGGATCGGTTTAAATTCGCTGTTTTCGGGCAGCAGTTCTACTTTATTGCCCTGTTTTTTCAGGCGCTTGACCGTCACTTCGTCATCGATACGCGCCACCACCACCTGGCCGTTACGCACGTCCTGGGTTTTGTGTACCGCCAGCAAATCGCCATCCATAATGCCGATGTCTTTCATCGACATTCCGCTGACGCGCAGCAGGAAATCGGCATTCGGCTTAAACAGCGACGGATCAACCTGATAATGGCCTTCGATGTGCTGCTGTGCCAGCAGCGGTTCACCCGCCGCTACGCGACCGATGAGCGGTAAGCCCTCTTCTTCTTCCTGCAACAGTCGAATGCCGCGTGAAGCGCCAGAGACGATTTCAATCGCACCTTTACGCGCCAGCGCTTTCAGGTGTTCTTCAGCCGCGTTTGGGGAACGGAACCCCAAACGCTGCGCGATCTCCGCACGCGTCGGTGGCATACCTGTCTGGCTGATGTGATCCCGAATGAGATCAAACACCTCTTGTTGCCTGGCCGTTAACGCTTTCATTCCGCCCCCTGGGTGTATATACAGTTATGCTGTGAGTATATACAGCTAAAGGTGATTTTGGAACCACAAACTGCACATTCAACAGCAGATTTAACCGGTTATGGAATCAGGGTCGAAAAACCTTAGCGAAAATGTGACCACAGCAGGAGACCCCAGGTGATCAACGCCACAATGATTGAGAGCAGCACCGCAGCCGATCCCATATCTTTAGCGCGACCAGAGAGCTCGTGATAATCAGAGCCGATACGGTCCACCACGGCCTCAATGGCGCTGTTGAGAATTTCAACAATCATGACCAGCATGACGGAGCCTATCAGCAGTACGCGCGTAATGGCATCCACATCCAGCCAGCAGGCGACCGCCACGGCCAACAACACCGCTATGCTTTCCTGACGGAACGCCGCCTCGTTAATCCACGCGGCGCGAAAACCTTTCCAGGAATAGCCTGCCGCTTTGATAATTCGGGTGAATCCAGTGGTATTATTAGCCATTAAAAGAACCTTTTTACATTATTGGCGTCAATGACATTGTCTTGTTAACTCATGTGATTCGAGTAACGGCAACGCGGCGCGAAGTATGACGGGATACACCAGAAATTCACATGACTTTCTGATATCCTTGCATCGCAATTGCATTATTAACCAGAGGCTTTACATCGTTTATGTCCGGCTGGCCACGAATTTACTACAAAATCCTGAATTTACCATTAAGCGTACTGGTAAAAAGTAAGTCTATTCCGGCAGATCCTGCCCCGGAATTGGGACTCGATACCTCTCGTCCAATTATGTACGTTTTACCGTACAACTCCAAAGCGGACTTGCTGACCCTGCGAGCGCAATGTCTGGCGCACGATCTCCCCGACCCGTTAGAGCCGCTGGAGATCGATGGCACACAGTTGCCGCGCTATGTGTTCATTCACGGCGGTCCGCGTGTCTTCACTTATTACACGCCGAAAGAAGAGTCCATCAAGCTGTTCCATAACTATCTCGACCTGCACCGCAGCAACCCGGATCTGGATGTGCAAATGGTGCCGGTATCGGTGATGTTTGGACGCTCTCCGGGCCGTGAAAAAGGTGAAGTGAACCCGCCGCTGCGCATGCTTAACGGCATACAGAAGTTCTTTGCCGTCTCCTGGCTTGGCCGCGACAGCTTTGTCCGCTTCTCGCCTTCCGTCTCTCTGCGCCGAATGGCCGATGAGCACGGCACGGATAAAACCATCGCGCAGAAACTGGCGCGCGTGGCGCGTATGCACTTCGCCCGTCAGCGCCTGGCCGCTGTGGGGCCGCGCCTGCCTGCGCGTCAGGATCTCTTCAACAAGCTGCTGGCGTCCAAAGCAATTGCCCGTGCGGTAGAAGATGAAGCGCGCAGCAAAAAAATCTCCCATGAAAAGGCGCAGCAAAACGCGATTGCGCTGATGGAAGAGATCGCCGCCAACTTCTCTTACGAGATGATTCGCCTGACCGACCGTATTCTGGGCTTCACCTGGAACCGGCTGTATCAGGGGATTAACGTTCACAACGCGGAGCGCGTCCGGCAACTGGCGCACGACGGGCACGAAATTGTCTATGTGCCCTGCCACCGCAGCCATATGGACTATCTGCTGCTTTCGTACGTGTTATACCACCAGGGGCTGGTGCCGCCGCACATCGCTGCAGGTATCAACCTGAACTTCTGGCCGGCAGGTCCGATCTTCCGCCGCCTGGGCGCCTTCTTTATTCGTCGTACCTTTAAGGGCAATAAGCTCTATTCCACGGTTTTCCGTGAGTATCTGGGCGAACTGTTCAGTCGTGGCTACTCGGTTGAATACTTTGTCGAAGGCGGGCGTTCCCGTACCGGTCGTCTGCTGGATCCGAAAACCGGCACGCTGTCGATGACCATTCAGGCGATGTTGCGCGGCGGCACCCGTCCGATCACCCTGGTGCCGATTTACATCGGTTACGAACACGTGATGGAAGTGGGAACCTATGCCAAAGAGCTGCGCGGCGCGACTAAAGAGAAAGAAAGCCTGCCGCAGATGCTGCGTGGCCTGAGCAAGCTGCGTAATCTCGGCCAGGGCTACGTTAACTTTGGCGAGCCGATGCCGCTGATGACGTACCTGAATCACCACGTGCCGGAGTGGCGCGAGTCAATCGATCCTATCGAAGCAATACGTCCGGCCTGGCTGACGCCAACGGTAAACGGGATTGCAGCAGAGCTGATGGTGCGTATTAACAACGCGGGTGCGGCGAACGCCATGAACCTGTGTTGCACCGCGCTGTTAGCCTCTCGCCAGCGTTCGCTGACCCGCGAGCAGTTGACGGAACAACTCAACTGCTATTTGGATCTGATGCGCAATGTGCCGTATTCCACCGACTCCACGGTCCCATCTGTCAGCGCCAGCGATCTTATCGATCATGCGCTACAAATGAACAAGTTTGAAGTCGAGAAGGATACCATTGGCGATATCATCATTCTGCCGCGCGAGCAGGCGGTTCTGATGACCTACTATCGCAATAACATCGCGCATATGCTGGTGCTGCCGTCACTGATGGCGGCGATCGTCACCCAGCATCGTCATATTTCCCGCGAAGCGTTACTGGAACACGTTGACGTGCTGTATCCGATGCTGAAAGCCGAGCTATTCCTGCGCTGGGAGCGCGATGAACTGGCTGGCGTGATTGATGCCCTGGCAGCAGAGATGCAGCGTCAGGGGCTGATAACGGTTCAGGATGCAGAACTGCATATCAACCCGGCTCATTCCCGTACGCTGCAACTGCTGGCCGCAGGGGCGCGCGAAACACTGCAGCGTTATGCCATCACCTTCTGGCTGCTGAGCGCCAACCCGTCGATTAACCGCGGGACGCTGGAGAAAGAGAGCCGCACCGTGGCGCAGCGTCTGTCCGTGTTGCACGGCATTAACGCACCGGAATTCTTCGACAAGGCGGTGTTCAGCTCACTGGTGCTGACCCTGCGTGACGAGGGTTACATCAGCGATACCGGCAATGCGGAGCCGGGCGAAACGATGAAGGTGTATCAGATGCTGGCGGAACTGATCACGTCGGATGTACGCCTCACCATCGAGAGCGCAACGCAGAGCGAGTAATGCAGAGAAAAGCCGGTCAAGATGACCGGCTTTTTTATGTCAGATTGCCGGATGGCGGCGTTCCGCCTGATCCGGCCTACAGTTTGGTAAGCGCAGCGCCATCGGGCAAGATGCTTTATAAATGCCAGTAACTCATCGCCAGACCGATAAACAACACCAGCCCGACGTAGTTATTATTCATAAACGCTTTAAAGCAGGCTTCGCGCTCGCGGTTGGCAATCAGTTTCTGTTGATAAACAAACAGCGCGCCAGCGACCAGCACAGACCAGTAATAACCCAGCCCCAGACCATTCAGCCAGCCGATCAGCGCCATCAGCGCCATCACGCCCACCTGTAAAATACCGATGATCAGCTTGTCATGTTCGCCAAACAGAATGGCGGTCGATTTAATGCCGATTTTCAGATCGTCATCGCGGTCAACCATCGCGTATTGGGTATCGTAGGCCACCGCCCACAGAATGTTTGCCAGGAACATCAGCCAGCAGCTCAACGGCACCGACTCACTCACCGCCGCAAAGGCCATCGGGATTGACCAGCCAAACGCCGCCCCCAGCACCACCTGCGGCAGGTGGGTGTAACGCTTCATAAACGGATAGACCCACGCCAGAGCCAGTGCTGCAACCGACAGCAATATGGTCATGGTGTTGAGCGTTAATACCAGCAGAAAAGCGAGCAGTACCAGCACCACAAACAGTGTCCGGGCCTCTTTTTCCGTCACCGCGCCGCTGGGCAACGGGCGGTTCGCCGTGCGTTTAACATGCCCGTCGAATTTGCGATCGGCATAGTCATTGACCACGCACCCAGCGGCACGCATCAGCCAGACTCCAGCGACAAACACCGCCAGAATCCACAGTTGGGGGACGCCAGGGGTTGCCACCCATAACGCCCACAGCGTTGGCCAGAGCAACAACAAGGCGCCGATGGGCTTATCCGTACGCATCAAGCGGTGAAACGCCAGTAGCTTATTCTGCGTCAGACTCCACTCCATTTTATTTTCCTCTTAGTACAACGGCGATGCAGGTAAAAACAGTTCGGTCAGCATCAGCGGCTTACCGCTCAAACGTAGTCGGGAACGGCGTCCCCACAGTCCCGCATCACAACCAATCTCAATAAAATCTCGGGTCAACGTCGATGATGTAAACAGATAACGCCCCAGCGGGGTCTTGCCCAAATTTTGTAAGGCAAGTTCGGGGCCAGACAGCGTGGATTCAGGCACCACGGTTCGTCCGGCTAACCAGGGTTCACTATCGGCACAGAGCAAGATTTCGCGCAGCCAGTAGCGGGATTCTTTTGGCAGTCGCGTTAGCTCTTCCACCACGTCGTTTTGACCGACAAAACCTTCCCTGATCAGTGTCACAGTGACCCGTTTTCCCTGCTGCTCAAAACGTTTTGTCATGGAATCTTCCAGTAGCAGCCAGTCGAGCTGTTCTGGGTCCAGAGCGGGGATCTCTTCAAAATAGCGCAGCGCACGCAGTTGCGTTAACGCGGGGTGTGACATGCCTGACTCTCCGTTTCATAACTGAAAGGCATTGTATCGCAGAAAAGTGCTTACGGGAGATGGAAACATAATTAAGTGATCTGTTGCGCAACAGAAACGTAACAAATCGCAGGAAATGCTAAAAAAAAGGTGCGCCAGAAGACGCACCAGTTGTTGCAAATCAGCAATGTGGGGAGAAGATTACCCCTTGCCTTTTACACTGCTGATAAAGGTGGAACGGGCAGATGTCGATCCCAGACGTTCAGCTTCATCAAGCAGTTTCAGCGCTTTATCAACGTCGCCTTTGGCGACGGCGTCTTTAATCGCTTTGTTAAAGTAGCTTTCGGTGTCGTTCAACATCGGCTCGCTTTTCTTCGCGGGCGCAGGTGCCGCCACCGGCGCAGCAACCGGTGCCGCGTAGGTCGGTGCAGGTGCGGCAGTGTTACCCACCGTCACCGGACCCGGGCCGGAAGAACCAAACAGTGGCCCTACCAGCACGCTGGAACTGCTGTTGGTTTTCACTTTCAGCTTCAGCAGGCCGTCGGTGGTATGGCGGGCGATCGGGTCCGGGATATCCGGCACGGAGTTACCCACGCCTTTGGCATAGGCTTTCGCCGGATCGAGCAGTTTGGTGGTCTGCTGGAGATCTTTCTCGGTCGTAAAGACCAGAACATAGAGCTTCTGCTGCCCCAGCGCTGGCGTCAGGCGCATCACCCCTTCCAGACGATCCGCGCTCATTACGCCCGGCTCCTGGTAGGTGAAATAGCTGCTGGGGAAGAAGGCAGAAGGCGTCATGTTCTGATCGAGAATCAGGACGTTGGGCGCAAACACACTGGTTTGTTTGTTCACTTCACTGGAAAGCGTAATGTTCAATTCGCCGATATTCGCCGGTACGCTGTACGCGGCGACAGGCCCGGAAATGCCAGCCACGTCAAGACGCTGACCGCCGGTAGAAAGCTGTGTAGTTTGCGTGTTGGACTGGTCAACCGGCGTCCAGGTTAACTGCTGGAGGGCCGCCGTCGGAATCGTCGGTGCGGCGCTGGTATTCTGTGGAACGTAATTCACGTCAGCCAGGCTGATGCCCGGCGCACTGGCAAATAACCCTGCGGATAAACAAAGGGCGACGAGACTTTTCTTCATTTTCATTGTTATCACCTCAGAAAGCATGGGTTCAGCGGTGGCCAGGCAATAGCGCGCTAAACCAGATGATGCCGGATGGCGGCGGACACCTTATCCGGCCTACAAACGGGTGCAGTAGGCCCGATAAGCTTGCGCCATCGGACATTGCAGCAGTTTGGGAGGGGCTTACGCCCCTCGCAACGTCAGGTTAGTGCCGGATTACCACCAGATTTCCATCTGAGCACCGAAGGACCACTCATCGTTGTCGCCACGGCTGTAGGTGCGCGCGCTGGTATCGCTATAGGCGATGCCGTTGTCGTAACCCCATTTCTCATCCCACTTCGCGTAGGTGGCGAAAACACGAATAGCCGGGCGGGACCAGATGCTGTCGCCAGCCTGCCACTGTTGTGCCAGAGTGATTTTGTACTGGTTGTTGGTGTCGTCAGTACGCTGAGACTTCACGTTGTCGTAGCCGATTTCCATCAGGGTGCTCATGATCGGTGTCCATTTGAACATCGGACGCACACCGACGGTGTACCAGGTTGAACCGTTGTTATCGTCACGGTCGATATCCTGATACATACCGACGTACATCAGGTCCCAACGGTCGCCCAGAGAGATAGCACCGTGGTCGAGGATACGCACCAGACTACCGTTGTTGTTGATTTCGTTGTTAACGACGCCAATTTCCGTATCAGGGTTGTAGCTGTTGCCCGTGAAGGAGCCTTGTGGGATCCCTTTACCCTGAGTGGTCATCGCGTCAGTGGCGTACTGAACCACAAACTTGTTGTAGCCTTTCAGCATGCTCTGCGTGTGTTCAGCGGTGAACATCCAGCCGTCTTTAGTGGCGCCGTCGGCATAGCTGTAACCGTCAGTTTTGTTCGCACGACCATAGTCAACACCCAGCTCCAGCACGCCGTCCGGGTTGGTTTCCAGACCGGCTAAACGCACGTCGAAAACGTCGTTCGCCGTGTCTTTGTAACGGCTATAGATATCATTGCTGCTAAAGATGTACGAGCCGCCCGCTTCCTGAGAACGGGTGGCAGCCAGAGACAGCTTGCCGAATCCCAGGTCGATGTTTTCGATACCGGCACCAGGACCTGAAATATCCCAGTAGTAGAAGTCGATCATATGGACGTCATGACGCTGATAGAAGCGCTTACCTGCCCAGATGGTGGAGCCCGGCAGCCAGTCGATCAGGTTTTTACCCTGGACGTTCGCTTCACGGAATGCCGGGTCGGTGGCTTCCCAGTCATTCTGCTGGGCAACAGAGTAGGCAACGTTAGTGTCAAAATAGAAGCTCTTATCGCCCTCTTTCCAGACTTCCTGGCCCAGTTTAATTTCTGCGTAAGTTTCACATTCGTTACCCAGACGGTACTTACTTTGAGCACCGGTCGCCTGGAAACATTGTTGTTCGCCGCCACTACCCGTCCAGCCGATACCGGAACGAGCATAACCATGGAAATCTACGGCCATTGCCTGAACAGACATAATGCCTGCTGCGACGGCAACCGCCAGAGGGAGTTTGCGCAGAGTAATCATCATTCTATCTCCTGAGATCATTGCTTTTCTTTGAACGCTTCACCGTAGGGCTTTGCGCTTTTTTTTAATGGAACACCTTAAACGCCTGGCTCTTTATGCAACCGACGACATGCAGTGCCATCCTCACGAAACAGATGACAACGTTCTGGCGGCAGGCCAATAGCGAATGTGGCGCCCTCTTCTACCAACACCACGTCGTTCTGGCGGTACACCAGGTTTTGACGCAGGGCGGGGATCTGGATATGAATCTGTGTTTCGTGACCAAGCTGTTCGACGACCTGAACCTCGCCTTCCAGCGTGACATCGGCGATATCGCTGGGCAGCAGGTGTTCCGGACGGATACCCAGCGACATGTTTACGCCCACCTGCACATCGCGGCTGTCGACCGGCAACCAGACGTGCTGACGGTTCGGCAGTTCAACCTGTACCTGGTCAATGGCCGTCGCGGTGACTTTCACCGGCAGGAAGTTCATCTTCGGCGAACCGATAAAGCCCGCGACGAAGCGATCTGCCGGGTAGTGATACAGCTCCAGCGGCTTGCCAATCTGGGCGACGCGACCGGCGTCAAGCACCACGATTTTGTCAGCCAGCGTCATCGCTTCGACCTGATCGTGAGTGACATAGATCATCGTGCGACCCAGGCGTTTATGCAGACGGGAGATTTCGATACGCATCTGCACGCGCAGCGCGGCGTCAAGGTTGGAGAGGGGTTCATCGAGCAGGAACACACGCGGTTCCGCCACCAGCGTTCGGCCAATCGCCACGCGCTGACGCTGCCCCCCTGAAAGGGCTTTCGGTTTACGCTCCAGCAGATGCGCCAGTTGCAGCACTTCTGCAACCTGGTTAACACGCTGATTCATTACCTCTTTTTTCGCGCCCGCCAGTTTCAGGCCAAACGACATATTTTCGGCAACGGACAAATGGGGATAGAGCGCGTAGGACTGGAAGACCATCCCGACGCCACGTTCGGCAGGCGGGACATCGTTCATACGGGTTTCCCCAATATAGAGGTCTCCGCTGGTAATCGTTTCAAGTCCGGCAATCATACGGAGCAGGGTCGATTTGCCGCAGCCTGACGGTCCAACAAACACCACGAACTCCCCTTCGTGAATGTCGAGATTGATATCCTTCGATACCACCACATCACCCCAGGCTTTCGTTACATTTCGCAGCTGTACGCTCGCCATGCCTTCTCCCTTCGTTACAACCTGTCATTGACAGCAACATTCATGATGGCCCGACTATGCGGGATTCACTGCGTGCGTAAATCCTCCACCCCCCGGCTTTTTTATGGGGGAGGAGTCGGGAGGATGAGGGAAGGAAGACTGAGACCCTGGCCGGGGGACATCGCGTAATTTCGTGATATTCCCCGCAAAAATGAGTCTGTTTTTATGTGCGCCAGTACGCATTACTCACATTTCTGCAACACAGATCACATAAAGAGCGGGTGGGGCGTAGGGTTAAGGAGGATGGAAAGAGGATGTCAAATAAGGAGACTGAGTCACGTTGAACCACTGAAGTCTTACCACGAGCACATCACCAAAAGGATGGCAGATATGAAGATCAAGACTGGCGCACGCGTTTTCGCATTGTCCGCCCTCGCAGCAATGATGATTTCCGCACCGGCTCTGGCCAAAATTGAAGAAGGTAAACTGGTTATCTGGATTAACGGCGATAAAGGCTATAACGGCCTGGCCGAAGTGGGTAAAAAATTCGAGAAAGACACCGGGATTAAAGTGACCATCGAGCACCCGGACAAGTTGGAAGAAAAATTCCCGCAGGTCGCGGCAACCGGTGACGGTCCGGACATCATCTTCTGGGCGCACGATCGTTTTGGCGGTTACGCACAGTCTGGTCTGTTGGCTGAAATCACGCCGGATAAAGCGTTCCAGGACAAACTCTATCCGTTCACCTGGGATGCCGTGCGTTACAACGGCAAGCTGATCGCCTATCCGATCGCGGTTGAAGCGCTGTCGCTGATTTACAACAAAGACCTGGTGGCAAACCCACCGAAGACCTGGGAAGAAATTCCGGCGCTGGATAAAGAGCTGAAGGCGAAAGGTAAGAGCGCGCTGATGTTCAACCTGCAAGAACCGTACTTCACCTGGCCGCTGATTGCTGCCGACGGCGGTTACGCGTTCAAGTTTGAAAACGGCAAATACGATGTGAAAGATGTGGGCGTCGACAGCGCAGGCGCGAAAGCGGGTCTGGGTTTCCTGGTTGACCTCATCAAGAACAAACACATGAATGCCGACACCGATTACTCCATCGCCGAAGCGGCCTTTAACAAAGGCGACACCGCAATGACCATCAACGGTCCGTGGGCATGGTCGAACATCGATAAGAGCAAAGTGAATTACGGTGTGACGCTGCTGCCGACCTTCAAAGGCAAACCGTCCAAGCCGTTCGTCGGCGTGCTGAGTGCCGGTATTAACGCCGCCAGCCCGAACAAAGAACTGGCGAAAGAGTTCCTGGAAAACTACCTGCTGACCGATCAGGGTCTGGAAGAAGTGAACAAGGACAAACCGCTGGGCGCCGTAGCGCTGAAATCCTACCAGGATCAGTTAGCGAAAGACCCGCGCATCGCCGCCACTATGGATAACGCCCAGAAAGGCGAAATCATGCCGAACATCCCGCAGATGTCTGCGTTCTGGTACGCGGTTCGTACGGCTGTCATCAACGCCGCCAGTGGTCGTCAGACCGTTGACGCGGCTCTGAAAGATGCGCAGGGCCGTATCACCAAGTAACGCTGTCGATGTGCCGGATGGCGGCATAAATGCCTTATCCGGCCTACAGACGTTTGTAGGCCTGATAAGCACAGCGCCATCAGGCACATTTACGACAAGATTTCATCGTTGTAGAGGAAGATCCCCATGGATGTCATTAAAAAGAAACATTGGTGGCAAAGCGACACGCTGAAGTGGTCAGCGATGGGTCTGCTGGGCCTGCTGGTGGGTTACCTTGTAGTTTTAATGTACGCACAAGGGGAATATCTGTTCGCCATCATGACGCTGATTTTAAGCTCTGCTGGCCTGTACATTTTTGCCAACCGTAAGACCTACGCCTGGCGCTACGTTTACCCTGGCATGGCCGGTATGGGGCTGTTCGTCCTGTTTCCGCTGATTTGTACCATCGCCATCGCCTTTACCAACTACAGCAGCACCAACCAGCTCACCTTTGAGCGCGCGCAACAGGTGCTGATGGACCGTTCTTACCAGGCGGGTAAGACCTTTAACTTCGGCCTGTATCCGGCCGGCGAAGAGTGGCAACTGGCCCTCACCGACGGTGAAACCGGAAAGAATTACCTCTCCGACGCCTTTAAATTTGGCGGTGAGCAAAAGCTGGCGCTGAAAGAGACGGACGCCCTGCCGACCGCTGAACGCGCAACGCTGCGCATCATCACCCAGAATCGTCAGGCACTGAATCAGATTACCGCCGTGATGCCCGATGACAGCAAAGTGATCATGAGCTCGCTGCGCCAGTTCTCCGGTACGCAGCCGCTGTACACCCTTGCCGATGACGGCACGTTGACCAACAATCAGAGCGGTATGAAGTATCGCGCCAATAACGACATTGGTTACTACCAGTCCATCAATGCGGACGGCAACTGGGGTGATGAGAAGCTGAGTCCGGGCTATACCGTGACCATCGGCTGGGATAACTTTACCCGCGTCTTTACGGACGAAGGGATCCAGAAGCCGTTCTTCGCCATCTTCGTGTGGACGGTGGTTTTCTCAGTGCTGACCGTCATTCTGACCGTCGCCGTGGGTATGGTGCTGGCGTGTCTCGTGCAGTGGGAGTCGCTGAAAGGGAAAGCGATTTACCGCGTCCTGCTGATTCTGCCCTACGCCGTGCCGTCGTTTATCTCGATTCTGATCTTCAAAGGTCTGTTCAACCAGAGCTTTGGTGAAATCAACATGATGCTGAGCGCACTGTTTGGCATTAAACCGGCGTGGTTCAGCGACCCGACCACCGCCCGTTCGATGATCATTATCGTCAATACCTGGCTGGGTTATCCGTACATGATGATCCTGTGCATGGGCCTATTGAAAGCGATTCCGGACGATCTGTACGAAGCCTCAGCAATGGATGGCGCTGGCCCATTCCAGAATTTCTTTAAGATTACGCTCCCGCTGCTGATCAAGCCGCTGACGCCGCTGATGATCGCCAGCTTCGCCTTTAACTTTAACAACTTCGTGCTGATTCAACTGTTGACCAACGGAGGCCCGGATCGTCTCGGAACGACCACGCCAGCCGGGTATACCGACCTGCTGGTGAGCTACACCTATCGCATCGCCTTTGAAGGCGGCGGCGGTCAGGACTTTGGCCTGGCGGCAGCTATCGCCACGCTGATCTTCCTGCTGGTCGGCGCCCTGGCGATTGTGAATCTGAAAGCCACACGCATGAAGTTTGATTAATCAGAATCACCAGGCGTCATTGGCGCAGCCAGTCTGGAGCGGTATTAAGGAGTAAAGAAATATTATGGCTATGGTCCAACCCAAATCTCAAAAGTTGCGTCTCTTCATCACGCATCTCGGGCTGCTGATTTTCATCGCGGCGATCATGTTCCCGCTGCTGATGGTTATCGCCATCTCGTTGCGTGAAGGTAACTTTGCCACCGGGAGCCTGATCCCGGAAAAAATCTCCTGGGAGCACTGGCGGCTGGCGCTGGGCTTTAGCGTTGAACACGCTGATGGCCGCGTCACGCCGCCCCCCTTCCCGGTGCTGTTATGGCTGTGGAACTCGGTGAAAATCGCCGGGATCACCGCAATCGGCATCGTGGCGCTGTCAACGACCTGTGCCTACGCCTTTGCCCGTATGCGTTTCCCCGGTAAAGCCACGCTGCTCAAAGGTATGCTGATTTTCCAGATGTTCCCGGCAGTGCTGTCGCTGGTGGCGTTATATGCCTTGTTTGATCGCCTCGGTCAGTATATTCCGTTTATCGGTCTGAACACCCACGGCGGGGTGATCTTCGCCTATCTTGGCGGTATCGCACTGCATGTGTGGACCATCAAAGGCTATTTCGAAACCATCGACGGCTCGCTGGAAGAAGCGGCCGCACTGGATGGCGCAACCCCGTGGCAGGCGTTCCGCCTGGTGCTGCTGCCGCTGTCGGTGCCGATTCTGGCGGTGGTCTTTATTCTGTCGTTCATTGCCGCCATCACCGAAGTACCGGTTGCCTCACTGTTGCTGCGTGATGTGAACAGCTACACCCTGGCGGTCGGGATGCAGCAGTACCTCAACCCGCAAAACTATCTGTGGGGCGATTTTGCCGCTGCGGCGGTGCTGTCTGCGATTCCAATCACTCTGGTCTTCCTGCTGGCGCAGCGCTGGCTGGTCAACGGCCTGACGGCGGGCGGCGTCAAAGGTTAAGTTTCATCGTAGTAATGCCACTGCACCCTCAACTTGTTTTATCCAACTTGTGACTGTAATTCGGCGCTCCACGGAGCGCCCTTTTTTTTGTCTGCCGGATGGCGGCAACTCGCTTTTTATTCGCTCTACCGTCCATCGTAGGCCTGATAAGCGCAGCGCCATCAGGCAACCTGGACACACGGCCTACTCGCGCTTCAGGCGTTTCGAATTACACATCCAGAGGGTGATCACCAGCAGCAGGATCGCTGCCGAGTAGATCAACACGTCCATTGGCGACTTGTGATCGACAATGATCAGCCGGACAATCGCGGTGATCCCGATATAGATGAAATAGCGCAGCGGAAAGTGAAAACCCGACTGAAAGTACTTCACAATCAGCGCGATAAATTCGAAATAAAGAAAGTAGACAACCAGCCCTTCCACCAGCTCATACTTGCTGGCTTGCTCAGGCGCGAAGAGGACATCTGCCAGATGCAGCGTCTCTTTGCCGAGGAATACGACCAGGATCAGGCCCAGACTCAACAGCCCGAGGTTCAACACGGTCTGTAGGATCGTAGAGATAAACTCCACGCGCGGACGAGAGAGTGACGTCATAACAGCACCTCTTTCTCAGTGGTGAGGTTCCTGTATAACGCAAAAATGTGACGGAGATCTATATTTTTTGTTTATGTTTTGTGCAACCAGAAAAGGGTGTGACAATCCTTTCAACCCTAACATTCTGAAAGGAAGGCGAAATGCTTCGGTTTCAAATGGCAGTACGCGACGATGCCAGCCTGTTGAGCACAATGGGATATACCAGCTATCGTCATCATTTTGCCCATCTGTGGAAAAATGATGACGAACTGGCAGCGTATCTTGAGCAGGAATATTCGCTGCCCGCCATCGCCAGAAGTCTCGCAGAAGCGGGGACCTTCTGGTTGATCGCATTTACTGACGTCCCGATTGGTTTTGCGAAGTATTCGTTACATCAGGCCATTGAGCCGCAAGGCCCGCCGGGGACATTGCTGCATAAGATCTACCTTATGCCGGGCGCAACCGGCAAACAGTACGGTGAACAGCTTTTTGCCGAAGTGGTCCGCCAGGCCAAAGCGCAAGGGGAAACGCGGATCTGGCTGGAGGTACTGGCGGATAACCCCCGGGCACGTCAGTTCTATGAACAGCAGGGAATGACCTTTGTGAAAGACACTTTTTTTACTACCACGTCGCAGACCGCTACGCTTCACGTCATGGAAAAACGGCTCTAATAGCCCCCGGATGGCAACGATACTGGCATCTATGCAGGTAACCCAGCCAGTCTCCCGGCTGGATAAAGCCCTGTGACCTCAGCGGAAATTCACACTTTTATCGCTGGTCATATCATAGAGCTGGAATTTACGTCCGAGCTGCTGACCGCCATCACGCGTCAACGGCGTCCAGCCAATGGCCGCACGACTGCGGGTCGGGCCGGACGAGAAGAGATCCAGCGGAATCGACACGTAGACGCCTTTGGTGAAATCCCCTTCGCCATACTCATCCGGCGAGACGTTGGTAAGCGTGGCGTAACCACCCACCACCACGCCGCTGTCAAAGCGTTTAGAGATATCCAGCGTGCCGCCCTTATCGCCCGCCAGATACTGCCCGACGCTTGCTTTCACCAGCACGTCCTGGGCAAATGACGGCGTCCAGTAGGCCGTCAGATGGCCGGTCTTGACGCTGTAATCGGTGAATTTCATCATGTCCTGCGCGCTGCGCCAGTCACGCTGCTTCACGTAGTTGGCATCTAAACCAAACGCCCAGTTACTGTCGACCGGACGGTACAACACTTCTGCCCCCGCCCCGCCATACATGGTTTCAAGATAACCACCGTAGGCCTGACCATAGAAACCGTTACCAAAGTACTGGAAGTAGTTAGCCTGCAGATTGTTCACATAAACGTCGTTCTGCACATATTCACGCACGCGGGTACGCACACGCGGCAGTTTCGAATCGTTCGGCGGATTGGTGTAGTTGAATTTATCGTAGTTATTGGCGAGATTGCCAAACAGGCTTCCGGTGGTCAGCAGGTGATCGGTCACCCACAGATCCGCCGTCGCCATAACGCCCAACTGGTACATATAGAAGTTTTCAGGCCCACCCACGGACTGGTTCAGCACCGGATCGAGGTGGAAATCGAAGCGCGACTTGTCGATATACCAGCCCTGCTCGGTGCTTTCCG
Source organism: Citrobacter sp. ANG330 (assembly GCF_047467925.1). NCBI lineage: Bacteria > Pseudomonadati > Pseudomonadota > Gammaproteobacteria > Enterobacterales > Enterobacteriaceae > Citrobacter > Citrobacter sp. ANG330. The sequence continues at coordinate 44,958 of NZ_JASJUI010000009.1, read as the reverse complement.
GCACAATCGGTTCAAGGCGTTGTTGCGCCAGCGGCGTTTCATGTCCCAGAGGTTCGCCTTCCAGATGGCGTTTCAGGCTGCTGACGTCCGTTTCGGTGGTGACCTGTGGCAGGTTAAGACGATTTTCCGTCACGCGGATCGTACGGATCCCCTCTGGCAGATCGTTCATCACGATCCGATTCGCCCGTTCGATCCCTTCGCGCGAGTCGCGGTATTTCACTTGCTCACCGGTCACGTACAGCGTGTCGCCTTTCACCTGAATCTGCGGATCTGCCAGCCCGGCGTTGTATTTCAGCAGCGTCAACTGGTTCGCCACCACCGAGTGTTGCAGGATCGCGTCCTGTGGTTGCGGCTGATATTTTGGTCGCGCGTTATCGTTATACGATGGTCGCAAGTCGTTGAAATTGGTCCGTAACGTCACCCCAAACATAAAAGTATTGCCGCGTTCGTAGCTGAGGTTAACGTCGGCCCAATCGGTGACGCGGTAAATGGCGCCGACGTTAAACTTGCTTTTTTGTTCCAGCTTGCCCGCAAAATCCTGCTGATAATTGTTGCCTTCATATTCCAGCTTCAGCCGCAGAGGTTGCCAGGGCGTCTGGTACTCAACACCGCCAAACAGCGACGCCGGACCATGGAACATCTGGCTGCCATCAATAGAACCGGCCTGTTTATAGCTGTTATCGCGATAGCAATATTTATCGCTATAAGAACAAAGCGGATTGCTGACGTTGCCGCTGGTGCCCAGATAGCCCCAGCCGAGGCCGAGCGAGAAATCAAACGGTCCCCAGGCTTTGTTTGCCACGAGGTATTCCGCATCGAACAGGCCGGTCCCGCCGATATCTCGTGCGCCAACCGACACCTGCGGCATCCAATAGCTCTCTTCCCATAGCCGCAGCTTCAGATCGAACGCCTTATCTTTGTAGGTTTGATCGCCGGAAAACGACTCGACGCTGCTGTAGGGTTTGGTTCGTACATCGGTGTAGCGCAGCGTGGTTTCCAGCCAGGGGAAAAGCTGCACGGACGCGGAGTAATAACGGTACTGATCGTTATCACGATAGTTGAGGCTCAACTCCCCTTCACGCGCCATGCGCGCGGTTGGGGTCTGTAATAATCCCACGCCGCCAAAATCCGACTGAGAGGGGCCAATCGGCGCCGGATACGTTTCGCCGTAGCAGGCTGCGCTGATGCCCAGCGCCAGCAAGCTGAGCAGATGTGTTTTTTTCATTATTCGGGTATCCGCTGCATCAGGGTGTGAAGAATATCGGCATTCAGCGCCTCCGGCTCGCTGCTCCAGAAGGACTCATCCAGTCCGACAAAAATGAGGCTGCCAGGCATGGGTTCAACGTGTCGCTGATTCCAGTAAGCGACCGGCACTTTTTGCGTTCGTCCATCGGGATAAACCACCCACGCATAGCTGCGATCCGCACCGCTGAGCCGGTTTTGCCCTTCGAGATAGCTCGCCACGTCACGCCCTGGCATAAATGGCTGCTTACCGGGGCGGCTAATCAGGCCGAACAGCATCACCTCTGTCGGCTGCCCGCCGACCCATAGCGTGTAGTTGCCCTGAAGAGGCGGATTGCCGCGCTCGCTGACCCGCACGATGTCCGGATCGAGATTCACCAGCTGCCTGCCGGTCACTTTAAGCGCCTGTATTTGCTGACGTAGCGCGTTAAGTGCAGCGGCGTTATCACTACTGGCATCGGCGCTCAATGCCGCCAGACGTCCGGTGAGTGCCTGTTTCTGCGCCAGTGCCTCTGCTGTCGCCTTCTCCTCGCTGATCACCGCACCGGGCCACCAGCTGTTCGCCAGTCTGGGCTGCCCCACCAGATCGATAAGATGCTCAGCGCCGGTAAGCGTTTTCGGCTCTGTGCTACCGGCACTAATGACCTTAACGGTCCCCGCAGCAAAAACAGATGACGCGCTCAGGCTGAAAATCAGCGCTGCAATAGTCTGTTTCATCATGATTTTGCCGCCTTAATCAGCGTGGTTTTCACCGGGAAGAAGTTCGCCCCCAGATATTGTTCTGACTGGCGAATCTGCCCTTCGTTATCGATCCAGTAACGGTTATGCCAGCGGGTTTGAGCGGTGGTGACGGTTTCGTCCAGCACGCGCACCGGCGTCTCTTCGCTGCCGACGGTTACCGTATCATTGCCCACCCAGGTAAAGACGGAGCGCGCGGTGGCATAGCGCACCTGCTTGTATTCCGTCCAGCCCATCGTGCGGGTCCAGGTGGCCCCGTCGACGATCTGATTCGGTTTGTTGAGCGGATCTTCTGCGAGGTTATTCACATCGATCAGATTGTCCCCACCCAGCAGCGTTTTCACCAGTCGACCATGCTGAGTGACAAGGGTGGCCTGATCCTGCGTCACCCATTTCTGCTGTCCGTTCTCTGCGAAGGCAAGCACCACAAACAGCTGTGGCCCGCCGTTGAGCTGCATGTACTGGCTGGCGTAGGGCATGTTTTGAATGTCATCGTCCGTCAGCTGTACGCCTGGCGTGCCAAACAGACTGTCCCACAATGTGTTGCCCAGCTGTTTTGTAGTGGCTGAGCAGGCCTGTAACAGCAGGCAAAGTAGTATGAGTGCAGGTCGCTTCACGACTCTTCTCCAGAGGGGCAAAATAACCACACCGAAGTGTGGTTAGAGTTAAACGTACCGGTGTTACTGGGTACTGGTGGTCGTGGTGGTAGTGGTCCCGGTATTGGAACCGTCACCGCCGCCGGTTGCCGCCAGAGCGACACCCACCGCCGAGCTTACGGTGCTCACGCTGGAGGCGGAGGAGCTACCCGCCGACACCGACGTTGCCGCCGATCCTGCTGCTTCACCCACCTGAACGGGGGCTGCATAGACAGAACTCGCCGCAAGCGCAGATATGGCAAAAATGCCATACAGAACTTTTTTCATAACAATTTCCCTTCATTGAATGAATGGAGATTTACCCAAAGCATTTCGGGCGAGATCGAGTATACACAACTAAAGCATGCGAATTACGGCAGGGGGAAATAGCGGAATGGTTTTAGGATAATTGGACTTTTGTTGAATTATTCATTTTAATGAAAATAACAATAAACCTTAAAAACAACAAGTTATCATTAAAATATGTTATCTGAACGATCCGTATTATCCTAAAATAACACGGAGTTATTTTCCGGTTATTTATTATTTTAGGATTATGCTCAATATAGAACTGTAGAGAACAACACGAACAACCGGAATTATCTTATAAAAAAGCCGATAATAATATCGGCTGATTTTATTATTAATTTGCCGGATGGCTGCCGGATGGCGCTGCGCTTATCCGGCCTACAGACGAGGTAGACCGGATAGCGGCAGATTAACGCCAGGCTTTATAACGGTTAATCAACCCGTTAGTCGAGCTGTCGTGGCTTTCGATCGCGTTATCATCTTTCAACTCCGGCAGAATACGGTTTGCCAGCTGTTTACCCAGCTCAACGCCCCACTGGTCGAAGGTAAAGATGTTCAGGATGATGCCCTGCGTAAAGATTTTGTGCTCATACAGCGCGATCAGCGCACCCAGGCTGAACGGGGTGATTTCACGCAGCAGGATGGAGTTAGTCGGGCGGTTGCCCTCAAACACTTTGAACGGCACCACGTGTTCCAGCGTCGCCGGATCTTTACCCTGGTCACGATATTCCTGTTCCACCACTTCGCGGGATTTCCCGAACGCCAGCGCTTCGGTCTGGGCGAAGAAGTTAGACAGCAGCTTCGGATGGTGATCGGACAGCGGGTTATGGGTAATCGCCGGGGCGATGAAGTCACAAGGCACCATTTTGGTTCCCTGATGGATCAACTGGTAGAACGCGTGCTGACCGTTGGTTCCCGGTTCCCCCCAGATGATCGGGCCCGTCTGGTAATCCACCGGGTTGCCGTTACGGTCAACGTATTTCCCGTTGGATTCCATGTTGCCCTGCTGGAAGTAGGCCGCGAAGCGGTGCATATACTGGTCGTACGGCAGGATGGCTTCGGTTTCGGCACCGAAGAAATTGTTGTACCAGATACCGATCAGCGCGAGCAGCACCGGCAGGTTGCTTTCCAGAGGCGTGGTCGAGAAGTGCTTATCCATCGCGTGCGCGCCGGACAGCAGTTGCACAAAGTTGTCATAACCGACAGACAGGATGATCGACAGGCCAATCGCAGACCACAGTGAATAACGTCCGCCCACCCAGTCCCAGAACTCGAACATGTTGGCGGTATCAATGCCGAATTCACCAACCGCTTTCGCATTGGTCGACAGTGCAGCGAAGTGTTTGGCAACGTGTTTTTCATCACCGGCGGATTTCAGGAACCAGTCACGCGCGCTGTGGGCGTTGGTCATGGTTTCCTGCGTGGTGAAGGTCTTGGATGCGACCAGGAATAGAGTGGTTTCCGGATTCACTTTCTTCAGCACTTCGGCGATATGGGTACCGTCGACGTTAGACACAAAGTGCATATTCAGGTGATTTTTGTACGGACGCAGCGCTTCGGTCACCATGAACGGGCCGAGGTCGGAGCCGCCGATACCGATGTTGACTACGTCAGTGATCGCTTTACCGGTATAACCTTTCCAGTTACCGGAGATGATCGCTTCAGAGAACGATTTCATCTTCTCCAGCACCGCGTTGACTTCCGGCATCACATCTTTGCCGTCAACCATAATCGGGGTATTGCTACGGTTACGCAGCGCCACATGCAGCACTGCACGGTCTTCCGTACGGTTGATTTTCTCGCCGGAGAACATGGATTTGATGGCACCCGCCAGATCGGTCTCTTTCGCCAGATCCTGCAGTTTCGCCAGCGTCTCTTCGGTGATGCGGTTTTTGGAGTAATCCACCAGCATCAGATCGTCAAACGTTGCAGAGAACTTGCTGAAACGATCGTTATCCTTCGCGAACAGATCCGCGATGGTAACGTCTTTCATGTCGTCAAAGTGTTTTTGTAGTGCCTGCCAGGCAGAAGTCTGCGTTGGATTGATGTTTTTCATTAGCAATACTCTTCTGATTTGAGAATTGTGACTGAGATCGATTGTAACGCCAGTCACAGAAAAGTGTGATTGTTTTAGTGCCGTTGCCCTGGCTTCGGTCAAATACAGTGAAAAAACAGCGTTGTTATAAGTACGGTTACTCAGCCACTTGCCAGCATGAAAAATCCGCATAATCCCGGCGTTGACAGTGTCCTCTGCACATTTTATTTATAAATACGGTATTTGCGCCTGCACCGGTTTCTGTTCTGCCTTTGTGCCCAGGTCGCTTTCTCACTCCCTGACACGAGGTTGTTATGACAGAAATCGTTGTTTCCAAATTTGGCGGTACCAGCGTCGCTGATTTTGATGCCATGAACCGCAGCGCCGACGTGGTGCTTTCCGATGCAAACGTGCGCGTAGTGGTGCTCTCCGCTTCCGCTGGCATCACCAATCTGCTGGTTGCACTGGCAGAAGGACTGGAACCACAGGCCCGCTTTGAGAAACTCGACGCCATCCGCAAAATTCAGTTCGATATCCTGGAGCGTCTGCGTTATCCCAACGTTATTCGTGAAGAGATTGAACGCCTGCTGGAAAATATCACCACGCTGGCGGAAGCGGCCTCATTAGCCACCTCCCCGGCGCTGACGGATGAACTGGTCAGCCACGGCGAACTGATGTCCACCCTGCTGTTTGTTGAGATCCTGCGTGAGCGTAACGTTCAGGCGCAGTGGTTCGATGTGCGTAAAGTGATGCGAACCAACGATCGCTTTGGTCGTGCCGAACCTGACGTGGCAGCGCTGGCGGAGCTGGCAACATTGCAACTGACCCCGCGTCTGAGCGAAGGGCTGGTGATCACGCAAGGGTTCATCGGCAGCGAAGGCAAAGGGCGCACCACCACACTCGGACGCGGCGGCAGCGACTACACGGCCGCCCTGTTGGCCGAAGCGCTGCATGCCGCACGTGTCGATATCTGGACGGACGTGCCGGGTATCTACACCACCGATCCTCGCGTGGTGCCTGCGGCGCAACGCATTGATGAAATCGCCTTTGAAGAGGCGGCGGAAATGGCCACCTTCGGCGCAAAAGTGCTGCATCCGGCCACCCTGCTGCCTGCGGTGCGCAGCGATATCCCGGTCTTCGTTGGCTCCAGTAAAGATCCGAAAGCGGGCGGCACGCTGGTTTGTAACAAAACGCAGAATCCACCGCTGTTCCGTGCGCTGGCGCTGCGTCGTAAGCAGACGCTGCTGACCCTGCATAGCCTGAATATGCTGCACTCGCGCGGTTTCCTGGCCGAAGTGTTCGGCATTCTGGCGCGCCATAATATCTCCGTGGATTTGATCACCACCTCTGAAGTGAGCGTGGCGCTGACGCTGGACACCACCGGTTCCACCTCCACCGGCGATACGCTGCTGACGCAGTCGCTATTGATGGAACTGTCGGCCTTGTGTCGGGTGGAAGTAGAAGAGGGTCTCGCGCTGGTCGCGCTGATTGGTAACGATCTGTCGAAAGCCTGCGGCGTTGGTAAAGAGGTCTTCGGCGTGCTGGAACCGTTCAATATTCGCATGATTTGTTATGGCGCCTCCAGCCATAACCTCTGTTTCCTGGTGCCTGGCACCGAGGCAGAACAGGTGGTACAGAAGCTGCACCATAACTTGTTTGAGTGACACAGGCCTGAATGCCAGCCGTTGTAGGCCCGATAAGCGCAAGCGTCATCGGGCAACACGGTCATGACATCACCGTCTCGTAAAGCAGTCGATCCAGTGCCTTCACATCGCCTTCGCGGCTATCCGGCAACGTTTGCGGGATTTCGCCTCGCGCCAGTTCGGCGTGGATAAACGCATGCAGCAGCGGACGACGCGGACCATACTCCGCCTCTCCCGCCCGCTGTTTGCGCGCCAGCAGTTCATCTATTTCCTGACGTAACGGCGCATCCAGATCGCTTCCCGCCAGCAGTTCGGCAAAACGCATGGGCGGAACGCCTTTTCCTGCTTCAACCCAACGCACCGCCAACAGCGGACGCAGGACGTAGAAGTACTTTTTCAGACGCACCGCTTCTCCCTGCAAATAACCGCGAAAGTTTTTTCGCGCCATTGAGTAGTAGTGCCAGCGCGCACGAAGCGGAGAAAACCACTGCGGTATCATCGCCTTAAGCGCCCTGACCGTAGCATCATCCTGCTGATAAACCACCGGGGAATCCAGCCACTCGATTAGCGTTGGGTTAGCACCCTTGAGCAGACCCAGCGCTTTACGCCACTCCCAGCCGCACACATCCAGCTCATCGTCGATGGGCAGCTCGATCACGTCACGCGGCGCATCAACCCGCAGATACCACTCCGGCGGATGAACATACAAAAACCGCACATCGTAATCGCTATCCGGCGAGGCAAATCCCCAGCCGCGACTCCCCGACTCGCAGGCATACAGTACCCTGACGCCGTAGCGGGTTTCTATCTCTTTGAGCTGCCGCGTGACCCGTTCGCGCATCGCGGCACTCACTGCATTTTTCGTCATCTTCTTTTATCCTTTTACACACACCACCTGTCGCAGCGTATGCACAATTTCTACCAGCGAAGACTGCGCCGCCATTACGGCATCAATGTCTTTGTAGGCCATCGGAATTTCGTCGATCACCTCGCTGTCTTTACGGCATTCAACGTGGGCCGTCGCACGGATCTGATCCGCCACAGTAAAGCGTTTTTTAGCCGCCGTTCGGCTCATGGTTCTTCCCGCTCCATGACTGCAGGAGCAGAAGCTTTCTTCATTTCCCAGCCCACGCACAATGAAGCTTTTCGCCCCCATCGACCCGGGGATGATCCCCATCTGGCCTTTTTGCGCGGAAACGGCGCCTTTACGCGTGACCAGCACCTCTTCACCAAAATGACGTTCTTTTTGCACGTAGTTATGGTGGCAATTCACGGCTTCTTGTTGCGTGATAAACGGTTTACTCACGCTACGTGACAGCGCGGCCAGCACGCGGGACATCATGACTTCCCGGTTTTGTCGGGCAAAATCCTGCGCCCATTCCACGGCTTCGATGTAGTCGTTGTAGTGCCGACTCCCTTCCTGGAAATACGCCAGGTTTCGGTCAGGCAAATTCGCGATATGTTGTTGCATATCCTGCTGCGCCAGCGTGATAAAAACGTTACCGATGGCATTCCCCACGCCACGCGAACCACTGTGCAACATCACCCAGACCCGCTGCTGCTCATCCAGACACACCTCAATGAAGTGATTACCGGTTCCCAACGTTCCGAGATGCTTATAGTGATTGGTTTTCAGCAGCGAGGGATATTTATCCGTCAGGCGTTTAAAACGCGGTGCCAGTGTCCCCCAGTGAGTACTCACCTCCTCTGGCGGCGTGTCCCACGCTCCTTTATCACGACGGGAACGCGTATTGGTTCGCCCGTGAGGAACGGCCTGTTCAATCGCGCTCCGCAACCCGCTGAGGTTATCCGGTAGATCGCCAGCCAGCAGCGAGGTTCGTACCGCAATCATCCCACAGCCGATGTCCACCCCCACTGCCGCCGGAATAATCGCCCCTTTGGTCGGGATGACGCTGCCAATCGTTGACCCTTTCCCCAGATGCACATCCGGCATGACCGCCAGATGTTTAAAAATAAACGGCATATTCGCCGTGTTGAGTAGTTGCTGGCGCGCCTCGGGTTCCACTGGGACGCCGTGCGTCCACATTTTCACCGGCGCCGCGTTCTGCGACGTCAACAGCGCATAGTCGTTATGTGCCATGTTTCTTATCCTTTAATGTTCACTAAGCCGTGCAGAACCTGGTCCAGGCCACCGAATACCGAAATTTTATCGATACGCTCGGCTACTCTTTCGAGGGTTTCCAGCTCTTTTAAGCGCAGTGCTACCGGGTTGTTTTCCATCACTTTCGCCGTATTCAATAGCGAGCGCGTCGCCGCCGTTTCTTCACGACGGCGGATCACATTGGCCTGGGCCGATTTTTCCGCTTCAACCAGACGGGACAGAATCGTTTTCATATCCCCCGGCAATACGATGTCCTTCACGCCCAACGACGCCACGTCGATACCATATGGCGCCATGCGGTCTTTCACCTGCGCGCTGACCACGTCATCAATTACCTGTTTATCTTCCAGCAACTCATCAAGCGTGCGCGTCCCGACGGCCTCACGCAGCGCAAACTGCAGTTCGCGGTACAGATGATCGAGCGGTTTAGTGAGCTGCGCAAACGCCTGCAACACATCGCGGTAACGCCAGTTCGCCGCCAGGTTCAGGCGCAGGTTGACCTTATCTTTAGTCAAAATTTCCTGACCGCCCACTTCCAGTACCTGCAAACGGGTATCCACCACTTCGGCGTCAACCAGATGATTCACCTTCCAGTATGCCGTCAGACCCGGCGGCAGCAGTGCCTGCGTCTCGCCGTCAATTTTCAATACCCCCGCATGCCAGGCCGGAACCTGCACGGTGAGTATCGCTTCACGACCTTTTACCGCGCCGTTACGTCGCGGTTGCAGGACCGCATTCATGACCTCAGCAGGCACCTGAACCTGACGCGTATCCATACGTACCAGTTTCAACGCCTCGTCGGCTCGCCAGTACATACGGCGCGTCGACGGCGGCAGAATCTCCTGCAACACCTCATTCATGTACAGCGCGCCCGCTTCGTTATCGTTCAGATCAACAGCCAGACCGTAACGCGTTACCCAGTCCGGCTGAAAGCGGCGTAAATAATTCGCCAGCGCTTCCGGTACTTCGCTGCCGTCCAGGTTAACCACCAGCACCTCTGGCGTATTGAACCACGGCAGGCGGTGTTCACCCGCCTCCAGAACCTGATAGTAGTCGCCGTTTTTGGCTAACAGACCTAATTGCCCTTTACGGATCGTGATTTTCTTCGTCATTTTTCTTTTTTCCTTATCAAGTCAGGTGCGGGTGCGGAGGCGAGGCCACAGGGGAATTCCCTTTTGCCTGCGGCGCGGCATCGTGACCGGCGACCTGTTTTGGGGCCTGTTAACTGCGCAGCGCCCGTTTTTATTTCTATGATTAACAACCAGTTTCATTGGGAGAATGAATCGGGAATCGAACCCATTGTTCAGGTGTCATCGGTTGACGGAACACCTCCGGAATACAGCCTCATCCGTTCCTGACGTGCCGGCGGGGTTTAACCCCCTGCGCTTTCAACGTGTTGACGAGAGAGTTACTGCCAGAAGCGTGCCAGAACGAGAAAAAGACGAAGTTATTTTTTAGTCTATTGATTAATAATGAATTAATTTTTATCGCTAATAATGATGATTGCAGATACCGCCCCTATTTTTTATCCTTAAATATCGAACTTTATCTTTTAGGATAAGCATGAAAAAGCGGCGGGTGGTGATTGGCGTACTGGGCACAGTGCTGGATAAGCGCGGCAAACGGGCAAACCGGTTAAAGAAATGGCGGCCCACGGTCGGACTGTGCCAACAGCCGGATTTCCCGGTCGATCGGCTGGAGCTTATCCACCAGCCACGCGATGCCGGGATGTGTCAGCAATTAGCGGAAGATATTAGCCTGCTCTCTCCACATACTGAGGTTCGTCCACATGCCATCCCCATTGCTGATCCGTGGGATTTCGAAGAGGTCTACGCCGCGTTCCTCGACTTTGCCACCCACTACACCTTCGATACCGAGAATGAAGAGTATCTGGTGCACATCACTACCGGCACCCACGTGGCACAAATTTGCTGGTTTCTGCTGACGGAAGCCCGCTATTTGCCTGCGAGTCTGCTACAAACCGGCCCCGCGCCGAAGGGCGCGCTACCAGAGGACGTTGCTGCGGGCACCTGTTCGGTGATCGACCTTGATTTAAGCCGCTATGCCACGCTCACCAGTCGTTTTCAGCGTGAGCAGCAGCAATCGGTCGCCTTCCTCAAAGCCGGTATCGAGACGCGCAATGCCACGTTCAATAAACTGATTGACCGTATTGAACGCGTTGCTTTGCGCTCTGGCGATCCTATCCTGCTCACCGGGCCCACGGGCGCGGGGAAATCCTTCCTCGCAAAACGGATTTTTCAACTTCGCCAGTCGCGGCATCTGGTGGGCGGAAAACTGGTGGCGGTTAACTGTGCCACTCTGCGCGGCGATAACGCCATGTCAACACTGTTCGGTCATGTGAAAGGCGCGTTTACGGGCGCACTGTCGTCGCGAACCGGACTGTTACGCGAAGCCGACGGCGGAGTGTTGTTTCTGGATGAGATTGCTGAACTGGGGCTGGATGAACAGGCCATGCTGCTGAAAGCGATCGAGGAAAAAACCTTCTTCCCGTTTGGCTCAGATAAAGAGGTGCACAGCGACTTCCAGTTGATTGCCGGCACCCATCGCGATATGCCGCAGTGGGTCGCCGAAGGGCGTTTTCGCGAAGATCTCTACGCACGGATAAACATGTGGCGCTTTGCCCTGCCCGGCCTTGCGCAGCGACGTGAAGACATCGCCCCTAACGTGGAGTATGAGCTGCAACGCTTCTCCCGCAGCCGACAGAATCAGATTCGTTTTGATAAAGAGGCGCGAGAACGCTATCTGGCGTTTTCCTGTTCGCCGCAGGCGCAGTGGCGCGGCAATTTCCGCGAACTGAGCGCCTCTGTCGCGCGAATGGCGACGCTGGCTGAGCAAGGGCGTATCACGCTGGCCCTCGTCGACGAAGAGATTGCGCTTTTGCAGGAGAGTTGGGGAGAGGCAACGTCGCAACCGGAACTGGAGATGGAACTCGACCTCTTTGATCGCCGCCAACTGGAAACCGTGCTTGAGGTTTGTCGTCGCAGCGCATCGTTGTCCGAAGCCGGACGTGAACTCTTCGCCGTCTCGCGACAAAAGAAAGCGAATCCCAACGACGCCGACCGTCTGCGTAAGTACCTGGCACGGTTTGGCCTGAGCTGGGAAAATCTCAAAGTCAGAGCATCAACATAATTTGGTTGAATAATACTCCTTCACACGATACACAATAACGATGGTTGGGCTCGATCCCAACCCGTGAATAACAAGCAAACACAACATACGTGCAAGGAAAACAACATGCTCGCCACACTCACCCGGCTGTTCCCGTTATGGGCGCTGCTGCTCTCGGTTATTGCGTATTACACGCCATCCACTTTTACGCCTGTCGGTCCGTGGGTGACCACATTGTTGATGCTGATTATGTTCGGCATGGGCGTCCATCTGAAAGTGGATGATTTCAAACGTGTGCTCTCACGCCCGGCGCCAGTTGCGGCGGGAATTTTTCTGCACTATCTGGTGATGCCGCTGGCGGCCTGGATACTGGCGATGGCATTTAACATGCCGCCGGAACTCTCCGCCGGGATGGTGCTGGTCGGTAGCGTCGCCAGCGGCACGGCATCTAACGTCATGATCTATCTGGCGAAAGGCGATGTAGCCCTCTCGGTAACGATCTCTTCCGTCTCCACCCTGGTGGGCGTGGTCGCCACACCGCTACTGACGCGTCTGTATGTCGATGCGCATATTCAGGTGGATGTGATGGGGATGCTGCTCAGTATTTTGCAGATTGTGGTGATTCCAATTGCGCTGGGCCTGGTGATCCACCACCTGTTCCCGCGTGTCGTGAAGGCCGTTGAACTTTACCTGCCCGCATTTTCGATGGTCTGCATTCTGGCGATCATCAGCGCAGTGGTTGCGGGTTCCGCCGCACATATCGCGTCCGTCGGCTTCGTGGTGATTATCGCGGTGATCCTGCACAACACCATCGGCCTGCTCGGCGGCTACTGGGGCGGGCGCTTGTTTGGCTTTGACGAGTCAACCTGCCGCACGCTGGCGATCGAGGTCGGCATGCAAAACTCCGGTCTCGCCGCTGCGCTGGGTAAAATCTACTTCGGCCCTCTCGCGGCCCTGCCTGGCGCGCTGTTCTCCGTCTGGCACAACCTTTCCGGCTCCCTGCTGGCGGGGTACTGGTCCGGTAAACCGATTGATGAACAGCAACGGAATACAGTGAAAGAAAGTTAAAAGCACAGGCCCGGCATAGCGACAAACCGGGCCTAACCTACCAGCACAGTCACCGGTTTCCCTAACTTCGCCAGCATCATGACCAGGGCATCCAGGGTAAATTTATTCGTTTTCTGGTTAACGACATCAGAAACCCGGGGCCGCGAGATATTTAACCTCACCGCCGCCTCTGACTGTTTCATGTGATTTTCGTCAATCCAGACCGCGATCTCCTGCATGAGCTGTTGTTTGAGACGGATGAGTTGCTCCACTTCACGTTCTGCATCTTGCTGAAGTTGTTTTGCTTCAGTGTCATCAAAACCTAACTCAGAGAAAATATTGGTTTGTGCAGAAGTGACATGACGAATTTTAGTATCCACTACGTGGCTCATTGACGACTCCTGTGTTGCTGACAGACCGCCTGAAAGCGAACCTGCGCGATGTGTTTATCCTGCCGGGAAGTCCGCTGTGTTTTCTTACTAAAACAGTGCAGCACATAGACGACATCCTCAAAGCGGGCAAGATAGATAATCCGATACGCTCCAGATTCATTTCGCAAGCGGATCTCTTCAACGCCACGCCCAATCTGCGGCATCGGTTTCCAGTCAGCAGCCTCTAATCCCACCTGGATGCGATGTAGTTGATAACCTGCATCTTTACGTACCTCAGGCGGGAAATCGCGCAAGTCTTCGAAAGAATTCCCGATCCAGGCGACAGATTTACGTACCCGCGTATTGAGTAGCATACCACATCCATGTATAAAATTTTATACGCGCCTGATGAGTAAAACATAAGCGCATCATCTCTGCGCAGGTAAACTAATTCAGATAAGACGTGTCGTCACTCCAGGAAGGCATAAGCTGCGAGGCGCTTTCCGGGTTATTCCTTCTTCTTGTGCTTCAACTCCTGGGGCAGTATTTGAACCTCATCACAAAACAACAAATAACAACACAAAACAAAAAACAATAAAATCATTTTATTTTCAAATCATTATAAAAAAAACCTCACTTTGCATGTCATTACCCTCGATCTTTTCATGTTGCTTTATTTTGTTTTGATTGGGAATATGATTCCACTACAACACAGATAACCCCCTTACCCTATCTTTCTTTGAGGCCGCTATGAAAAAAATTGCGATTATTGGAAGCAGTGGAGGCAACCTCTACAACCTGGGTGGCGCTGAGCCAGAGAAGTTGCTCCAGGAGATTTATCAGCAGTGTGAAGCCGCGGGTGTCACTGTCGCTGCCGTACAGTTCATAGCGGCAGAAGCGTCGATGGATGTCGCCAAACCTGACACTCCGGCAGCCGTCTATGCCTTAACCACAGAAAACAACACAAAACCACAGCGCATCTTTCAGGGCAAACTCTCCGAGGTGAATGCTTCCGTCGTCGAGAGCGATCGCCAGATAGCCGGGATGATCCGCAGCGGTGAGATCGACGGGATCGTGGTGATGAGCGCCGATCCGGTAAAAGCAAACCAGGCCGTTTTTGATGCCGCCGTAGAGATGAAAACGCCTATTGTCGGCACCGGCGGCACCTCGATGGCACTGGTCGCCGCCAAGGGCGCCAATGTGGTCGCCACCTCAGGCACAACCGGCACCACCAGCCGCACTCGCGCGGTCTCTTTCGTCGCCTCGCTGTGTAAATACTGGGGTATTAAATACAAACCTCAGTTGGGTAGCGCCTCGCCTGCACAAGGCGGTTCCGGAAAGAGTCTGCTTAAACGCTTTAACATCCGCAGCATCATGATCCCGGCGCTGCCGGGCTTTATCGCGATGGCGATCGTACTCGCCCTGAGCCATATTCCCGGGCTGGAAAAACTCAACGATATCTTTGAAATCCTGCTGAAAGGACTGCCGGTGCTGGTTGCCGTGCTGGCGGCAAAACAGATTTCCGAACTCGATGAAGTCTCCATTGTGGCTGGGGTCGTCGCCGGGGTGCTTTCCGTGGAAGGCGGCCTGATCGGGGGCATTATCGGCGGTCTGATGGCCGGGATTTTTGTGCGCTGGTTGTTTGAGCTGTGCCTGAACTGGCGCTTCCCGATGACCACCGTCAACATCGTCGCCGGCGGGATTTCGGGTCTGGCTGCAGGCCTGATCATGCACTATCTGCTGAGCCCCCTGGCGCTCTCCGCCGGTAACTACATCAAGCTGGCTATCGAAAGCACGCTGGCATTCAGTCCGATTCTTGCCGGGCTGCTGGCCGGTCTGGTGATCTGGCCAGCCATTCTGGGCGGTGTCTATCACGCGGTCATTCTTCCACTGGTGCTGCTGGAGATGGAGAAATCCGGCGTCAGCTTCCTCGGTGCCGTAGATATGGTGGGTCTGGTGATGGTTGCGGCCGGCATCAACCTGGCTAACGTCATCGCGCCACGCGAAAAAAGCGAAGCGGCCGTCGCCACACCGGGCCTGCTTATCAACCTGGGCTTCGGAACGTTTGTGGAATCCGCCTACCCCTTTATGTTCGCCAACAAAATCGTCTTTGGTTCCGCCATCTTCTGGGCCGGAATGGGCGGCATGATGCTCGGCTTCTTTAATGTTAAAGGGGTGGCCTACGTCCCGGCGTTCGCCTCACCGTTCTTATCCAGTAATGCGCTGCAGATGGCGATTGTGATGGTCACTGTCATGGCAATGACCTGTATCACCACCCTCATTGCGAACCGTTTTAAGGCTGTCGTACAGAGTGAATCTGTGGCGTCTGCCCGTTAATAAATGCACCAACACCAGAGGTACACCATGTTTAAAGGCGATATGAATAAAAAACGCGCCAAAGCGTTACAAAAAGTGAAAGATGCCATTGCGCTGCACGGCGGGCAAACCATCCTCAGCACGGGGATCACCGGCGACGATGCGCGCCTGGCAAAAGCGGTCTGTGAGGCAGGCGTGAAACTGCTCGAGCCGAACCATCCTGCGCTGGCGCTGGCGCGCGGACACAAAGGGGTGAGTAACATGCACGCGGCGGAGCAAATCCGCCACGAAATCACCAACGGTCAGATGGCAGAAGCGGTGCATGGCGTGCGTAATGTGGTCCCGGACGACATCTTCATCACCGTGGGCATTGCGGGCGGGTTTACCGAAACGCTGCCCGTCCCCCTCACTGAAACGGAGATTCTGGAGATTGCCCGCGCCGGGGCCGACGGTTTACATACCCATAAATCAGACTGGGACGACCTGCAGGACATCGTCAACCTTGCCCATCAGTATGGCCTGACCGTGGATGCCTACATTGGTCACCCGGATGATTTGCATACCTTCGGTATTCCGGCACGTACGCCGGAAGAAGTCGCCAGCGTGGCGAAGCGCATGCAGGAAATTGGCGTCGATATGATAGGCCTGATGACCGGCATGAGCTATGAAGGCGTGGCGGCAGGCGACATCCCGCAGATGATTAAAGACCGTCTTCGGGCGCTGGTTGGCGCGGTGGATGTCCCGACGCTGGCAGAAGGAGGCATTAACCTCGCCAATGCCAAAGCGTTTAAGGACACCGGCGTTAATATCCTGGTCGTCGGCACGGCAATCGACAATATGGTCTGCAATGCAGCCAAAGAGGCTGTGACTCCGTTTATCGCACATGCATAACGACAGAGAATAATAATGCTACTGGTCACCGATCTGGATGGAACACTGCTGACGTCGCAGAAGACTATCACGTCACGCACACGTCAGGCGCTGGTTGACTTTCGCCAACGCGGCGGTCTGCTGGCTGCCTGTTCCGCCAGACCGGTCTCTTCAATGGCGCGCCTGTTACAACAGCAGCAAGTGGCAATGCTGTTTGACTGGTGCGCCGGCTTCAACGGCGGACAGATCCTTGATCTGGCGTCGCAACGGATTCTGCATTCTGCGCCCCTCACCCGGATGGATCTCAGAGATATTGACCGCCATATTTCGCTGTCTCGTTATCCTCACCATTTTTTTACTGCACAAGCGATTTATCATCGCTACGATCGCCTTATCGCCCCGTGGACATCCTATGAGGCCAGTTTATTTGAGTTACCGCTTATTAGCGCCGCACCAGGGAATATCTTTAATCGTCGAGATATATTTAAAATTACGCTGGTGGCAGAACACGCCAGGCTCGAAGATTTATGTCAGGAAATTAATCGTCAGTTACCCAATGACTATAAGGCGACAATCACTGGTGGGAATTATATTGATATTCAACGTAGCGAAATAAATAAAGGCTATGCGCTAAATGAAATCGCCCGCCAATTAAATCAGCCAACCACTGAGATTGCCGCCATTGGCGATCAGCAAAACGACATCAGCATGTTTGCCATTGCCGGATTCGGCATCGCAATGGGCAACGCGCCAGCTAGCGTGAAACGTCAGGCCCGGTATGTGACCACCACCAATGATGATGAGGGTATCGTCTGCGCGCTGGAGTGGTTGCGTTGCTCTGCGCATCCAGTTACCATGCGGCAAAGTTCGACCCTGGCGGAAAATAATGAACCCGATTAAAAGAAGAAAACATATTCTTGATGAATTAAACAAATTCGGTGAAGTGACCGTTATTAAATTATCAGAAACGCTGAACGTGACCTCAGAAACCATTCGCCGCGATCTCTCATTGCTGGAGTCTGAAGGTCAAATCACCAAAATTCACGGTGGCGCGGTCAAAAAACAGGTGGTTCAGGAAGATGCGTTTGGCGCGAGAATTGATGCGCATCGCGAAGAAAAAATAGCGATAGGTAAACTCGCTGCCGCAATGGTCAGCGAACGCGATACGCTTTTTATTGATTCCTGTACTACCAACCTTATCCTTGCCGAACTCTTACCGCCGCTCGCCTTTTCTGTTATTACCAATTCCGCCTTAATTGCCGATAAAATAAAAGAGCATAATCTCCAGGCCCGGGTTTATGTCCTGGGTGGTGAATACGATTACCATTTTCGCGCCAACCTGGGCGTCTCAGTGTGCCAGCAGATCAATGCGATTCACGCTGACATTTGCTTTATCGGTGCGGGCGGCATTTCGCCGCAGCATGGCATACTCGTGAAGAGCTTTGACGAGGCGTACGTTGCCAAAGCGATGATTGCGATGAGTAAAAAATCCGTGATTCTCGCTGACCATACTAAATTTGGCCAGGACGGCGTGATGTGTATCGCCACCCTCAAAGAGATCGATCACGTCATTACGGATAAGGGATTTAAAACAACGGGTTATACACAGCAGGATTTTGCCGGAAAACTGCGTATTGCTGACTGAGCGCTATCCGCCCGTGGCGTATTGCCGTACACTGAAATCACCAGGCAGACAGAGGGCAACCGTATGGCACTCCCCCGTATTACCCAAAAAGAGATGACCGAGCGCGAACAGCGCGAACTGAAAACGCTGCTGGACCGCGCTCGTATCGCGCACGGTCGTCAGTTGACTAACGCAGAGACCAACAGCGTGAAGAAAGAGTACATTGATAAGCTGATGGTCTTGCGCGAAGCCGAGGCAAAAAAAGCCCGCCAGTTGAAGAAAAAGCAGGCTTATAAACCGGATACTGAAGCGTCATTTTCCTGGTCTGCGAATACGCCAACGCGCGGTCGACGTTAACGTCCTTTCTTCTTACGCCCTGGCGAGGTAAAGCGTTTACCGTTTGCCGCCGGGCGTGATTTCTCTTTTTCCGCCGTCTTTTCGATTTTCACCACCGGACGCTTGATTCCCGCCGTTTTCGGCTTCGCTTTCGCCTTTGGTTTCGCCTCTGAAGAAGAGTTTTCAATAAGCTTAAACAGCGTGATCAGCTCATCATCCGTCAGGTCGCGCCATTCCCCCAGCGGCAGACCGGACAGGCCAACGTTCATGATGCGCGTACGCTCAAGTTTCACCACTTCATAACCAAAATGTTCGCACATGCGGCGGATCTGACGGTTCAGCCCCTGGATCAGGGTAATGCGGAATACAAACGGCGCCTCTTTCTTCACCTTACATTTCCTGGTGACAGTCCCCAGAATCGGCACGCCGGCACTCATCCCACGAATAAACTCATCCGTAACCGGTTTGTCGACCGTGACCAGATACTCTTTTTCGTGATCGTTACCGGCACGCAGGATTTTATTCACCAGATCGCCGTGGTTGGTCAGGAAGATCAGTCCCTGGGAATCTTTATCCAGACGGCCAATCGGGAACACGCGCTTACTGTGGTTAACAAAATCAACAATATTGTCGCGTTCGCTGTCTTCGGTGGTGCTCACGATCCCCACCGGCTTGTTCAGCGCGATAAAAACCAGATCTTCCGCTTCACGCGGCTCAATCAACCGACCATTCACCTTCACGACGTCGCCAGGCATCACCTGGTCGCCAATGGTGGCGCGTTTGCCATTAATGAAGACGTTCCCCTGCTCGATGAAGCGATCCGCTTCGCGACGCGAGCAGATTCCGCTTTCACTGATGTATTTGTTGAGTCGTGTTGTTGATGAGTCGGGCAGCATAATTTCTCCTTTGAATGCGGAATATACCCTACCTTGCTGGCGATAAAAAATAATCGTGCAAAATGGCCTCAGCGCTATTTGTGATCCGCCACACCTTTCGACACAAAAGTGTCCCCGATCTTTTCGTGCAATTTTGTTGAATGAACACTAGCAGAATCAATACATTAGGATTATGTGCACATCTGTGCCAACAACGATCGCTCCGCACATCATATGTGCAACATTAATCGCCAGTTCAGGACGCGCAAAGAAGAGAAAATCGCTTTGAACTCCCGCTTTTATGAGGTTATATCAGATCAAGAGGGCAGATTGGTGATTTGCACAAATGTGCAGGAGTCTACAAATGGCGATGGAAAACAGTGATGATATCCGCCTGATCGTAAAAATAGCGCAGCTCTACTACGAACAGGATATGACACAAGCGCAGATCGCCCGTGAACTGGGGATTTATCGCACCACCATCAGCCGCCTGCTGAAACGCGGCCGTGAACAGGGCATCGTTACTATCGCCATCAACTACGATTACAACGAAAACCTGTGGCTGGAACAGCAGCTTAAACAACGATTCGGCCTCAAAGAAGCGGTGGTAATTACCTGCGACAACGAGCAGGAAGAGGAACAACTCGCCATGATGGGCGTGCACGGCGCGCAACTGCTGGAACGTTTACTGGAACCCGGCGACATCATTGGTTTTTCCTGGGGACGTGCAGTACGCGCACTGGTCGAAGGGTTGTCGCCTGCCAGCCAGTCACGCCAGCTGATCTGCGTGCCGATCATCGGCGGGCCATCCGGGAAGCTAGAGAGCCGCTATCACGTCAATACGCTGACCTACGGCGCAGCGGCAAAGCTGAAAGGCGAATCACACCTGGCTGATTTTCCGGCTCTGCTGGAAAACCCATTGATTCGCAACGGTATCATGCAGTCCCAGCACTTTAAGTCGATTTCTGCCTACTGGGACAATCTGGATGTTGCGCTGGTAGGGATCGGTTCTCCGGCCATTCGCGACGGTGCAAACTGGCACGCCTTTTACGGCAGCGAAGAGAGTGACGACCTGCATGCCCGGCAGGTTGCGGGAGACATTTGTTCGCGCTTTTACGACAGTAACGGCGTGACGGTGGAGACCACGATGAGCGAAAAAACGCTCTCCATCGAAACCAACAAATTAAAGCAAGCACGTTATTCCATCGGTATCGCGATGGGTGAAGAAAAGCTTAGCGGCATTCTCGGCGCATTACGTGGAAAATATATTAATGCTCTGGTCACAAATAGCCATACCGCTGAATTATTGTTGAAGTAAATATATTCATCTTGATCCTGACGTAATTTATTTTATGCAGGATCCCCTTCTCTGAATTTGGGAGTTAATTATGCAAACGTGGTTAAATCTACAGGATAAAGTCATTATTGTAACCGGCGGCGCATCCGGAATTGGCTTAGCCATTGTCGAAGAATTATTAGCACAAGGCGCGAATGTCCAGATGGCGGATATTCATGGCGGCGAAGCAAAACATGAAGGTAATAACGACTACCACTTCTGGCCGACAGATATTTCCAGCGCCAAAGAAGTTAATCACACCGTGGATGAAATCATCCAGCGCTTTGGTCGTATTGACGGTCTGGTCAATAACGCTGGCGTTAACTTTCCCCGTCTGTTGGTTGATGAAAAAGCGCCGGCTGGAAAGTATGAATTAAACGAAGCCGCGTTTGAAAAAATGGTCAATATCAACCAGAAAGGCGTGTTTTTAATGTCACAGGCAGTGGCGCGCCAGATGGTGAAACAGCGTAACGGCGTTATCGTCAACGTCTCTTCGGAAAGCGGGCTGGAAGGGTCAGAAGGTCAAAGCTGCTATGCCGCAACGAAGGCGGCGCTGAATAGCTTCACCCGCTCCTGGTCAAAAGAACTGGGCAAACACGGCATTCGCGTGGTCGGCATTGCTCCCGGGATTCTGGAAAAAACGGGACTGCGCACGCCGGAATATGAAGAGGCGCTGGCCTGGACCCGCAATATCACCGTTGATCAGCTGCGTGAAGGCTATAGCAAGAACGCGATTCCGATTGGCCGTTCGGGACGCCTGAGCGAAGTTGCTGATTTCGTTTGTTATCTTTTGTCAGAACGTGCCAGCTATATTACCGGAGTAACCACTAACATTGCGGGCGGAAAAACGCGCGGCTAAGGAGACGTTATGGTCAATGCAATCTTCTGTGCTCACGGAAAACTGGCCTGCGCCATGCTGGAATCGGTGCAAATGGTCTACGGTGACGCCAACGTTGAGGCGGTCGCTTTTGTCCCCGGCGAGAACGCCAGCGACATCGTCACAAAGCTGGAAAAGTTGGTAAGTGCTCACACTGACAGTGAATGGCTGATTGCCGTCGATTTACAGTGCGGCAGTCCGTGGAACGCCGCGGCAACGCTGGCGATGCGCAACCCGAACCTCCGGGTGATCAGCGGACTTTCCCTGCCGCTGGCGCTGGAACTGGTGGATAACCAGAGCAGTATGAATGTGGATGAACTGTGCGAACACCTGACGACCATTGCACAACAAACCTGCGTGGTCTGGCAGCATCTGGAAACGACCGAAGAGGATTTCTGATGAATATTACCCTTGCCCGTATTGATGACCGCTTGATCCACGGTCAGGTCACCACCGTCTGGTCGAAGGTGGCGAATGCCCAGCGGATTATTATCTGTAATGACGACGTTTATAACGATGAAGTGCGCCGGACATTATTACGCCAGGCCGCCCCACCGGGAATGAAGGTCAACGTGGTGAATATCGAAAAAGCCGTCGCGGTTTATCATAACCCACAATATCAGGACGAGACTGTATTTTATTTATTTACCCGCCCCCAGGATGCGCTGGCGATGGTCAAACAGGGCGTAAAAATTTCCACCTTAAATATTGGCGGCATGGCCTGGCGACCAGGTAAAAAACAATTAACCAAAGCCGTATCCTTAGATGACGATGATATTAATGCGTTTCGCGAACTGGATAAATTTGGCGTCACCCTGGATTTACGTGTGGTCGCCTCCGATCCCTCCATTAATATTCTCGAAAAAATAAAAGAACTGTCGTTCGCGGAATAAATAAAAGCGCCTGTATTTATTACACCGTCGTTCTGGATGCATCGCAGCGGCAAATGAGTGAATCCACTGGAACATGGATAACGATGTAACTGGGGATGAGTCACAAATCTGTCAGGAACAGATTTGAACGTTGCGAAGCGACGGTCCGTCAGGGCGAGTCTCATGGATGAGACGAGTAATTTAGCCACTGAAAACGACGTGTAAATGCTTTAACAGGCAGGGATGTTCACATTTTAAGGTGACCTATTATGGAAATCAGTACCCTACAAATTATCGCCATATTTATATTTTCCTGTATTGCCGGAATGGGCAGCGTGCTGGATGAATTTCAGACCCACCGCCCACTTATTGCCTGTACGGTGATCGGCCTGATCCTCGGTGATTTAAAAACCGGGGTGATGCTCGGCGGAACGCTGGAGCTGATCGCGCTTGGCTGGATGAACGTGGGTGCCGCGCAATCTCCGGACTCCGCGCTCGCCAGCATTATCTCCGCCATTCTGGTGATTGTCGGCCAACAGAGCATCGCGACCGGTATCGCTATCGCACTGCCGGTGGCGGCGGCAGGTCAGGTCCTGACCGTCTTTGCCCGAACTATCACCGTGGTGTTCCAGCATGCGGCGGATAAGGCCGCAGAAGACGCACGTTTTCGCACCATCGACATCCTTCATGTCTCTGCGCTGGGCGTACAGGCACTCCGCGTCGCCATCCCGGCGTTAATTGTCTCGCTGTTTGTCAGTGCCGATATGGTCAGCAATATGCTCAACGCCATCCCGGAATTCGTCACTCGCGGCCTGCAGATTGCCGGTGGATTTATCGTGGTGGTCGGTTACGCCATGGTGCTGCGCATGATGGGCGTGAAGTACCTGATGCCCTTCTTCTTCCTCGGTTTTATCGCCGGGGGTTACCTCGACCTGAGTTTACTGGCCTTTGGCGGCGTCGGCGCGATTATTGCGCTGGTCTACATCCAGTTGAACCCGCAATGGCGTAAAGCCGAACCGCAGACGCAGGCCGCCTCCTCCACCGCCCTTGACCAGCTTGATGACTAACGGAGCCCATCATGGAACAGAAAAAACTGACCAAATCTGACCTGTTTAGCATGTTTGTTCGCTCCAACCTGCAACAGGCGTCTTTCAACTTTGAACGTATTCATGGGCTGGGTTTTTGCTACGACATGATCCCCGCCATCAAGCGCCTGTACCCGCTAAAAGAAGATCAGGTGGCGGCACTGAAGCGTCATCTGGTGTTCTTCAACACCACGCCCGCGGTGTGCGGCCCGGTGATTGGCGTGACCGCCGCGATGGAAGAGGCGCGAGCGAACGGGGCGGAAATCGATGATGGCGCGATTAACGGCATCAAAGTCGGTCTGATGGGGCCGCTGGCGGGCGTTGGCGACCCGCTGGTCTGGGGCACGCTACGACCGATCACCGCCGCGCTCGGCGCGTCGCTGGCGTTGTCCGGCAACGTGCTCGGCCCGCTGCTGTTCTTCTTTATTTTCAACGCAGTCCGTCTGGCGATGAAATGGTATGGCCTGCAAATTGGCTTCAACAAAGGGGTCAACATCGTCAGTGACATGGGCGGCAATCTGCTGCAAAAACTGACCGAAGGCGCATCGATTCTCGGCCTGTTTGTGATGGGGGTGCTGGTCACCAAGTGGACCAGCATCAATGTGCCACTGGTGGTATCGCAAACCCCCGGCGCGGACGGCGGCACCGTCACGATGACCGTGCAGAACATCCTTGACCAACTCTGCCCCGGCCTGCTGGCGCTGGGCCTGACGATGCTGATGGTACGTCTGCTCAACAAGAAAATTAACCCGGTATGGCTGATCTTCGCCCTGTTTGGTCTGGGGATTATTGGTAACGCACTGGGCTTCCTGTCCTGATTTTTTCGCCCCGGTGGTAAGCCGGGGCTATCGCTCAACATGAGGTGGAATATATGTTAACAACAGCTCTGCGCCTTTATGGCAAACGCGATCTGCGCCTGGAAACGTTCGAACTTCCAGAAATGCAGGACGATGAAATTCTGGCGACAGTGGTCACCGACAGCCTGTGCCTCTCCTCCTGGAAAGAGGCTAATCAGGGTGAAGATCATAAAAAGGTGCCAGACGATGTAGCGACCCACCCGATCATCATCGGCCACGAGTTCTGCGGTGATATTATCGCCGTGGGGAAAAAGTGGCAGCACAAGTTCCAGCCCGGCCAGCGCTATGTGATTCAGGCGAATCTGCAACTGGCGGATCGCCCGGATTGCCCCGGCTACTCCTTCCCGTGGGTAGGCGGCGAAGCCACGCACGTCGTGATCCCCAACGTGGTGATGGAACAGGATTGCCTGCTGGCTTACGAAGGCGAAACCTACTTTGAAGGATCGCTGGTCGAGCCGCTCTCCTGCGTGATCGGCGCGTTCAACGCCAACTACCACCTGCAAGAGGGCTCCTATAACCATACTATGGGTATTCGCCCGCAGGGTCGCACGCTGATCCTCGGCGGGACAGGGCCAATGGGGCTGCTGGCGATCGACTACGCGCTGCATGGCCCGATCAACCCGGCGTTACTGGTGGTGACCGATACCAACCACGACAAGCTGAGCTATGCCCGTAAACACTATCCTTCTGAACCGCAAACGTTGATCCACTATCTGCACGCACAGGATGCCGCTTACGACACGCTGATGGCGCTGACCGGCGGCCACGGTTTTGATGATATTTTTGTCTTCGTGCCGAATGAACAACTGGTCACCCTGGCCTCTTCCCTGCTCGCCCCTGACGGCTGCATGAACTTCTTTGCCGGCCCGCAGGACAAGCAGTTCAGCGCCCCGATCAACTTCTACGACGTGCATTATGCCTTCACTCACTACGTGGGCACCTCGGGCGGGAACACTGACGACATGCGCGCGGCGGTCAAACTGATCGAAGAGAAGAAAGTGCAGGCGGCCAAAGTGGTCACCCACATTCTTGGGCTGAATGCCGCAGGAGAAACCACGTTGGAGCTGCCGAAAGTGGGCGGCGGTAAAAAGCTGGTCTATACCGGGAAAGCGTTACCGCTCACTGCTCTCAGCCAGATTGACGATCCCGCGCTGTGCGCTATTCTGGAACGTCATCACGGGATTTGGTCTAAGGAAGCCGAACAGTATTTACTGTCGCACGCCGAGGAGATTTAACATGATTAACCGCGACACCCAGTTGTGCATGTCGCTTGCCGGTCGGCCCGGCAACTTTGGTACCCGCTTTCACAACTATCTGTATGAAAAGTTGGGTTTAAATTTCATCTACAAGGCATTCACCACCCAGGATATCGAAGCGGCGGTGAAAGGGGTTCGCGCATTAGGTATTCGTGGCTGCGCGATCTCGATGCCGTTTAAAGAGAGTTGTATGCCGTTTCTCGACGCGGTCGATCCATCGGCGAAAGTCATTGATTCCGTCAATACCATCGTCAATGACGGCGGTAGGCTGACGGGCTACAACACCGACTATATTGCGGTAAAAAGCCTGATTGCCAGCCACCAGCTCGACACCGCTGGGCGGGTGATGATTCGCGGCAGCGGCGGGATGGGCAAAGCGGTGATTGCCGCCTTTCGTGACGCCGGTTTTCGCGATGTGATCGTCGCCGCTCGTAACCGGGACAGCGGCCCGGCGTTGGCGAAACAGTATGGCTTTCAGTGGCAGCCGCTGCCGGAAGGCATTGCCTGCGATATTCTGGTCAATGTCACGCCCGTCGGCATGGCCGGAGGTAAAGAGAGCGATGAACTGGCGTACAGCGAAGCTATGGTCTCCAGCGCCAGCGTGGTGTTCGATGCCGTTGCCCTGCCACCGGAAACCCCGGTGATCAAACTGGCGCAGACGCTGGGTAAAAAGACCATCAGCGGCGCAGAAGTGATTGCGTTGCAGGCCGTCGAGCAGTTCGCAATGTACACCGGCGTACGTCCGGATGACGCGCTGATGAGTGAAGCCGCTGAATTTGCCCGGGCGGGGTAAACATTTGCAAATAACCCTCCTCTGATGAAGCGGAGGAGGGTTATAAAACGCTTAATCAGAACGATCAGAAACTGTAGCGAATACCCAGTTGGCCACTATAAGGCGTCTCGATATGTTGGCCTTTTTCGTAGCTGACTTCACCCCATGCGGACCACCGGTCGTTTAGCTTCGCGGTCATCCCCAGGCCGTATTTGCCGCTTGTCCCCGACAGGTCATTTTTGAACTTCTCGGTGTGGTTAATGACGACGTCGTTATTCTTCATAAACTCATGACGAACGGCCACTCTCGCATAGGGCTGTAACAGTGTCCCATCCTCCAGCGTCACATTCTTACCGAAGGTTAACCCGGTTTCCCCTTTTAATGATCGCGCAGCATCTGCTTTAACCGACATACCGCTGTCGAGTTTGTAATGGGTCTGGTCGCCAATAAACCATGATGCCTGGAGATAAGGCTCAACAAACCATGTTTCCAGCGCAATATGCTTCCCGATCTCCACTGAAGCCCCGCCGCCAACGGTATTATCTTTCGCATGGGTGCGCCCGCCATTGAAGTAGGGGTTGTTCTCCGTACGGAAATAGTTGGCTTTCACCACTCCATCAACGTAATAACCGCTGTTATGTAACCAGGTCGTATACAGTCCGAGACCATAGCTGTCCGCTTTGCCATTGGTACTGGATGAGTCCAGATCCGCACGCGTATAGGAAGCCATACTCCCCACAATCAATGCGCTATTTTCTAAATCAAAACGCTTATCGCCACCTAACATCACACCGTTCACATCCTGACGGTAAGCCACATGCTCTGTGGAAACACGGTAGCGGCTACTGATGTATTTTCCCCATGCGCCATCTTCATGGTCACGCATCTGACGAATTTCGCCGAGACGAGTTCGCAGCGTTGACAGCTCAGCGTCCCATAACGTTGGTGTCACATTCGCCATGGCAATGACCGCTTTCGCGCTTTCTGATAAATCCGGCTTCACTCCCGGTTCAGGGTTCGGTTCAGGCGAGGGATCCGGCTCAGGATCCGGACCCGGTTCTGGCGTATTCGCCTGCGGCGACAAATACCAGTTATCCTTATCGCTATCGACGCCATGCACCAGATAATATTTGTACGCACCAAGATCGACGCTGCCGTTAGTCATCGCAAAGGTGTCCGCCCCGCTCCCATTCGCATAAATCAAGTGATAAGGATTAGCAGCACGACTGCGTAACTCACTTCCGGAATCATGGACGGTGACCTTAAATTGCCCCGTCACGGAATCGGAAACGTTCAGAAAATCTCCCGTCCCGCCGGACAGGTTGGTGTTCATGACGAAAGTTCCTGTCCCCTCCAGTGTGGTGAGTTCAAGACGGTTAAATTGCCCCGCGTTGTGTCCTTCTGGCGCACTAAAGTTGACCACCCCATTGTGCGTTAAGGCTTTAATCGTCGTGACGGATTCCGCAGTATCAGCATTGTGTTTTAAGTACAGAACAGAAGAAGGGCCTTGTAAGTCCACCGACGCGGCCCAGGCTCCCTTGCCCAGATCTCCCGTCCAGTCGTGTGTGCTTCCCCCCTCCATGGTCAGAGAACCGTTTTCTACCGTCAGCGCCCCCGTTGAATACCCTCCATAAGCAATCAGGCTGCTCCCGCCATTGCGAAGCGTTGTGTTCGAGATATGCCCCAGCGCAAGTACTTCCTGACGGCCGCCATCGATAACCGTATTACTCGCTTCACCGTACCAGGCAAGTTGCTGGAGGCCGCCCGCATGAACCGTCGTATTTGTCGCGTTAGCGCGAATACCGCCCGTCCACCCTGCCTGCTCAACCCAGCTTCCCCCAACCCAGCCCCCTTTCTGACCATTAACAAGCTGAGTTCCATAGACCTGCGTCCCGTCTGCATTGCCGGTTTGAATACGTTGCAAACCACCTGCATGGATTGTGGCATCCTTCGCCTGCTGCCCGTTGACGCGAACTTTGGAATTGCTGTCGGAAACCCAGTCTCCGCCGCTCCACTGGCCATCTACGCCGGTAATCACCTGCGTGCCATAGACCTGTGCATTTTCTGAGATGCCAGAGGTAATCGTCTGTCGCGCACCAGCATAAACAGTGGTATTGCGGTCCGCGACGAATTCTTCGCCTTTACCGCTATACACTTGCTGAAAGGCGCCGTTATACAGGTACGTATCTAAAGCCAGACCGCTGGCAAGCTGGTAGCTGTTGGCGCCGATGTGCGAGTTTTTCGCGGTCCCGTTATAAATGATTTGCTGGCCGCCGTTTTGCACAATCGTATCTTCAGCCAACGCCGTGCTGGTGACTGAGAGCACCTGAATACCGCCATCGATGAGATTCGCCTGGGCATAAGCACGACCGCCAACAGTCTGTCTGCCACCAGCTTTCACTACGGTGTCATACGCTTGCGAATCACCATTCATCGTCAGAGCGCCGTTATTCTCAACGAGTGTATGGAAAGCTTTCCCATCGCCATTGAGTTGCAACACGCCCGTTTCAATATTCCCTTTACTGTTGGTGTATTCCCCTTTCACCGTGGTATTCACGGCTTCGGAACCGGCGGGATCAGATATACCGTCACCGATGTTAAGCTGTACAGAGTTCAACGTATTGTTATAACTGTACGACTCATTTAATAACGTCACGACCTGTTTAGAATAAGCAGGATTGATCAGCACAATTTCCTGGTTCGCAATATATTTTTTATCTTTGATGGAAAAAGTGGAATAGCCTTTCTCCCAGGTTCCTTTCACCCAATCCCAGTGATTCGTATAATCCGGATTCGACAATAAATTGTCCGGCATAGTGGTCGTTTGCACGGGTGGATAAGGATTGGGAAGCATTTCCGCCGCGGTCAGCGGGTACGTTGTTAAGCATAACGCGGGGAAAAAAGCATGATAAAAAACGCGTTTCATATCTAAATCCATAGTTAATAAAGTCCATATTTAACGGGCAGGTCTGTCTTGCTTATAATCTTCTCCTGAGGCGTTCGGGCTTCAGGATATTTGCTGGCGAATGATAATTAATTCGGAATAAGGAGGTGTTCGAGTTTTCGTACTTTAAATTTACGTGCGACAGCCGTCTTCCAGGCTTGCAGAGTGGAATACGCGCGGCAGTGTTTCTCTTGTAAGTAGCCCATACTTCCCCCTTCAAGATAATGTCTCAGAAGCAAAACGTCTCTTGAAGAGAGTAAACAGGCGGCTCCCGGTAACGACCAGACGATTTGCCGCCCGGTTGCGACAGTATCAAGACCACGAATGACATCATGAACAGAGCAACGCGATTCGAAGATTGCACTGACGGCGTGGCATTTCAGGTGCCAGAAAAAAGCCAGCGGCATGAGTCGTTGGGTTGAAATAATGATCAACTGATAACCACTCTTGCTCAATTGCGAAAACGATCGAAAAAAAAGTCTTAGCGTGTAGCTGTTAAGATTAATAAACATATAATTCAGGCCAGAATGAGAATTAATAACTTTTCTGGCCAGAACAGAGATCCCCCTGGAAAAATAAACATCATTTTCAGGCCAACTGGCAATATGGCACTTCTTTACATATTCCTTTGTCATACAGATGATGCTCCCTATATCCTGGACAGCCTGTTTATTTATTATCAGGAGGGAGTTTATTATCCGGCGAGATTATTTATTCTGACGGTGTCCTGCGCTCCCACGCTGTTGCTGTTGGTATAATATTGATTCAAACAGAATAGTACATGAGCAATATTGATTGTCAAACCTGATCGATAAAACAAAACCAATAGCCAAAGGCTATTGCTACTAAGATATCGATCGTTGTAATCGATCTTTTTTTAGGAATTTACCTTACTGTTTGTAAGTAAAACAAAAAGATACACAAAACTTAATTTTTTGTAAAAATCCTATATTTCAGTAAGTTACGAAAATATATTTAATTTTACTGAAATATTTAGTTACATAATAATAAAAATTACGCGCCTGTTATTGATCACATGACAGATGCCACTCACTGCTTCAGCACCGGGCTGACAGCTTTATCATGCTAGTCACAACTAGCGTAGCCTGGTTTGAATTAAATATAGGACAGTGTCGCAATTTTACTTTTTAAATTGCGAACGCTCTAAATTTTAAAATGAAAACGCGGGTCTCTTTTCAGAAATATTGAAGAAGTCTATCCCCCTGACATCAGCGTTATACTTTGTTTATTTTGCTATCCGCGCGTTATGATTTTCATACTTACACATGGATAAATCCCTACACTCGGTTTAACGCTTACATCGTGCATTTTTCATCGTAGATTAAGGGGCTTCCCCCCATTCCCCTCCTACATCGTGAGCCATGTCAGTAAGGCGCGACGCTGTCAGTGGTAGCATGACCGCGTTTTGTCATTGACTGATTATTGGGAGAAAGAATGGAACTGCTTTTATTGAGTAACTCGACGCTGCCGGGTAAAGGCTGGATGGAACACGCGCTGCCGCTGATTGCGGAGCAACTGGAGGGGCGCCGTTCGGCAGTGTTTATTCCCTTTGCAGGCGTGACACAGACCTGGGATGAGTACACGGAAAAAACGGCGGCGATCTTCGCGCCCATGGGCGTCAAGGTGGTGGGTATTCACAGCGTCGCCGATCCTCGTGCGGCCATTGAAAATGCCGAAGTGGTGATTGTCGGCGGCGGCAATACCTTCCAGTTACTGAAAGAGAGCCGCGAGCGCGGGTTGCTGGCACCGATCGTTGATGTGGTCAAACGCGGAGCGCTGTACATCGGCTGGAGTGCGGGTGCCAACCTCGCCTGCCAGACCATCCGCACCACCAACGACATGCCGATTGTTGATCCGCAAGGTTTTGACGCGCTGGGCCTGTTCCCACTGCAGATTAACCCGCATTTCACTAACGCGCTGCCGGAAGGCCATAAAGGCGAAACGCGTGAACAGCGTATTCGCGAGCTGCTGGTTGTCGCGCCAGAACTGACAGTGATCGGTCTGCCGGAAGGCAACTGGATTAAAGTGAGCAAGGGTCAGGCGGTGCTTGGCGGTCCGAACACCACCTACGTGTTCGAAGCCGGTAAAGACGCAACTGCCGTTGAGGCAGGTCACTGCTTTTAACCAACGTTGCCGGATGGCGGCGTAAACGCCTTATCCGGCCTACAGAGTATGCTCGTTGTAGGCCGGATAAGCGCTGCGTCAACGTTAATAATCATCCCGCTCGTCGTCTTCGTCCGGCTGTTCCAGTACGCTGTAAGCCACGGAACAGAACAATGAGTTCAGACGCTGCATATCCCCCAGTAACCCCAGGTGCAGAGAACTGGTTTCAATACTCTGGACGTTCTGCTGATGCAGACGATCAACGTGCGCGTGTGAATAACGGCGATTCAGTATGCGGAAGCGATGCTTGCTACGGCGCAGACGACGGGCGCTGGTCACATCGCCGGAGAAGAATACCGACATCGCCAGTTGCAGGTTGCTGAGCAACTGGTCGTACAGCGCATCCAGCTCTTTTAAGCCCTCAATCGAAAACGCCCGCCGCGCCGCCAGCGACTTGTCAGCAATCTCGCTGCCCATGCGCTCCACAATATCCGACGCCTGTTCCAGGTTGAGCGACATTTCAATGATCTCCGCCCAGCGGCGCGACTCCTCTTCCGCCAGTTCCTCCTTCGGCATCCGCGCCAGATAGAGCTTGATGGCGGTGTAGAGCACGTTGATGTCATCCGCGATTTTGCGCAGCTCTTTCTCTTCACGCGGCTCGCCGTGCATTACCTTTTTCAGCCCTTCCATCATCTGTTCCATCGCATCGCCGATGCGCAGCGCTTCACGGGCGGCATTGGCCAGTGCAAGGGTCGGCGTATCCAGCGCGCTGACATCCAGATGCTTTGGCTTGAGATGCCCATCCAGCTCCGGCTCATCACGAATAATGCGCTTACAGAAGCGCGCCATCGGCTCGGCAAACGGAATCATCGCCAGGCAGCGCACCAGGTTGTAGAAGACATGGAAATAGATAACCAGCTCAGATTTGGGCAGTGGCAGCTCATCCATCAGATTCGCCAGCGGATGGACAAACGGCAGAATAATCAGGCTACCCACCAGCTTGAACAGCAGGCTGCCGAGCGCCACGCGTCGCGCTGCCGCGTTGGCCGCGCTGTTGTTGAGCATCGCCAGCAGGCCGGAACCGAGGTTAGCACCAATCACCAGACAGAGCGCCACCGGGAAGGAGATAATCCCCGCCGCTGTCAGGGTAGCCGTTAACAGTACCGCCGCCAGGCTGGAATAACTGATAATCGCAAACATCGCGCCAATGAGCGCATCCAGCATAATATCGCCGGTCAATGAGGCGAAAATGACCTGTACACCGTTGGCCTGGGTAATAGGGGTCACGGCCTGGACGATCAGCTCCAGCGCCAGCAGGATCAAGCCAAGGCCAATCCCCACACGGCCCAGTTGTCCGGCACGTGTCTGTTTACGCCCCAGAAAGAAGATCACGCCGATGAAAATCAGCAGCGGCGACAGCCACGATAAATCGAAGGTGAGGATACGCGCCATCAGCGCGGTCCCCACATCTGCGCCGAGCACAATCACCAGCGCAGGCGTCAGCGCGACAAGATCCTGGGCGACAAACGAGGTCACCAGCATGGTGGTGGCATTACTGCTCTGCACCAGCGCAGTGACGCCAATCCCTGCGCAGAAAGCGAGCGGTTTCTTTTCGACGCTACGGCTAAGCACGGTACGCAGGCGAGCGCCGAACACACGCATCACACCAGTACGCACAATATGGGTACCCCAGACCAGCAGGGCGACAGCAGAAAGCAGGTGGAGCAAAGTTAGCACGGAATCAGGTACTCCTTATTGTTATAGGTTCCCGGGGCTCATGCCTGATGACGCTGCGCTTATCAGACCTACAAGCAACCGGTAGGCCGGATAAAGCGTTTACGCCGCCATCCGGCAAGCAACGTTCATGAGCCTTCTTTCAGTATAAGGGTTTAAACGCAAGAAAGAGACAGGGCGCTCAGTGAGCGCCCTGTGAGTTGTAAGGAAAGATGACGGTTTTATGAATCAGTCAGCATCATAGCCCAGGTTTGGCGCCAGCCAGCGCTCAACGTCAGAGACACTCATCCCTTTACGGAACGCGTAGTCCTCGACCTGATCGCGCTGAATCTGTGCAACCGCGTAATATTTGCTGTCCGGGTGGCTGAAGTACCAGCCGGAGACCGAGGCGCCAGGCCACATGGCGAAGGACTCGGTGAGCTTCATGCCGGTGTGTGTTTCCACGTCCAGCAGTTGCCAGATGGTGCCCTTTTCAGTGTGTTCCGGACAGGCCGGATACCCCGGCGCCGGGCGAATCCCCTGATAGTTTTCGCGGATCAGCTCTTCATTGCTGAGATTTTCGTTCGGCGCATAGCCCCAGTAAACTTTACGCACGCGCTCATGCAGATACTCCGCGAAGGCTTCCGCCAGGCGGTCAGCAAGCGCTTTCACCATGATCTTGTTGTAATCATCGTGCTGCGCTTCAAACGCCTCCGCCAGTGCGTCTTCCTCCAGACCACCGGTCACCGCAAAAGCGCCGATGTAGTCCGCTTTACCGGACAGTTTCGGCGCCACGAAGTCGGCCAGGCAGTAGTTGGCGAAACCGACTTTTTCCGTTTGCTGACGCAGATGATGGCTGACGGTCAGCACATGCGTACGCGTTTCATCACGATAAATTTCGATATCGTCGCCTACGCGGTTTGCCGGGAACAGCCCCACCACACCGCGCGGGTTCAGCGTTTTCTCAGCGCTTAATTTATCCAGCATATCGTTGGCATCTTTAAACAGGCGTTTCGCCTCTTCACCTACCACCTCATCTTCCAGAATGCGCGGGTATTTCCCGGCCAGCGACCAGGTCATAAAGAACGGCGTCCAGTCGATGTAATTACGCAGCGTTTCAATACTGGCTTCGACGACCTGCACCCCCAGACGATGCGCCACCGGCGGCGTATAGTTCGCCCAGTCAAACGCCAGATCGTTATCCCGGGCAGCGGCCAGCGTGACCGGCGGGGTGCGCGGTTTCTTGCGGCCATGCTGAATACGTACGGTTTCATACTCTTTGCGGGTCCGGGCGACAAAATCGTCACGCTGAGTGTCAGAAAGCAGCGCAGCAACCACGCCAACGGTGCGCGAAGCGTTCTGCACATACACCGTTGGGCCGCTGTAGTTCTGCTCGATTTTCACCGCAGTGTGCGCTTTCGAGGTGGTGGCGCCGCCAATCAGCAGCGGAATGGTGAAGCCCTGACGCTCCATCTCTTTCGCCACGTTGACCATTTCGTCCAGCGACGGGGTAATCAGCCCGGAAAGGCCAATCAAATCCGCATTCACCTCTTTGGCGGTTTTGAGGATCTTCTCCGCCGGCACCATCACGCCGAGATCGACGATTTCGTAGTTATTACACTGCAACACTACGCCAACGATGTTTTTGCCGATGTCGTGCACATCACCCTTCACGGTAGCGATCACCATTTTACCGTTACTGGAGCCTTTCTCTTTGCTGGCTTCGATAAACGGCTCAAGGTACGCCACCGCCTGTTTCATCACGCGGGCGGATTTCACCACCTGCGGCAGGAACATTTTGCCCTCACCGAACAGGTCGCCGACGACGTTCATCCCGTCCATCAGCGGCCCTTCAATCACCTCGATCGGGCGAGCAGCCTGCTGACGGGCTTCTTCGGTATCCTGTTCGATAAATTCCGTGATGCCTTTGACCAGCGAGTATTCGAGGCGCTTTTTGACTTCCCAGGTGCGCCACTCCGCCATCTGCGCGTTAGCTGTCTCATCGGCCTTGCTGCCCCGGTATTTTTCCGCCAGTTCTAGCAGGCGTTCAGTACCGTCATCACGACGGTTGAGGATCACATCCTCTACCGCATCGCGCAGTTCGGCGGGAAGATCGTCATAGATCGCCAGTTGTCCGGCGTTGACAATCCCCATGTCCATACCGTTGCGAATGGCGTAATAGAGGAACACGGCATGAATAGCCTCACGCACCGGGTCGTTGCCACGAAACGAGAATGACACGTTGGAGACGCCGCCGGAGATCAACGCGTGCGGCAGCTCGCGTTTGATGTCTTCACAGGCGCCGATAAAGTCCTGCGCGTAGTTATTGTGCTCATCAATACCGGTCGCCACCGCGAAAATATTCGGATCGAAAATGATGTCTTCCGGCGGGAAGCCCACCTCTTGGGTGAGGATGGTGTATGCCCGACGGCAAATCTCAATTTTACGTGCGCGGGTATCCGCCTGCCCCTGTTCATCAAAGGCCATCACCACTACCGCCGCGCCGTAACGACGCAGCAGCTTCGCATGATGGATAAAGGTTTCAACCCCCTCTTTCATGGAGATCGAGTTCACGATACCTTTGCCCTGAATGCACTTCAGCCCTTTCTCGATGACCTCCCATTTCGAAGAGTCGATCATGATAGGCACGCGGGCAATGTCCGGTTCGCCCGCAATCAGGTTCAGGAAGCGCACCATCGCCGCTTCGGCGTCGAGCATCCCCTCATCCATGTTGATATCGATAATTTGCGCACCGCTTTCTACCTGCTGACGGGCAACATCCAGCGCTTCGCTGTATTTTTCTTCTTTGATCAGACGTTTAAATTTGGCGGAACCGGTAACGTTGGTACGCTCGCCGACGTTCACAAACAGGCTGTCGTCGCCAATGTTCAGCGGTTCAAGACCGGATAAGCGGCAGGCCACCGGGATTTCCGGCAACGGGCGCGGCGGCAATCCTTCAACCGCCCGGCTCATTGCCGCGATGTGTTCCGGCGTGGTGCCGCAGCAGCCACCGACGATATTCAGGAAACCGGCTTCGGCCCATTCGCGGATCTGCGTCGCCATCGTGTCGGCATCAAGATCGTATTCACCAAACGCATTCGGCAGACCGGCGTTCGGGTGTGCGGTCACGTAACATTCCGCAATGCGTGACAACTCCTGCACATACTGACGCAGTTCATCCGGCCCCAGCGCACAGTTAAGCCCAAAAGTCAGCGCTTCAGCGTGACGCAGCGAGTTATAAAACGCCTCTGTCGTCTGGCCGGAAAGGGTACGTCCGGAAGCATCGGTGATGGTGCCGGAAATCATGATGGGCAGGTCGACGCCCAGCGCTTCCAGCTCTTCTTTCACCGCAAAAATCGCCGCTTTCGCGTTCAGCGTGTCAAAGACGGTTTCGATTAAAATCAGGTCACTACCCCCTTCCACCAGCGCTTTGGTGGACTCACGGTAGGCGGACACCAACTGATCAAAGGTGATATTACGAAATGCCGGGTCGTTTACATCCGGCGAGATCGATGCGGTCCGGTTGGTTGGGCCGAGAACGCCCGCCACATAACGCGGTTTCTCCGGGGTACGTACGGTCCATTCATCGGCGCAGGCGCGCGCCAGTTTCGCGGCGGCAAGGTTGATCTCCGCTGACAGAGACTCCATCTGGTAATCCGCCATCGCGATGGGCGTGGAGTTGAAGGTGTTGGTTTCGATGATGTCCGCGCCCGCTTCAAAATAGGCGTTATGAATGGCGGTAATCACCTCCGGCTTACTGAGCACCAGCAGGTCGTTATTGCCTTTCAGGTCGCACGGCCAGTCGGCAAAGCGCTCACCACGGAAATCCTCTTCACTCAGACGGTAGCTCTGGATCATTGTGCCCATGCCGCCGTCCAGCACCAGAATACGTTCATTTAACTGCGCACGCAGTTGTTCAACTTTGCTGCTCACACTTGCTCCCGACAACGCTCAACCAGACCGAAAAAGTCAACAAAACATAGTGGCATAAACAGGGCTGACGGAAAAGCGAACGACGGGCAACATGAGACATGTTCAGCTTCACTCCTCCGATCAGTACAAGATTTCTTGCATTATAATCGAATAAAACGAAAATGATTTCCACGATACAGAAAAGGAGTCAGCTATGGTCGCCCCCGTTCCCGCCAAACGCGGCAGAAAACCCGCCGCGACGACAGCCCCCGCCGCCGGACAGGTTCAGTCACTGACTCGTGGTCTGAAACTGCTGGAATGGATCGCGGAATCCAACGGCAGCGTGGCGTTGACCGAACTGGCTCAACAGGCTGGCCTGCCGAACTCGACCACTCACCGTTTACTGACCACCATGCAGCAGCAGGGTTTTGTCCGTCAGGTGGGTGACCTTGGACACTGGGCAATCGGCGCGCATGCCTTTATCGTTGGCAGCAGCTTTTTGCAGAGCCGCAATTTGCTGGCAATCGTCCACCCGATTCTGCGCAAACTGATGGAAGACTCCGGCGAAACGGTGAATCTGGCGGTGCTGGATCAGAGCGACCATCAGGCGATTATCATTGACCAGGTGCAGTGTACTCAACTGATGCGCATGTCTGCGCCGATCGGCGGTAAGCTGCCGATGCATGCCTCTGGCGCAGGCAAAGCGTTTTTAGCACAGCTGAGTGAAGAACAGGTGACCCAGTTGCTGCACCGCAAAGGGCTGCATGCGTATACCCACGCGACGCTGGTCTCTCCTGTCCATCTGAAGGATGATCTCGCGCAGACGCGTAAACGCGGCTATTCGTTTGATGATGAGGAGCATGCGCTCGGACTGCGCTGCGTGGCGTCGTGTATTTATGACGAGCACCGCGAACCGTTTGCTGCGATCTCCATCTCTGGACCGATTTCACGCATCACCGATGACCGCGTCACCGAGTTTGGCGCGATGGTGATCAAGGCAGCGAAAGAGGTGACGCTGGCGTACGGCGGGATTCGGTAGGCCTGATAAGCGTCGCGCCATCAGGCAGATCGGCGCACATTGCCGGATGGCGGCGTAAGCGCCCGGTCGGTTTCATAACGTACGCTGAATCGCTGGCGACGGCGATACGCGTAAACATCTTCAACATGCCCTTCGCGAATTCGCGTCTGCAGGCCGCGCCAATAGTTGGCGCTGAACAGGTCGGCGTGCATCTCTTCAAACAGCGGTCCGATGCGCGGATCGGCACATAACCAGTGGCGAAACTCTTCCGGAAACACATCGCCAGGAGACACGCTATACCAGGGCTCGGCACTCATCTCATCTTCCGGGTAGCGCAGCGGTGGGATGTCCCGGAAATTTACTTCCGTCATGTAGCAAATCTCATCGTAATCGTAGAACACCACACGACCATGGCGGGTAACGCCGAAGTTCTTGAACAGCATGTCACCGGGAAAAATGTTGGCAGCAGCAAGCTGGCGGATAGCATTGCCGTACTCCTCAATCGCATCCCTCAATTGCTGACCTTCTACCTGCTCAAGCCAGATATTGAGCGGCACCATCCGCCGCTCAATATAGAGATGGCGAATGACAATCTGCTCGCCCAGATCGGTAATTTTTTCCGGCGCTTCCTGCAGTAACAGCGCCATCAGCGCCGGATCGATTTGCCGTTTTTCCAGCACAAAGTTTTCGAACTCCTGCGTATCCGCCATGCGCCCCACGCGATCGTGCTCTTTAACCAGCTGGTAGCAGGCCCGGACGTGAGCGGCGGACATTTCTTTCTGCGGCGCAAATTTATCTTTGATGATTTTGAAAACCCGATCGAATCCCGGCAGCGTAAAGACCAGCATCACCATACCGCGTATACCCGGCGCTTCAATAAACTGTTCATCACAGCTACGCAGATACAGCAGATATTCACGATAGCTTTCGGTCTTCGCATGCTTCTGACAACCGATCGCCATGTACAGCTCGGCCGTGGTTTTCCCTGGCAGGATCTCACGCAACCACTCCACCAGTGCGGCAGGCAGCGGCGCGTACACCATGAAATAGGAGCGGGCAAAGCCAAAAACGATACTGGCTTCTGCCGTGGTGGTCAGGCAGGTATCCACAAACAGTTCACCTTCATCGGTGCGATGAATCGGCAGCAAAAAGGGCAATGTGGCGGATGGCGTGATGAGTTTGCC
Source organism: Citrobacter sp. ANG330 (assembly GCF_047467925.1). NCBI lineage: Bacteria > Pseudomonadati > Pseudomonadota > Gammaproteobacteria > Enterobacterales > Enterobacteriaceae > Citrobacter > Citrobacter sp. ANG330. The sequence continues at coordinate 5,716 of NZ_JASJUI010000009.1, read as the reverse complement.
GACCAGCCATGCGGCTTTATTGCGATAAAACAGTTCGTTAGCCACCTGAAGATGGCACTTCTGCAGGGTCTCTTCACCGAAGGTTTCACGCAAATGCAGGGTGATATAGCGGATGTCACGCCCTTTGTTCTGCCACGGCAGACGCAGCGGCAGATCGCTGAGTACACGCATGAGCAGCGGTTCCCAACCGCCATCCGGGAAGAAATCTTTTGCCAGCGGGCGCGGGATCGTCCGAAAACGACGTTCCGGCTGGGAGCTAAAAATAAAAAGCCGCTCGGGAGTGAGCGAGCGGTGGTCAAATAACCGACAGTACACGGAGTTAAAAAAACTCTCCGCAATCTCGAAGCGCGGGTAATCCGGCAAGAGCCGGGTGTAATGCTCCTTCACACGCAGCAAAAACGCCGCGTCGGTACTTTTGCCATCAGTAATGCAGCGCAGTTGCTCCACCACCAGACCCACATGATGATCGTAGAGATGAATACGGCTTTTCATCGCCTGCTGCACGGCATGCCAGTCGGCCTGTTCAAAGCGCTGTTGCGCGCCAGAAGTCACTTCCAGAAATCGACCATACTGGGCGTCGAAGCCTTGCAGGATGGTTTGAGCAATCAGTAACTCCAGACCTCGCGACATCGCCTCTCCTTATTCGGCACCACGTTTTGCCGGATGGCGCGTTCGCTTATCCGGCCTACACTTTCGTAGGCCCGGTAAGCACCACGCCACCGGGCGTTAATCAAAACTGCGATTCTTCGGTCGAGCCGGTCAACGCAGTCACCGAGGAAGTGCCGCCCTGAATGATGGTGGTGACTTTATCGAAGTAGCCTGTACCTACTTCCTGCTGATGGGACACGAAGGTGTAACCGTCTTTAGCCGCCGCAAATTCCGGCTGCTGAACCTTCTCAACATAGTGGCGCATGCCTTCACCCTGCGCGTAGGAGTGCGCGAGGTCGAACATGTTGAACCACATGCTGTGGATGCCCGCCAGGGTAATGAATTGATATTTGTAACCCATATCTGACAACTGCTGCTGGAAGCTGGCGATGGTCTTATCGTCCAGATTCTTCTGCCAGTTGAACGACGGCGAACAGTTGTAGGCCAGCAGTTTGCCTGGGAATTTCGCATGAATCGCATCGGCAAAGCGCTTCGCCAGCTCCAGATCCGGCGTGGAGGTCTCACACCACACCAGATCGGCATACGGCGCGTAAGCCAGACCACGGCTGATCGCCTGCTCTATGCCGGCATGCGTACGGAAGAACCCTTCACTGGTCCGCTCGCCGGTAATAAATTCGCTGTCGTACGGGTCGCAATCGGAGGTGATTAGATCTGCCGCATCCGCATCGGTACGCGCGATCACCAGCGTCGGTACGCCCATGACGTCTGCCGCCAGACGCGCAGCGACCAGCTTCTGGATCGCTTCCTGCGTTGGCACCAGCACTTTGCCGCCCATATGGCCACACTTCTTCACCGACGCCAGCTGATCTTCGAAGTGAACTGCCGCTGCACCGGCTTCAATCATCGATTTCATCAGCTCAAACGCATTCAGTACGCCGCCAAAACCCGCTTCCGCATCGGCTACGATCGGCAGGAAGTAGTCCACATAGCGCGGATCGTTGGGTTCAATACCGCTGGACCACTGGATCTGATCCGCGCGGCGGAAGGTGTTGTTGATCCGATCTACCACGGCCGGGACAGAATTCGCCGGATAAAGCGATTGATCCGGATACATGCTGGACGCCAGGTTAGCGTCCGCAGCCACCTGCCACCCCGACAGATAGACGGCTTCAATCCCCGCTTTCGCCTGCTGTAACGCCTGCCCGCCGGTCAGCGCGCCAAGGCTGTTGATGTAACCTTTTTTCGATTCGCCGTGCAGCAAACGCCACATTTTGGCGGCGCCCAGTTGCGCCAGCGTGCACTCGGGATTGACCGAGCCGCGTAATTTCACCACTTCTTCCGCGCTGTACGGGCGACGAATGCCTTCCCAGCGCGGTTGTGTCCATTCTTTCTGTAACGCTTCGATCTGTTGGGTACGGGTTTTCATGTGCAGATGCTCCATATTATTCTCCTGGCTTCCCAGGCGTTATTGGTGAAAGCAGTTTGGTCACGGGAAGCCGCGCAAAAACCAGAGCGTACTGATAGTACGTGAGGATTTTGAGCACGACCCGGGGCCAAAATGGCGAACAAAATAGCCTGGGCAATTACGCCAGCAGGCGGTAGCCTGGCAACGTCAGGAAATCGATTAATTCATCAGAGGTGGTGATTTGTTCCATCAGACGCGCGGCGTCGTCAAAGCGCCCGCTGCTGAAGCGGTGTTCGCCCAGTTCTTCCTGAATCACCCGCATCTCTTCAGCCAACATCTGGCGGAACAGCGCCTTCGTGACCGGCTTGCCGTTGCTGAGAGTTTTCTCGTGATGGATCCACTGCCAGATTGACGTACGGGAGATTTCCGCCGTCGCCGCATCTTCCATCAGGCCATAAATCGGCACGCAGCCGTTGCCGGAAATCCACGCTTCGATGTACTGCACCGCAACGCGAATGTTGGCGCGCATGCCTTCTTCAGTGCGTTCGCCTTCACAGGGCGCCAGCAGTTGTTCTGCGGTAATAGGCGCATCGTCCTCACGCGTGACAAACAGCTGATTTTTGTTCTCACCCAGCACCTCGTTAAAGACCGCCATCGCGGTGTCCGCCAGCCCGGGATGCGCAATCCATGTGCCGTCGTGGCCATTGCTGGCTTCCAGCGCTTTGTCCGCTTTCACCTTGCTGAGCACCTGATTATTTCGCTCGGCGTCTTTGCTTGGAATGAATGCCGCCATACCGCCCATCGCGAAGGCACCACGTTTGTGGCAAGTTTTAATCAGCAGACGCGAATAGGCGCTGAGGAAAGGCTTATCCATCGTTACCACCTGGCGATCCGGCAGGACGCGATCAGGGTGATTTTTCAACGTTTTGATATAGCTGAAAATGTAATCCCAGCGACCACAGTTGAGACCAACAATATGATCACGCAACGCGTGCAGGATCTCGTCCATCTGGAAGACAGCCGGCAGGGTTTCAATCAACAGCGTGGCTTTAATGGTGCCGCGCGGCAGATTGAAACGATCTTCGGTATAGCTGAAGACTTCGCTCCACCACGCCGCTTCCTGCCAGGACTGGGTTTTCGGCAGATAGAAGTAAGGTCCGCTGCCTTTAGCCAGCAACGCTTTATAGTTGTGGAAGAAATAGAGGGCAAAGTCGAACAGACTGCCAGGGATCGCTTCACCACGCCACGTGACGTGTTTTTCCGGCAGATGCAGACCGCGTACGCGGCAAATCAGCAATGCAGGATCGGGCTTCAACTGGTAAATTTTTCCGGCTTCATTGGTATAGCTGATGGTGCCGTTTACCGCATCGCGAAGGTTGATGTGCCCGTCAATGACCTTGTCCCATTCCGGTGCCAGCGAATCTTCGAAATCTGCCATAAAGACTTTCACATTGGCGTTCAGCGCATTGATCACCATCTTGCGCTCAACCGGCCCGGTGATTTCGACCCGACGATCCTGTAAATCTTGCGGAATGCCGCGGATTTTCCAGTCTCCGCTACGAATGGAAGCTGTTTCCGAAATAAAATCAGGCAACTTACCGTTATCGATATCCTGCTGCTGCTGAATACGCGCGGCGAGTAACTTGTTACGTTTTGGCGTAAAGCGCGCCACCAGTTCGGTGACAAATTCTATCGCCCCGGAGGTCAGGATCTGCTTCTCCGGCTCACCCTGCGGCCTGGTAAAGATCAATTCATCCGTCGTCGTTGCCTGTTGATTCATTCTCTAACTCCTCGTCATTGATAACAAAGCATTCCAATGCGAACGAAGGATCGTTGTGCGCTTTTCGTTCAGCACAACTAAGACTACTCATTTAAAATCCAAAATCAAAAACAATTTCCATTTTTAATTTAATTATCAATTAACCTATTGATAACAATAAAGATAAAGTTTAATCACAAGATGAAGTGGGTTTCGGAAATAAAAAAGGCACCCGAAGGTGCCTGATTCACTATGCTGAAACGCTTTAGGATCGTCAGCGACAGGAGATTAATCCAGCGTTGGATTCATGTGACGCAGATCATATGGCGTGATCTGGTAGACGTAATAATTGAGCCAGTTGATGAACAGCAGATTACCGTGGCTTCGCCAGGTGGCGCGGGGTTTGTTTTGCGGATCGTTTTTCGGGAAATAGTTGTAGGGAACGTCGGGACTTAACCCTGCCTCAACATCGCGAAAATATTCACTCGCTAACGTATGCGCATCGTATTCCGGATGGCCCGTGACAAACGCAATGCGTTTATCTTTGCTGGCAAACAGATACGCATCCCCATTCTCAGTCTCGGCGAGGATATCCAGATCGGTGTAGTCGCGGATCAACACAGCAGGAAAGTCAGCGTAGCGCGAATGCGGGGCCAGGAAGGAATCATCAAAACCCCGCGTCAGCAGCGCATGAGGCTGAAGAATATGATGTTCATAAACGCCAGAGAGCTTATCGGTGCGGGTCTGCTTCGGAATACCGTAGAGAATATTGAGTGCCGCCTGTACCGCCCAACAGACAAACAGCGTTGAGGTAACATGATCTTTCGCCCATTCCAGCACCTGCTTGATCTGTGGCCAGTAAGCGACGTCATTAAACTCCACCAGGCCCAGCGGCGCACCGGTGACGATCAGGCCATCAAAGTTCTGATCGCAAATATCTTCAAAATTACAATAGAAGTTGTTCAGGTGCTCGGCTGGCGTATTACGCGACTCGCGGGCATCAATGCGCAGTAACTGAACATCCACCTGCAACGGAGAGTTCGATAGCAGGCGTAAAAACTGATTTTCTGTTTCGATTTTCTTCGGCATCAGATTAAGGATAAGCACCTTTAGCGGACGAATTTCCTGACCTGAAGCGCGGGAAGTCGTCATGACAAAGACATTTTCCTCACGCAAGAAATTGACGGCGGGTAGCTCGTCCTGCACGCGAATCGGCATAACCTGATAACCTCACTACATACGTTTAAACGTTTAGACATCCAGATAGCTGAAGATACCCAGAAATTACGCCGATGTCGAGCCTGCATGTTAAAGGTGAGAAAGTTTCACGACGATATATGCGTTAGAATATAAGCATAACAATAAGGAGAGAATATGGTTATTAACATACGCCGATCCCGGCATGATGAAGGGGAACAACTGATTGCTGTCTGGTGTCGTTCGGTCGACGCCACGCATGATTTTCTGTCCAGAGAGTATCGCGTCGAACTGGAGGAACTGGTTCGCTCCTTTTTACCCGAAGCCCCTTTATGGGTTGCCGCTAATGAGCAGGATGAGCCCGTCGCATTTATGTTGCTTAGCGGAGAACATATGGATGCGCTGTTTGTTGATCCCGATGTCAGGGGCTGTGGAGTGGGTAAACTGTTGATTGAGCACGCGCTTTCATTAGCGCCCACGTTGACAACTAACGTGAACGAACAAAATGATCAAGCCGTTGGATTCTATAAAAAGATGGGATTCTGCGTGAAGGGGCGTTCGGAGGTGGACGATCTTGGACGGCCGTATCCGTTATTGCATTTGCGTTACCACAGAGCCTCATCCTGATCACAGGCCAGATAAGGCGAAGCCGCCATCCGACAGTGGTGCGGTAGTCTGCCTGAGGCGCTGCGCTTGTCAGGCCTACAGGCCGGATAAGGAAAAACCATCATCCGCAAAGCTGCAGC
>NZ_JASJUI010000008.1:0-213148 GCF_047467925.1 Citrobacter sp. ANG330 | reverse complement strand
CTTTCTTTTATATTTCCCATTAGGGGGGGATGAGAACCCCCGACCGGGGTTCGACAACGGGCGCAGCCCGTTGGACGGAATGGCCGCAGGCCATGACGCCCGAAGGGCGAGCGAAGCGAGTCAATCCCCCCCTCACCGCCCTATTTGAGAACGAGCCCATACTTGCGTACGAGCTCTTTTCGCAAAGAAAAAAACCGGGCACGCGGCCCGGTTTATCAATCAGCTATCGAGAAGTGAGATTAATGCGCGGCTTCCGGCTTGTGCTTCTGTGCACTCTGGAAGCCATAGGTCAGCTCATTTTTCTCTTTATCCAGCGCCACGGTCACCTGCCCGCCATCCACCAGAGAACCAAACAACAGCTCGTTCGCCAATGGTTTTTTCAGGTTATCCTGAATCACACGCGCCATAGGACGTGCGCCCATTGCCCGGTCGTAGCCTTTCTCTGCCAGCCAGTTACGCGCTTCCTGGCTCACTTCCAGGGAGACACCTTTCTGATCCAGTTGAACCTGCAGCTCGACGATGAACTTATCGACAACCTGATGGATCACCTCAGTAGACAGGTGTTCGAACCAGATAATATTGTCGAGACGGTTACGGAACTCCGGCGTGAACACTTTCTTGATTTCGCTCATCGCGTCAGTGCTGTTGTCCTGATGAATCAGGCCAATCGATTTACGCTCCGTTTCACGGACACCGGCGTTGGTCGTCATCACCAGCACCACGTTGCGGAAATCGGCTTTACGCCCGTTGTTATCCGTCAGCGTGCCGTTGTCCATCACCTGCAGCAGCAGGTTAAAGACATCCGGGTGCGCTTTTTCGATTTCATCAAGCAGCAGTACCGCATGGGGATGTTTGATGACCGCATCCGTCAGCAGACCGCCCTGATCGAAACCAACGTATCCCGGAGGCGCGCCAATCAGGCGGCTGACGGTATGACGTTCCATATACTCGGACATGTCAAAACGCAGCAGTTCAATTCCCAGCGCTTTAGAAAGCTGTACCGTCACCTCGGTTTTCCCGACCCCGGTCGGACCAGCAAACAGGAAGGAACCGACGGGCTTATGCTCGTGTCCCAGACCCGCACGGCTCATCTTGATGGCTTCAGTCAGCGCCTCAATGGCTTTATCCTGCCCAAAGACCAGCATTTTCAGACGGTCGCCAAGGTTTTTCAGCGTATCACGATCGCTTTGCGACACGCTCTTCTCCGGGATACGCGCAATACGCGCCACGACGGACTCGATATCCGCCACGTTGACGGTTTTCTTACGCTTACTGACCGGCATCAGGCGAGCACGCGCCCCAGCTTCATCAATTACGTCAATCGCTTTATCCGGCAGATGACGATCGTTGATGTATTTCACCGCCAGTTCAACCGCCGCACGCACCGCTTTCGCAGTGTAACGGACGTCATGGTGCGCTTCATACTTCGGTTTCAGGCCGTTGATAATCTGTACGGTCTCTTCGACCGACGGTTCAGTAATATCAATTTTCTGGAAGCGGCGCGCTAACGCACGGTCTTTTTCGAAAATATTACTGAACTCCTGATAGGTCGTGGAGCCGATCACGCGGATCTTACCGCCGGAAAGCAGCGGCTTAATCAGGTTTGCCGCATCCACCTGTCCACCCGACGCCGCACCGGCACCGATGATGGTGTGGATCTCGTCGATAAACAGAATGCTGTTAGTATCCTGCTCCAGCTGTTTCAGCAGCGCTTTAAAGCGTTTTTCAAAGTCACCACGGTATTTGGTGCCCGCCAGCAGCGAACCGATATCCAGCGAGTAGATAGTGCAATCGGCCATCACTTCCGGCACGTCACCCTGCACGATACGCCAGGCCAGCCCTTCGGCTATCGCCGTCTTCCCGACGCCAGATTCCCCCACCAGCAGTGGGTTATTTTTACGCCGACGGCACAGCACCTGAATGGCGCGCTCCAGCTCTTTGTCACGACCTATCAGCGGGTCAATACCGCCAACCCGGGCAAGCTGGTTAAGGTTAGTCGTGAAGTTCTCCATACGTTCCTCCCCGCCAGCTTGCTCGTCGGTATTGGGCTGACTGCCAGGATCAGACGACTGACTCGGCTCATCTTTGCGCGTACCGTGAGAAATAAAGTTGACCACATCAAGACGGCTGACCTCATGCTTACGCAGCAGGTAAGCGGCCTGAGATTCCTGTTCGCTAAAGATGGCGACCAGCACATTCGCGCCAGTCACTTCACTGCGCCCGGAGGACTGAACGTGGAAGACTGCACGTTGCAGAACGCGCTGAAAACTCAGCGTCGGCTGCGTATCGCGTTCTTCTTCGCTGGCAGGCAGTACGGGTGTGGTTTGTTCAATGAAGGCTTCGAGTTCCTGACGGAGCGCCACGAGATCCACGGAACACGCTTCCAGCGCTTCGCGGGCCGATGGGTTACTGAGCAGCGCCAGTAACAAGTGCTCGACGGTCATAAACTCATGACGGTGCTCGCGCGCTCTGGCGAAAGCCATATTTAAACTGAGTTCCAGTTCTTGATTGAGCATAGGCACCTCCCCCAATTTTTATGCCTGCATTCAGGCTTTTTCCAGCGTACACAGCAACGGATGCTCGTTCTCCCTCGCATACGTGTTCACCATTGCCACTTTGGTCTCCGCGACCTCTGCGGTGAAAACGCCGCAGATGGCTTTACCGTGATAGTGAACCGCAAGCATCAGTTGCGTTGCACGTTCTACATCATAAGAAAAGAATTTTTGTAACACGTCAATAACAAACTCCATCGGAGTGTAATCATCATTGACTAATATCACTTTATACATAGATGGCGGTTTTAGCGCGTCACGCACTTTATCAGCCGCCAGCTGGTCGAAATCCAGCCAGTCGTTCGTCTTACCCATTGTCAGTCGTCATCTTCAGTTACGGTTACCGGCAGAACAGTCTGCCGCTGACAAGAGCGGATGTGCACAATCAATCTACCTCAATTAATAGATAACTATCATCTATCACTGGCATCCGCGACATCTGTCACATTCCCGCCAATAGCGTTAACTGCTTCAAATTTTTGATTCATTTTTACCCACTGCCCCCCGTCTGACGCTTGACGCCCCGCCTGATTTCTCTAAATTGTAATTTCGAGAGTTGGCGAGGTTTTGAACAACCCCCACTCCACCACCGGTTCATTCCATCTTACTTATATAAGATTTACGAAGGATGTCGAAGCATGGAAACGGGTACTGTTAAGTGGTTCAACAATGCCAAAGGGTTTGGGTTCATCTGCCCTGAAGGCGGCGGCGAAGATATTTTCGCTCACTATTCCACCATTCAGATGGATGGTTACAGAACGCTAAAAGCCGGACAGTCTGTCCAGTTTGATGTACACCAGGGGCCAAAAGGCAATCACGCCAGTGTCATCGTGCCTATCGAAGCAGAAGCTGTTGCATAGCTCTTCTGTCTCATTGTGTACATCCCGCAGGTAAAATGCCAGCCCGATCGGCTGGCATTTTTATTTCCCGGGACGTTACTCTCGCGCTAACGCATCGACCGGATCCAGCCGCGCCGCGTTGCGCGCCGGTAGCCAGCCGAACAGGACACCGGTAAAGGTAGAGCATAAAAATGCTGTCAGCAGCGCGACCGGCGAGAAACCAATCTCCCAACCGGGCAGGAACAGTTGCAACGTGAAGGCGATCAGCATCGACAGACTGATACCCAGCGCGCCGCCCACCAGACAAACCAGCACTGCTTCAATCAGAAACTGTTGCAGCACATCACTGGCGCGTGCGCCAACCGCCATCCGGATCCCGATCTCCCGCGTACGCTCTGTGACCGACACCAGCATAATGTTCATCACACCGATCCCGCCAACTACCAGCGAAATCACCGCCACCAGCGTCAGGAACAGTTGAAGAGTACGTGTGGTCTTTTCGGCGGTTTTCAAGACACCGTCCATATTCCAGGTGAAGAAATCCTTTTTGCCATGACGCAACGTCAGCAGTCGGGTGAGTTGCTGTTCGGCCTGTGCGCTGTCGAAGCCTTCCTTCACCCGTACGGTGATCGAGTTCAGCCACGACTGCCCCATAATGCGCCCGGACATCGTGCTGTAAGGCAACCAGACGCGCAGGATTTTGCTGCTGCCAAACATCGACTGTTTCTCTTCCGCCACGCCAATGACCGTCGCTGGCATGTTGCCCACGAGGATCACCTCACCCACCACGTTCGCCTTATGCGGGAATAGCTGACGTCGGGTGTTGCTGTCGAGCACCACCACCTGTGCACGGCCATTAAGCTGCTCGCGGTTAAAGGTTGTCCCTTCGCTGAAAGTCATGCCATAAACGTTAAAATAGTCGCCGCTTACCCCGTTCGCGCTGGCCGCCACATCGGTGTTGCCATAGCGTAAGCGCAGGTTTTGCGACACGGCGGGCGTAGCGGAAGTGACCCAGGGTTGTTTCTGGATCGCCGCCAGATCGTCGTATTTCAGCGCCTGCTGATACTGCGGGTCGTCATCGCCAAAATCTTTACCGGGGTAAATATCAATGGTGTTGGTGCCGATGGCGCGGATGTCCGCCAGCACCAGCTGTTTGGCCGCGTCACCAACCACCACAATCGACACTACCGACGCGATACCGATGATGATCCCGAGCATCGTCAGCAGCGTGCGCATTTTGTTGGCCGCCATCGCCAGCCATGCCATTGTCAGTGCTTCACGAAAGCCGCTGACAAACTGACTCCAGCCGGATGCCGTTTTCACCGTCGGTTCCTGAATGCCCTGTCCCTGCACGGCATGCTTTGCGGCCGGATTACGTACAATTTCGCCGTCATGGATCTCAATCACCCGCTCTGCCTGGGCAGCGACCTGCGGATCGTGGGTGACGATAATCACCGTATGCCCGCGGTCGCGCAATTGGTGCAGAATTGCCATCACCTCTTCACCAGAACGGCTGTCGAGCGCACCAGTGGGTTCGTCGGCGAGGATCACCTGTCCGCCGTTCATCAGCGCGCGGGCAATACTGACGCGTTGCTGCTGACCACCAGAAAGCTGCGAAGGTTGATAATCGACACGATCCCCAAGGCCAAGCCGCTGGAGCAGCTCCTGCGCGCGCGCCAGACGCTGTTTGCGTTCCGTACCGGCGTAAACGGCGGGGACTTCAACGTTTTGCGCTGCCGTCAGATGTGACAACAAATGGTAGCGCTGGAAAATAAAACCGAAATGCTCCCGACGCAGTTGCGCCAGCGCATCGCGGTCCAGCGTTGAGACATCGCGTCCCGCGACCCGGTAAGTGCCGCTGGTGGGTTTATCGAGGCATCCCAGAATATTCATCAGCGTGGATTTGCCGGAGCCAGACGCCCCGACGATCGCCACCATCTCACCGGCATGGATCTGTAGCGTGATGCCTTTGAGCACCTCCACCTGTTCTTCGCCGGAAGGATAACTGCGGCGAATATTGCTCAGATCAAGCAATGCCGTCATTGCGCGGCTCCCGGTTTACCCTCACCGGTTACCACTTCGTCACCCGCATCCAGCCCTTTCACAATCTCCACATCGGTGTCATTGCGCGCGCCAATAGACACTTCACGCTCACGGGTTTCGCCGTTACGCAGTAAAGTTACTTTGTAGCGATTGTCTCCGACCGGTTCGCCCAGCGCAGAAAGCGGGATCGTCAGAACATTTTTCACATCCGTCAGTTGAATATGAACCTGCGCGGTCATCTCCAGCCGCAGAATCCCTTTTGGATTGGGCACTTCAAAACGGGCGTAATAGAAAATGGCATCATTAACCTTTTCCGGCGTCGGCAGCACATCTTTCAGCGTCCCTTCGTAACGTGTCTGTGGATCGCCCAGTACGGTAAACCAGGCCTTCTGCCCTGGTTTAAGGTGAATAACATCGGCTTCAGAGACCTGTGCTTTCACCAGCATCGTACTCATGTCCGCCAGCGTGAGGATGTTCGGCGCCTGCTGCGCGGCAATTACCGTCTGTCCCTGTAGGGTGGTAATTTGTGTCACTTCACCGGCCATCGGCGCGACAATGCGGGTGTAGTCGAGATTGGTTTTCGCGGTATCCAAAGACGCCTGATTGCGCTTGATCTGCGCATCGATAGTGCCGATTTGAGCCTGCTTTACCGCCATTTCCGTCGCGGCGGTATCCAGATCCTGCTGTGAAACCGCCTGGGTTTTCGCCAGTTGCTGTTGACGCGAGAGCGTGACCCGCGCCAGTTTCCACTCGGCTTCAGCCTGCTGGCGTTGAGCGCGCAGCTCCATCAGCGTCGCTTCCACCTCTTTGATCTGGTTTTCAGCCTGTTCGGGGTCGATAACGCCCAGCAACTGGTCTTTTTTCACCTTATCGCCAATCGCCACCGACAGCGTTTTGAGCTGACCGCTCACCTGTGCGCCCACGTCAACTTTACGCAAGGCATCGAGTTTGCCGGTTGCCAGCACGCTTTGCTGCAAATCTCCCTGACGCACAATCAGCGTCTGATAATTTGGCGCTGGCGCATTAAGCGTCCGCCACAGGGCAATTGCCCCCAGGATGAGAATGAATATAAGCAACAGATAGCGCTTTTTAATTTTATTTCCCTTAATACCCATAGCGATCCTGATGGTAAGTTTTTCGCTGAAATTCAACAGTATCTAAACAAACCGCAAGCGAAAAGGACTACGCTCAGGGCATTGACGATTGGTTAAGATTCAGCGTGTTTCAATTTTCGCAATCATTGCATTGCGGATTATGATCATGTCACAGATTACTGATAATACCTATTACCCGTCAGACGTTGCGTCCCCTTTACAATTATTTATGCGCCTGACGCGAGGTCAATTACTGCCGGGTAAATTCTGGCGAAAGGCCAGCTTTCGCCGTAAGTTTTTAATCCGCTCGCTGCTGATGCCGAGGGCCACCCGTCAGTTGCTGGAAAACCTGACCCAGTGGCCTGAGCTGAATACGCTGCTGACACGACAGCCCCGTTTGCCCATCCGTCTGCACCGCCCGTATATGGCGGTGAATATTAAGCGCGATACCGCGTTGACCGCCCTCTGTACGCATTATGATCTGCTGCGCCACCTGCTCAGCCGCGAACAGCTGGCTCGTTATTTAAGTCATTTCGGCCTCAACCTGGCAAAATTTGAGGCCAAAGACGGTGCGTCATTCCAGCTTGATTTAGTCAGCCTGGTCTCACTGGATAAAGAAGGTGAAAGTACCGTCGTGATCCGCGACGAGCAGATGCGTATTCTGGCAGAAATCACCTTCACATTCTGCACGTTAAACGGAAAACGCACCCTGTTTATCGGGGGCTTGCAGGGCGCAGCCAACGATGTTCCACATGAGGTCATTCAGCAGGCCACTAAAGCCTGTTACGGCCTGTTCCCCAAAAGAGTGGTGATGGAAGCGCTGTGCCAGGTCGCACAGATTGCCAGGGCGGAACAGATTCTGGCGGTCAGCAACGCGACGCACGTTTATCGCAGTTGGCGCTATATGGATAAAAAAACGCAAATGCATGCCGACTACGACGCTTTTTGGGCGTCCCTGGGCGGTGAAAAAACGCAGGAGGGCTACTTTTCTCTGCCACTGACCATTGCACGCAAAAGCGAGGCGGATATCGCCAGCAAAAAACGGGCGGAATACCGCCGCCGCTATGCGCTGCTCGACAGCGTTGTTATGCAGGTTCCGCAGCGCTTACAGGATTAATCCGCTCTGCCGCGGGCCAGCCACAGCACCCGGGAGAACATTTTTCTCAGCAGTGTCGGCACCGCCTCCACACCCCGCCGCCCCGCTTCCATTGCCACTTCGATGGCTAAATCGGGCTTCGATGAGCGATGGATCGCCTTCGAAATGATTTTGCGCATATTCATCGGCACATTTTCCGGGATTTGCGCCACCCGGTGAAAAACATCGGAAAAGCCCTGCCGGTACATAAAATGTTCCATGTCCAGCGCGGGCAGCGTGGTCAGGTGCTCACGCTCCTCTTCCCGATCGTCATTCAGCAGGCTTCGCACCGTAGCAGCATATTTTTTCCCGGCTTCATCGCCATCCACCAGCACGTGCCACTCAATGCCCATCCGCCGGGCGAATTTCACCAGCGGTTTAAGACCCGACTGCGCAAATTCGATCACTTTAATCCCTTCGGCGTCAAAGTGATGCCCACACTGACGGGCCAGTTCGTTGATCACCCAGGTTTCGGTTTCCCCTTCCACCAGAAGCCAGCAGCGGGCAAACAACGAGGAGGCACGATTAAAACGAATGTGAAACGCAATACGTCGGCCATCCTCTGCGCTCAGTCCGCCCGGCCCCAGACGCCAGGCCGCCACTCGCGAGGATTCGCGCACCAGGCGACAAACATGCTCCACAGGGGTCAGCGAAAGCAACTCGCCCGAGTTAGTGGTAGTGATGCGCTGAAGCGGCAGCAGATTCAATAACTGCCATGCCACAGACAGCATGATGGGATGCAGACGCGTTTCCGGGTCTTCCACCAACAGCAGCGGCCTGGCATCTTTATGCAGCCTGACCGTGCCCTTCGCCTGCAACAGCGTGGAGAACAGCCCCAACAGAATCACCCGGTGAGTACGTCCTCCCGGTTTGTCGATCATCCGGTTGATAATGTCGAGATAGCGCCAGCTTCGCTGTTCGTTGGTGGAGCGTCGGCGCATTAAGCGGTGGCGGGACTGCGAAGTCCCCTGCTCGGTAAAATAGTGCTCAAGCAGTTGCACCATCGCCGAAAGCCCCTGCCGAATCTGCCCGTCGGTAAGATTTTGTGGGCGTGTCGCCAGTTCGCGGGCGAGAAAATCCAGCTGTCGGGCAGTGACTTCGACATCGTCAACCTCCGGCACCGTACCGTTACGAATGCGGCGCATAAACCGCGCATCACGCAAACGCAGTACCGGCATCAGGCGCACCAGATGCCGCGCCTGCTCGTTGATATCGTCAACGTCCAGCGGATGCCCGTCACCGTCGAGAAAGCTGCGCAGCGTCATGACGCTGCCATCTTCAGCCGATTCCCCCTCAAGCCGGTAAAAAATGCGTTGATAGCCGTCAGCGCACGGTGCCCAGCACGCCTCCAGCGGCCGGTAGCGGCGAACCCGGTGGCGACCCGGCTGTGATTCACGAAAGGTCAGCACAATATGCAGATGATGTTCACGGCCTTTTATATCGCCAGGAGGAAACCAGAAATCATCACGGTCAAAATGATACAGCTCTGATTCGGGTGACAACAGCAGCGTGAGCGCATCCAGTAAACTTGATTTACCCCAGGCGTTCTCACCAATCAGGACATTATTCTGCTCAAGCATCAACGACAGTCGATTGATACCGCGAAATCCTACTATCTCAACGCGTTCGAGAATCATGTTTCCTCCAGAAAATCTTTCCTGTCCCTTTAAGCTCCTCGCAGTATA
The DNA here is from genome assembly GCF_047467925.1 of Citrobacter sp. ANG330. Taxonomy (NCBI): domain Bacteria; kingdom Pseudomonadati; phylum Pseudomonadota; class Gammaproteobacteria; order Enterobacterales; family Enterobacteriaceae; genus Citrobacter; species Citrobacter sp. ANG330. The sequence continues at coordinate 203,800 of NZ_JASJUI010000008.1, read as the reverse complement.
ACCGCAAAACCTGGCACAGGACGTGACAGGGATATTATTACACTGGCTGATTGTGTGAAGGGTGAACGATTTATTCTGTTCTCTTTCGTTCGTAATAGAGAAAAGGTATCTGTTACAAGGTAAAAATAAATCCGTAATGGTCAATCCTCTTTTATATGACGATGCACTACACTTCCTTTAAGAGAAAATCTCTGGAAGGAATGACGCCGCATTGCCCTAAATCAAACTAACGGGCTTTATTTGACTAGAGAACGGATGACGATCGTTTTTAAAATAGCGAGCTATTTATTTGTCGTCATTCCGGCAGACAGTAAATATCAATTACCGCAAAACTGTTGTGGTTATTTTTTACATTGAGGTGGATATGTTCAGAAAATTAGCAGCCGAATGTTTTGGTACATTCTGGCTTGTTTTTGGCGGCTGCGGCAGCGCCGTACTGGCAGCAGCGTTTCCGGAACTGGGTATTGGTTTTGCGGGTGTCGCGCTCGCCTTCGGCCTGACCGTATTAACCATGGCCTTTGCTGTCGGTCATATTTCCGGCGGGCATTTTAACCCGGCGGTGACATTAGGCCTATGGGCCGGTGGTCGTTTTCCGGCAAAAGAGGTGATTGGCTACATCATTGCTCAGGTAGTAGGCGGTATTATTGCAGCGGCCGTCCTGTATTTGATTGCCAGCGGTAAAGCCGGCTTTGATGCAACCGCCAGCGGTTTTGCCTCCAACGGTTACGGCGAGCATTCTCCGGGCGGTTACTCCATGTTGTCCGCTATTGTTATTGAAATCGTACTGACGGCGGGTTTCTTGCTGGTTATCCACGGTGCAACGGACAAACACGCACCGGCAGGCTTTGCGCCGATCGCTATCGGTCTGGCATTAACCCTGATTCACTTGATCAGCATTCCGGTCACCAATACCTCTGTAAACCCGGCACGTAGCACCGCAGTCGCCATTTTCCAGGGCGGCTGGGCGTTAGAACAACTGTGGCTGTTCTGGGTGATGCCCATTATTGGCGGTATTCTCGGCGGTCTTATTTACCGTACGCTGCTCGAAAAACGCGATTAATCACAGAGCGACCCGACGGCAGATGGCCGCAGGGCCCTCCGCGCTTGAGCCGGATAAGACATCGTTCTTATCCGGCTTTTATTTTGCATCTTTACTGAACCCGCGTTATTGGGTAGTGTCATGGCGCTGTCTCGCTCATTCAAAGGACCCGGCTGTTCATGTTTTCAGGACTTCTCATCATTCTGCTCCCGCTGATCGCAGGTTATCTCATTCCGCTTCGGCACTCCGCGGCATTAAAACTCATCAATCAACTATTGAGCTGGATGGTATATCTGATTCTCTTTTTTATGGGGATAAGCCTGGCCTTTTTAGATAATCTGGCGAGCAATCTGCTGGCGATATTTCACTATTCTGCCGTCAGTATTACCGTTATTTTACTGTGCAATATTGTCGCATTACTGTGGCTGGAACGATCGTTACCCTGGCGCCATAATCACCAGCAGGAGAAATTACCCTCTCGTATCGCCATGGCGCTTGAGTCACTGAAGCTTTGCGGTGTGGTAGTGGTCGGTTTTCTGCTGGGGTTGAGCGGCTTACCCATTTTGCAGCACGCCACGCAAGCGAGCGAATATACGTTGATTCTGCTCTTGCTGTTGGTCGGAATCCAGTTACGTAATAGCGGAATGACGTTAAAGCAGATCGTTCTGAACCGCCGTGGCATGATTGTCGCAGTCGTGGTGGTCGCCAGTTCCATGATTGGCGGTCTGATTAATGCCTTTATTCTTGACCTGCCAATGAAAACCGCGCTGGCGATGGCCTCGGGTTTTGGCTGGTATTCTCTTTCTGGTATTTTACTGACCGAATCCTACGGTCCGGTGATTGGCAGCGCCGCCTTCTTTAACGATCTTGCGCGCGAATTGATCGCGATTATGCTGATTCCGGGCCTGGTGCGCCGTAGTCGCTCTACCGCGCTGGGGTTGTGTGGCGCCACATCGATGGACTTCACCCTGCCGGTGTTACAGCGGACGGGCGGTCTGGAGATGGTTCCGGCAGCGATTGTTCACGGCTTTGTCCTCAGTTTGCTGGTGCCGATTTTAATGGCCTTTTTCTCCGCTTAACCCCTCTTTGGCGGTAGACATCTACCGCCAAAATTGCGCTAAATCAATCTCCCTTTAAGTTGTAGAAGAAATACCTTTTCTCCCCTAACGCACAGGCTTAATCTTAAACATGTATATTAAATATAACTTTAAAAGGTGTGACCATGTTTTGTGTGCAATGTGAACAAACCATCCGTACTCCGGCAGGAAACGGCTGCTCATACGCGCAGGGTATGTGCGGTAAAACGGCTGAAACCTCCGATCTGCAGGATCTGCTGATCGCCTCCCTACAAGGTCTGTCCGCATGGGCGGCTAAAGCGCGTGAATATGGCATCATTAATCACGACGTGGATAACTTTGCGCCGCGCGCGTTCTTCTCCACCCTGACCAACGTTAACTTCGACTCTCCACGCATCGTCGGCTATGCTCGCGACGCTATCGCGATGCGTGAAGCGCTAAAAGCCCAGTGCCTGAGCGTTGACGCAAACGCGCACTGCGACAATCCAATGGCTGAACTGCAACTGGTCAGCGACGATCTGGGCGACCTGCAAAAACAGGCAGCCGAATTTACCCCGAACAAAGATAAAGCCGTAATTGGCGAGAATATTCTCGGCCTGCGCCTGCTGTGCCTGTACGGTCTGAAAGGGGCGGCGGCCTACATGGAACACGCCCACGTTCTTGGCCAGTACGACAACGATATCTACGCGCAGTACCATAAAATTATGGCGTGGCTGGGCACCTGGCCATCCGATATGAACGCTCTGCTGGAGTGCTCAATGGAAATCGGCCAGATGAACTTCAAAGTGATGAGCATTCTGGATGCCGGTGAAACCACAAAATATGGCCATCCAACGCCCACTCAGGTCAACGTCAAAGCAACTGAAGGCAAGTGCATTTTGATTTCAGGTCATGACCTGAAAGATCTGTATAACCTGCTGGAGCAGACCGAAGGCACAGGCGTTAACGTCTACACCCACGGTGAAATGCTGCCAGCGCACGGTTATCCGGAACTGCGTAAATTCAAGCATCTGATTGGTAACTACGGTAGCGGCTGGCAGAACCAGCAGGTTGAATTCGCCCGTTTCCCAGGCCCTATCGTGATGACCTCCAACTGCATCATTGACCCGACCGTTGGCAGCTACGACGACCGCATCTGGACCCGCAGCATCGTCGGTTGGCCAGGCGTGAGCCACCTGGAAGGCGACGACTTCGGTCCGGTTATTGCGCAGGCACAGCAAATGGCGGGCTTCCCGTACAGTGAAATCCCACATCTGATCACCGTCGGTTTCGGTCGTCAGACTCTGCTGGGCGCGGCGGACACCCTGATCGATCTGGTGAGCCGTGAAAAACTGCGTCACATCTTCCTGGTCGGCGGCTGCGACGGCGCGCGTGGAGAACGTAACTACTTCACCGATTTCGCTACCAGCGTACCGGATGACTGCCTGATTCTGACCCTGGCCTGCGGTAAATACCGTTTCAACAAGCTGGAATTCGGCGATATCGAAGGCCTGCCGCGTCTGGTCGATGCCGGTCAGTGTAACGATGCTTACTCCGCTATCATTCTGGCCGTAACGCTCGCCGAAAAACTGGGCTGTGTCGTGAATGACCTGCCGCTGTCGCTGGTGCTCTCATGGTTCGAACAGAAAGCGATTGTCATTCTGCTGACCCTGCTCTCGCTGGGCGTGAAAAACATCGTCACGGGCCCGACGGCACCAGGCTTCTTCACACCGGATCTGCTGGCGGTACTCAACGAGAAATTTGGTCTGCGTTCCGTGACCACCGTTGAAGAAGACATGAAGCAGCTGCTGAGCGCGTAAGGAGTAAAGAATGACAATGCCAACTCATCAGTGCCCATGGCGGATGCAGGTTCATCACATCCATCAGGAAACGCCGGATGTATGGACGATTTCGTTGCTGTGCCACGACTATTATCCGTATCGCGCCGGGCAGTATGCACTGGTAAGCGTGCGTAATTCCGCGGAAACGCTGCGCGCCTATACGATCTCTTCAACGCCGGGCGTCAGCGAGTATATTACGCTGACCGTTCGCCGGATTGACGACGGTGCGGGCTCACAGTGGTTAACCCGCGATGTGAAGCGCGGCGACTATCTCTGGCTGTCTGATGCCATGGGCGATTTCACCTGCGACGATAAAGCGGATGATAAGTTCCTGATGCTGGCGGCCGGCTGTGGCGTCACGCCGATCATGTCGATGCGCCGCTGGTTGGCGAAATACCGTCCGCATGCAGACGTACAGGTGATCTTCAACGTGCGTTCGCCGCAGGATGTCATTTTTGCTGAAGAATGGCGTCAATATCCGGTCACGCTGGTGGCGGAAAATAATGCCGCTGACGGCTTCGTGCCAGGTCGACTGACAACAGAACTGTTGCAGCAGGTGCCGGATCTGGCTTCCCGCACGGTGATGACCTGTGGCCCGGCGCCGTATATGGATCTGGCCGAGCAGGAAGTAAAAGCGCTGGGCGTGACGCGCTTTTTTAAAGAGAAGTTCTTCACTCCGGTGGCAGACGCGGCAACCAGCGGCCTGAAATTTACTAAACTGCAACCGGCGAAAGAATTTTACGCGCCGGTCGGTACGACGCTGCTGGATGCGCTGGAAAGCAACAAGGTGCCAGTGACCGTTGCCTGCCGCGCGGGTGTTTGCGGTTGCTGTAAAACCAAAGTGATTTCCGGCGAGTATACGGTCAGCAGCACCATGACGCTGACCGAGGCAGAGATAGCTGAAGGGTACGTGCTGGCCTGTTCCTGCCATCCTCAGGGCGATTTAGTGCTCGCCTGATAGCAGATTACCGGATGGCGTTACGCTTATCCGGTAATTTCTCACCGCCACGCTGAATTGCCAGCGAGCGAAAACCGTCCCGCCCCCAGAAATGCCACCGCCAGTGCGCCAATAAAGAAATAGACCAGACTTTCAATTGCCCATGCGCCGGTTTTATCCAGCGCCCAGGTTTCATTCATTCCGACCATTAACCACGCCACTATCATGGTGAACGCCAGTACCAGCGCCGCGGGACGCGTCAAAATACCGAGAATAATTAAACACGGTGCAATCACTTCGCCCACCAGCACTCCATAGGCGATAAATCCCGGAAAGCCTTTCGCGATAAGCATTCCGCTGATGCCATCAATCCCGGCAAACAACTTATGCAGTCCGTGAAACAGCATCAATCCACCCACCGCCAGGCGTAATAAAAACTTACCCAAATCCTCATGCGTAAGCATCCGATTCACTGCATTTAACAACGTTGTAAGCATCTGAATTTACCCCTGCTTCACTCTGATTTTTTTCACGCTACGCGTTATCCCCCCTGAAAGGAAGCTGCTGAAAATAAGGGGGTGCAACGCAGCGTAATCAGTATCTTCATCTAAACTTGTAACCGGTATCACAATTAAGGAGATGGAAAACCATGAAACAAACGGTTGCCGCTTTTATTGCTAAAACACTGGAACAGGCGGGGGTGAAACGTATCTGGGGCGTGACGGGCGATTCGCTGAACGGCCTGAGCGATAGTCTCAATCGCATGGGAACGATTGAGTGGATGTCGACCCGTCATGAAGAAGTTGCCGCATTTGCGGCGGGTGCCGAGGCGCAACTGACCGGTGAACTGGCGGTTTGTGCGGGCTCCTGTGGACCGGGTAACCTGCATCTGATCAACGGTCTGTTTGATTGTCATCGTAACCACGTCCCTGTACTCGCCATAGCCGCTCATATTCCTTCCAGCGAAATTGGCAGCGGCTATTTTCAGGAGACGCACCCGCAGGAACTGTTCCGCGAATGCAGCCACTACTGCGAGCTGGTCTCCAGCCCGGAACAGATCCCCCAGGTGCTGGCGATTGCCATGCGAAAGGCCGTCCTCAATCGCGGTGTTTCCGTGGTGGTATTACCAGGTGATGTGGCGTTAAAACCGGCGCCGGAAAACGCCAGCAGCCACTGGTATCACGCGCCGTTGCCTGTCGTCACACCTGCGGAAGAAGAGTTAAGAAAGCTGGCGCAACTGTTGCGTTACTCCAGCAACATCGCCCTGATGTGCGGCAGCGGCTGCGCGGGCGCGCATAAAGAACTGGTTGAGTTCGCCGCCAAAATTAAAGCCCCTATTGTTCACGCCCTGCGAGGCAAAGAGCATGTCGAGTACGACAACCCGTACGATGTGGGGATGACCGGGTTGATTGGCTTCTCATCCGGTTTTCATACCATGATGAACGCTGACACGCTGGTGCTCCTCGGTACGCAGTTCCCTTACCGCGCGTTCTATCCGAGTGACGCCAAAATCATTCAGATTGATATCAACCCGGCCAGCATCGGCGCGCACAGTAAAGTCGATATGGCGCTGGTAGGCGATATCAAAGCCACACTGACTGCGCTCCTGCCGCTGGTGGAAGAGAAAACCGAGCGTAAATTCCTCGATAAGGCATTGAGCGATTATCGCGATGCGCGCAAAGGGCTGGACGATCTCGCCAAACCCAGCGAAAAGGCGATTCACCCGCAATACCTGGCGCAGCAAATCAGCCATTTCGCCGCCGATGACGCCATTTTTACCTGCGACGTCGGTACGCCGACGGTGTGGGCCGCCCGCTACCTGAAAATGAACGGCAAGCGCCGTCTGTTGGGCTCGTTTAACCACGGCTCCATGGCGAATGCCATGCCGCAGGCGCTGGGCGCACAGGCCACCGCGCCGGGACGGCAGGTGATCGCCATGTGCGGCGACGGCGGCTTCAGCATGCTGATGGGCGATTTTTTGTCAGTCGTACAGATGAAATTGCCGGTTAAAATCATGGTCTTTAACAACAGCGTACTGGGTTTTGTGGCGATGGAAATGAAGGCCGGTGGTTATCTCACTGACGGTACGGAGTTGCACGACACTAACTTTGCGCGCATTGCCGAAGCATGCGGCATCCCCGGTATTCGGGTGGAAAAAGCCGCTGACGTTGATGAAGCGCTACAGCGCGCCCTGTTAATCGACGGCCCGGTGCTGGTGGATGTGGTTGTCGCAAAAGAAGAACTGGCCATTCCGCCGCAAATCAAACTGGAGCAGGCCAAGGGCTTCAGCCTGTATATGTTACGCGCCATCATCAGCGGTCGCGGCGATGAGGTGATCGAACTGGCAAAAACCAACTGGCTCAGGTAAAACAATGCACATCGCCTTTCAAACAATAGGGATGTGCAATGATTGATCTACGCAGTGATACCGTCACCCGTCCGGGTCGCGCCATGCTTGAAGAAATGATGGCCGCCCCGGTCGAGGATGACGTGTACGGAGATGACCCCACCGTTAACGCCCTCCAGCACTACGCCGCTGAACTTTCAGGAAAAGAAGCGGCGTTATTTTTACCTACCGGCACACAGGCCAATCTCGTGGCGCTGCTCAGCCACTGTGAGCGTGGCGAAGAGTATATCGCGGGTCAGGGCGCGCATAATTATCTGTATGAAGCGGGCGGTGCGGCGGTGCTCGGCAGCATTCAACCGCAGCCGATTGACGCTGCGCCAGACGGAACGTTACCACTGGATAAAGTCGCGGCCAAAATTAAGGCCGATGACATCCACTTTGCCCGCACTCGTCTGTTAAGCCTCGAAAATACCCACAACGGCAAAGTACTGCCACGTGAATATCTGAAAGAGGCATGGGAATTTACCCGTGAACGCGGTCTGGCGCTGCACGTCGATGGCGCGCGTATTTTTAACGCCGTCGTGGCCTACGGTTGTGAACTCAAAGAGGTCACACAATACTGCGACTCCTTTACCATCTGTCTCTCGAAAGGACTGGGGACGCCAGTCGGTTCGTTGCTGGTCGGCAGCCGCGATTATATCAAGCGTGCTACCCGCTGGCGCAAAATGACCGGCGGCGGCATGCGTCAGGCCGGTATCCTGGCGGCAGCCGGACTGTATGCCCTGAAAAATAACGTTGCGCGCCTGCAGGACGATCACGACAACGCGGCCTGGCTTGCGGAGCAACTGCGGGACGCCGGGGCGGACGTGATGCGTCACGACACCAATATGCTGTTCGTGCGCGTCGGTGAAGCCAACGCTGCGGCCCTGGGTGAGCACATGAAGGCACATGGCGTGCTGATCAACGCCTCGCCGATTGTCCGTCTGGTAACCCATCTGGATGTTTCACGGGAGCAGCTCGCTGATGTCGTCGCCCACTGGCGCGCGTTCTTAAATCGCTAAGGAGAAAGACGTGTCGCAACGTATCGTGGTTCTTGGTGCCAGTGGTTATATTGGTCAGCATCTGGTGCAGGCACTCAGTGAACAGGGCCATCAGGTACGGGCGGCGGCACGCCGCATTGAGCGGCTGGAAAAACTGCAGTTGCCCAACGTCAGTTGTCATAAGCTGGACCTGAACTGGCCGACGGACTTGCCTGCCCTGCTGACAGATGTCGATACTGTCTACTATCTGGTACATGGCATGGGGGAAGGCGGCGATTTTATCGCTCACGAACGCCAGGTCGCACTTAACGTGCGTGACGCCCTGCGTGAAACGCCGGTCAGCCAGCTTATTTTTCTCAGCTCCTTACAGGCGCCGGAACACGAACAGTCCGACCATCTTCGCGCCCGGCAGATCACCGCCGATACCCTGCGCGAGTCCGGCGTTCCGGTAACGGAACTGCGCGCCGGGATTATCGTTGGGGCGGGTTCCGCCGCGTTCGAAGTGATGCGCGACATGGTCTACAACCTGCCGGTGCTGACCCCGCCGCGCTGGGTGCGCTCACGTACCACGCCCATCGCGCTGGAAAACCTGCTGCACTATCTGGTAGCGCTGCTGGATCACCCGTCCCGTGAGCATCGGATCTTTGAAGCCGCCGGGCCGCAGGTACTCAGCTATCAGGAGCAGTTCGAGCACTTTATGGCGGTGAGCGGCAAGCATCGCTGGCTTATCCCCATTCCCTTTCCTACCCGTTGGATCTCCGTCTGGTTCCTGAATGTCATCACCTCGGTGCCGCCTACCACCGCGAAAGCGTTGATACAGGGCCTCAGACACGATCTGCTGGCCGATGATAGCGAACTGCGGGTGTTGATACCCCAGAAGCTTATCGCCTTTGACGATGCCGTACGCAGCACGCTGAAAGAAGAAGAGAAACTGATGAACTCCAGCGACTGGGGCTATGACGCGCAGGCGTTTGCCCGCTGGCGTCCCGAGTACGGTTTTTTCGCCAAACAGGCGGGCTTTACCGTGAAGACATCCGCCAGTTTGCAGGCGTTATGGCAGGTAGTGAACCGTCTCGGCGGCAAAGAGGGCTATTTCTTTGGCAATGCATTGTGGAAGATCCGCGCCGCGCTGGATCTGCTGGTCGGGCATCGGCTGGCAAAAGGTCGCCCGGAACACGAACTGCTGCAACCGGGCGATACCGTAGACAGCTGGAAAGTGATCATCGTCGAGCCAGAAAAACAGCTTACGTTACTGTTTGGCATGAAGGCGCCGGGGCTGGGGCGGCTCAGCTTTACCCTTGAGGATAAAGGCGATCATCGCGAGATTGACGTGCGCGCCTGGTGGCATCCGCACGGTATGCCGGGGCTATTCTACTGGCTGTTAATGATCCCGGCGCACCTGTTTATTTTCCAGGGGATGGCAAAAAAAATTGCCGGACTTGCAGAACAAATCACAGATAAATCGTAAAAACTTGCTGTATTGTTTCACGTTTCCCATTGCATACCGACGTAATTCACGGAAGAATGCGCACGACGTTTTATTAAACACAGTGGACTGATATGAAGGTACTGGTTACCGGCGCAACCAGCGGCTTAGGACGAAACGCGGTTGAGTTTTTGCGCAACAAAGGCATCAGCGTCAGAGCAACCGGTCGCAACGAAGCGATGGGTAAACTGCTTGAGAAAATGGGCGCGGAGTTTGTGCATGCGGATCTGACCGAACTGGTCTCGTCGCAGGCGAAGGTCATGCTTGCGGGCATCGATACGCTGTGGCACTGCTCAAGTTTCACTTCTCCCTGGGGAACTCAGGAAGCCTTTGATCTGGCAAACGTTCGTGCGACCCGTCGTCTTGGCGAATGGGCCGTCGCCTGGGGCGTGCGTAACTTTATTCATATCTCCTCTCCATCGCTTTATTTCGATTATCACCATCATCGCGATATCCAGGAAGATTTTCGTCCACACCGCTTTGCCAACGAATTTGCCCGCAGCAAGGCCGCCGGCGAAGAGGTCATCAGCCTGCTGGCCCAGGCGAACCCGCAGACGCGCTTTACGGTGCTACGCCCACAAAGCCTGTTTGGTCCACATGACAAAGTGTTTATCCCCCGTCTGGCGCACATGATGCACCACTACGGCAGCGTGTTGTTGCCGCACGGCGGCAGCGCGATGGTCGATATGACCTACTATGAGAACGCAATTCACGCGATGTGGCTGGCGAGTCAGGAACTGTGCGACAGCCTGCCATCTGGTCGGGTGTATAACATCACCAACGGCGAACCCAGAACCCTACGCAGTATCGTGCAAAAGCTGATTGATGAACTGAACATCCACTGCCGGATCCGATCCGTACCCTATCCGATGCTGGATATGATTGCCCGCAGCCTGGAGCACTTTGGCAATAAGTCTGCCAAAGAGCCGGCGTTAACCCACTACGGGGTGTCGAAGCTGAATTTCGACTTTACGCTGGATATCAGCCGTGCCGAAGCGGAGCTGGGGTATAAACCGGTGGTAACGCTGGATGAGGGCATCGTGAAAACGGCGGCGTGGTTGCGCGACCACGGAAAACTGCATCGCTAATCTAGCCCATACTTTTCCAGTAACGCCTCAGCAATCGCCTGCGTTTCGGCATCGGCAACGCCGTTCCATAACGTCGGGCGGAAGTGCATCTGAAACGCCATCACGACGCGCTGCTGTTCACGCGCGGTCATTTCGGGCTTGACGTCATACCCGTAGCGCGCCAGCAAATCCAGCAGTGACGCCATCTCAACGGGCGTGTGCGGCGACCGTCCAGCGAGGTAGAAATTGACTCGCTGAGCGTCAGGCCAGGCGCCAATGCCCTGCTCTGCCAGCGCTCGCCAGGGAAACAACGGACCGGGATCGTCTTTTCGCTGCGGAGCAATATCCGCATGCGCGACCACGTTCTGTGGCTTGATGTCATAACGGGCGATAATGTCTTTCGCCAGCGGGATCAGCGCCTGAATCTGCGCAGGCTCAAACGGGGCAAAATATTTATCACCCGCAGATTTTTGCCAGCCGCGATTTTCCAGCTCAATGCCGATCGAGGTATCGTTGATGCGCGTCGCGCCGCGCCAGAAGCTGATACCGGCATGCCACGCCAGATCCTGTTCCGGCACCAGTTGCCAGATACGCGGTTTACCGCGATGCATCGGCGGCACGGACGGGATCAGATAATGCGAGCTGACGTTTTTATCGGTCAGCGTCGCCAGCGAGCTATCAAAATCATCCGCTGTATAGTGGATCACCAACACTTTGATACGCGGATAGGCCGCCTGCGCCTGATGACGGGTATCAAGCTGATAACCGTCTTTATCAACGATCCCTTTTTCGCCTGCACATCCCGTCAGGAATAACGCAAAGGCCGCCAGCCATAACCCCTTTCTCATCGACGCGTTTTCACCGCCGTCCCGCTGACGCTGACCATCAGCATGCTGCTGTCTTTGCCGACCGTTTCATAATCGATATCAATGCCAACTACGGCGTCAGCGCCCAGCGCTTTCGCCTGTTCGCCCAGCTCTGCGAAAGCAATTTCACGCGCTTTGCGTAACTCTTTTTCGTAAGCGCCTGAACGACCGCCGACGATATCGCGGATACCGGCAAAAAAGTCCCGGAAGATATTCGCGCCCAGAATGGCTTCGCCGGTGACTACACCGCAGTATTCCACGATGCTTTGTCCTTCAAGCGTGGGGGTTGTCGAAAATTGCATGATTTCTCTCCTGATTACATTCAGCACATTATCAGCGCCATACACTATCATTGAAAGGATATAATTGATTATCGTAGATGACTGTTATCTTAGAAGACTCATGGCAGAACGCTTATAAGGAAATCACTATGCGCTATTCGAAACTCTCCCTGCTCATCCCTTGCGCGCTGCTGCTCAGCGCCTGCACCACCGTTACGCCCGCATATAAAGACAACGGTCCGCGTGCGGGAGCCTGTGTGGATGGTGGGCCGGACAGTGTGGCTCAACAATTTTATGACTATCGTATCCAGAACCGCAGTAATGACATCACCGCCCTGCGCCCTTATCTGAGCGACAGCCTGGCGAAACTGCTGTCGGATGCCAGTCGTGACAGTGCGCATCGTCAACTGATGAGCAGCGATCCGTTCTCCAGTCGGACAACACCGCCGGACAGCGCCAGCGTCGCCAGCGCCTCGACCATTCCGAATAGTGATGCACGAAACATCCCGCTACGCGTTGCGTTGAAACAGGGCGATCAGAACTGGCAGGATGAAGTGCTGATGATCCGTGAAGGCCAGTGCTGGGTCGTTGACGATGTTCGCTATCTCGGCGGCAGCGTGCATGCCCCGGCCGGTACGCTTCGTCAGTCGGTTGAAAACCGTTAATCTCTCCGCTTAAACGCGCTAAAAATTGTAACCCCCGTAAATTGTCCGGCATTCTGCATGGAATGCCGACAATTGTTCTTGTCGCCCTTTCCCCTCGCTATTTTGTGCTATGTTTAAGGGGAAATGCGCGCTATATTTAACTTTTAAAGCATAAATATTGCATAACTATTCTGTCAAAGGTACTATCTGCGGCTTCAATAGCTATCAGACGGCCAGTATACGAGTATCAATGAGTATTCAATTAAACGGCATTAACTGCTTCTACGGCGCGCATCAGGCGCTGTTCGATATCACGCTGGATTGCCCGCAGGGTGAAACGCTGGTGTTACTGGGCCCAAGCGGGGCCGGTAAAAGCTCACTGCTGCGGGTACTCAATCTGCTTGAGATGCCGCGTTCCGGTACGCTCAGCATTGCGGGAAACCATTTCGACTTCCGCAAAGCGCCGTCAGATAAAGCGATTCGCGACCTGCGTCAGAATGTCGGCATGGTCTTTCAGCAGTACAATCTCTGGCCGCACCTTACCGTGCAACAAAACCTGATTGAAGCCCCCTGCCGCGTGCTGGGTCTGTCGAAAGATCAGGCGTTAGCGCGCGCCGAAAAGCTGCTGGATCGCCTGCGTCTGAAGCCGTACAGCGATCGTTATCCGCTGCATCTTTCCGGTGGGCAGCAACAGCGTGTGGCCATTGCCCGCGCGCTGATGATGGAACCGCAGGTTCTGCTGTTTGATGAGCCTACCGCCGCGCTGGACCCGGAAATTACCGCGCAGATCGTCAGCATCATTCGTGAGCTGGCGGAAACGAACATTACACAAGTGATCGTGACGCACGAAGTGGAAGTGGCGCGCAAAACCGCCAGCCGCGTGGTGTATATGGAAAATGGTCATATCGTCGAGCAGGGTAATGCGAGTTGCTTTACCGACCCGCAGACCGAAGCATTTAAAAACTATCTCTCTCACTAAGATTCGGGACAACACAATGAAAAAAGTTCTGATTGCCGCGCTTATCGCAGGCTTTAGCCTTTCCGCTACAGCAGCCCAGACCCTTCGTTTTGCGACCGAAGCGTCCTATCCTCCTTTTGAATCGATGGACGCGAATAACAAAATTGTCGGCTTTGATGTCGATCTGGCCAATGCGCTGTGTAAAGAGATTGACGCCACTTGCACCTTCACCAACCAGGCGTTTGACAGCCTGATCCCGAGCCTGAAATTCCGTCGTTTTGATGCGGTCATGGCCGGGATGGACATCACCCCAGAGCGTGAAAAACAGGTACTTTTCACCACGCCTTACTATGACAACTCCGCGCTGTTCATTGGTCAGCAGGGGAAATTCACCGGCGTTGATCAGCTGAAAGGCAAGAAAGTGGGCGTGCAGAACGGCACCACTCACCAGAAATTCATCATGGATAAACACCCGGAAATCACTACCGTTCCGTATGACAGCTACCAGAATGCCAAACTGGATCTGCAAAATGGCCGCATCGACGGTGTATTCGGTGATACGGCTGTGGTCACTGAGTGGCTGAAAGACAATCCGAAACTGGCGCCGGTTGGCGACAAAGTGACGGATAAAGATTACTTCGGCACCGGTCTGGGCATCGCCGTACGCCAGGGCAATACGGAACTGCAGCAGAAATTCAATGCTGCGCTGGAAAAAGTGAAAAAAGATGGGACTTACGAAACCATCTATAACAAATGGTTCCAGAAGTAAGCCTTGATGAACGAATTTTTCCCCCTTGCAAGCGCCGCCGGGATGACCGTCGGCCTTGCCGTTTGTGCACTGATCCTCGGACTGGCGCTGGCAATGCTGTTCGCCGTCTGGGAGTCAGTGAAGTTTCGTCCTGTGGCGTGGACGGGGTCCGCGCTGGTCACCATTTTACGCGGCCTGCCGGAAATTCTGGTGGTGCTGTTTATCTATTTCGGCTCCTCTCAACTGCTGCTGATGCTCTCGGATGGCTTTACAATCAATCTGGGCGTCGTGCAGATTCCGGTACGAATGGAGATCGAAAACTTCGACGTCAGCCCGTTCCTGTGTGGTGTGATTGCGCTCTCGCTGCTTTACGCGGCCTATGCGTCGCAAACCCTGCGCGGCGCGCTGAAAGCCGTCCCGCTGGGTCAGTGGGAATCCGGCCAGGCGTTGGGACTGTCGAAGACCGCGATTTTCTTCCGGCTGGTGATGCCGCAAATGTGGCGTCACGCGCTGCCGGGGCTCGGCAACCAGTGGCTGGTATTGCTGAAAGATACCGCGCTGGTGAGCCTTATCAGCGTCAATGACCTGATGCTACAAACCAAGAGCATTGCCACGCGAACTCAGGAGCCGTTTAACTGGTACATCATCGCGGCAGCGATCTACCTGGTGATTACGCTGGTGAGCCAGTACATTCTCAAACGCATTGACCTGCGCGCGACACGTTTTGAGCGGAGACCAGGCTGATGTTTGAGTATTTACCTGAACTGCTAAAAGGGCTGCATACCAGCCTGACGCTTACGGTGGCGTCTATCGTCGTCGCCCTGATTCTGTCGCTCATTTTTACTATCGTGCTGACGCTGAAAACGCCGGTGGTAGTCTGGCTGGTTCGCGGCTATATCACGCTGTTTACCGGTACGCCGCTGCTGGTACAGATCTTCTTGATCTACTACGGTCCGGGGCAGTTTCCCTCTCTGCAGGAATATCCGGTTCTGTGGCACCTGCTGTCAGAACCCTGGTTATGTGCGCTGATCGCACTATCGTTGAACAGCGCAGCTTATACCACGCAGTTGTTCTACGGGGCGATTCGCGCGATTCCGGAAGGCCAGTGGCAGTCCTGCGGTGCGCTGGGGATGAGCAAGAAAGATACGCTGGCGATCCTGTTGCCGTATGCCCTGAAACGCGCCCTCTCCTCGTATTCCAACGAAGTCGTGCTGGTGTTTAAGAGTACGTCTCTGGCGTATACCATCACCCTGATGGAAGTGATGGGCTACAGCCAACTGCTGTACGGTCGCACTTACGATGTGATGGTGTTCGGCGCAGCGGGTGTCATCTACCTGATCGTCAACGGTCTGTTGACGTTAATGATGCGCCTGATTGAAAGCAAAGCGCTGGCCTTTGAACGTCGCAATTAAGCACTTTATTGCATAAATCAGTATCACCATGACGGACAAGCCTCTAACTTGTCCGTCTTTTTTTATTTGATAAAAAATAGTTAATCATTTTTATTGCATATAAATTCAATTGCTGGCATTGTAAATCTATGCCGCAGAAACGGCGCCTCATCACAACGGGAGTCCAACCATGAAAAAGTTAGTTCTGGCCACATTACTTGCCTCTTTCACCTTCGGTGCTGCTGCCGCAGAAAAAATCAGCTTCGGCGTTTCTGCGACCTATCCACCGTTCGAATCTATGGATGCGAATAACCAAATCGTCGGCTTCGACCTCGATCTGGCAAAAGCCTTGTGCAAACAAATGCAGGCAGAATGCACTTTCACCAACCATGCGTTTGACAGCCTGATCCCGGCACTCAAATTCAAAAAATATGATGCGGTCATTTCCGGTATGGATATCACGCCGGAACGGAGCAAACAGGTGGCGTTTACGACCCCCTACTATGCCAACTCGGCGCTGGTGATTTCGAAGAAAGATACCTACAAAACCTTTGCCGATCTGAAAGGTAAACGTATCGGGATGGAAAATGGTACCACTCACCAGAAATACTTGCAGGACAAGCACCCGGAAGTGAAAACCGTGGCCTATGACAGCTATCAGAATGCGTTTATCGACCTGAAAAATGGCCGTATTGATGGCGTGTTCGGCGACACTGCCGTGGTCAATGAGTGGCTGAAAACCAACCCTCAGTTGGGTGTGGCGACTGAAAAAGTTACCGATCCGCAGTACTTCGGCACCGGGCTTGGCATTGCCGTTCGCCCGGACAATAAAGTACTGCTGGATAAACTGAACGCTGCGCTGGCGGCGATCAAAGCTGATGGTACGTACCAAAAAATCAACGACCAGTGGTTCCCGCAGTAATCTTAATGAATATGGCCCGCAAATGCGGGCCATATTGGTAGTAAAAGCGTCAGTTTGTACCCACTAAACGATCAATAACGGGGTTAATTTTATATTCTGTTCCCCGCCACTTCATTAATGATAATCCCCCTCCTGCCCGCAGATGAAAATTCGCTGAAGCAATCATCACCCCATCACGATTGATCGTAAAATCAGCCGAAGAAAGATACGGCACCACATCCCATGTGCGGTACGCTGTGTAATTCATAATATAGTGACAATTATCGGGTCGTTCAGTGGAAAAGACTTCAGAACGAATTTGATGATACTGAAGCCGTTGTTGAACAACCGAGAGTAAGTCACTCACCTTCACTGCATCATTTTTTTGAATACAAATACGATCGATCAGTTCAGTCTTCGGTAATGGCGTGACTTTAACTGACGTACAACCTGCCAGGCCGAGTGCTACCATCGGCAAAAGAATTATTTTATTCATCGTTGAGTTCATTAAGAAATATGGCCGGGAAGTATGCCACTCCCTCTCCCATTAAATATTGATGTCACTACGCTTAAATTCGAATTAGTAATGTCAGCACTTCATAATGTGCCGTATGCGGGAACATATCGAAAAGCTGAACCCGTTCGATGCGATAGCCCGGCAACGCGGCAATATCTTTTGCCATCGTCTGCGCATTACAGCTGGAATAGAGAATAAATTGCGGCGCCATCCGGCTGAGGTAATCACACAGCGGTTTTCCGATACCGCGGCGCGGCGGATTCACCAGCACCAGCTCCGGCGCTGCGCCTTGCTGAGTGGCAAACTGCGTGGAATCCAGCGCCTGAAAATGAAGATGGGTTAAGCCCAGTTCTTGCGCGGACTGCTTCGCGCAGGCAATGGCTTCCGGGGCAATTTCAATTCCGGTTAACTGCATCTGCGGTGTGGCGCAGTGCAACCCAAAACCGCCGACGCCGCAGAACAGATCCCACATGTGGTTTACCGGCAATTGTCGCACCCAGTCACGCGCGGTGGCATACAACTGGCTTGCCACCGCCGGGTTGGTCTGGAAGAAGCTTTGTGGGCGGATCCACAGCGGCACATCGTTAAACCGCTCAGCCAGCGCCTGCTGTTCAGTCAGGAAGATTTCCGTCTCCCCTTCCATAATCGCCATATGCACCGGCTGGAGATTGACGCTAATGACCTTCAGTTGCGGCAGTTGCGCCTGTAATTCTGGCAGCGCAGCACGTAATTGCGCCATTTTATTGTCGGAGCGCAGAACGAAACGCAGCATCATACCGCCATTAAACTGACTTTCTGTCAGCAAAATGTACTTCAGCTCGCCACGCTTGCGCGCCACGTTATAGGGCGTTAACCCGGCACGGGCGATAAACGGTTTTAGCGCAGCAAACACCGGCGCAAATGAGGCGGGATAGAGCGGACAATCGCACAAATCTTCCGGCGTTCCGTCGCGATGCAGCATCCCCAGCAGGGGTTTCTCGACACTGCCGCTAACGACCATTTTCGCTTTATTGCGAAACGCCTGCTCCGGGCCGCTGACCGGCGCGCACCACTCCCCGACTGGAAAACCGGCAAGCAGATTTTGCAGATCGGCGGTTTTGGTGGTGAGTTGCTCGCCAACGGGCTGCGTTACCCACTGACAGGAATGACAACGACCGGCGTCATAGAGTGCGCACTGCATACGAAAACCTTTATCTGAACAGGGGCGAGGATTATACACATTATTGTAAACGGAAGAAGCGACGACTGGCCGCGGGCACAAACAGTAATAGCAGCACCAGCATATCGGGCAGTTTTTGCATCACCAGCGTACGCAGAATCTCCCGCTTTGACTCACCGGCAATGCTGAACAGCTCTGGATAGCCGTAGCCCAGCGAGGCCGCCCACAAATAGCCAGCGGCAATCACCTGCGTGAGCAGATACACCCAGCGCGCCCAGTTCCGCCCTTTCACCAGTGAAAACGCACACCAGATTTCAATAAACACCAGCACCAGGCTGCCGAGAAAAACCAGCGTTAAATTCCATGTCTGCACGCTGCGATGAATAAACTCAGCCAGTCCGCGAACGCCGAGGGTGTTGAAGATCATTAGCAGGTCGAGCCCACGGATCATAATAATGGCGAGCGCCGCCACCTGCACCAGCGTGGGCACATTCAGGCGGGCATGTGATGAGGATGTTTTTTTAAAAAATCCCAACGAATCGTCTTCCATGAAAACAATGCCGCGACGAGCGCGGCATTGTGTAGCCAGGTTGGCAGATTTTAGTGTCTTCAGTCGCGTCTTGCACGCTGGATATCGCGGATACGCTGTTTTTCGGTACGTGCCATCAGATACCAGGCGATAAATCCGACAATTCCGACCACGCCGAGGATCAGCGTCGCCAGGGCGTTGATTTCCGGGTTAACGCCCATCCGCACGCTGGAAAAGACCAGCATCGGCAATGTGGTCGCGCCCGGTCCGGAGACAAAGCTGGCAATGACCAAATCGTCCAGCGACAGGGTGAACGCCAGCAGCCAGCCAGAGACCACCGCCGGCATAATCATCGGTAGCGTAATCACAAAAAACACTTTTAGCGGCGTCGCTCCCAGATCCATTGCCGCTTCCTCAATGGAGCGATCCAGTTCACGCAGGCGCGAGGAGATCACCACCGCCACATAGGCCGTACAGAAGGTGACGTGAGCCAGCCAGATAGTCAGCATACCGCGATCCGACGGCCAACCGATCGCATGGCCCAGCGCAACAAACAGCAGCAGTAGCGAGAGCCCAGTGATCACATCCGGCATGACCAGCGGCGCGGTGATCATAAAGGCGAAGCCGTTCGATCCACGAAAGCGGCCAAAACGCACCATCACCACTGCGGCAATCGTGCCGAGTATGGCCGCCATCGTCGCCGCACAGGCGGCGATGGTCAGACTCAAACCCACCGCGCTCATCATTGCGCTGTCACGAAAAAGTTCGCCGTACCAGCGCGTGGACCATCCTGCCCACACCGTGACCAGTTTGGAACTGTTAAACGAGTAGATGACCAGCATCAGCATCGGCGCATAGAGAAAGGTAAACCCGAGTACCAGAATCATAATGCGCCAGGGCGAACGAATTACCGGTAAATTGTTCATCCGTGTTCCCCTCCACTTTTTTGCTGATGTTTGTGGAACCACATGATCGGGACGATCAGCAGCAGCAACATAACAATCGCGACCGCAGACGCCACCGGCCAGTCGCGGTTGTTAAAGAACTCCTGCCACAGCACGCGCCCAATCATGATGCTGTCTGGTCCGCCGAGCAGTTCCGGGATCACAAACTCGCCAACCGCCGGAATAAACACCAGCATAGAACCGGCAATAATCCCGCCTTTGGTCAGCGGGACGATCACGCTAAAGAAGGTTTTCAGCGGGCGAGCCCCCAGATCCAGCGACGCTTCCACCAGCGAATAATCAATCCGCGTCAGTGCGGTATAAATCGGCAGTACCATGAACGGCAGATAGGCGTACACAATGCCGATATACACCGCCAGATTGGTGTGCAGAATCGTCAGCGGCTGGTCGATCACTCCCAGCCACAGCAAAAAGTTATTCAGCACGCCGTTATTTTTCAGGATCCCCATCCAGGCATAAACGCGGATCAAAAATGAGGTCCATGACGGCAGGATCACCAGCAACAGCAGAATATTACGCGTTGACGGCTTGCTGTGCGCCACCGCCCACGCCAATGGATACCCCAGCAGCAGACAGCAGAGCGTCGAGATCCCCGCCACCTGTAGCGACTGCAGATAGGCATCAAAGTAGAGTGGATCGTCCGTCAGTTGCAGGAAGTTACCCAGATTAAGCGTGATCGACAGTTGCCCGTCGGCCCACTCCATCAGCTCCGTATACGGCGGGATCGCCCGCGCCATCTCCGCCAGACTGATTTTAAAGACGATCAGAAAAGGCAGCAGGAACAGCAGGATCAGCCAGACGTAAGGCAGCGCTATCACCAGCTTGCGCCCGTGTTTCATCTGCACGCGCGCCAGCCAGAACGTAAAGCCGCCCGGCTTTTCTACGCGTGCCGGAGGTTCAAGTGTACTCATCTTCGCTCCTTAAACCGTCAACACCACACAGCTGTCGGCATCCCAACACAGACGCACCTCATCGCCCCAGGTCGGCAGACCTTTGCGATAACGGTGAGCGTTTTGTAGCTGGGCACTGATCATCTGTCCGCTTTTCAGGCGAACGTGATAGATGGAGAGATCGCCAAGATAGGCAATGTGCACCACTTCGCCGACGGCGAAGTTAAAACCATCGGCAGGCGGTTCTTCGCACAGCATGATTTTTTCCGGGCGCAATGCCACGTGCACCGGCACGTTATCCACAACCGACGCATCCGGATCGACCTTCAGCGGATGCACCAGCCCCGGAGAATAGAGCACCAGGCCGTCTTCCTGGCGCTCTTTGAGCACACCCTCAAAGACATTGACCGAGCCGATAAACTCCGCGCTGTAGCGCGTGGTCGGGTGCTCGTAAATTTCTTCCGGCTCACCGATTTGCACAAACTTGCCACGGTTCATGATGGCAATACGCCCGGCCATGGTCATCGCCTCTTCTTGATCGTGCGTCACCATCACGCAGGTTGCGCCAACACGCTCAAGGATATCAACCACTTCGAGCTGCATACGGTCACGCAGCTTTTTATCCAGCGCGCCCATCGGCTCGTCGAGCAGCAAAAGTTTAGGCCGTTTTGCCAGGCTTCTCGCCAGCGCAACACGCTGACGCTGGCCGCCGGAAAGCTGATGCGGTTTGCGTTTAGCGAACTCCTGCATATGCACTAGCCCCAGCATCTCTTCGACCCGACTGGCAATTTCCGCCTTCGGCAGTTTGTCCTGCTTCAGACCAAAGGCGATATTCTGCTCCACCGTCATATGGGGAAACAGCGCATAGGACTGAAACATCATATTGATGGGCCGTAAATAAGGCGGCACCTGAGAGAGGTCAACGCCATCCAGCATGATTTGTCCGGTGGTGGGTTGTTCAAACCCCGCCAGCATGCGCAACAGCGTGGATTTCCCACAGCCTGATGCGCCCAGCAGGGCAAAGATTTCGCCTTTATAAATGGTCAGACTTACGTCGTCGACGGCGTGCTGACCATCAAAGGATTTGGTCAGGTTACGGATTTCGAGGAGCGGCGTCAGCGCTTTACGGGTTTTCGCCTGCGGGCGTGGGGTGGCATCATTCACGGGGTGCTCTCCGGCAGAAACAAATCATGGTGCAGGCGCACCAGAACGGTGCGCCTGTTGCCGGGGGCGCTTCGCTTGCCCGGCAACAGGCAAAAGGTTATTTACCGCTTTTCACCTTAGTCCAGGCACGCGTACGGACGCGGTCAATCTTCGGATCCTGAACCTTCAGGGTGAACATTTTGGCGCGCACGTCAGCCGGCGGGTAAATGCCAGGATTATCACGCACTTCTGGGCTCACCAGCGCCGTTGCCTCTTTGTTGGCATTGGCGTAGAACACGTGGTCAGAGATATGCGCAATCACGTCCGGGCGCAGCAGATAGTTGAGGAACTGATAGGCCTCGTCTTTATTTTTGGCATCTGCCGGCATCGCGAAGACATCAAAGAAGGCCATCGCCCCCTCCTTCGGAATCGAGAAGGAGATATTGACGCCATTCTTCGCCTCTTTCGCCCGGTTGGCAGCCTGCCAGACATCCCCTGCCCAGCCAATTGCTACGCAGGTATCGCCGTTAGCCAGGTCATTGATGTACTGCGAAGAGTGGAAGTAGCGAATATTTGGCCGCAGCTTGAGCAGCAGATCGGTCGCCGGTCCTGTATAGTCGTCCGCTTTGGTGCTGTTCGGATCTTTACCCAGATAGTTCAGCACGGTGGCAAACACCTCCTCCGGCGCATCGAGGAAAGAGACGCCGCAGCTCTTGAGTTTTTCAAGATTTTCCGGCTTCAGCACCAGATCCCAGCTGTTGACCGGGGCATCAGCGCCAAGCACCGCTTTCACTTTATCGACGTTGTAGCCAATACCTGTGGTCGCCCACATATACGGCATCGCGAATTTATTGTCCGGGTCGTGTTTGGCGACCAGTTTCAGCAATTCCGGATCGAGGTTTTTCCAGCCCGGCAGTTTGCTCTTATCCAGCGGCTGGAAAACGCCTGCCGTCAACTGACGTTCAAGGAAGCTCGCGGAAGGCACGACCAGATCAAAACCGGTACTGCCCGCCATCAGTTTGCCTTCAAGAACTTCGTTGGAGTCAAAAACGTCATAGACCACTTTGATGCCGGTCTCTTTTTCAAAATTAGCGACCGTATCCGGCGCAATATAGTCAGACCAGTTATAGATATGGAGTGTTTTTTGTTCCGCAGCGAGCGTGCCGGCAGAGACGGCCATCAGAGCACCCGCAACCAGACCCGATAGCCATTTTTTATTTAAGGCGGTCATAATCTCTTTCCTTATCAAAGTCCGTTAACAAACGAACCAAAAAAGTTGCACTCAATGCTATGCAAGAAACGTGCATAGTTTGTCATTCGGCAAAAACCAGGAAGAGTGGACGCTCTCCCGACCGTTATTGCTCGCTGTAATTAAGCTTCGCAAGAATAACTTTAGCCAGGGTTTCAGGCTATAGCCCAGATTAAAAAACGCCTTTTATCAATTTTTTATGCAATTTATGTCTATGTGATAAAGCGAAACAACGGGAAAGGAGGTGAATAATTCTTTAAAGAAAGGTTAAATGCAGAATAAAAGAACGTAAACCACAGCCGCTCTGGCAGCGACTGCGCTATACGCTCGTACTTCAAGTTGAAATCAGTGAAGAAAATGGTTCTCAGTGCTGCTTCTTTGCGCGTCTTCTTCAGCGGTAAACAACATCTGGTGCGCGCCAGCTTCCAGAATAACCATCGATATCTGTTCTTCGCTCTGGCGCACGAACCATTCGAACTGAGCGTAAGTCACCCCTTGCATAACGGATAAAGACTGGCAAACCACCAGCTTTGGCAGATTATCATCCTGCATATCCAGAAACGCTTTTACGGTGAGAGAACTGGCGTTGATGGCAGACAAATCCGCCGCCAGGGGCAGTAACGCCGACGGCCTCACTTCCGCCATCGCGGAAAACAGCAACGTATTGTCGACAAGATCGATTTTCGCATCGTAGATGCCGTCAAAATTTTGCATGTGAGGTAAATGCAGAGCCTGGCAGGTATCACATTCAAAAAAACTCATGCCCAGGTCGTCGAGCCATTGTCGCAACGTATCCAGAGTGGGAACGACCAATTCTGTCATAATAATGTGCTACCTCTTACGATGAAAAAATACCGGCACAGCTTACGCAAAAAGTGTTCATCATTCCACGATCATCGGCGATATTAAGACTAGCCGCCTGTTTTGAGACAAAATTCAGCCGTCGCGTGGCGCTCGATCCAGTGTATCATCCGCCCGGCGATATCGATGCCGGTCGTTTTTTCGATCCCTTCCAGACCGGGAGAGGCGTTCACTTCCATCACCAACGGGCCGCGTTCGGCGCGTAAAATATCAACACCGGCGACATCAAGCCCCATCGTCTGCGCGGCTTTTATCGCAATCTCGCGCTCACGAGGGGTAATGTTAGCAATGCAGGCCACCCCGCCACGATGCAGATTAGAGCGGAAATCGCCCTCCTTCGCCCGCCGTTCAATGGCGGCGACCACCTCGTCACCCACGACCAGACAACGAATATCGCGACCTTTGGCCTCTTTAATATATTCCTGAACCAGAATGTGGGCATTCAGTCCCCGGAAAGCATCCACGACGCTCTCGGCGGCCTGGCGGGTTTCTGCCAGTACCACGCCAATCCCCTGTGTACCTTCAACAAGTTTCACCACCAGCGGCGCGCCGCCGACCATCTCGATCAGATCGCTGGTGTCATCCGGCGAGTGCGCAATGCCGGTAATCGGGAGATCGATGCCCTGCCGCGCCAGCAATTGTAACGAACGCAGCTTATCGCGCGCGCGGGTAATCGCCACCGATTCATTCAGCGGATAGCTGCCCAGCATCTCAAACTGGCGAAGCGCGGCGGTGCCGTAAAAAGTGATCGCCGAACCGATACGCGGGATGACGGCATCAAAATGAGGCAACTTGCGCCCTTTATAGTGAATCGAGGATGCCGCCGGATTGATATTCATATAGCAGGATAGCGGATCGAGTATTTCGACCAGATGACCACGCTTCATCGCCGCTTCACGCAAGCGCTTACACGAATAGAGCGTTCCATCCCGGGACAATATGGCAATTTTCACCCTGCACCTCTCTGCGTAACCCGATCAAAATCCCGTGTATCATACACAGCGGCAGAATTTTTAGCGCGTGGCCCAGCCCTGTTTATGCAAATATTCCAGGATAAAGGGACGATTTTCCTTAATCAGCGTGCGGCGAATATGATCGCTCCACGTATCATGGCGATTGTTGCTGCCGCGGCTGAGATAATATTGCGCAAGCTGTTCGTCATAGTCAGCCAGCGCGTCTTTGTCGAGCGGCTGATAGCGGTTCTCGTGCATGACAATCGTGGCAGGCAGGCGCGGCTTCAGATCCGGGTTATCCGCCGGCCAGCCCAGACATAGCCCAAACAGCGGCAGTACATGTTTTGGCAGCGCCAGCAACTCGGTGACGGATTCGATGTTATTGCGTAGTCCACCGATATAGACACCGCCCAGCCCCAGCGATTCCGCCGCCGTCAGCGCATTTTGCGCCATCATCGCCGTATCAACGACGCCCAGCAGCAGCTGCTCTGCAAGACCGAGTTGCGCGTCCGGGCAAATCTGCAAATGGCGATTGAAGTCGGCGCAGAAAACCCAAAACTCGGCGGCCTGGGCGACGTGCTTCTGACCCCCGGTTAAGGGTACCAGCGCGTCACGTAGCGCCGGATCGGTAATACGAATAATCGATGTGCACTGCAAAAAGCTGGAGCTGGACGTTGCCTGAGCGGCCGCCAGAATTGCCTCTCGCTGTTCAGGCGTAATCGGTTGATCGGTAAAATGGCGAATCGAACGATGATGACGCAGGAGGTTAATGGTTGGAGTCATTCTCTTTTTCTCTGTCAGAACGGGATGAATCGGATGAGGGCTTCATCAACTGTGGCGCCAGCCGCTGCGCGACTTGCCAGACGAACGCCAGTGCGGCGGGGATCATCAACAGCACGCCCAAAAAAAGCATGATAATGACCGCTAACGGGCTGTTAAACGGGGCGGGAAGCGTCAGGTAGTGATTCAGCGACAGCAAAGCCAGCGCCAGAAGCACCATCCCCAACATTTCCAGAATCAATACACTTTTCGGTAACGCGCCGTTCATACGCACAGGAAGCCCTCTTTTGTGAGACATAGTGTAAGGCGTTCAGCGTGAATGTGTTTAACAGATATAGACTAAATGTATCGAAGTAAAAGGCGCAACCTACTGTTCAAGACTGGCGATTAGCGTCATCATAGCAGCCATTCGCCGTCAGGCTTTGAGTTCGAGGAGAGAGACTACAATGTTCACCGTTATTTTTGGTCGTCCGGGTTGCCCTTACTGTGTACGCGCAAAAGAACTGGCAGAGAAACTGAGCAACGAGCGCGATGATTTCAACTATCGCTACATCGACATCCATGCGGAAGGCATCACTAAAGCGGATCTGGAAAAGACCGTCGGCAAACCGGTTGAGACCGTGCCGCAGATTTTTGTTGATCAGAAACACATCGGCGGTTGCACCGATTTCGAAGCGTGGGCGAAAGAGAATCTTAACCTGTTCGCCTGAGTGCTGTGAGTCATGTAATAACGCCCTCTTCTGAGGGCGTTATTGATTTTTACGCTGCCGCGGTTTGAAAAGGCTGCTGATGAACAAAAAGCATAAAGCCCCCAAAGCACACCAGAAGACCGCGCTGAACAACCACGCCAGCTCCTGCCACAACGAGCGAGTGGGCGTAAAGAAGAGCCGCGTGAGCAGCAAACAACAAGGCGCTGCAAGCATTGCACCGAGGAGCGGTTTGATCACTTCCCGACGATGAGAGCAAAAACTGGCGACCGCGCCAGGCAGCGTAAAAAACAGAAGCCCAATTTCAGGGTGCCCGGCGGCCCGAAATGCCCCTTTCACGTTCATTGTCAGAAAAAGACAGACAACCACAAAGAGGACAAAGCAACAGACCGCGCCGACCCAACCATGTTTATATTTCAATCATTTCTCCTGACACTGTCTCTATCAAACACACTTTTCGCCAATGGCGTTCAGTCAGATAAAGCCGTTCAGCATTCCGTGCCAAAATACGCCAACACGATTCTTATAGCCGTTGATACGTAATGAGATTAAACTAGCCAGATATATTGTTGTGCTGCTTATATTCGGGGCGTGAATATGTCACAATCCCCGTCATTGATGGAAAAAACAGTAGCCCAAATTACCATTTCTTTCAACAAGTTACTCGTAAACAAGAAGTTAGTCTCCGTGAATATAAACGTCGCTGATTTGTTAAATGGGAATTACATCCTGTTATTATTTGTTGTACTGGCTCTTGGCCTGTGTCTCGGTAAATTGCGTCTTGGTTCTGTCCAACTGGGTAATTCCATTGGCGTTTTAGTCGTCTCACTCTTATTAGGGCAACAGCATTTTAGTATTAACACTGACGCGCTGAATTTGGGCTTTATGCTGTTTATTTTTTGTGTCGGCGTTGAAGCGGGTCCTAACTTTTTTTCCATTTTTTTTCGGGACGGGAAAAATTACCTGATGCTGGCTCTGGTGATGGTCGGCAGCGCGCTGCTGATCGCCCTGGGGCTGGGTAAGCTATTTGGCTGGGACATCGGCCTGACGGCCGGTATGCTGGCGGGTTCAATGACGTCCACCCCGGTTCTGGTTGGTGCTGGCGACACGCTACGCCATTTCGGGATGGAGGGCGCACAGCTTTCCCGGGCGCTGGATAACCTGAGCCTGGGCTACGCGCTGACCTACCTGATCGGTCTGGTTAGTTTGATCGTCGGCGCACGCTATCTGCCTAAATTACAGCATCAGGATCTGCAAACCAGCGCCCAGCAAATCGCCCGTGAACGCGGTCTGGACACCGACACCAACCGGAAGGTGTACCTGCCGGTCATTCGCGCATACCGCGTTGGCCCTGAACTGGTGGCCTGGACCGACGGGAAAAACCTGCGTGAGCTCGGCATTTACCGCGCGACCGGCTGCTACATTGAACGCATCCGTCGCAATGGTATCCTCGCAAATCCGGACGGTGACGCGGTATTGCAGATGGGCGACGAGATTGCGCTCGTCGGCTATCCGGATGCCCACGCCCGTCTTGACCCCAGCTTTCGTAACGGCAAAGAAGTCTTCGATCGGGACCTGCTCGATATGCGGATCGTCACCGAAGAGATCGTGGTGAAAAATCACAATGCCGTGGGACGCCGTCTTGCCCAACTAAAGCTCACCGATCACGGCTGTTTCCTGAACCGCGTGATTCGCTCGCAGATTGAAATGCCGATTGATGACAACGTGGTGCTCAATAAAGGCGACGTATTGCAGGTCAGCGGCGACGCGCGTCGTGTGAAAACCATCGCCGACCGCATCGGCTTTATTTCGATTCACAGCCAGGTGACCGATCTGCTGGCCTTCTGTGCGTTCTTCATTATTGGTCTGATGATCGGCATGATCACCTTCCAGTTCAGTAACTTCAGCTTTGGCATTGGTAATGCGGCTGGGCTGTTATTCGCCGGGATCATGTTGGGCTTCTTGCGCGCTAACCATCCAACGTTTGGTTATATCCCGCAGGGTGCACTGAATATGGTGAAAGAGTTCGGTCTGATGGTCTTTATGGCAGGTGTTGGCCTGAGCGCGGGTAGCGGCATCGGTCACGGTCTGGGCGCGATTGGTGGGCAAATGCTGATCGCCGGACTGGTCGTCAGCCTGGTGCCGGTAATCATTTGCTTCCTGTTCGGCGCCTATGTTCTGCGCATGAACCGGGCACTCCTTTTTGGCGCCATGATGGGCGCACGGACCTGCGCACCGGCAATGGAAATTATCAGCGATACCGCACGCAGCAACATCCCGGCGCTCGGTTACGCAGGCACCTACGCAATAGCCAACGTGCTGCTGACGCTGGCGGGGACACTTATCATCATCATCTGGCCAGGCTTAGGATAAAACTGAAGTTAGCCCTTAAGTGAAAATTTTTTGCAAATACACAGAACTTTTCCTCAAGGCGTCAGTCATAACTATTGCCACTGCTTTTCTTTGATGTCCCCAATTTGTGGAGCCCATCAACCCCGCCGTTTTGGTTCAAGGTTGATGGGTTTTTTGTTGCCTGAAAACAGGTATTACACCCGCGAAGAACCGGATAACTCTCCCTTTACCCGGCAATGCGTTTCACTATTTGCAGGATCTCTTCACGCGTCATCGGCGTCCGGTCGGTGACAAAATGTAGCGTCATCCCTTCAATAAAGGCGTCCAGTGCACGTGCGGTAATAGGATCAAACCACTGCTCAAGCGTTCTCTGGCTGGTTTGCATCCAGTCCTGCATCACACTTCTTAGCGTCGGTTTTCGATTCATCATCGCGTACAGCTGATACATCAGCTCCATATTACGCGGCGTCGTCACTTCTGAACTGTAAATGAGGGTGGTGATCGATTCGCAGGCCATTTCCGGTCCGGTCACCCCGGCAAAAAAATCACGATATTGCTGCGCCATATCGCACGTAAAACGCGTGAACGCCTCTTCAATCAACGAGTCCATACCCTCGAAGTAATACGTCATGGATCCCAGGGGAACCCCTGCACAGCTGGCGATTTTACGATGCGTTACAGCACTGATCCCATGCTCAGCAATTGTCTCCAGAGCGGCCTGAAGTATCCTTTCCCGACGCTGCGGATCGTTTGGTCGTCTGCTCATAAATTCCCCTTCCTATTTATGTACAAATGTACACAAACTTGCTAGTGTTGTCGCTATTGTTGTACTTCTGGTGCTTCCCTGATGACATTGACTTCCTCACGCAAAGCCTTGCAACGTCGTACCTGGGCGCTGTTTATGTTCTTTTTTATACCCGGTCTGCTAATGGCGTCCTGGGCCACGCGAACGCCTGCTATTCGGGACACGTTGTCTGTTTCGACGGCAGAGATGGGCGCAGTGCTGTTTGGACTTTCCATCGGCTCGATGAGCGGCATCCTTTGTTCTGCCTGGCTGGTGAAACGATTTGGCACGCGAAAAGTGATTCGCACCACGATGTCCTGCGCGGTGGCAGGAATGCTGGTGTTGAGTCTGGCGTTATGGCTAACGTCTCCCGTTCTGTTTGCCCTGGGTTTAGGCGTGTTCGGGGCCAGCTTTGGCTCTGCTGAAGTGGCGATAAATGTCGAAGGCGCCGCCGTAGAACGTGAACTGAACAAAACCGTACTGCCGATGATGCACGGTTTTTACAGTTTCGGCACCCTTGCAGGGGCTGGTGTTGGGATGGCGCTTACCGCTTTTGGCGTCGCAGCAACCACACATATTGTGCTGGCCTCGCTGGTGGCGATTGCGCCGATATTTATTGCGATCAAAGCGATCCCTGACGGTACAGGAAAAAACGCCCGCGACGGTTCTCATCACGAAGAGAAAGGCGTCCCCTTCTGGCGTGATATCCAGTTGCTGCTGATTGGCGTTGTCGTGCTGGCGATGGCGTTTGCCGAAGGCTCCGCTAACGACTGGTTGCCGCTGCTGATGGTTGACGGTCATGGGTTTAGCCCGACATCCGGCTCCCTGATTTATGCGGGCTTTACGCTCGGGATGACCGTGGGGCGCTTTACCGGCGGCTGGTTTATTGACCGTTACAGCCGTGTGGCGGTGGTACGGGCCAGCGCCCTGATGGGTGCACTCGGTATTGGTCTGATTATTTTCGTCGACAGCGCCTGGGTGGCGGGCGTCTCTGTCGTGTTGTGGGGCCTGGGGGCATCGCTCGGCTTCCCGTTAACCATTTCAGCCGCCAGCGACACTGGCCCGGATGCACCGACGCGTGTCAGCGTCGTAGCCACCACCGGTTATCTGGCGTTTCTCGTTGGCCCTCCGCTGCTGGGTTACCTCGGTGAGCACTACGGCTTACGCAGCGCCATGCTGGTGGTGCTGGCGCTGGTGCTGCTGGCAGCCGTTGTCGCCAGAGCCGTTGCCAAACCAAATTCAACTACGCAATCTGCGATGGAGAAGGGATAAATGAGTATTAAGTTAATTGCAGTCGATATGGATGGCACCTTTCTGAGCGATCAAAAGACCTACAATCGCGAACGCTTTCTGGCGCAGTATCAGCAAATGAAGGCACAGGGCATTCGTTTTGCCGTTGCCAGCGGCAACCAGTATTACCAGCTCATCTCTTTCTTTCCTGAGATTGCCCATGAAATCTCATTCGTTGCCGAAAACGGTGGTTGGGTGGTAAGCGAAGGTGAGGATATCTTCAATGGCGATCTGCCGAAGTCGGACTTTACCGCCATTGTCGATCATTTGTTGGCACGCGCCGATGTAGAGATCATTGCCTGCGGCAAAAACAGCGCTTATACCCTGAAAGAATATAACGACGAGATGAAAGCCACTGCAGGCATGTATTACCACCGCCTTGAGATCGTGGATAACTTTAACAACATCAATGATGTGTTTTTCAAATTTGGCCTGAACATCTCTGACGATCGGATCCCGGATGTTCAGCAAGCGCTGCACGACGCCATTGGCGATATCATGGTGCCTGTTCACACCGGCTATGGCAGCATTGATCTCATTATCCCCGGCGTGCATAAAGCAAACGGACTGCGCCTGCTCCAGCAACGTTGGGGGATTGACGATAGTGAAGTCGTGGTGTTTGGTGATGGCGGAAATGATATTGAAATGTTGCGCCAGGCGGGCTTCAGTTTTGCAATGGAAAATGCGGCGGATGCGATTGCGAAGGCCGCGAAATACCGTGCGGGCTCGAACAATAAAGAAGGTGTGCTGGACATCATTGATTGCGTCCTGAAGCACGAAGCGCCGTTTAATTAACAACGACTCGCGTCATTCAGCAGGCTAAGGTATTTACACCGCCATCCGGCTTTATTGCCTGATGGCGGTGCGCTTAGCGGACCAACAATGTCGCCATTACCCTTCCCGCGTATTGCCGACCCGCTTATCTTTCAGGAATATGATCATCAGCAGCAGCCACAAAATGCCGCTCGCCAGATTAAACAAACTGAACAGCCCATTCCCGCCGAGCAGATAAGCATGCTTACTCAGCTCAATCCCAACGGTAAAGATCAGCATTTGCAGCATTCCCATCGCCGCAGAGACCGTGCCTTTACTCATGTCGCTGGCAAACAGCGTCAGGCGCACCAGTCCGGCGTTGGCCACACCGATGCCAAAGGCGTAAACGCTCAGCCCCGCCGTCATCCACAGATACGCATGGGACGAGACGACGGTGGCCGCCGCGGCGATGAGCAGTCCCAGCACAATCGGCCAGCCGCCCATGATGATGAGCGAGCGTACCGTGCGCCTCGACGTCAGGCGTGCCAGCACAAGGTTGCCGGCAATTAACGCGCCGAAAATCGGCACCTGAAGCAGGCCATACTCATAGCTACTCAACTGCTCGCCGCTAATGATAATAATCGGTGACTGAGCAATCCAGGCCAGCAGCGGCAGGCTGACGAACCCCAGCGCCAACGCCCCGGCGACAAAACGCCCATTTTTCAGAACCTGCCTGTAGTCGCTACCCAGCGCCTTAAGGGACAGCGGTTCGCCGATCCGCGTGGCGGTCTCCGGCATCGCTCGCTGCAGGCCAAAGAACGCGATTGCCGCCAGTGCCGCAAACATGACAAACATGCCTTCCCACGGCAGGACATGCACCCATGCCGCCCCAACCAGCGGTCCCAACAGAGGTGCTATCAGCGCGACGTTCGCCATCAGAGCAGTGATTTTGATACACACCGCCTCCTCGAAGGATTCCTGAATGGCCGCATAACCTACCGCGCCAATAAAGCACAGGCTAATGCCCTGTAAAAAGCGCAACAGCGTAAATTGTTCAATATTTTGCGCCAGCAGCGTCGCCAGGCAGGTGACAATAAACCACACCACGCCCGCTAACATCACCGGACGACGACCAATACGATCCGACAGCGGTCCTAACAACCATTGCAAAAACATGCCGCCTGCCAGATAAGCGGTCATGGAGGTGGGCACCCAGTCTATCCCCGCCTGATACTGCTCCACCACCGCCAGCATGCCGGGTTGGATCATATCGTTGCCAATGTAGGTGGAGAATTCGTAGAGCACCAGACAGAGAGGGAAAAGCAGCGCCTGACGTCCAAGACGGGCACCTTGTTGTAAACGGTTTTGCATGCAATCTCTTCGACAATAAAAAATCGCGCAAAGTGTAATGAAAGTGCCTCACCTGAGATAGTGAATTATGCGTGGTAAAAGCAAAATGCGCACATTTTTACCCACACTTACAAACCGGCCCTGTGTTTAAGGTTAATCTAAGTTAAGGCGGTTACTCTGAGTGAAAAAGTTCAGGCGGTGTCTGAAACACCTTCATTTTACAGGTAAATAAGATAATCCCTCTTTACCCTGTGGACAGACACTTTTACTCTCAGCCTGCCTGGAAATTCATTAAACGTACTGAGTCTGAATGCTATGCTGGAAAATATTAACTATTCGCTGTTCTACTTAATCAATGCCACGCCGGACTCGGCATCGTGGATGATTTCCCTCGCCATTTTTATCGCCAGAGATCTCATCAATATCGTCCCGCTGTTAGCCGTTGTTCTCTGGCTGTGGGGACCGCGTGAACAGGTTTGCGCGCAGCGGCAGATGATCGTCAAAATGTCGATGGCACTGGTGGTCAGCCTGCTGGTGTCATGGGTAATGGGACATCTGTTCCCGCACGATCGTCCGTTTGCCGATCACATTGGCTACAATTTTCTCCAGCATGCGGCAGATGACTCGTTCCCCAGCGATCACGGCACGGTGATATTTACCTTCGCGCTGGCGTTTTTGTTCTGGCATCGTCTCTGGTCCGGCGTGCTGTTGATGGCGCTGGCCGTCACTATCGCCTGGTCCCGGGTCTATCTTGGCGTGCACTGGCCGCTCGACATGCTCGGCGGACTGCTGGCGGGAATGATCGGCTGCCTGAGCGCGCAGATGATCTGGCAAAAATTCGGTCCGGCCCTCTATCGTGGCCTGCAACACTGTTACCGCATCTGCTTCGCCCTGCCGATTCGTAAAGGCTGGGTGCGTGACTAGACGAAGGAAAAAAGAGTAATATTAAGCGCTCTGTAGCGGACAGAGCGCTTAATTATTCATCCAGGGGAATTATGGAAACACGTCGCGAAGAGCGCATTGGTCAATTGCTGCAGGCACTGAAACGCAGCGACAAACTCCATCTTAAGGAAGCCGCGACCCTGCTGGGCGTCTCTGAAATGACCATTCGCCGCGACCTGAATAACAACAGCGCGCCGGTGGTGCTGCTCGGTGGCTATATTGTGCTGGAACCCCGCAGCGCCAGCCACTATCTGCTCAGCGATCAAAAATCCCGTCTGGTCGAAGAAAAGCGTCGCGCATCACAACTGGCGGCAAGCCTGGTGCAGCCACATCAGACGCTGTTTTTTGACTGTGGGACCACGACGCCGTGGATTATTGAAGCAATCGATAACGAAATCCCGTTTACCGCCGTCTGTTACTCTCTGAATACGTTTCTGGCTTTGCAGGAAAAACCGTTGTGTCGGGCGATCCTCTCTGGCGGCGAATTCCATGCCAGTAATGCCATTTTCAAACCGCTTGATACCCGCGAAACACTCAATAGTCTCTGTCCGGATATCGCCTTCTATTCGGCGGCGGGCATTCACATCAGCAAGGGAGCGACCTGTTTTAATCTGGAAGAATTACCGGTGAAACACTGGGCGATGTCGATGGCCCAGTATCACGTGCTGGTCGTCGATCACAGCAAATTTGGCAAGGTCCGTCCGGCGCGGATGGGAGATTTAACACATTTTGACGCGGTCATCAGCGACTGCTGCCCTGACGATGAATTTGTCAGCTTCGCCAAAGCACAACGGATAAAGCTGATGTACTAATCGCAATTTGCCGGACAGGCGTCAGCGCTATCCGGCAATCCACAAACGATTAAGAGAACCAGCTACCAAACCACTGATGGAATTTCATCAGCACGAAATCCCACATCCGGCCAAAGAAGCCGCCCTCTTCGACCGCTTCCATCACGATCAGCGGACGCTGCTCAATCGACTTGCCGTTCAACTGGAAGTCAATCGTCCCGACCACCTGACCTTTTTTCAGCGGCGCAGTGAGCTGCGGTTCGGTCAGCGTGAAGCTGGCCTTCAGGTTTTTCAGTTGACCCCGCGGAATGGTCACCGAGCCGGCTTCGCCCGCCCCCAGATTCACCTCACTCTTGTCACCAAACCAGACGCGCTGGGTCACAAAGGTGGCATCCGGCTTGATTGGCGTAACGGTTTCATAGAAGCGAAAGCCCCAGGTCAGCAATTTTTCTGATTCATTAAAACGAATACGGTCGGTTTTGGTGCCTAGCACCACCGAAATTAACCGCATATCGCCCTGAGTCGCCGACGCGACCAGGTTATATCCGGCCCCCGCTGTGGTGCCCGTCTTCATGCCATCAACGTTGAGATTAGAACTCCACAGCAGACGGTTACGGTTGGGCTGGCGAATTTTGTTAAAAGTGAACTCTTTCTCTTTATGGATCGCATACTCTTCCGGCACATCGTGGATCAGTGCCTTGCCCAGCAGCGCCATATCACGCGCGGTGCTGAACTGCCCTGGCGCATCCAGGCCATGTACCGTCTGGAAGGTGGTGTTCGTCAGCCCGAGTCGTTTTGCATAGCCATTCATCAGACCGATGAACGACTCCTGACTGCCCGCGACGTAGTCCGCAAGTGCGATACAGGCGTCGTTGCCAGACTGAATAATCACCCCTTTGTTGAGATCAGAAACCGCCACCTGATCGCCAGGCTTCAGAAACATCACCGAGGAGCCGCGCAGCGCCGGGTTGCCGGTCGCCCAGGCGTCTTTGCCTATCGTCACCATGTCGGTCAGTTTAATTTTGCCCGCCTTGAGTGCCTGTCCTACCACGTAGCTGGTCATGATTTTCGTCAGACTGGCGGGATCCAGTTTTTCGTCGGCATTGCCTTCCGCCAGCACCTTACCACTGGCGTAGTCCATTAAAATCCATGCTCGCGCATCGACGCCTGGCGGTTCAATGGTCTGTTCCGCCGCCATCACCGTTGGCGCAAAGAGAAATAAAAGGGCTGAACCCGCTGCGAAATTACGAAGGGAAGAAACGTATTGCGTCATAAATGCCACCCGAGTATCCATTCAAAAAATATACGTCATACCACCGTATAATAAGTGCGGTGAGTAATAACGCACTAAGAAGCGTAAGGGAACCGTAAGTTGGTAAAGTTTTTAAAGTTTATGCAATAACCCCCCGCTGTGCTGCTGGGATGAGGAATTTTTTGTTCGCTGTTGCGTAAATGTTGGGTTTATCTCACCATGTGGAGTGAACACAGCCTTTAGGCTGTCCATTTTTTGAGGGGTAATTATGATTACGCTGTGGGGTCGGAATAACTCAACCAACGTCAAGAAAGTGTTATGGACACTCGAAGAACTGGAATTGCCGTTTAACCATATCCTCGCCGGAGGACAGTTTGGCCTGAACCATGATACCGAGTATCTGGCGATGAACCCGAACGGTCTGGTGCCATTGTTACGTGATGATGAAAGCGACCTGTTACTGTGGGAATCCAACGCCATCGTGCGTTACCTGGCGGCGCAGTATGGACAAAAACGCCTGTGGGTCGAATCCCCGGCACGTCGGGCGGAAGGCGAAAAATGGATGGACTGGGCGAATCAGACCTTAAGTCCGGCACACCGCGTGGTACTGTTTGGTTTAGTGAGAACACCGCCGGAACAGCGCGATCAGGCCGCTATTGATGCAGGCGCGAAACAGTGCGACAAGCTGTTTGCAATCCTCGATGCGGCGCTGGCCGACCAGCCCTGGTTCTCGGGTAAAGCCTTTGGCACCGGCGATATCGCCATCGCGCCGTTCGTCTATAACTTGTTCAATGTAGGACTGACATGGACACCGCGTCCGCATCTTGAGCGCTGGTATCAACAGCTCAGCGAGCGCCCGGCGTTTCGTAAAACAGTCATGATCCCGGTCAGCTAAGCCGCTCAGGTACGCGGGCTAACTTTGAGTAACTCGCCGTCGGACTCGTCGGTTAAGACATACAAATAGCCGTCGGGCCCGATGCGCACGTCGCGGATGCGTTGATTTCGTTCACCCAGAATGCGCCCCTCTTCCGTCACTTTATTACCGTTTACGCTCATCACAATGACATCCTGGTCTTTTAGCGCGCCAATAAACAGTTTCTGCCGCCACTGAGGAAAGGTGTCGTGGTTATAAAAGGCCATCCCACTAACGGCAGGTGATTTCTGCCAGTAGAAAATGGGCTGTTCAGTGCCTGCCACCTTTTCACCCTGCGCTTCCGGGATTTTCAGCCCGCTGTAGTTGATGCCCCAGGTCGCCAGCGGCCAGCCGTAGTTTTTGCCTTTTTCGGGGATATTGATCTCATCTCCGCCGCGTGGCCCGTGCTCGTTAAGCCACAGCACTCCGCTCCACGGATTCATCGCCATCCCCTGCGGATTGCGGATCCCATAAGACCAGATTTCCGGGCGCGCGCCCGGCTGATTAACAAACGGATTGTCCGCCGGGATTTTTCCCTCATCGGTCAGACGCACCACTTTACCCTGCAGTTTGTCGAGATCCTGCGCCGTCGGCCGTTGGTTGTTTTCCCCCAACCCGATGAACAGGTGCCCCTTGCCGTCAAACACCAGTCGCCCGCCGAAATGATTGCCTGTTGACAATTTTGGCATCTGGCGGAAAACGGTCTGGAAGTTTTCCAGCCGCGAAAGATCATCGCTGAGTCGACCAAAGCCCACCGCGGTTCCTGCTTTTCCCTCTGCATCAGCCTGCGCAAAACTAAGCCAGACGCGCCGGGACTGACTAAAGTCCGGTGCCAGCGCCACGTCCAGCAGGCCGCCCTGCCCGTTTGCCCACACCTGTGGTACGCCAGGCAGCGGATCAGAAAGCCCTTTTCCTGACTGCCAGTGACGCAACTGGCCGCCCTTCAGGGTGATCAGCATGCCGTTGTCGCCCGGCAGAAAGGCTAGCGCCCACGGGTGGTCAAGTTTGGTTTGCAGCACCTCAACAGTCACCGCAGGCGTTTTTGCCTGAGCAAACCAGGGGGACACGATCAATGGAATTAAGGGGATAAGCGAGCGATGCATAGCGCCTCCTTGTTGACTCTGGTTAAAGCGTAGTCAGCGAGGAACGTCGCGGAGCCATTTTTACAAAAACTTAACGACAAAGGGGGAGTCGCCTCCCCCGGAAATCAGGCATCTTCAAGTGTGGAATGAGCCTGCAGACTCTGAATGCTCAGCGTTAACGTTGTCAGGCAGGAATTGAGTTTTTCTGCATTGACGGCAATAAAAGTCGGACAGTCATGGTGTCCGCTCATCAGGCACACCGCCGCAGCGGCGAGTGCGCCTTCGGCATGATGCAAAGCATCCCACTCTTCCTGATCGAGATGCAGGTTCAAGCGCAACGATTTATCGTGCAGCTCGCGGTTCAGTTCGAAAAAGTTCTCACGTAGATGATCATTCTCGCTGACTGACATGTATCCTTTCGCCATCCTTAGCTGCAGATACGCAGCGAGGTCAATCCTGGCGTTGATAAGCTTATTCAGCAGATCGGTTCTCAGTCTGTCAACGAACATACTTCGTTCCTCCTCTTCCAGCCATGGTGCAACACTATAGTATGGCTATTTTTTGTACTGATTGATGCCTGAGATCAATAATTCACTCGGAATTAACATAATTTACAATCTATATATAAGCTGGTGCAGACCGCCCTGACTCATCGGGTGAGATTGCGATACAATTTTTGCACGGAACTCTGTAGAATCCCTGCCCTGAACATTCCAATAACTGAACAATTTTTAAGCTATGAGCAAAGTAACCCACCAGCCGAAAATCGGCTTCGTTTCCCTCGGTTGTCCGAAAAACCTCGTCGATTCGGAACGTATCCTGACTGAACTGCGTACCGAAGGCTACGATGTCGTCCCGAGCTACGATGATGCCGATATGGTGATCGTTAACACCTGCGGTTTTATCGACAGCGCCGTGCAGGAATCCCTGGAAGCCATTGGCGAAGCGCTGAACGAAAACGGCAAGGTGATCGTCACCGGCTGTCTGGGCGCGAAAGAAGATCAGATCCGTGAAGTCCATCCAAAAGTGCTGGAGATCACCGGGCCGCACAGCTATGAACAGGTTCTGGAACACGTTCACCACTACGTGCCAAAACCAAAGCACAATCCGTTCCTGAGCCTGGTGCCGGAACAGGGCGTGAAGCTGACCCCACGTCATTACGCCTACCTGAAAATTTCAGAAGGCTGCAACCATCGCTGCACCTTCTGCATCATTCCTTCCATGCGCGGCGATCTGGTCAGCCGTCCAATTGGTGATGTGCTGAGCGAAGCAAAGCGTCTGGTCGATGCCGGTGTGAAAGAGATCCTCGTGATTTCTCAGGACACCTCCGCCTATGGCGTGGACGTGAAGCATCGCACCGGGTTCTATAACGGTGAGCCGGTGAAAACCAGCATGGTCAGCCTGTGTGAACAGCTGTCTAAACTGGGTATCTGGACGCGTCTGCATTACGTCTACCCGTATCCGCATGTTGATGACGTGATCCCGCTGATGGCGGAAGGTAAGATCCTGCCATACCTGGATATTCCGCTTCAGCACGCCAGCCCGCGCATTCTCAAACTGATGAAGCGCCCCGGCTCGGTTGACCGTCAACTGGCGCGCATCAAGCAATGGCGCGAAATCTGTCCGGAGCTGACCCTGCGCTCGACGTTTATTGTGGGCTTCCCGGGTGAAACCGAAGACGATTTCCAGATGCTGCTCGACTTCCTGAAAGAAGCGCGTCTCGACCGCGTAGGCTGTTTCAAATACAGCCCGGTAGAAGGCGCTGGCGCCAATGCGCTGCCGGATCAGGTACCGGAAGAGGTGAAAGAGGAGCGCTGGAACCGCTTTATGCAACTGCAACAACAGATCTCCGCTGAGCGTTTGCAGGAAAAAGTGGGCCGCGAAATTCTGGTCATTGTCGATGAAGTCGACGAAGAAGGCGCGATTGGTCGTAGCATGGCCGATGCCCCGGAAATCGACGGCGCGGTCTATTTGAATGGCGAAACCAACTTGAAGCCGGGCGATGTGATCCGCGTGAAAGTGGAAAACGCCGACGAATATGATCTGTGGGGCACCCGCGCTTAACTCTCATTGACTCAGGCCGGATACGGCATTTATGCCGCCATCCGGCAATGCCTGATAATGACGCCAGCGCGTCTTATCAGGCCAACAGTTTATCCTTTTATTTTCGGGTCAAGCGCGTCGCGCAGGCCATCGCCTAACAGATTAAACGCCAGTACCGTCAGGAAAATCGCCACCGCCGGGAACAGCGCCACATGCGGCGCAATCACCATATCCGCCCGCGCTTCATTCAGCATCGCGCCCCACTCCGGCGTCGGCGGCTGTGCGCCCAGCCCCAGAAACGACAGACTTGCCGCAGAGATGATCGACGTGCCAATACGCATAGTAAAAAAGACCACAATCGACGAGACGGTCCCAGGCAGGATATGACTGAAAATAATGGTCGCATCGCTGGCGCCAATGCTGCGCGCCGATTCGATAAACGTCTGGCGTTTCAGCACCAGCGTATTGCCGCGCACCAGACGCGCAAATGCCGGGATCGAGAAGATCGCCACCGCGATAATCACGTTGGCAATGCCGCTACCTAACACCGCGACCACGGCAATCGCCAGCAGGATACCCGGAAACGCGAACAGCACGTCGCAGATGCGCATGATGACCCGATCCCACCAGCCTTCATAGTAACCCGCCAGCAGCCCCAGTACGGTACCAATAGCCGCGCCAATCAATACTGCAAATACCCCTGCCGCCAGCGAAATTTGCGCACCCACCAGCACGCGGCTGAAGATATCTCTGCCCAGCGAATCCACACCGAACCAGTGCATCATCGACGGCCCGTCATTCAGCCTGTCGTAATCGAAATAGTTTTCCGCATCGAATGGCGTCAGCCAGCGGGCGAAGATTGCCACCAGGATCAGCAGCAGCACAAACAGGCCTGCTATCAACGCCACATGCTGACGACGAAAACGTCGCCAGAATTCGTGCCACGGCGTGCGTACCCGTTCGGGTTTCACCATGGGCATGGCATCTAAAATCGCCTGACGGCGCCAGTTAAGTAATCGCATCCTTACTTGTACCTGATAGCCGGGTTAATGGCGGCATACAGCACATCCACCACTAAATTGATAAGTATAAATTCCAGTGAAAACAACAGGACTTCCGCCTGAATCACCGGATAATCGCGCATCTCTACGGAGTCCACCAGCAGACGGCCGAGACCGGGCCAATTGAAGACCTTTTCGACCACGATAGACCCGCCGAGCAAAAAGCCAAACTGTAACCCCATCATGGTGACGACCGGTATCATCGCATTGCGCAGCCCATGCTTGAGCACCACCCAGGTTTCGCTGACCCCTTTCGCCCGGGCGGTGCGCATATAATCTTCACTGAGCACATCGACAAATGAGGCGCGGGTAAAGCGCGCCATCACTGAGGCCACCGCCGCGCCAAGGGTGACAGACGGCAGAATATAGTGCTGCCAGCTATCAGCGCCGACGGTCGGCAACCAGCCTAACTCCACGGAGAACACCTGCATTAACAGCATCCCCAGCGCGAACGCCGGAAAGGAGATCCCGGTAACGGCCAGCGTCATGCTGAGGCGATCCGGCCAGCGATTACGCCATACCGCCGCGACAATTCCCGCCGCCATGCCGAACAGAACGGCCCAGATCATACTGGTCAACGTCAGCCACAGCGTCGGCATAAACCGGCTGGCGATCTCCTCCGAAACCGGCCGACGGGAAACCATCGAAAGGCCAAAATCGCCCTGCAACACGTTTGTCATGTAATGCCAGAACTGAATGTGCAGCGGCCGGTCGAGACCGAGTTGCTGACGAACCAGTTCAATCACCTGCGAGTCGGCTTCCGGCCCGGCAATCAGCCGCGCCGGGTCACCGGGCAACAGGTGAACAAATAAAAACACCAGCACCGCAACGATGAACAGGGTTGGAATCAACCCCAGCAGGCGTTTGAGGATATAGTTAAGCATCCGGTTTCCGCTGTGGCTTATTTCAAATCTGCATCATCAAAGCTGAACCCCGTATCTGGCATGATCCAGAAACCAGTCAGTTTGTTACTGTGCGCCGAAACCAGTTTTTCCACCACCAGCGGGATCCACGGCGACTCTTTCCAGACGATATCCTGTGCCGCTTTGTACAGGCGCACTTTTTCTTGCGAGTCGGTCGTTTTCAGCGCATCGGCAAGATCACTGTCAACCTGCGGATTGCTGTAGAACGCGGTGTTAAACAGAGTTGGCGGCCAGTTTTGCGAGGCAAACAGCGGCGACAATGCCCAGTCTGCTTCACCGGTCGAGGCCGACCAGCCAGTGTAGAACATTCTCACACCGCTCTCTTTCTGCCCTTTGCCCTCAACCTCCGACGCGCGCTGACCGGCATCCATCGCCGTCACCTGCACTTTAACCCCCACCTGCGCCAGCTGCTGTTGGGTAAACTGCAACACTTTCTGGGCGGTACTGTGATTGTGCGATGACCACAGCGTAGTGCTAAAACCGTTCGGATAACCCGCTTCTTTCAGCAGTTCACGGGCTTTTGCCGGATCGTAAGGCCAGGGCGCGTAGCTTTGCGCATAAGCAATCGACGGCGGCACCACGCCGGTCGCCGGGGTCGCATAGCCGGCAAACGCCACTTTCACCAGCGCCTGACGGTTGATAGCGTAGTTTAATGCCTCGCGGACTTTGGGATTGTCGAACGGCTTTTGCGTCACGTTCATGCTGATGTAACGCTGCATGATCGATGGACTGGCGACCAGTTGCAGATTTTTGTTTTTCTCTAACAACGCCGCCTGCTCGTAGGGGATCGGGAAGGCAAACTGTGCTTCCCCGGTTTGCAGCATCGCCGCACGGGTATTGTTATCGGTGACCGGACGCCAGGTGATGCTATCCAGCTTCGGTAATCCCGGTTGCCAGTAACCGGCAAATTTCTTCACCTTCACAAAATCGGTTTGATTCCAGGTATCCAGCGTGTACGGACCCGTGCCAACCGGATGGAAGCCAATCTCTTTACCGTATTTCGCCAGTGCGGCTGGTGAGATCATCGCCGTTGCCGGGTGCGCCAGGATATTAATAAACGCGGAGAACGGCTGCTTCAGAGTAATTTTTACCGTCGCGGGATCGACAGCCTCTGTTTTGGCGATGTTTTTATACAGGTTATAACGCTTGAGGCTATTGGCGGGATCGCTGGCGCGATCGAGGTTAATTTTCACCGCTTCGGCGTTAAAGTCGGTACCGTCCTGGAATTTCACCCCCTGACGCAGTTTAAGGGTATATACCAGGCCGTCGTCAGAGACGGTATAGCTCTCCGCCAGCACGTTCTTCAGCTTCATCTCTTTATCCAGGCCAAACAGCCCCTGATAAAACGATTTTGCCACCTGCTGCGATAAGGTGTCATTCGCGTCATACGGGTCAAGTGTGGTGAAGTTGGACCCCACCGCGACCACTACATCTTTTGCGGCAAACGCCGGGGACGCTGCCAGCGCGGTCGTCGCGCCTAATGCCAACAGCCAATGTCGGGCGAGCAATTTTGTCATCTTTTTTCTCCTGAACCCTGCCTGAATGTTATAAACGCGATAGCGCATTTTCTCGTTGTGGACGCGCGACATAATGTCCGGGCCCGACTAACTGCAATGAAACAGGTGCTGGCGCTTCGCCGCGCCGGTAAATGTTACTCGGCAGATCGTCCGACAGCAGTACCTGCTGCGGGCGGTGATGTCCGGGATCGGCAACCGGAACCGCCGCCATGAGCTTACGGGTATACGGATGCTGTGGATCCTCAAACAACGCGGCGCGCGGGCCGATCTCAACGATCTGT
Source organism: Citrobacter sp. ANG330 (assembly GCF_047467925.1). NCBI lineage: Bacteria > Pseudomonadati > Pseudomonadota > Gammaproteobacteria > Enterobacterales > Enterobacteriaceae > Citrobacter > Citrobacter sp. ANG330. The sequence goes on along the minus strand of NZ_JASJUI010000008.1, from coordinate 160,112 downwards.
CCCATGTGCATCACCGCAACGCGGTGGCTGATCCGTTCAACGACGGCCATGTCATGTGAGATGAACAGCCAGGCGATCCCCAGTTCCCGCTGCAAATCGAGCAGCAGGTTGATAATTTGTCCGCGAATCGACACATCCAACGCGGAGACCGATTCATCGGCAATAATGACTTTGGGGTTGAGCGCCAGCGCACGGGCAATACAGATTCGCTGACGCTGCCCGCCAGAAAACTCATGCGGGTAGCGCCACGCATGTTCAGGTTTCAACCCGACGCGCTCCAGCAGCCACGCCACGCGCTCCGCCGCCGCCTTACCCTGCAACAGTCCGTGGACGCGCAGCGGTTCCATGATGGAATAACCCACGGTTTGCCGTGGGTCGAGCGAAGCGTAGGGATCCTGAAAAATAAACTGAATATTACGGCGCAAGGGCTGCAATTGACTGTCGGGCAGCGTATCGATTCGCTGACCGTCAAAAATAATCTCTCCGGACTGCGATTCCACCAGCCGCAATAGCGCACGCCCCGTCGTGGATTTGCCGCAGCCGGACTCACCGACCAGCGACAGCGTCTCGCCAGGCCAGAGATCAAAGCTGACATTTTCCACCGCATGCACCTCGCGGGTCACCCGATTCAGAAGCCCGCTGCGTAACGGAAATCGCGTCACCAGGTTGCGTACCTGCAAAATGGGTTCACCCTCGACCACCGTATTTTGATCGACAGGCCGCTCATGCTTTTCCGGCGCGTTCAGGGAGAACAGCGGGAAACGGCGCGGATAAGGGAGACCTTTCATCGCCCCAAGTTGCGGTACCGACGCCAGTAATGACTGCGTGTAAGGATGCTGCGGCGAGCGGAAAATCTGTTCCACAGTGCCGGTCTCCACCCCTTCGCCCTGATACATCACCAGCACACGATCGGCGACATCCGCAACCACGCCCATATCATGAGTGATGAAAATCACCCCCATCGACATCTCTTGTTGCAGGACTTTGATCAGTTGCAGGATTTGCGCCTGAATCGTGACGTCCAGCGCGGTTGTCGGTTCATCGGCAATCAGCACCGCCGGGCGACACGAGAGCGCCATCGCAATCATCACCCGCTGGCGCATACCGCCGGAAAGCTGGTGTGGATAGCGCGAAAGAATGGCTTTCGCCTCCGGAATGCGAACCTGATCGAGCATCCGCTTGGCCTCCGCCATTGCCTCTTCACGCCCAGCCCCCTGATGCAGGCGGATGGACTCGGCTATCTGCTCACCTACGGTAAACACCGGATTGAGTGACGTCATCGGTTCCTGGAAGATCATAGCGATATCGGCGCCCCGGATCCGCTGAAGCTGCGACGTACTCTGTTCGCCCAGCTCAATCACCTCGCGGTTCCGACGACGCAGCAGCATCTGCTCGCACTGCACCTCGCCGCCGGACTGTTCAATCAGTCGCATCAGCGACAGCGCGGTGACCGATTTTCCTGAACCAGATTCACCGACAATCGCCAGCGTCTCGCCACGCCTGAGACGAAATGACAGGTCCCGCACTGCCTCAGTGCGCTGCTGGTCCTGTTGAAAAGCGATATTCAGATTGCTGACGGCCAGCACGTCGCTGGCGTCAAGCGCATCACTGTGTGGCAACGGTGTCCCCTTTTTCCCGGTAAATTCCGGTCGTTGGTGTATCCCCGGCATAACCCCAGGCGCGATACATTCCTTCGCAATTAAACGGCAAGGCCACATTTCCCTCATGATCGATGGCAATCAGCCCGCCGCTGCCGCCCAGCGCCGGTAACTTCTCCATCACTACCCGCTCACAGGCTTCCGATAAGCTCAGACCGCCGTAATCCATCAACGCAGCAATATCGTAAGCCGCCAGCGCACGGATAAACACTTCGCCCGTGCCGGTGCAGGAGACCGCCACGCTGGCGTTATTGGCATAGCAGCCCGCGCCGACGAGCGGACTATCGCCGACGCGGCCAGGTAATTTGTTGGTCATGCCGCCAGTCGATGTCGCCGCCGCGAGGTTGCCGTGTAAATCCAGCGCCACTGCGCCCACGGTGCCCATTTTCTTGCCTTCGTCCAGCGGTGCGCCGCTGTGATCCAGCACGGTCTCCCCACTTGAGCGCGCGGCCAGCAGTTGTTGATAACGTTCCGGCGTGGAAAAGAGATCCGCAGAGACCAGCGCCATCCCTTCTGAGGCAGCAAATTTTTCTGCCCCCGCGCCGATCATCATGACATGCGGGCTACGCTCCATCACCAGTCGGGCCGCGAGGATTGGGTTACGCAGATGGCTGACGCCCGCCACCGCTCCGGCTTTCAGGGTATTGCCATCCATAACGCAGGCATCCAGTTCATGGGTCTCGTCATGGGTATACACCGCGCCAATCCCGGCATTAAACAGCGGGCACTCCTCAAGCAGTCGCACGGCTTCAGTGACTACATCCAGCGCGCTTTCTCCCGCTTCCAGCATCTTTTGCCCGGCGTCGACGATATCGGAAAGCGCCTGGATATAGCGTAACTCCTGCTCCTGGCTCATCTGTGCACGGGCAATCGCCCCTGCCCCGCCGTGAATTGCAATAACTGCTTTGCCCATGTTTATCGCCCGTCTTCTACAAATATCAGAATTCTGTAGAGTTATTGATTCGATTTTTGACTATAGAAAGATGCGATTCGCATGTAAAGCATTCACACCCTTCCTAAGTCCGAGGTGGCATACAGTCCCCTCGCATTTTCTGACATAATAGACGGATTCGATTTTGCCCCGCAGGAGTGTTTTCATGGAATTTACCGCCGGACTGATGCCGCTGGAAACGGCGCTTACCGAAATGTTGTCGCGTGTTACCCCGCTCACCGCCGTCGAGACGCTACCGCTGGTGCAGTGCTTTGGCCGAATTCTGGCGACCGACGTGGTATCGCCGTTGGACGTCCCGGGTTTCGATAACTCAGCGATGGACGGTTACGCGGTACGCCTGGCCGATCTCGCCAGCGGACATCCGCTGCCGGTCGCCGGTAAAGCGTTCGCCGGTCAGCCGTTTCAGGGTGAATGGCCTGCGGGGAGCTGTATTCGCATTATGACCGGTGCGCCGGTGCCGCCGGGATGTGACGCGGTGGTAATGCAAGAGCAGACAGAACAGACTGACAATGGCGTGCGTTTTACCGCCGACGTCCGCGCCGGGCAAAATATCCGCCTTCGCGGCGAAGATATCAGCCAAAATGCCGTGGTTTTCCCTGCCGGCACGCGTCTGACCACGGGCGAACTGCCGGTACTGGCATCGCTCGGCATTGCCGACGTCCAGGTCGTGCGTAAAGTGCGCGTCGCGCTGTTCTCGACGGGCGATGAACTGCAACTGCCCGGTCAACCGCTCGGCGAAGGTCAGATTTATGATACCAACCGCCTGACCGTGCACCTGATGCTGCAACAGTTGGGTTGTGACGTAATCAATTTAGGCATCATCCGCGATGATCCGCACGCCCTGCGCACGGCGTTTATCGAAGCCGACAGTCAGGCGGATGTGGTGATCAGCTCCGGCGGCGTGTCGGTCGGTGAAGCGGATTACACCAAAACCATTCTTGAAGAGCTGGGCGAAATCGCTTTCTGGAAACTGGCTATCAAACCTGGCAAACCGTTCGCTTTCGGCAAACTGCGCAACAGCTGGTTCTGCGGTCTGCCGGGCAACCCGGTATCCGCGGCGCTGACCTTCTACCAGTTGGTTCAGCCGCTGCTGGCGAAACTGAGCGGCAACACGGCCAGCGGATTACCCGCGCGCCAGCGTGTACGTACCGCTTCGCGACTGAAGAAAACGCCGGGACGTCTCGATTTCCAGCGCGGCATGCTACAGCGCACCGCTAACGGTGAACTGGAAGTGAGCACCACAGGCCATCAGGGTTCACATATTTTCAGCTCCTTCAGCCAGGGCAACTGCTTCATTGTGCTGGAGCGCGATCGCGGTAACGTCGAAGTGGGTGAATGGGTGGAAGTCGAACCCTTCAACGCGCTGTTCGGAGGCCTGTGATGGCAGAACTCAGCGATCAGGAGATGCTGCGCTACAACCGGCAGATCATTTTGCGCGGCTTTGACTTTGACGGGCAGGAAGCGCTGAAGGACGCCAGGGTACTGGTTGTGGGCCTCGGTGGGCTGGGCTGCGCCTCCTCGCAGTATCTGGCGAGCGCCGGCGTCGGCCATCTGACGCTGCTCGATTTCGACACCGTATCGTTGTCGAATCTACAACGCCAGACGCTGCACAGCGATGCGACCCTCGACCAGCCGAAAGTGGAGTCGGCGCATGCCGCGCTAAGCCGAATTAATCCGCATGTCGCTATCACCCCGATTAATGCGCTGCTGGACGAGACCGCCCTTCAGGCACTCATCGCCGAACACGATCTGGTGCTCGACTGCACCGATAACGTCGCGATTCGTAACCAGCTCAATGCTGGTTGCTATGCGGCAAAAGTCCCGCTGATTTCTGGCGCGGCGATCCGCATGGAAGGCCAGGTCACCGTCTTTACCTACAAAGAAGGTGAGCCCTGCTATCGCTGTCTGAGCCGTCTGTTTGGTGAAAATGCATTGACCTGCGTGGAAGCCGGAGTAATGGCGCCGCTGATTGGGGTGATAGGATCGCTCCAGGCAATGGAGGCGATAAAGCTGCTGGCGCAGTATGGTCAGCCTGCGGCGGGGAAAATCGTCATGTACGACGCCATGACCTGCCAGTTCCGCGAAATGAAGTTGATGCGAAATCCAGGCTGCGAGGTGTGTGGAACAGCATCGTCCTGAGTAGATTCCCGGCCTGATAAGACGTAGGGCCATCAGGCAATGATGGCGCGAATTGCCGGATGACGGCGTTGCCTTATCCGGCCTACAACTGCAACTTACAGCGACGTGCGCCCAAAGGCACTCTGCCAGTCGTGTTCAAACTTCGCCACCGCCGCATCAACAGCCGGAGAGCTAATCAGCTGCCGGGCAACGTCCAGCGGTAAGGTGATGGATTCACAACCTGCCAACAGACAATCCAGCGCCTGACGCGGCGTCTTGAAACTGGCGGCCAGCACTTTGGCATGCGGCGCATGCATCTTCAGCAGATTCTGCAAATCGGTGACGGTCTGAATACCGTTGCCGCCCTGCGCATCTACGCGATTCACGTAAGGGGCAACATACTCCGCCCCCGCCAGCGCCGACAGCAGGCCCTGTGCCGCACCGTACACCGCCGTTCCCAGCGTCGGGATGCCTTCCTCTTTCAGCAGTTTGATCGCCGCCAGACCTTCCGCAGTGACCGGCACTTTCACCACGATATCAGGAATGATCCCACGCAGTTTGCGCGCATCGCTCACCATCCCTTGTGCCGTTGTCGCCATCACCTGAGCGAACAGGCGGCCCTGTCCTCCCATCGCTTCATGTAATTGTGGCAATAAAACGTCCAGCGGTTTTTTCCCCGCCGCAACAATGCTGGGGTTGGTGGTCACGCCCGCCAGCGGAAAAATTCGCGCCAGCGCTTTCACCGCGTCTACGTCTGACGTATCCAGGTAGAGTTCCATAATCATTCCTCAACGACTAGTTAGCATAAATGAAAGATACCACGGCAAAACCTCTCTGTTAGTTGACGCACATCAACATAACTTTCATTCGAAAGTTATTTAATCTTTATATGAAACAAAAGAGGCCGTTTATGATTTTCAATATTCAGCGCTATTCTACACACGATGGTCCCGGTATCCGCACCGTGGTGTTCCTTAAAGGATGCTCTCTGGGCTGTCGCTGGTGTCAGAATCCGGAAAGCCGGGCGCGCACGCAGGACCTGCTGTTTGATGCACGTCTGTGCCTCGAAGGCTGTGAACTTTGCGTCCAGTCCGCCCCCGGCGTCACTGAACGCGCGCTGAACGGCCTCCTTATCCATCGCGAAAAACTCACTGACGCGCATCTCGCCCGCCTGACCGATTGTTGCCCCACTCAGGCGCTGACCGTCTGCGGCGAGGTGAAAAGCGTGGATGAGATAATGACCACCGTTCTGCGCGATAAACCTTTTTATGAGCGCAGCGGCGGCGGTATTACGCTTTCGGGCGGCGAACCGTTTATGCAGCCAGAGCTGGCCGCGTCGCTGTTTAAAGCCAGTCACGAGGCGGGCATTCATACCGCGGTGGAAACCTGTCTGCATGTGCCGTGGAAATACATTGAACCTTCACTGCCCTGGATCGATCTGTTCCTTGCGGATTTAAAACATGTCGCCGACGCGCCGTTTAAACAATGGACGGATGGTAGCGCGTCACGCGTGCTGGAAAACCTGAAAAAGCTCGCCGCCGCCGGGAAGAAAATCATCATCCGCGTTCCGCTGGTTCAGGGGTTTAACGCAGATGAAGAGGCCATTAAAGCGATTACCGATTTTGCCGCCGACGAACTGCACGTCAGCGAGATCCACTTTTTGCCCTACCACACACTGGGCATCAATAAATACCACTTGCTCAACCAACCCTACCACGCGCCGGATAAGCCGCTGGATGCACCCGATCTGCTCGCCTTTGCGCAGCAGTACGCCTGCACGAAAGGTTTGACCGCGACTTTACGAGGATAAACCCATGACCCAACTGAAACTGGATACGCTCAGCGACCGCATTAAAGCGCACAAAACCGCGCTGGTGCACATCGTCAAACCACCGGTCTGTACCGAACGCGCTCAGCATTACACTGAAATGTACCAGCAGCACCTAGACAAGCCGATTCCGGTACGCCGCGCGCTGGCGCTGGCGCATCATCTGGCGAAACGCACTATCTGGATCAAACACGACGAGTTGATCATCGGCAACCAGGCAAGCGAAGTGCGCGCTGCGCCGATCTTCCCGGAATACACCGTCTCGTGGATTGAAAAAGAGATCGACGATCTGGCGGACAGACCAGGTGCAGGTTTTGCGGTCAGTGAAGAGAATAAGCGCGTACTGCATGCCGTGTGCCCGTGGTGGCGCGGTCAGACCGTTCAGGACCGCTGCTACGGCATGTTTACCGATGAGCAAAAAGGGTTGCTGGAAACCGGTATTATCAAAGCCGAAGGCAACATGACCTCCGGTGATGCGCACCTGGCGGTGAACTTCCCGCTGCTGCTGGAAAAAGGCATTGACGGTCTGCGGGAAAAAGTCGCAGAGCGCCGCTCTCGTATTAACCTGACCGTTCTCGATGATTTGCATGGCGAGCAGTTCCTGAAAGCCATTGATATTGTGCTGGTTGCCGTCAGTGACCACATCACCCGCTTCGCCGAACTGGCACGTAAAATGGCGAGCGAAGAGACGCGTGACAGCCGTCGCAACGAGCTGCTGGCGATAGCGGAAAACTGCGATTTGATCGCCCACCAGCCGCCGCAGACCTTCTGGCAGGCGCTGCAACTGTGCTACTTCATCCAGTTGATTCTGCAAATTGAGTCCAACGGTCACTCGGTGTCGTTCGGACGTATGGACCAGTATCTTTATCCGTACTACCGCCGTGACGTGGAGCTGAACCAGACGCTGGACCGCGAACACGCCATTGAACTGCTGCACAGCTGCTGGCTGAAGCTGCTGGAAGTGAACAAAATCCGCTCCGGTTCGCACTCTAAGGCTTCCGCAGGCAGCCCGCTGTATCAGAACGTCACCATTGGTGGACAAAACCTGGTTAATGGTCAGCCAATGGATGCGGTCAATCCGCTCTCTTACGCGATCCTTGAATCGTGCGGTCGTCTGCGCTCCACTCAGCCTAACCTCAGCGTGCGTTATCACGCCGGGATGAGCAATGACTTCCTCGACGCCTGCGTGCAGGTGATCCGCTGTGGCTTTGGCATGCCAGCATTTAACAACGATGAAATTGTCATCCCGGAATTTATCAAGCTCGGTATTGAGCCGCAGGACGCCTACGATTACGCGGCGATTGGCTGTATCGAAACCGCCGTCGGCGGCAAGTGGGGCTACCGCTGCACCGGGATGAGCTTTATTAACTTTGCGCGCGTGATGCTCGCCGCGCTGGAAGGCGGTCGTGACGCCACCAGCGGGAAAGTCTTCCTGCCGCAGGAAAAAGCGCTTTCCGTCGGTAACTTCAATAATTTCGATGAGGTGATGTCCGCGTGGGATACGCAAATCCGTTATTACACGCGTAAATCGATTGAGATTGAGTATGTGGTCGACACCATGCTTGAAGAGAACGTGCACGATATTCTCTGCTCGGCACTGGTGGATGACTGCATCGAGCGGGCGAAGAGCATTAAACAAGGCGGGGCGAAGTATGACTGGGTTTCCGGCTTGCAGGTGGGTATCGCCAACCTCGGCAACAGCCTGGCCGCGGTGAAAAAACTGGTCTTTGAACAGGGGGCCATCGGTCAGCAACAGCTGGCGGCCGCGCTGGCCGATGATTTTGACGGTCTGACCCATGAGCAATTGCGTCAGCGTTTAATCAACGGCGCGCCGAAGTATGGCAACGATGATGACACGGTCGACACCCTGCTGGCTCGCGCGTACCAAACCTATATTGATGAACTGAAGCAGTACCATAACCCACGCTACGGACGTGGACCGGTCGGCGGCAATTACTACGCGGGCACCTCGTCTATCTCGGCAAACGTGCCGTTCGGCGCAGCGACCATGGCCACACCAGATGGCCGTAAAGCCCATACTCCACTGGCCGAAGGGGCAAGCCCGTCATCTGGTACTGACCATCTGGGGCCAACGGCGGTGATTGGCTCGGTCGGCAAACTGCCTACCGGTTCGATTCTGGGCGGCGTACTGTTAAACCAGAAACTGAACCCGGCAACGCTGGAGAATGAGTCTGACAAGCAGAAACTGATGATCCTGCTGCGGACCTTCTTTGAAGAGCACAAAGGCTGGCACATTCAGTACAACATCGTGTCCCGCGAAACCCTGCTGGATGCGAAAAAACACCCGGATCAGTACCGTGATCTGGTGGTCCGTGTCGCCGGTTATTCCGCGTTCTTCACCGCGCTTTCACCGGACGCGCAGGACGATATCATCGCCCGTACTGAACATATGCTGTAAAAATAAGCCCGGTGGCGCTGCGCTTACCGGGCCTATATTGTCTCCCCCGTGGGACGGTTAAGGCGAAGCCGCCCCCCGGCTTCCTGACTTTCATTCGAAATAAATTTGTGCTTTAGGTCACATTGTTATTAAAATGTTTCTGGTCGCAGTTTTGAGCCAGGAGCTATCTATGACCGTTAAAGTTATCGTCACCGATATGGACGGAACTTTTCTCAATGACGCCAAAAAGTACGATCACGCACGATTTATGGCGCAATACCACGAACTGAAAAAACGAAACATCGAATTTGTCGTCGCCAGCGGTAATCAGTACTTTCAGCTCATCTCTTTCTTCCCCGAACTCAAAGACGAGATCTCGTTCGTGGCCGAAAACGGCGCGCTGGTGTTTGAGCATGGTAAGCAGCTTTTTCACGGCGAACTCACGCGTCACGAATCTCAGGTTGTGATGGGCGAGTTGCTCAAAGATAAACAGCTCAACTTTGTGGCCTGCGGTCTGCAAAGTGCGTACGTCAGTGAAAACGCGCCGGCAGCCTTTGTTGAGTTAATGTCAAAACACTATCATCGCCTGCAACCGGTGAAGGACTATCACGACATTAACGACGTGCTGTTTAAGTTCTCGCTGAACCTGCCAGACGAGCAAATCCCGCTGGTTATCGATCACCTGCATACGGCGCTGGACGGCATTATGAAACCCGTGACCAGCGGTTTCGGCTTTATCGACCTGATCATTCCAGGGCTGCACAAAGCCAATGGCATCAGTCGGTTGCTGAAACGCTGGAACCTTTCGCCGAAAGAGGTCGTGGCGATTGGCGACAGCGGCAACGATGCTGAAATGTTAAAAATGGCGCACTACTCTTTCGCCATGGCGAATGCCACCGACAGCATCAAAGCAATCGCCCGCTTTCAGACGGATGACAATAACCATGACGGCGCGCTGAATGTAATTCAGTCCGTACTGGATAACACTTCGCCTTTTCACGTGTAACCCCATAACCGGGACGTCCTGTTCCGGTTCCTTTTTCTTCTCAACCTGCGCATTCCCTCAAGTTTTAAACTTGCATTAACTTTTTTATAACTTATATTATCATCTGTAATATAAATAAGTTTCGAATGAAATTTATGCGAGGTGGTTATGGCTTTTACCTTCACAAGCGACACATTACCGGTCGATCATAAAGCGGCTATCCGTCAGATGAAGCAGGAACTGCGGGCGCAGCTCGGCGACGTCCAACAAATTTTCAGCCAGATTAGCGATACCATTGCCACCCGCGTGGCGGAAATCAATGCGCTTAAAGCGCAGGGAGCCCCGGTCTGGCCTGAGCTGTCGTATGCTGATATCAGCGCAGGTACAATCACGGCGCAGCAGCGCGAGCAGATTAAACGCCGTGGCTGCGCGGTCATTAAAGGTCACTTCTCTCGTGAACAGGCGCTGTCCTGGGATCAGTCGATGCTGGACTATCTCGATAAAAACCATTTTGACGAGGTGTACAAAGGCCCCGGCGATAACTTTTTTGGCACCCTCACCGCTTCGCGCCCGGAGATCTATCCGATCTACTGGTCGCAGGCGCAAATGCAGGCGCGGCAGAGTGAGGAGATGGCGAACGTACAGTCGTTCCTCAACCGTCTGTGGACCTTTGAAAGCGAGGGCAAGCAGTGGTTTAACCCGGATATCAGCGTGATCTACCCGGACAGGATCCGCCGCCGTCCACCGGGAACCACGTCAAAAGGTCTGGGCGCGCACACTGATTCCGGCGCGCTGGAGCGCTGGCTGCTACCGGCCTATCAGCGCGTATTCGCCAATGTCTTTAACGGTAATCTGGCGAAATACGATCCGTGGCAGGCCGCTCATCGCACTGAGGTGGAAGAATATACCGTGGACAACACCACCAAATGTTCGGTGTTTCGCACCTTCCAGGGCTGGACCGCGCTGTCGGATATGTTGCCCGGTCAGGGTTTACTGCATGTCGTCCCGATTCCGGAAGCGATGGCGTATGTGCTGTTACGTCCTCTGCTGGATGATGTGCCGGAAGATGAACTGTGTGGCGTGGCGCCAGGGCGGGTACTGCCGATATCTGAACAGTGGCATCCCTTGTTGATTGAGGCGCTTACCAGCATTCCACCACTAGAAGCAGGCGATTCCGTCTGGTGGCATTGCGATGTGATTCACTCCGTGGCGCCGGTGGAAAATCAGCAGGGGTGGGGAAATGTGATGTATATTCCCGCCGCCCCGATGTGCGAGAAGAATCTTGCCTATGCGCGCAAAGTGAAAGACGCGCTGGAGAAAGGCGCATCGCCGGACGATTTCCCGCGTGAGGATTACGAAACAAGCTGGGAAGGCCGCTTCACGCCGGGGGATTTGAACCTTCACGGCAAGCGTGCGCTGGGCATGTGTTAACGGTCATACAGGCCTTCTTGTTCAACGGCGGTGCGTCGTTTCCCCTGACGTATCCGCCGGACCGATTCCCGCACCGCAAGCGTACCATTGAGTAACAACGTACTGACTGGCGCATCCGGGCGCACCAGACGATGCTGGAGCATATACACCGCCTCTGTACCTAACTCATCCCGGGGAACATGTACCGCCGTTAAGGGAACATCCTGAATCGAGGCGAGATTGAAACCATCGATACTCATCACCGAGATATCCTGCGGGACACGTAATCCCCGTTTTTGCAGCGCGCTGATCACCCCTGCCGCCATAAAATCTCCCCCGACTAAAAAGGCGGTGGGTAAATCTTGCCCTTTTCTCTCGCCGATCCATTCACTGACCAGTTGTTCTGTCTCTCTGGCGCTAAAGTTTGCGGCGACAAGAAGATGGCGTTTGTCACTGAACTTCAGGTTATTCGACCGCCACGCATCGCGGATCCCAGCTAAGCGTAACTCCATGGTGTATCGACGAAGGCAGAGCACGTTTACCACCTCGCGATGCCCCATTTCAAACAGATAGCCCGCCGCCCGCTCACCGATCGCGCGATGATCGGGCGCCACGACGGGAAGGCGCATTAGCCGATCGCGACAGTTAATCAACAGGCACGGTTTCCCCACATCCACGGCTAAGTCATGGATATGCGGGTCGTCGATCCCCAGCAGAATAGCGGCATGTGTATCCGGCTCGTTCATCCGCGCCAGAAACAATTGCGCATCGCTGTCATGTTCCTCAAGGGCGCAGTAGCGCAGCCGGACTTCGTGCGAGGTTAGCCCTTTGTTCACACTCTGGATCACACGGTAATAAAAGATGTCGGACCGCTCATCAAATGCCCGCTGTGGAGCAAAGACCATCAGGCTATTAAGCAGCAGACGTCCCGCCGCCATCCCCTCCATCACCCCCAGTTCGCGCGCGCATTCCAGCACGAGACGCCTCGCCTTGTCGCTGGTGTTAGCCTTACCTGCCAGCACGCGTGAAACGGTGCTGATCGAGAGCTGCGTTCGGGCGGCAATTTCCGTGATTTTTAACCTTTTATCCATTTTGTGATCTTGCTCCATTTGCCTGATGAAAAAATTTTCACCACTTAACATCGTTGCGCTGACAGGCTTTGAATGAATATTGCCAGACGACAAACTTTCTGTATGAGAAAGTTTGCACAAATTCCACTTCTGACGGCCCGTTTTCTCCCTTAAGGTCAAATTTGTCATACAGCTTCCATACTAGTTGTATAGCAACTTAATCGCTTAACGCAATAAAAACTAAAGCGATCAAACCGTATGACATTCAAAACATTCATCCCCTACCGTCCGTCTTGTGGAGACTGAAAATGAGTCAGGACATCAACAACACTGCAGCGGCAAGCAAACCCCGCCGCATCATAAAAAATCTGCGCTGGTATGTGCTGGTACTTTTTTTACTTGGCGTCACCGTTAACTACATCACCCGAAATTCATTAGGCATTCTGGCACCGGAACTGAAAGAGAGTCTGGGCATCACCACTGAACAATATTCGTGGATCGTCGGTGCATTTCAGATCGCCTACACCATTTTCCAGCCGCTGTGTGGATGGCTGATCGATGTGATTGGTCTGAAGATTGGCTTTATGGTTTGCGCCGGTATCTGGGCGCTGATGTGTATTTTTCATGCCGGTGCCGGAAGCTGGCTGCATCTTGCGATTCTGCGCTTTTTCATGGGTGCTTCAGAAGCGGCTGCCACCCCGGCCAACGCAAAAACGATCGGTGAATGGTTCCCGAAATCAGAACGTCCCGTCGCTGCCGGTTGGGCTGGCGTGGGTTTCTCGATTGGCGCGATGCTCGCGCCGCCTATCATCTACTTCGCGCACGCTTCGTTTGGCTGGCAGGGTGCGTTTATGTTTACCGGCGTGCTGGCGCTGGTGTGGGTCGTCCTGTGGTGGGCGTTCTACCACAACCCTGAACAGCACCCAAATCTGAGTAAAGATGAACTGGCATTTATCAAACAGGATAACGAACCGCCTGCGGTCAAACTGCCCTTCCTCACCGCGCTGAAAACCGTGTCGAAAAATAAGCGTTTCTACGGCATCGCTATTCCAGCCTTTATGGCGGAACCGGCCTGGGCGGTACTGAGCTTCTGGGTGCCGCTGTATCTCGCTAAAGAACACGGCATGGATCTGAAGCAGATTGCGATGTTTGCCTGGCTGCCGTTCCTGGCTGCCGATCTCGGCAGTGTAGCAAGCGGTTATCTGACGCGTCTGTATGCCCGCTGGTTCGGCTGCTCCCGCGTCAACTCAGTGGTGGCAAGCTCTGTGACCGGCGCCTTTCTGATGATCTCGTTGGGGATCGTTGCCATTACCCGCGACCCGTATATCACCATTGTGCTGATCTCCATTGGCGGCTTCGGACATCAGATAATCTCCTGCATGCTGAGCGCGCTCGTTGTGGAGTCGTTCGATAAAGGCCAGATGGCTACTGTCAACGGTATGCGCGGTTCGGCGGCGTGGATCGCCAGCTTCCTGTTCTCCCTTTTGATTGGTGTTACGGCCGACAAAATCGGCTTTAACCCCCTCTTCATCGCCATGGGCTTCTTTGACCTGATTGGCGCTGTTTTCCTGGTGGCATTTATTGCTGAACGTCGCGCCAAGCGCGCCTGATAGTGGATGTATTGCATATGAAAACCCTGAAAAACTGGACCCTTGATAAACAATCGGCCACGCACCTTGAACTGGTGGTGGATAAACAGCACCGTCTGTGTCTTTACGTACTGGAAGAAAATCTCTTCCGCGTGCTGATCAAGCGCAAAGATGAACTGGCGCTGGACCGAACCTGGAGCATCGCACCTGAAAAAGACGTACCGTGGGAAGGCCGACACCGCGACGACATCAGCGGTTTTAGCTGCCCGCACTGGACGCTTTCGCAACAGAACGACACGCTCACCGTGGCAACTGAACAACTGCGCGTCACCGTCCATCAACCGCTGTGGCTGGAGTGGGAATATCGTAACGATGCCGGCGCCTGGCAGTCGCTGGTGAACGATCGCGCCACCAGCGCCTACCTTCTCAACGCCCACGGTGACGGTGTCGCGCATTACCTGAATCGCCGTAAAGATGAACGTTTCTACGGCCTGGGCGAGAAAGCGGGTGATTTACAGCGCAACGGTAAACGCTATGAGATGCGCAATCTGGATGCGATGGGCTACAACGCAGTAAGCACCGACCCGCTGTACAAGCACATCCCGTTCACTATCACCCGCCGCGACGACGTGAGCTACGGTCTGTTTTACGACAACCTGAGCAGCTGCTGGCTGGATTTGGGTAACGAAATCGACAACTACCACACCGCCTATCGTCGCTGGCAGGCGGAAGCGGGCGATATTGATTACTACCTGTTTACCGGCAAACGGGTACTGGACGTCACTAAAGCCTTTGTGCGCCTGACCGGGAAAACGCTGTTCGGGCCGAAGTGGAGCCTGGGCTACAGCGGTTCCACGATGCACTATACCGACGCGCCAGACGCACAAAACCAGTTGATGAACTTTATCCGACTGTGTGAAGAACACGCGATTCCGTGCGACTCGTTCCAGCTCTCGTCGGGGTATACCTCGATTAACGGTAAGCGCTATGTCTTCAACTGGAACTACGACAAAGTCCCACAACCTAAAATGATGAGCCAGGCATTCCACGATGCCGGGCTAAAGCTTGCAGCCAACATCAAGCCCTGTCTGTTGCAGGATCACCCTCGTTATAACGAAGTCGCGGAAAACGGCCTGTTTATTCGTGATTCAGAAACCGATACGCCAGAACGTTCCAGCTTCTGGGATGACGAAGGATCGCACCTCGACTTTACTAACCCGCAGGCCATTCAGTGGTGGCAAAACGGTGTGACGACGCAACTGCTGGAGATGGGCATTGATTCCACCTGGAACGATAACAACGAGTTCGAAGTGTGGGACGGTGAAGCGCGCTGTTACGGCTTTGGCAAGGAAATTGCCATCAAACACATTCGCCCGGTCATGCCGTTGCTGATGATGCGCGCCTCGCTTGAAGCGCAACAGCGTTTTGCCCCGAATAAGCGTCCGTATCTGATCTCTCGTTCGGGTTGCGCGGGAATGCAGCGTTACGTTCAGACATGGAGTGGCGATAACCGCACCCACTGGGACACGCTGCGCTATAACACCCGCATGGGGCTGGGGATGAGTCTTTCCGGGCTGTTCAACGTGGGGCACGATGTCGGCGGATTCTCCGGCGATAAACCCGATGCCGAACTGTTCGTACGTTGGGTACAGAATGGCGTGATGCATCCACGTTTTACCATTCACTCATGGAACGATGACCATACGGTGAACGAGCCGTGGATGTATCCGGGCGTAACGCCAGCCATTCGCAGTGCGATAGCGTTGCGCTATCGACTACTGCCCTACCTCTACACCCTGCTCTGGCAGGCGCATGCCGATGACGAACCGATGCTACGCCCGACGTTCCTCGATCATGAGCATGACCCGCAGACCTTCGAAGAATGCGATGACTTCCTGTTGGGCCGCGACATACTGGTCGCAAGCGTAGTAGAAGCGGGTCAGCGCAAGCGCCGCGTCTGGCTGCCGGATAACGAAACCGGCTGGTACGATTTTTACACCCATGCATGGTTCACTGGCGGTCAGTCGATCGTCCTCGACGCACCGCTGGAAAAACTGCCGCTGCTGGTACGCGCCGGGGCGGCTCTGCCGCTCAGCGAGCGCATTACCCATGTGAGTGCCGAAAAAGACGATACCCGTGAACTGATGCTCTACCCGGTCAACGGTGTCGGAACAACCTCTGGTCTGCTGTTTGAAGATGATGGTGAAAGCTGGGGCTACCAGAACGGCAATGCGCTGTGGGTGGAATGGGAAATGGTGTGCGACGGCGCAACCATCAATCTGAAGGTGGACGCCCGCGGCAATTATCGTCCGGCATGGAAAGCGCTGAAGGTGTCGTTACCGGCAGGAGAAAGACGCAGGCTGTTGGTGAATGGTGTCGAAGGGAGTGAGTGGGTGCTCTAAACAATGCCGGGTGGCGGCGTCGCCTTACCCGGCCTACAACGTTGCTGTAGGCCCGGTAAGCGTAGCGCCACCGGGCTTTTTTTAGTTCTCGATACCTTTACTGCGCAGATAGTCTTCGTAGTTGCCGCTGAAGTCCACTACGCGCTCTGGGGTGATTTCCAGCACGCGGGTCGCCAGCGAGCTCACAAATTCACGGTCGTGAGAAACGAAAATCAGGGTTCCCTGATACATCTCCAGCGCCATGTTAAGCGATTCGATGGATTCCATATCGAGGTGGTTAGTCGGTTCGTCCATGACCAGAATGTTTGGCTTCTGCATCATCAACTTACCGAACAGCATACGACCCTTTTCACCACCCGACAGTACCTTCGCCGGCTTTTTGATGTCGTCCTGGCTGAACAGCAGACGACCGAGGATGCTGCGCACCGCCTGTTCGTCATCGCCTTCCTGCTTCCACTGGCTCATCCAGTCGAAAACCGTCAGATCGTTTTCGAATTCATATTCGTGATCCTGCGCGTAGTAGCCAATGCGCGCATTCTCAGACCATTTCACGGTTCCGCTGTCGGCGTCCAGATCGCCCACCAGCGTTTTCAGCAGCGTCGATTTACCCACGCCGTTGGTCCCCAGTACCGCCAGTTTTTCACCGACTTCCAGCAGCAGATTCACGCCTTTAAACAGCGGACCGTTATCAAAACCTTTGCTGAGCGCTTCCACTTCCAGCGCGTTACGGAACAGTTTCTTATCCTGTTCGAAGCGAATGAACGGGTTCTGACGGCTGGAGGCCTTCACTTCGTCGAGCTTAATTTTATCAATCTGACGGGCGCGAGACGTCGCCTGGCGAGATTTAGAGGCGTTGGCGCTAAAACGGCTGACGAAGGATTGCAGGTCTGCAATCTGTGCTTTTTTCTTGGCGTTATCCGCCAGCAGACGTTCGCGCGCCTGGGTCGCGGCGGTCATGTATTCATCGTAGTTACCCGGATAAATCCGCAGTTCGCCGTAGTCGAGATCCGCCATGTGCGTACACACCATGTTCAGGAAGTGACGGTCGTGCGAAATGATAATCATGGTGCTGTCACGTTCGTTCAGCACCTGCTCCAGCCAGCGAATGGTGTCAATATCCAGGTTGTTGGTCGGTTCGTCGAGCAGCAGAATATCCGGATTGGAAAACAGCGCCTGCGCCAGAAGGACACGCAGTTTCCAGCCGGGAGCAACTTCACTCATCGGACCGTAGTGTTGTTCCACCGGAATACCGACGCCAAGCAGCAGTTCACCGGCGCGCGCTTCAGCAGAGTAACCGTCCATCTCGCCGTATTTCACTTCCAGATCGGCCACTTTGTAACCGTCTTCTTCGCTCATCTCCGGCAGCGCGTAAATGCGATCGCGCTCCTGCTTCACTTCCCACAGTTCACCGTGGCCCATAATGACCGTGTCGAGCACGGTAAATTCTTCAAAGGCGAACTGATCCTGGCGCAGTTTACCGATACGCTCATTGGGATCGAGGGAGACGTTCCCCAGCGTCGGTTCGAGGTCGCCGCCGAGAATTTTCATAAAGGTGGATTTACCGCTACCGTTAGCGCCAATCAGGCCGTAACGATTGCCGCCGCCAAATTTGACGGAAATGTTTTCGAACAGCGGCTTACTGCCGAACTGCATGGTGACGTTGCTGGAAACTAACACGGACGTATCCTAAAGAATATGTGACAAACCGCGTATTATGCCACAAGTCTGAAAGAAGATCGCGCCCTGTAGCGAACGACTACACTGGGGGGACAGGAAAAAAATGTGATTTCGTACACATCTGAATTCCCTGTGAACAGGAATGCACATATAATGCGCTCCCAACACTACAGAATTCTCAACCCAACAGCCTGCCAGGCAATGAATCTCGCATAACATGAATATGAAATTAACAACGTTTTTCGCGGCAGCACTCGCGGTCGTCGGCTTTTGCAGTACCGCATCTGCTGTCACTTATCCCCTGCCAACGGATGGTAGTCGCGTTATTGGTCAGAATCAGGTCATCACCATCCCGGAAGGTAACACGCAGCCGCTGGAGTATTTTGCTGCAGAATACCAGATGGGGCTTTCCAACATGCTGGAAGCCAACCCGGGCGTGGATACCTTCCTGCCGAAAGGCGGCACCGTGCTGAACATTCCGCAGCAGTTGATTCTGCCGGACACAGTGCACGAAGGCATTGTGATTAACAGCGCCGAAATGCGTCTGTATTACTACCCGAAAGGCACCAATACGGTGATCGTCCTGCCGATCGGTATCGGTCAGTTAGGTAAAGACACGCCAATCAACTGGACCACCAAAGTTGAGCGTAAGAAAGCCGGACCGACCTGGACGCCAACCGCCAAAATGCACGCTGAATATCGTGCCGCAGGTGAACCGTTGCCGGCTGTCGTTCCCGCCGGTCCGGATAACCCGATGGGTCTGTACGCGCTGTACATTGGCCGCCTGTACGCCATTCATGGTACTAACGCCAACTTCGGTATCGGCCTGCGCGTAAGCCACGGCTGCGTGCGTCTGCGTAACGAAGACATCAAATTCCTGTTTCAGAATGTGCCTGTCGGGACGCGCGTACAGTTTATCGATGAGCCGGTAAAAGCGACCACTGAGCCTGATGGCAGCCGTTACATCGAAGTTCACAACCCACTGTCGACGACTGAAGCGCAGTTTGAAGGCGGCGAAATCGTACCGATTACGCTTTCGAAGAGCATTCAGAACATCACCAATCAGGCCGATGTTGATCAGAGTATTGTGGAACAAGCGATTCAGAACCGTTCAGGGATGCCGGTTCGTCTGAACTGATACAGATCTGGACAGTAAAAAGGGCGGATGATTTCTCCGCCCTTTTTATTGATTTTGTTCAGGATTATCTCAACAGCAACAGCCCATACCCCACCAACGCCGCCCATATCAGCATCGGCAGCGAGTAAAGATGAAAGCGCCACCAGATACGCCGATCATTCGCCATCCGTAAAGCAATCAGATTCGCCAGCGAGCCCGGCAACAGACCAAATCCACCCACATTCACTGCCCAGGCCAGCAGTACCGTAGGAGGGACATAGTTCAACAACAAAATGGTGCCAGGGACATTACTGATAACCTGCGACAGGCCAATCGCCGTCAGCCACAGGCCAGCCCCGGAAAGCGTGCCGACGTGATTGAACACTCCCTGAAGAACCGGCAACTGCGTGAGTAAATGGACATCAATAAACATCGCCATAAACACCAGCAGCAGCGTCCAGTCCACACTCAGCACCACACGACGCGCCAACAGCAGAAACCCTAGCGCCACCAGCGCCAGCCCCACCAGTTCTTGTTTGAGTTCCAGCGCCGTCAGAAAGACGATGTACAACCCGAGACATCCCCATACCAGTCGCGGCTGCCACTGCGGCGCAGGCGTGCCGGTGTGGTACGACAGTGGCTTATCCGGAAAACAAAACCAGCACATCACCAGCAGCGTCAACATCATCACAACGGCAAGCGGCGCCATCTGGCTGATAAATGCTAAAAATGAGAGGCCGGAACGCCCCCACAACAGAATATTTTGCGGGTTGCCGATCGGCGTCAGCAGTGAACCGGCATTGACGGCCAGTGCTTCAAAGATGATTAGTCGGTTAACCGGTATCGCGCACAACTTCTTCAGGGTGATGGTGAGTGGTACGACGATAAAGAGCGCGACGTCATTAGTCAGAAAGGTCGAGAGCAGCGCTGCCGCCAGGACCATGAACATCGCCAGACGGCGTTCAGTGGCAAACCGGCGGGTCATTTTGCGACCGAGCACATCAAAGTAGCCGCTCAGCTCAACGCCCTTGGTCAGCAGCATCAAACCACTCAGCGTGATAATGGTATGCCAGTCAATGGCACCGGGCCAGGTCCGGGGCGTGAACGGCACCCACAGACTCAACGCTACACCCACGATAATCAGTAGCTGAAAAAAACGGTCGCGTTTCAGCGCCCGTAAAAAAGGCAGATTCATTCTGATGATGTTCCGTGCTGCTCGGTAAACAGACGAAATGCGTCCAGCGTCTCCTGACTCACGTGATGTTCCATTCCCTCGGCATCGCGACGAGCAATCTCTGCGCTCACCCCCAGCACCAGCAGAAAGTTCTCGACAATCTGATGACGTTCGCGGCTCTCCTGCGCCAGCTTCTCCCCTTCCGGGGTTAAGAAAACACCGCGCCAGGGAATCATTTCGATCAGTCCTACCGAGGCCAGACGCTTGAGCATCTTGGCCACCGTCGGCTGAGACACGCCAAGCCGGGCCGCCATATCCACCTGACGCGCTTCGCCGACCTCGATAATCAGGTCAGAAATCAACTCAACATAGTCGTCAATCAGTTCACGACGATGCGCCTCTCGAACCTGACGAAACCCTTCGACGTGCTCCTCAACATTCACTAACTGCGTCACTTTTTTTGTTGTTGGCATACCTGCGCGACGACTCATTCTGCTTCCTCATTCCTGTGACGCATTAACCGCATCTAATTAGAGAACGGCCATTGTAAACCAGAGTTGCTTCGGCACAAAAAATTAACGTTTTAGCAATAGCTATATAATATAGCCTGTGCTATATCTGTATGTAATGCAGTCATCCCTCACGGATCGAGGGACCAGAAAGTCAGGAGGTCAATATGAACGAGTTCAAGAGGTGTATGCGCGTGTTTAGTCATTCTCCCTTTAAAGTCCGGTTAATGCTGCTCTCGATGCTGTGCGACATGATCAACAGCAAACCCGGGCAGGATAAACCCTCAGAAAAATAACGCGGCGTCGCGGTACGCCGCTTCATCTGGCTGTCATCTACGGCCGTTACACTTCTGTTTTTGTCAAAATAACCCTTCTTTTGTCGGATTTGCTAACCCCTTCGCAAAACAATTTCTTTCTGCCAGTTGACCTTCACATTCACACGCTCTATCTTCTTGCAGCCCTGCCTAACTTGCGGCTCGCAGATGCGGACCTCTCCCTCTTCACGCACTCTCAGCAGGTAATGACCCTTGGCGCCAGGGTAAGCACATGGCGTTTTTATGATAGTGGCATATGAATTTAACCCTCAAAGACTCGCTTCTTGCCCGCAGCCGGACTCTTAGCCCGTGGACTGGCTTTTATGTTTTGCAGTCCCTGCTGATCAACCTGGCGCTGGGCTATCCGTTTAGTCTGCTCTATACCGCTGCCTTTACCTGCATTTTGCTGTTGCTCTGGCGTACTGCGCCGAAAGTACAAAAGGTGCTGATCGGCGTGTGTTCGCTTGTCGCTGCCTGTTACTTTCCTTTCGGCCAGGCCTACGGATCGCCAAACTTTAATACGCTGCTGGCACTTCACTCGACCAATATGGAAGAGTCCACGGAAATCCTGACGATTTTCCCCTGGTACAGCTATCTGGTGGGGGTGTTTATCTTTGCACTTGGCGTCATTGCCGTGCGTCGCAAACCTGAAGTCGAGAGAAAACGCTGGAACAGGTATGACAGCCTGTGTCTGCTGTTCAGCGTGGTCGCTTTTTTTGTCGCCCCCGTGCAGAACCTGGCCTGGGGCGGCGTGTTTAAACTAAAGGACACGGGCTACCCGGTGTTCCGTTTCGCCAAAGACGTCATCGTCAATAACAATGAAGTGATTGACGAGCAGGAGCGCATGGCGAAGTTCGCCAGCATGAAAGACACCTGGACCGTCACCGCCGTGAAGCCGAAATATCACACCTACGTGGTGGTGATCGGTGAAAGCGCGCGTCGTGATGCGCTGGGGGCGTTTGGCGGTCACTGGGATAACACCCCGTTTGCCAGCAGCGTTAACGGCTACCTGTTTGCCGATTACGTCGCGGCCAGCGGGTCAACGCAAAAATCGCTCGGGCTGACCCTAAACCGGGTCGTTGATGATAAGCCGCAGTATCAGGATAATTTTGTCACGCTGGCAAACCGCGCCGGTTTCCAGACCTGGTGGTTCTCGAATCAGGGACAGATTGGCGAATATGACACCGCCATCGCCAGTATCGCAAAGCGGGCTGATGAAGTGCATTTTCTCAAAAGCGGCGACTTCGAGGCGGACAAAAACACCCAGGACGAAGCGTTATTAAAAATGACCGCGCAAGTGCTGGCAACAGAACGTACCCAGCCGCAGCTGATTGTTCTGCATCTGATGGGGTCTCATCCGCAGGCTTGTGACCGCACAAAAGGGAAGTACGACACGTTCGTCCAGTCGAAAGAAACCTCCTGCTATCTCTATACCATGACCCAGACCGATGACCTGCTGCGAAAACTGTACGATCAGCTTCGCAACAGCGGCGGCAGTTTCTCTATGGTGTACTTCTCCGATCACGGTCTTGCCTTTAAAGAGCGCGGGAAGGAAGTGCAATATCTGGCGCACGACGACCAGTTCCAGCAAAACTTCCAGGTTCCATTTATGGTGCTTTCCAGTGATGATAAAGCGCATAAGATAGTCAAAGCGCGGCGTTCCGCTAATGACTTCCTCGGCTTCTTCTCGCAGTGGACAGGCATTAGCGCAAAAGAGATTAAGATGAAGTACCGGTTTATCTCTGAACAGAAAGCCGGGCCGGTGTACATCACTAACTTCAAATTACAGAAAGTGGATTACACCCACCTCGGAACCGACATTTTTAGCACAAAATCGCGCTAAGCCGCCGCTAACAGCAGGCAAAAAAAATCCGCCTCATGAGGCGGATTTTTTATATCACGAAAGTGATTAGAAGCGGTAACCGACGCCGGCAATCCAGGTGCCAACATCAACGCTACGAATACGGCTCTGCTCGTAAGAGAAGTCCAGCGCAACGTTTTCGATCGGGTTGAACTGCAGACCGGCACCATAAGAGAAACCGTAGTCGCTGGTGTCATCTTTGTAGCCAGGGTAGTTAGTCTGCTGGAATTTACCGTAACCCACACCAACAACACCGTAGATGCTGGCCCAGTCGTTCAGACGGTAAGCCGGACCCGCAGTGATGCCGTAGTACTGAGATTTGTTGTAATCGCCTGCACTGTTAGTACGATCTTTTTCAGTGTAAGTGAAGGAACCAATTACGCCCAGCGGGTTGTTGTCCTGCTCATAGCGATACTTCAGGTTGAAACCGTTCATTTTGTTCGCTACGCCCTGAGCATCGCTCTGAGCATAACCACCCGTAACGGTAGAAGTCGCAGCAACAGCGGAACCTGCGGAGATAGCCAGAACAGCGGCCAGTGCTGAAAGACATGCAATTTTTTTCATAACCACCTCAAATGTGCTTCAAATAAGTCCTAAGTTTTAAATATATCAAAAATTGATGAGAAACTCTTTACGATTAGCGATGTCTAAGGGGCCATTTCGTGTAACAGAACATTTCCACAAACCGCTATCCCTTTCAAATAACATCACTTTTCTGGATTTTCGCCCCATTATTACGCGCATAACAAAGGGTATTCATCCAGATTATTCCTAATTTGCCAGCATATTAATCCATCAATCTGCCGCCATTTTACGGCTTTCCAGAAATTTTTTTTCAACGAAGACTCAACCGTAGATGGTTATTTCCATTACACTGCCTCTTTTACTTTTCTATACATAAATCAGGCAAATTGCTGGTTGCCGTATATTTACAGTCATTGTCAGGAGAACGGATGCCCGGGTCGTCACGTAAAACACCAGTTTGGTTACCCATTTTAGTACTGCTTATCGCCATGTGCTCGATCCAGAGCGGCGCATCGCTGGCAAAATCACTGTTCCCGCTGGTCGGCGCGCCTGGTGTAACGGCCCTCCGCCTGGCCCTGGGTACGCTGATCCTTATTGTTTTCTTTAAACCCTGGCGTCTGCGTTTTGTCAAAGAGCAGCGCCTGCCGCTACTCTTTTACGGTTTGTCGCTGGGAGGAATGAACTACCTCTTTTATTTGTCTATTCAGACGATCCCGTTGGGGATCGCTGTTGCGCTGGAATTCACCGGACCACTGGCGGTCGCCCTGTTCTCCTCTCGACGCCCCGTTGATTTTATCTGGGTGGTGCTGGCCGTTCTGGGACTCTGGTTCCTGCTGCCATTGGGCCAGGATGTTTCGCATGTCGACCTGTTCGGTGCCGCTATGGCGCTTGGCGCAGGCGCCTGTTGGGCAATTTACATTCTTAGCGGCCAGCGCGCCGGCGCTGAGCACGGCCCGGCCACTGTCGCGGTAGGCTCGCTGATTGCCGCCCTGGTTTTCGTTCCGCTTGGGGTGGCGCAGGCCGGAGAAGCACTCTGGCACTGGTCGGTGATTCCGCTGGGGCTGGCAGTTGCGGTGCTGTCAACAGCGCTGCCCTACTCGCTGGAAATGATTGCCTTAACCCGTTTGCCTACGCGCACCTTTGGTACGCTGATGAGTATGGAACCGGCCCTGGCTGCGGTAGCAGGCATTCTGTTTCTGGGTGAAACGCTCACGTTTGTCCAGTTGCTGGCACTCGGTGCGATTATTGCCGCCTCGATGGGATCGACACTGACGATTCGACGCGAGAGCAAAATAAAAGAGATTGATGTAAATTAATTTTACATTTCTGCATGGTTTGCATAATCATGCAGAATATCTTTCCGCGATTCTTCGCGTATTTTCCTGATATTTATCCTCCACTCATCTCCCGCAGACTGACTATTTATTCTTACTCTCCTGTCACAGTGAAAATAGTCATACCCCAATCATTTACAATCGCAACCACCTGAATAGTAATGCAATTAAATACTGATGTTGTTAACTGCTATTAAAGCGATAGGCAGGGCCAGAAAAGCAGGAATGATAACCGGTGCTATACTGAATCTCGTAAATTACCGGGACATAACATCAAGAGGATATGAAATTATGAGTACCGCTAAATTGGTAAAAACAAAAGCGTCCAATCTGCTTTATACCCGTAACGATGTCTCCGACAGCGATAAGAAAGCAACAGTTGAGTTGCTGAATCGTCAGGTGATCCAGTTCATCGACCTGTCGCTGATCACCAAGCAGGCCCACTGGAACATGCGCGGTGCGAATTTTATTGCCGTTCATGAGATGCTGGATGGCTTCCGTACTGCCCTGACCGATCATCTCGACACCATGGCAGAGCGTGCCGTACAACTGGGTGGCGTCGCCCTGGGGACCACGCAGGTTATTAACAGCAAAACGCCGCTGAAAAGCTATCCGCTGGATATCCATACCGTCCAGGATCACCTGAAAGAGTTGGCAGACCGTTATGCTGTCGTGGCTAACGACGTTCGTAAAGCCATCAGCGAAGCGAAAGATGAAGATACTGCAGATATTTTTACCGCTGCTTCTCGCGATCTCGACAAATTCCTGTGGTTTATCGAATCTAACATCGAATAATCGCATTATAAGTATTCCCTCTATAACCCTCGCCACGGCGGGGGTTTTGCACTTTTATGGTGCGCCACATCGTCACACACCCGCTGTAAAGTAAAATATTTGTAATAATCACCTCACACAATCGTTAATGAAAGATTGTTTTATCAACGATCTTTGCGCTAAATAGGCAGACTGTTCACGCATCCTCCGGGCTGCACTAAAACAGCGCCCCAATATGGTGCAAAAAGGGAGCTTTGCTCCGCTAACGATGCAAAAAAGTATAAAACCCTCGTGTTAAAACAATGGGTTGCAAAACTGGCACGATTCTTTCATTACACTGATTGTTCTCGCAGGGGATCGCCCCGTGGATAAAAAAGGAAATGCTATGAAGTCTGTATTAAAAGTTTCACTGGCAGCACTTGCCCTGGCTTTTGCGGTGTCTTCTCATGCCGCGGATAAGAAACTGGTTGTCGCAACCGACACCGCGTTCGTACCGTTTGAATTTAAACAGGGCGACAAATACGTTGGCTTTGATGTGGACCTGTGGGCCGCCGTAGCAAAAGAACTAAAGCTGGATTATGAACTGAAACCGATGGATTTCAGCGGCATTATCCCGGCACTGCAAACTAAAAACGTTGACCTGGCATTAGCAGGCATCACCATTACTGACGAGCGCAAAAAAGCGATCGACTTCTCTGACGGTTACTACAAAAGCGGCCTGTTAGTGATGGTGAAAACCAACAACAACGACGTAAAAAGCGTAAAAGATCTGGACGGTAAAGTGGTTGCCGTGAAGAGCGGTACGGGCTCCGTGGATTACGCGAAAGCCAACATTAAAACCAAAGATCTGCGTCAGTTCCCGAACATCGATAACGCCTACATGGAACTGGGCACCAACCGCGCTGATGCGGTTTTGCACGATACGCCGAACATCCTGTACTTCATCAAAACCGCTGGCAATGGCCAGTTCAAAGCGGTGGGTGAATCACTGGAAGCGCAGCAGTACGGTATCGCCTTCCCGAAAGGCAGCGACGAGCTGCGTGAGAAAGTGAATGGCGCACTGAAAACGCTGCGTGACAACGGTACCTATAACGAAATCTACAAAAAATGGTTCGGTACTGAACCTAAATAATAATGGCTTTGCCTTCAAATGTTGCCCGGAGGCGCTAAGCGTACCGGGCATTTGATTTTTTTCACCACGGTAACAGGAACAACATATGCAGTTTGACTGGAGCGCCATCTGGCCCGCCATTCCGATCCTGCTTCAGGGTGCCAAAATGACCCTGTGGATCTCCATCCTCGGTCTGGCTGGCGGTATTATCATCGGCTTGCTGGCGGGCTTAGCCCGTACCTACGGCGGATGGATCGCCAATCACGTCTCTCTCGTTTTTATCGAAGTTATTCGCGGTACGCCGATCGTCGTTCAGGTGATGTACATCTATTTCGCCCTGCCGATGGCCTTCCCGGACTTGCGCATCGACACCTTCAGCGCCGCGGTCATTACGATCATGATTAACTCCGGCGCCTATATCGCGGAGATCACCCGTGGTTCGGTCCTGTCTATCCATAAAGGGTTTAGCGAAGCTGGCCTCGCGCTGGGGCTTTCCCGTCGCGAAACCATCTTTCATGTGATTATGCCGCTCGCGCTGCGTCGTATGCTGCCTTCGCTCGGTAACCAGTTAATCATCAGTATCAAAGATACGTCGCTGTTTATCGTCATCGGGGCGGCGGAGCTGACCCGTAGCGGTCAGGAGATTATTGCCGGTAACTTCCGCGCCCTGGAAATCTGGACTGCGGTAGGGGTTATCTATCTCATCATCACGCAAGTCCTGAACATTGTGCTTCGTAGTCTGGAAAGAAGGATGAAAATCCTGTGATTGAATTTAAAAACGTCTCAAAGCATTTTGGCCCGACCCAGGTGCTGCATAACATTGATCTGAGCATTAAGCAGGGTGAAGTGGTGGTCATTATTGGGCCATCGGGTTCCGGTAAATCCACGCTGTTGCGCTGCATTAATAAACTCGAAGAGATCACCTCCGGCGATCTCTTCGTTGATGGGCTAAAGGTCAACGATCCGAAAGTAGATGAACGTCTGATCCGTCAGGAAGCCGGAATGGTGTTCCAGCAGTTTTATCTCTTCCCGCACCTGACAGCGCTGGAAAACGTTATGTTCGGTCCACTGCGCGTGCGTGGAACGAAGAAAGACGCGGCTGAAAAACAGGCGAAGGAGCTGCTGGCCAAAGTGGGCCTGGCCGAGCGCTCCCATCACTACCCTTCTGAACTTTCTGGCGGTCAACAGCAGCGTGTCGCCATCGCCCGTGCCCTGGCGGTAAAACCGAAGATGATGTTGTTTGATGAGCCAACTTCGGCACTCGATCCAGAACTGCGTCATGAGGTGTTGAAAGTCATGCAGGATCTGGCAGAAGAAGGGATGACGATGGTCATCGTTACGCACGAAATCGGCTTTGCCGAAAAGGTCGCCTCACGCCTGATCTTCATCGACAAGGGCCGTATTGCCGAGGACGGTAATCCGCAAACCCTGATTGAAAACCCGCCCAGTCAGCGTTTGCAGGAGTTCTTGCAGCACGTTTCCTGACGGCCCATCTCCCTTCCGCCTGGAAGGGAGGTTTCTCTACGACTCTTCCCATTTCGAATCGCCGCTCCCCCAGCAACTATACTTATCTTTTTGTTCTGTTTTCTCACTGGAGGAGTCATGCGGTGGATCCTGTTCATCCTCTTTTGCCTGCTGGGCGCACCCGCCCAGGCGGTGACCATTCCTGGCGTCACAACCGGTACAGACGCCAACGCGCAAACGGCCCCTGCGCCAGAACCAGACGTAGAGCAAAAGAAAGCCGCCTACGGTGCGCTGGCCGACGTACTGGAAAATGAGACCTCGCGCAAGGAGCTGATTGATCAGCTGCGTACCGTCGCGGCTACACCGCCGCCGGAGCCGGTGCCAAAAATCACTCCACCGGTGGTCGTTGAAGAAAAAACGGTGCTGGAAAACGTTACCGATCTCAGCCGCCACTACGGCGAAGCACTCTCCAACCGCTTCGCACAACTCTATCGCAACATTACCGACGCCCCGCACAAACCCTTTAACAGCCAGACCTTCAATAATGCTCTCAGTCACTTTCTGATGCTGGCCGCCGCGGTATTCGGTTTCTACTGGTTGATCCGTCTGTGCGCGCTGCCGCTGTATCGTAAAATGGGCAACTGGGCGCGAAAGAAGAACCGCGAGCGTAGCAACTGGGTCCAGCTACCGGCCATGATCGTTGGCGCGTTTATTATCGACCTGTTGTTGCTGGCGCTAACCCTGTTTGTCGGCCAGATGTTGAGCGACAGGCTAAACGCCGGCAGTCGTACTATTGCGTTTCAGCAAGGACTGTTCCTGAATGCCTTTGCGCTAATCGAATTCTTCAAAGCCATTCTGCGGCTGATCTTTTGTCCGAACGTGGCTGAACTACGGCCTTTTACCATTCAGGATACCAGCGCCCGTTACTGGAACCGGCGACTAAGCTCGCTCAGCAGTCTGATTGGCTATGGCCTGATTGTCGCTGTTCCGATTATCTCTAATCAGGTGAGCGTGCAGGTCGGCGCGATGGCCAACGTGATTATCATGCTGTGTATCACGCTGTGGGCGCTGTATTTGATTTTTCGTAACAAGAAGGAAATTACCCAGCACCTGTTGAATCTGGCAGAACGGTCGCTGGCCTTTTTCAGTCTGTTTATCCGTGCCTTTGCGCTGGTCTGGCACTGGCTGGCAAGCGCCTATTTCATCGTCCTGTTTTTCTTCTCGCTGTTCGACCCCGGCAACAGCCTGAAATTTATGATGGGTGCGACGGTACGCAGTCTGGCGATCATCGGCATTGCCGCCTTCGTTTCCGGGATGCTCACCCGCTGGATAGCCAAAACCATTACCCTCTCCCCGCATACACAGCGCAATTACCCTGAACTGCAAAAACGACTTAACGGTTGGCTCTCTACCGCCCTGAACGTGGCGCGGATCCTGACGGTGTGCGTCGCCATCATGTTGCTGTTAAACGCCTGGGGACTGTTTGATTTCTGGAACTGGCTGCATAACGGAGCCGGAGAGAAGACGGTTGATATTCTGATCCGCATCGTGCTTATCCTGTTCTTCTCGGCGGTGGGCTGGACGCTACTTGCCAGCCTGATCGAAAACCGGCTGGCCTCCGATATCCATGGACGTCCCCTGCCCAGTGCGCGAACCCGCACACTGCTGACGCTGTTTCGCAACGCGCTGGCGGTGATTATCAGCACCATCACCATTATGATTGTGCTTTCGGAAATTGGCGTTAACATCGCGCCACTGCTGGCCGGAGCCGGGGCGCTGGGGCTGGCTATTTCCTTTGGCGCGCAAACGCTGGTAAAAGATATTATTACCGGGGTTTTTATTCAGTTCGAAAATGGCATGAATACCGGGGATCTGGTCACCATCGGGCCATTAACCGGTACGGTAGAGCGCATGTCGATTCGCTCCGTTGGCGTACGCCAGGACACCGGGGCGTACCATATTATTCCGTGGTCATCTATCACCACTTTCGCCAACTTTGTCCGCGGCATTGGCTCGGTGGTTGCCAATTACGATGTGGATCGTCATGAAGATGCCGATAAGGCCAATCAGGCGCTGAAAGAAGCGGTCGCTGCGGTAATGGAAATGGAGGACGTTCGTGGGCTGATTATTGGTGAGCCGTCGTTTGCCGGAATTGTCGGATTAACCAATACGGCATTTACGCTGCGGGTATCGTTTACCACACTGCCGCTGAAGCAGTGGACGGTCCGCTTCGCGCTGGACAGCCAGGTGAAGAAACATTTCGACCTGGCGGGCGTGCGTCCACCGGTGCAGACCTGGCAGATGCTGCCCAGCGCGCCAGTGGCAGCCACACCATCATCGCAGCCACCCGGCGAACCCACGCTCTAACGTTTACGCGTGCTAAAACGGCGGCGCTGGTCGTCGTCCATAAAGGTCCAGGCAATAAAGCGGCTCTGCTTTTGCCCCTGGGCCATCTCTTTTTTCACTACCTTAACCGCGCCTGCGTCAGTCAGCGCACGATAGAGCGGCGGCAGGTTTTCACCGCGGGACACCAGTGTAGTAAACCACATCACCTGACGGCCGAAAGCCTGGCTTTCAGCAATCATCGTTTTGATGAACGCCACTTCACCACCTTCACACCATAATTCCTGCTGCTGACCGCCAAAGTTCAACGCATCGTCTTTGCTCTGCCCAAGGTTGCGGCGCTTACGCTCGCTTCCGGCCCGTGCAGACTCAGCAGAGTCGTGGAACGGCGGGTTGCACAACGTCGCATCATATTGCTCATTCTTGTGAATGATGCCGTTAAAGACAGCCGTAGGAGTTTTCTGCCGACGCAGGCGAATCGCACGCGTCAGGCCCGGATTGGCGTTGATGATGGCCTGCGCGCTGGCTAACGCCTGCTCATGCGTCTCACTGCCCGTGAAGCGCCAGCCATACTCATGTACGCCAATCAGCGGATAAATACAGTTCGCGCCGACACCAACATCCAGGATCGTGGCTTGAGTCGGCACACTTCCCGTTGTCCCGGCAAGCAGATCGGCCAGATGGTGGATGTAATCGGCACGCCCAGGAACCGGCGGACACAAAAACCCTTCAGGAATATCCCAGTTGGCCACCCCATAGAAATGCGCAAGCAGCGCCTTGTTCAGCGCCTTTACGGCCAGCGGATTGGCAAAATCGACGCTTTGCTCGCCGGCGGGGGTCAGGACGAGATACTGCGCCAGCTCAGGCGTGCCTTTGCAGAGCATGGCAAGATCGTAGCGACTGTGATGACGGTTGCGCGGGTGTAAGCCCGGTTTCTGGGGGGACATAGCATTCTCCTGTTAACAGCGGCGTAAGATACCCGCATAACGCAACGCGGTAAACCAGGTTAATGTGAAACCCCCGCTTCGCGATGGCTTATCAGCGTACGAAACAGGGCGAAGAAACACAAATCATCCAAAATTCAGTGATATGCATGTCATTGTTTTGTCAACATTCGTCAATATTTTTCGTTCAAATTTTAAGCAGAACATCATCAATTTTTTACGTCATTCTTGCCGCACTACCGACCTAAACTTATCTGGCACGACACATTGTTTCACTAAGGAGCGCATCATGAAAAAATGCCTCGCATTACTCGTCGCCACCACGCTTGCCGGTGTGGCATTTGCGGCATCAGCAGCACAACCTCTCAGTAGCCCCGATACCGGACAGCTTCGCGCGTCAGGGACTGTCTCTGCCACTGGCGCAACCAACCTGAGTGAGCTGGAGGATAAACTGGCGGAAAAAGCGCAAGAACAAGGCGCGAAAGGTTTTGTGGTTAATTCTGCAGGCGGTAAGAACCAGATGTACGGTACAGCCACTATTTACAAGTAACCTTTCCTACGACCTGCCCGATAGCACTCCGCTTATCGGGCAATGCTCCCTTGACTGAGCAATTTTTGACCCCATCATTGACTATAATGATCTCTTGCATAAGCGTGAGGAGAATAGTGCTATGGCTTCGGGTTGGGCAAATGATGACGCGGTGAACGAACAGATCAACAGTACAATTGAAGATGCTGTCGCCCGTGCACGAGGTGAAATTCCGCGCGGTGATAGCCTGTATGAATGTGAAGAGTGCGGCGATCCGATCCCCGAGGCGCGCCGACAGGCGGTGCCTGGCGTAAGATTATGCCTCAGTTGCCAGCAGGAGAAAGATTCACAAAACACTTTGCACACAGGATATAATCGCAGAGGTTCAAAAGACAGCCAGCTACGTTGACTTCTCTTTACGTAAAGTCAAAGAACATGCCGTTTCGCTTACGCTCACGATAAATTGCATTCTGCGTAGCAAAATGTGCCGTTCACTGTTCAACTGTAAAGCGAACCGCGAAGAACCGTAAATTCACCTCCTGAATTAATTAATAATCAATAAGTTATTTGTCATTCAATTTATTTGATGAATGTTGTCAATTCTCTTCGATTTTATCTCTCAGCAAAAAGCGTGATACTCATCACATCGACGGAACATCGTCTTCCTTACTAAATCACCTGCGAGAGATTAACAATGAAAACTATCAAATATGCTGTTGCCGCTGTTGCCCTGTCTACTCTGTCTTTTGGCGTTTTCGCTGCCGAACCTGTTACGGCTGCTCAGGCGCAAAGCATGAATAAAATCGGTGTGGTCTCTGCAGAAGGTGCAACCACGCTTGATGGACTGGAAGCAAAACTGGCTGAGAAAGCCGCTGCTGCTGGTGCGAGTGGTTACAGCATCACCTCTGCCAACAACAACAACAAAATGAGCGGTACTGCTGTTATCTACAAATAAGTTTTATCCCGTCTGCTGCCAACAGACACCCTGCTCCAACCCTCATTGAACCTGAATTACCCTTGTTTGCCCGTCCGCCACTGGACGGGCTTTTTTTATCTGCCGCGCTAAAAACTGTCGTTTACTCGCGCCAGTCCTTCCTCGAGCGTCGCCACTTCTGCCGTTGCCACCAGGCAACAGGCCATCTGGATTTTCAACGATGCGGGTACTGGCTCACTTCCCGCCAGGCAGCGTTCGATCCAGCGCGCGGTCGTCTCAGGATCTTTTGCCGCGGGCAGCGGTACAGGTTCGTCTGGCATGTCACTTTGCCGGTTCTGTAACACCCGGGAACCGTTGCTATCAATCAGGCTAATTTGCGGACAGCGTTGCGGATTGGCGTAAACCTCACCTTCTGTGCCGTGCATCAGCAGCCCACGCCCGCCAATATCACTGAAGAATTTTGCCACGCGTGGCACATATTCCGGATGCGAAACGCTGGCAAGTCGCAGCGCGGCGTCCTCGGCAAACGGCGTCGCCAGCTTCGCCAGCGTATGCGCGCTGTTGCGCACGCCCAGTCGCCAGCGCATAGCCAACTGTTTTTCCAGCGGTGGGCAAAGCGTACTCACCGGAATAAAGACCGGTTGATGTCCATCCAGTTTCGCCTGTGCCTGTCCGGCATGACGCGTCGGCGCAATTCCCATCAGCTCAAAAATGGTTTCCGTCAGCACGCGGGTCGGGTCTTCACTCACGCCATGCACGACTACCGGAAAACCCAGTTTGTGCAATAAAATCGCCAGCAGCGGCGTCAGGTTCGCCTGCTTGCGCGCGCCGTTATAGCTGGGGATAACGATCGGCATCGGCTTCGCAACTGGCGGGGTCAGCTTGATGGAATGGTTTTGCATCGCCTCATAAAAGCCCTGCATTTCGGCTTCGCCTTCCCCTTTGATGCGCAGCGCTATTAGCACTGCGCCCAGCTCCAGTTCCGGCACGTCGCCGTTGAGCATGTGGGTATAAAGGCCTCGTGCGGTATCCAGGTCCAGATCGCGGGCGTGGTTTTTCCCCCGTCCGATCTCTTTAATGATTTTGTGGTAATCCATCGAAAACTCCTTGCCTCACACTCACGTTATTTACGCCGACGGCGCACGGGTTTCATTTTTTCTTTCGCTTTGACGATAACGTCAGGCACTGCGGGTTGCTCTATCGGGAAAACAGGTAATGCATTCAGTAAACGCTGGCCGTAATTTTTGGTCAACAACCGTTTGTCATAAATCACCACTTCCCCCCAGCAGCCGTGGCTACGGATCAATCTCCCCACCTGCTGAATGAGATTAAACGACGCCGCGGGCAGGCTCTGCACTTCGAAGGGATAACGATTAAGACTTTTGAGCCACTCGCCTTCGGTGATCACCACCGGGCTGTCGATGGGGGGAAAAGCGATTTTGTGAATATGCACCTGGCTGAGCAACTCGCCTTTCAGATCCAGCCCCTCAGCGAACGATTGCAGCCCCACCAGCACGCTACGCTCGCCGTTCTCCACCCGTTTACGATGCAGTTCCACCAGCCGGTAGCGTGGTTGATCGCCCTGCACCAGCAGCAATAAACGCAGATCGGCGACGTGTTCAAGAAAGCGCTGCATCGCCCTTCCGCTGGCAAACAGCACCAGCATGCCGGCGTGTTTTTTACTTTCCAACTGTTCACGGAAATAAGCCGCCATTTCCGCAATATGCTGCTCTTCGTTGTCGATTAGCGGTTCATAGCGCATCTGCGGAATAATAATTTTACCCTGTTCGATATGGTTAAATGGCGAATCGAGCGCGACGAAGCGGTCTCCGGCTTTTTCCTTCAGGCCGCTCATCTCCTGCAGACGCGAAAAGCTATTAAGCGAACGCAGCGTGGCGGAGGTGACGATAATATGCGGCACACTGCGCCAGAGTAACCGCTCCAGTTGATCGCTCACGCGGATCCCCACACAGTGAAACCAGATATGGGGCTGCCCGTCGCGCATGTCTCGCGTCGTCCATTTCGACACCGGTGCGCCGGATGACTGGGCTAGCGAGGCCAGTCGCCACAGTTTGCTTTGCGCTTCAAACATTCCCAGCGCACGGTTCATCTGCAATATAGCCCGGTGCAGGCGCACCACATCATAACTGCCGGTTTTTTCGCTGAGATCGTTTAAAAACAGCTCCGCCAGGCCGCGTAGCATTTCAGTAAGCTTCGCCAGACGCTGACAAATCTCCATCACTTCATCCGGCAGTTCCCCCATCGCGAAGCGATGTTCTGCATCCTGCCCGGCTGGCATATACAGACTGAGAATGTTATTGAGTGATGCGATCAGTTCATACAGCTCTTCGCAAAGGGCGTTCAGACGCTCCGGATTCGCCAGCGGCGGCGTGGTCTTTGGGCGAAACTGCTCCATACAGGTCGCCACCAGTTTGCTGAACAGATCCAGTTGCAGGCGATACCAGGGAGCGGTAATTTCCGCACTCATTTCCAGCGCATCGCGGGCGACATCCGGCAGATGATGGCCTTCATCCAGCACCAGCAGCAGATTTTTCGGATCCGGCAACACCGCTTCGCTTTCCATCGCCGCCATTACCAGCGCATGGTTGGCGACCACCACTTCCGCTTCCTGAATCTCACGACGCGCCACAAAAAACGGGCACTCGCGGTAGTAGTGGCAGTTGCGGTTCAGGCAACTGGCTTTATCGGTACTCAATCGTCGCCAGAGATCGTCATCAATGGCAATATCCGTATGATCGCGCAAGCCGTCCCACTTGTAGCTGTCGAGATCGCCTTTTAGCTTTGCGCAGCGCTTTTGTTCTTCCTGGTTGTTCGGTGTGAGTTCATCGTCAAGGAATGCGAGCAGATCCTGCTGCGTCGGTTCGGTACTGGCCAGCGCCGTCAGATTTCGCGGGCACACATAGCGCCCGCGGCCAAACGCGGCGGTAAAGCGAAGATCGGGAATAATTTTGCGCAATAATGGCAGGTCTTTACTGTAGATCTGATCCTGCAACGCCACGTTGGCGGTACTGACCACCAGCGTTTTTTGCTCTTCCCGGGCAATCGCAATGCCGGGAATGAGATAGGACAGGGTTTTCCCCACACCGGTAGGCGCCTCAATCGCCAGATGACGCCCTTCTTCTCCGGTCAGCGTTTTCGCGACATCGGCAATCATCTGCCGCTGCGGCGCACGGGGGATGAAGTCGGGGATCTGTTCCTGAAGCGCCTTATACCAGGCGGCGATTTGCGCTTTGAGCGCAGCGGTTAATGCCATGAGAAAACCTGAAACACTGTATAAACAGCCACTATTGTGGCACATTTCAGGTCCGGAACGTATCTTTTTTGCCGCTTCTGGGAAGCGCTTCGCAATGCCGGGACGAATCGCCGGATGGCGGCTTACGCCTTATCCAGCCTACAGTAATACACAATCTTATGTTCGTAGGCCGGATAAGCGCAGCGCCATCAGGCAACCGCGCTGTGACTTAATAGTAACCCAGCAGCTTCCACCACAGCATGCCAACCGCGAAAATGATAATGACGTTGAAGGTCACCACGCACAGGTTGATTCGGTAAAACCGTGGTCGCTCGAAATAACCTTGCGCAAAATAGATAGGGCCGGGTCCACCACCGTACTCGGTGTTCCCCCACATCAGGTTACTGAAGATACCGAAGCAGATGGCTACCATCATCGGCGGCGCGCCTGCGGCAATCGCTGTGGCGGCAAACGGCGCGTACAGCGCGGCAACGTGCCCCGTGGCAGTAGCAAACAGGTAGTGGACGTAGATATATAAGACACCGAGCACGATGAAAGCTTCCATCGCACCGAATCCCTGAATCCCGCTGCCCAGCTTCACCGTCATCCATTTGATGAACCCCAGATCCGCCAGCCCCGTCGCCAGACTGATAATGACGCTGAACCAGATCACCGTGTCCCACGCGGCATGGTCATTGAGGAGACTTTTCCAACTGACGGCCCCGGTTGCAAACAAATAGGCGGCCAGACCCAGCCCGACCGACGTCGCAGAGATCCCGGTAATCAGACTGGTTCCCCAGCCGAGAAGTGCCAGTACAAACCCCACGGCCACTTTTTTCTCATTACTGCTCATATCGCCCAGTTCGCTCAGCGACTGTTTACCCATCGCTTTGGCTTCCGGTGTGTGCTTGAGTTCCGGATCCAGCAGCTTATAGACCAACAGCGGCATCAGGCAAAAACAGACCATCGCCGGAACAACCGCGGAAATAAACCAGCCGCCCCAGGTGATTTCCAGACCCAGCGTGGATTTTGCCAGACTTGCCACCAGCGGGTTCGCCGCCATCCCCGTTAAAAATATCGCCCCGGTGATCGGCGTGAACTGAAAGCAGACCATCGTTAAGAAATCACCAATCCGCTTGCCGGTTGCACCGGGCGCCGAGCCGAGTACATCATTGATTGAGCGGGCAATAGGGAAAATAATCCCGCCAGAACGCGCCGTCACCGACGGCATCGCCGGAGCCATAATCAGGTCGGAAACGCCGAGTGAATAGGCAATTCCCAGGCTGCTTCCGCCAAACAGAGACAACATTTTATAAGCAATACGTTTCCCGAGTCCTGAAGTCACAAACCCCAGTGAGAGCACGTAGGCACAGAAAATCAGCCACACCGTACCCGAAGCAAAGCCCGAGAGTGCCTTCGCCTCAGTCAATGTATTGCTAAAGATCACCACGCAAAGCGCAATCAGCATGACCGCCCCCGAAGGGAGCGGCTGAGTCAGGATTGCCGCAATGGTGGCGGCAAAAATCGCAAACATGTGCCAGGCCGCCGGCGTTAACCCTTCAGGAACGGGAATAAACCAGATGACGGCACCGATTACCAGCGGGATCAGAAATGAGAGAAATTTCCTTCCCGCGACAGAATTCGTAGACATAGCCCTATCCTTATTGCGTTAGCACAATCATGTTCATTTCCGTGACTGATATTTGGCCAGCACCTGATCGACCATTTCAGGCGCCATTCCCAGATAATTTGCCGGGTCGGTCAGTTGGTTAATCAGTTGCGGATCCAGTCGTTGTGCCACTGTCGGCATAGCATTCAACACGTCCGCCAGATGACCGCCCTTCTCGTTGACGATACGACAGGCGTCATAGACGACATCATGGGCATCCTGGCGGCCGATATACGGGGCCAGCCCCATCATCACCGCTTCTGCCACAATCAGGCCGTTGGTCATCCCGAGATTGCGCAGCATTGCCGCTTCATCGACCTCCAGGCCGGCCAGCATGAAGTTGGCCTGATGCAGCGCCCCAGCGCTCAGGACGAAACTTTCCGGGATCGCAATCCATTCCGCATGCCACGGTCCGGTAGCGCGTTCCAGATCCTGAACCATGGCATCCAGCATCAGTCCGGCCTGTTGACGAACGCCTTTCGCGCAGGCCAGCATCAGTTCGCTGGAGATAGGGTTGCGTTTTTGCGGCATCGTGCTGCTCGCACCGCGCCCTTTTACGAACGGTTCATACAGCTCGCCAAACTCATTCGACGCCATCAGCATCACGTCATAAGCAATCTTCCCTAGCGAGCCGGTGATAACCGCCAGCAGGTTCACCGCCTCGGCGAAGCCGTCGCGCGCTACGTGCCATGTGGAGGTCGGGACGTTAAGACCTAACTCTTCCATCAATGCTTTTTGTACCGACAATCCTTTATCACCCAGCGATGCCAGCGTTCCGGCGGCCCCGGCAAATTCGCCGACCAGCACGCGCGGACGCGCCTGTTGCAGCCGCTCTGCGTGGCGTTCAAACATGTCCAGCCAGATGGCGGCTTTATAGCCAAACGTCACCGGCAGCGCCTGCTGTAAATGGGTGCGACCGGCCATCGGTGTATTACGATAGCGTTTTGCCAGGTCAGCCAGCGTCGCACGCAACCGGTTCATGTCCGCCTCGATCAGTTCAAAAGCATCACGGATTTGCAGTACCACCGCCGTGTCCATGATGTCCTGCGTTGTCGCTCCCCAGTGCACATAGCCGCCAGACTCTCCGGCCTGCTTTGAAATCTGATGCACAAGCGGCAGGATCGGATAACCGACGATTTCCGTCTCATGGCGCAGCAAATCGAAATCCAGCGTATTGGCAGTGCATTTTTCGGCGATTTCTTTGGCTGCCGCTTTCGGGATCACGCCACAGCGGGCCTGCGCTTTGGCGAGCGCCACCTCCACTTCGACATATTTGCGAATGAGCTCGTAGTCATCAAACACGGCGCGCATTGCGGGTGTGCCAAAAGAATCTCTAAATAAAACAGAATCCATTACATTCGAAGCCATAAATCCCCCGGTTTAATCTGATAATGATAAGATGAGCGTTCGGCCCGGTTTACGACGCAACCGGGACAACAACAATGTACGAACATACCTAAATGTCCGTACATTTAAAATGTACGGACATTTATAATAATCAAGACGAATCCAGGGAATAGCCCGTACTCTTTTTTGTGACTGTGATCATTAATTATTTGACGAAACTGCGATGAAAGAATCTCTGTACAAGCGGATAGCCCGTGAACTGGCCCAACAAATCTCGACGGGGACTTATCCGCCCGGTTCACTGTTCCCAACGGAAATGGAACTGTGTGAAATCTGGCAGGTGAGCCGTCACACCATGCGCGAAGCGTTGCGGGAATTAACGGAACAGGGGCTGATTTCGCGGCGTAAAGGCGCGGGTACGCGCGTATGTGAGCCGCCAGCAAGCGGGGTTAACCATCCGCTGTCGCATCTGGAAGATTTATTGCTGCTGGCGAAAAACAATCTGCGGGTGATTAAGAAGATCGATGAGATTGTGGCGGATATTGAGCTTTCTCAGCTGATAGATTGTCCGCCTGGTTCACGCTGGCTACATATCGCCAGTATTCGCGAGGATGCGCAAAACCCGGACGCCCCCATTTGCTGGACGGACAGCTACGCCAGCACGGATTACGCCAGGCTGCGCACGTTTATCCGTGACGATCCGCACTCACTAATCAGCGATCTGATCGAAACGCACTACGGGATTAAAAGTCACGAAGTGCATCAGACGATCACCGCGGTGGGTGTACCGAAGAAAATTGCGAAGATACTGAATGTCGAGCCCGATTCGCCGGGGATGCGGATCGTGCGACGCTACCGGGATCGTGACGGAAAAGTGTTCGAGACCACGATTTCAATTCATCCGGCGGGACGGTATACCTGTTCTATTGTGTTGAAATCACAGAATTCAGGGGAGTGAGGGGGCGTATACGCTTTGAGAAGCATATGCCCCTGTGGGACGAGTACCGTTCACCTCATGTTCGCAGCCAATCTGGTACACCAGTACCTGTGAACGGGTTAAGGAGGCTCGTCGCCGCCTCCTTAACAATCCTGGCTCCCGGCTGGAAAATTGTCGCTTCGCGAATTATTCGCCCCATCCATGGGGCTCACCCCTTCGGGGCCAGCACAAGTGCTGTTCAAAATTGCTCCCGGCAATTTTCAGCCGGACCTATCCATACCTGACCATCTCCACGGTTTGCTTTTTTTTACAGCGAAGTGAATTTAGCTGAAAAGCAGAGAATTGAAGCGATGGCATTGGTCCGGCGTGAAAATCGATGAGGCGTTGGCGGCTGACCGGGGCCGCCCGCAGGGAAGCGGGCGGAGGGAACGGCCTGCATGGATGCAAGCTCGACCACGACCCGACAGGCAGACGGCATAAGACGAATGAACCACGAAGTGGCGATTTTCCTTGCCGGGAGCCAGGGTTGCAAGGGAGGCGGCGGTGAGCCTCCCTTGCACGTTCACGTGTACTGCGGTTTCAGAGAATCACTGAATACAAAGTGAACGTAACATTTCTCAGAGTATCAGGCCTTCCTGACCCCCTTACTGCACGGGTGTAATTCTGCGCGGACGGCGCGGCGGACGCGGCTTTTCGCCAGCCGGTTTGCCTTCTGCGCTGCGGGGTTTGCCCTTCGACGCACCACCGTCCTGACGACGCGGCTGCTGAGCACGACCTGCGCCCTGCCCTTGTCCCTGACCACGGCCCCGGCCGCCGCCGCCACTACGCTGCTGGCGACCATTCTGGATCGGCTCAGCTTTGATCGAGGGATCCGGCTCATAGCCCGGCGTGGTAATACGCGGGATCTCTTTTTTCAGCAGCTTTTCAATGTCACGCAGCAGTTTGTGTTCATCAACACAGACCAGCGACAGCGCTTCACCGGTAGCGGCTGCCCGTCCGGTACGACCGATACGGTGCACATAATCTTCCGGAACGTTCGGCAACTCGTAGTTCACCACGTGCGGCAGTTCTTCGATATCCAGACCACGCGCCGCAATATCCGTTGCCACCAGCACGCGGATATCGCCTGATTTAAAATCCGCCAGCGCACGGGTACGCGCCCCCTGGCTCTTATTACCGTGGATCGCTGCGCTGCGGATACCGTCTTTGTTGAGCTGTTCCGCCAGGTGATTGGCGCCGTGTTTGGTGCGGGTAAAGACCAGCACTTGCTGCCAGTTGCCCTGACCGATCATCTGCGACAACAGTTCGCGCTTGCGTTTCTTATCGACAAAATGGACGTGCTGCGTGACCTGCTCTGACGCCGTGTTACGACGCGCGACTTCAATTTCCAGCGGGTTATGCAACAGCTTTTCAGCCAGCGCTTTGATCTCATCAGAGAACGTCGCGGAAAACAGCAGGTTCTGACGTTTCGCCGGCAGTTTTGCTAACACGCGGCGAATATCGTGAATAAAGCCCATATCCAGCATACGGTCCGCTTCATCCAGCACCAGAATTTCAATCTGATCCAGCTTCACCGCGTTCTGGTGTTCCAGGTCCAGCAAGCGGCCCGGCGTTGCCACCAGCACATCGACGCCACCGCGCAGTTTCATCATCTGCGGGTTAATGCTCACACCGCCAAAAACCACCAGCGAACGGATGTTCAGATACTTGCTGTAATCACGGACGTTTTCACCAATCTGCGCCGCCAGCTCACGCGTCGGCGTCAGGATCAGGGCACGCACCGGGCGACGCCCTTTGCCATGCGGCTGTTTGGTAATAAGGTGCTGTAACAGCGGCAGCGTAAAGCCCGCCGTTTTACCCGTACCGGTCTGCGCACTCGCCATCAGGTCGCGACCTTCCAGCACGGCGGGGATCGCCTGTTGCTGAATAGGGGTAGGTTCACGGTAACCCTGCTCGGCAATGGCACGCAGAATATCAGGGTTCAAACCCAGGGAATCAAAAGACATAACTACTCCGGACCGCCCCGACCGTTCCCGGTGTCGTTTTCAGGGAGATGCATACAATTTGGGAATGACAAAAACCACAATGTCATGAAGGGGCGGAGTGTAGCAGTTTTTGTGACGTACCGCATAAATTATCCCTGTTACCGGCACAGACAAAATAATCCACCTGACTGGACAAGGATGATTTTCAGTCATAATCTTAATCAATCGATTGATTAAGAATTGGGTCGCGTGATGAATACACCCACCATGACAACGAAAGGGGAACAGGCGAAAAGCCAGTTGATTGCCGCCGCGCTGGCGCAGTTTGGCGAGTACGGTCTGCATGCCACCACCCGCGACATTGCCGCACAGGCCGGACAAAATATTGCCGCCATTACCTACTATTTTGGCTCAAAAGAGGATTTATACCTCGCCTGCGCCCAATGGATTGCCGATTTTATTGGCGAACAATTTCGTCCTCACGCGGAAGAAGCCGAACGGTTGTTTGCCCAGGGAAATCCCGACCGCGCCGCGATGCGCGAGCTGATTCTGCGCGCCTGCAAAAACATGATCATGCTGTTGACCCAGGATGACACCGTTAATCTGAGCAAATTTATCTCGCGTGAACAGCTCTCCCCTACCGCGGCGTATCAACGGGTGCACGAGCAGGTTATTGAGCCGCTGCACAGTCATCTGACCCGTCTTATCGCCGCCTATACTGGCTGTGATGCCAACGACACGCGGATGATTTTGCACACACATGCCCTGCTGGGCGAAGTGCTGGCATTCCGTCTCGGTAAAGAAACGATTCTGTTACGCACCGGCTGGTCGCAGTTTGATGAAGACAAAACGGCGCTGATTACGCAAACCGTGACCTGTCATATCGATCTTATCCTGCAAGGTTTATCGCAAAGGAGTCTGGACTGATGAAAAAACCTGTCGTTATTGGGCTGGTGATTGCGGCATTGCTCGCCGTGATTGCGGGTGGCACATGGTGGTATCAAAGCCGGCAGGATAACGGACTGACGCTCTACGGCAACGTGGACATCCGTACCGTTAACCTTAGCTTTCGCGTCGGTGGCCGACTCGCGTCGCTGGCAGTGGATGAAGGCGATGCCATTAAAGCGGGACAGGAGCTGGGCAAGCTGGATAACGCCCCTTATGAAAACGCCCTGATGCAGGCAAAAGCCGGTGTTTCCGTCGCAAAGGCCCAGTACGATTTGATGCTGGCGGGCTATCGTCAGGAAGAAATTGCCCAGGCGGCGGCGGCAGTGAAACAGGCGCAGGCCGCCTATGATTACGCACAGAATTTCTACAACCGTCAGCAGGGATTGTGGAAAAGCCGCACCATTTCCGCCAACGATCTGGAAAACGCCCGCTCGTCCCGCGACCAGTCGCTGGCCACGTTGAAATCGGCCCAGGACAAACTCACTCAGTACCGTTCCGGGAATCGCGAACAGGACATCGCCCAGGCGAAAGCCAGCCTTGAACAGGCGCAGGCGCAACTGGCGCAGGCTGAGCTGGATCTCCATGACACTACGCTTTTCTCGCCTTCAAACGGCACGCTATTAACCCGTGCAGTCGAACCGGGCAGCATGCTCAACGCAGGGGGCACCGTGCTGACGCTTTCTCTCACCCGACCAGTCTGGGTGCGCGCCTACGTCGATGAGCGCAACCTTTCCCAGGCGCAGCCGGGACGTGAGATCCTGCTTTATACCGACGGACGCCCCGATAAGCCTTACCACGGTAAAATCGGCTTTGTCTCCCCGACTGCGGAATTTACCCCAAAAACGGTAGAGACGCCGGACCTGCGTACCGATCTGGTTTATCGCCTGCGTATTGTGGTCACCGATGCCGACGACGCCCTGCGTCAGGGCATGCCGGTGACAGTGAAATTCGGCAACGAGGCCGGACATGAATGACGCCGTCATTACGCTGAGCGCGCTGACGAAGCGTTTCGCGGGCATGGATAAACCGGCGGTCGCTCCGCTCGACTGTACGATTCACGCCGGATATGTGACCGGGCTGGTGGGGCCGGACGGCGCCGGAAAAACCACGCTGATGCGCATGCTGGCAGGGTTGTTGAAGCCGGATGGCGGCAGCGCGACGGTGATTGGCTATGATCCTGTCAAAAACGACAGCGCGCTGCATGCTGTGCTTGGTTACATGCCGCAAAAATTCGGCCTGTATGAAGATCTCACGGTGATGGAGAACCTCAATCTGTACGCGGATTTGCGCAGCGTTACGGGTGAGGTGCGGGAAAAAACCTTTGCCCGCCTGCTGGAATTTACCTCACTGGGGCCGTTTACCGGT
Organism: Citrobacter sp. ANG330; assembly: GCF_047467925.1. NCBI lineage: Bacteria > Pseudomonadati > Pseudomonadota > Gammaproteobacteria > Enterobacterales > Enterobacteriaceae > Citrobacter > Citrobacter sp. ANG330. The sequence continues at coordinate 115,588 of NZ_JASJUI010000008.1, read as the reverse complement.
CGTCTGGCGGGAAAACTGTCCGGCGGAATGAAACAGAAGCTGGGGCTGGCCTGTACGCTGGTCGGTGAACCCAGAGTCCTGCTGCTGGATGAACCCGGCGTCGGCGTTGACCCTATCTCACGGCGTGAATTATGGCAAATGGTGCACGAACTGGCCGGTGACGGAATGTTGATCCTGTGGAGCACCTCGTATCTCGATGAAGCCGAACAGTGTCGGGACGTGCTGCTGATGAACGAAGGCGAACTGCTGTATCAGGGAGAGCCGACCCAACTGACGCAAACCATGGCGGGACGCAGTTTTTTGATGCACAGCCCGCAGGAAAATAACCGGAAACTGCTTCAGAGGGCGTTAAAACTGCCGCAGGTGAGCGACGGCATGATCCAGGGGAGATCGGTGCGTCTGATCCTGAAAAAAGAGGCGACCGCAGAGGATATTCGTCACGGTGAGGACATGCCGGCGATCGACATCAGCGAGACTGCGCCACGCTTCGAAGACGCGTTTATCGATCTGCTGGGCGGTGCCGCCACGTCGGAATCCCCGCTGGGCGCGATTCTGCACACCGTTGAAGGGACGCCGGGCGAAACGGTGATTGAAGCGAAAGCGCTGACCAAAAAATTCGGCGATTTCGCCGCCACCGATCACGTTGATTTCGCCGTCCAGCGCGGAGAAATTTTTGGCCTTCTGGGTCCTAACGGCGCGGGGAAATCGACCACCTTTAAGATGATGTGCGGTCTGTTGGTGCCGACTTCCGGCAAAGCGCTGGTGCTGGATATGGACCTGAAAGTCAGTTCAGGCAAAGCGCGTCAGCATCTGGGCTATATGGCGCAAAAATTCTCGCTCTACGGCAATCTGACCGTAGAGCAGAACCTGCGTTTCTTTTCCGGCGTATATGGCCTGCGGGGACGTGCGCAGGACGAAAAAATTGCCCGCATGAGCGACGCGTTTGGCCTGAAAAGCATCGCCTCGCATGCGACCGACGAACTGCCGCTGGGCTTTAAGCAGCGTCTGGCACTGGCCTGTTCGCTGATGCACGAGCCGGACATTTTGTTTCTCGACGAACCGACGTCCGGCGTTGATCCCCTCACCCGCCGCGAATTCTGGTTGCATATCAACAGCATGGTGGAAAAAGGCGTCACTGTGATGGTGACAACCCACTTTATGGATGAGGCGGAATACTGCGACCGTATCGGCCTGGTCTATCGCGGAAAGCTGATTGCCAGCGGCACGCCGGACGATCTGAAAGCAAAGGCAGCCGATGATGACACGCCGGATCCGACCATGGAACAGGCCTTTATCCGGTTGATTAACGACTGGGATAAGGAGCATACCAATGCCTAATCGCTTTCTTTCATGGCGTCGCGTGCGGGCGCTGTGCGTCAAAGAGACGCGACAGATCGTCCGCGATCCCAGTAGCTGGCTGATCGCCGTGGTGATCCCTCTGCTGCTGCTGTTTATTTTTGGCTACGGCATTAACCTTGACTCCAGCAAGCTGCGGGTGGGTATCCTGCTCGAGCAACAAAGCGAAGAGGCGCTGGACTTCACCCATGCAATGACCGGTTCGCCGTACATCGACGCCACCATCAGCGATAACCGCCAGGCGCTGATTGAAAAGATGCAGGCCGGGCGCATTCGCGGTCTGGTAGTGATTCCGGTCGATTTCGCCCAGCAGATGGCGCGCGCCAACGACACCGCCCCCATTCAGGTCATCACCGACGGCAGTGAACCCAATACCGCCAACTTCGTGCAGGGCTATGTGGAAGGGATCTGGCAAATCTGGCAGATGCAGCGAGCGGAAGATCGCGGGGAAACGTTTGAACCTCTGATTGAGGTGCAAACCCGCTACTGGTTTAACCCGGCGGCCATCAGCCAGCATTTTATTATCCCGGGCGCGGTGACCATCATCATGACGGTGATCGGCGCGATCCTCACCTCGCTGGTGGTGGCGCGTGAATGGGAGCGCGGAACGATGGAGGCGCTGCTCTCCACGGAGGTCACACGCGTTGAACTGCTGCTGTGCAAGCTCATCCCCTACTACTTCCTCGGCATGCTGGCGATGCTGCTGTGTATGCTGGTGTCGGTGTTTATTCTCGGCGTGCCGTATCGCGGTTCACTGCTGGTGCTGTTTTTGATTACCAGCCTGTTTTTGCTCAGCACGCTGGGGATGGGACTTCTGATCTCCACCATCACCCGCAATCAGTTTAACGCCGCCCAGGTGGCGCTTAACGCTGCTTTTTTGCCGTCGATTATGCTGTCAGGTTTTATTTTTCAGATAGACAGTATGCCTGCGGTGATCCGCGCCGTGACCTATATTATTCCGGCGCGCTATTTCGTCAGCACCCTGCAAAGCCTGTTCCTTGCCGGCAATATTCCGGTGGTACTGGTGGTCAACGTGCTGTTTTTGGTAGCCTCAGCGGTGATGTTTATTGGCCTGACATGGATAAAAACCAAACGTCGGCTGGATTGAGTTAACAAACGGCAGTGTGCCTGATGGCGCTGCGCTTATCAGGCCTACGGGATATTGCTGTAATCAACAGTGTGCAGGCCGGATAAGGCGTTTACGCCGTCATCCGGCATCGGCTGCCTGATGGCGCTGCGCTTATCAGGCCTACGGGATATTGATGTAATCAACAGCCTGTAGGCCGGATAAGGCGTTTACGCCGTCATCCGGCACCGGCTGCCTGATGGCGCTGCGCTTATCAGGCCTACGGGATAATGCTGTAATCAACGCCGTGTAGGACGGATAAGGCGTTTACGCCGTCATCCGGCATCGGCTGCCTGATGGCGCTGCGCTTATCAGGCCTACGGGATATTGCTGTAATCAACGCCGTGTAGGCCGGATAAGGCGTTTACGCCGTCATCCGGCACCGGCTGCCTGATGGCGCTGCGCTTATCAGGCCTACGGGATATTGCTGTAATCAACAGCGTGTAGGCCGGATAAGGCGTTTACGCCGTCATCCGGCACCGACTGCCTGATGGCGCTGCGCTTATCAGGCCTACGGGATATTGCTGTAACCAACAGCGTGTAGGCCGGATAAGGCATTTACGCCGTCATCCGGCACCGACTGCCTGATGGCGCTGCGCTTATCAGGCCTACGGGATATTGCTGTAATCAACAGCGTGCAGGCCGGATAAGGCGTTTACGCCGTCATCCGGCACCGACTGCCTGATGGCGCTGCGCTAATCAGGCCTACGGGGTGCTTCATCGGGTTATAAGGGCAAAATTATGTTTCATCGTTTATGGACGTTAATCCGCAAAGAATTGCAGTCGCTACTGCGCGAGCCGCAGACCCGTGCGATTTTAATTTTGCCGGTGCTGATTCAGGTGATCCTGTTTCCCTTCGCCGCAACGCTGGAAGTGACCAACGCCACTATCGCCATTTATAACGAAGACAACGGCAAGCATTCGGTTGAACTGACCCAGCGCTTCGCCCGGGCCAGCGCGTTTACCCATGTTCTGCTGCTGAAAAGCCCACAGGAAATCCAGCCCACGATTGATACGCAAAAAGCGCTGCTGCTGGTGCGTTTTCCGGCGGACTTCTCGCGCAACCTGGATACCTTTCAGTCTGCGCCCATGCAGTTAATTCTCGACGGACGTAACTCGAACAGCGCGCAGATCGCCGCCAACTATCTCCAGCAGGTAGTGAAGAACTATCAGCAGGAATTAATGGAGGGCAAACCGAAACCCAACAACAGCGAGCTGGTGGTGCGCAACTGGTACAACCCGAACCTCGACTACAAATGGTTTGTGGTGCCGTCGCTGATCGCGATGATTACCACTATCGGCGTGATGATCGTCACTTCACTCTCGGTTGCGCGTGAGCGTGAACAGGGTACGCTGGATCAACTGCTGGTCTCCCCACTCACCACCTGGCAAATCTTCATCGGCAAAGCGGTTCCCGCGCTGATTGTGGCGACCTTTCAGGCCACCATCGTCCTGGCGATCGGCATCTGGGCGTATGAAATCCCGTTTGCCGGATCGCTGGCGTTGTTTTACTTCACCATGGTGATTTACGGCTTGTCGCTGGTAGGCTTTGGGCTGCTGATTTCATCCCTTTGCTCCACGCAGCAGCAGGCGTTTATCGGCGTATTCGTCTTTATGATGCCGGCGATTTTACTCTCGGGATACGTCTCTCCGGTCGAGAATATGCCGGTCTGGTTGCAGAACCTGACGTGGATTAACCCGATTCGTCACTTTACGGATATCACCAAGCAAATCTATTTGAAGGATGCGAGCTTGCAGATTGTCTGGGGAAGTTTGTGGCCGCTACTGGTGATCGCGGCCACGACAGGATCAGCGGCGTATGCGATGTTTAGACGCAAAATCATGTAGCTTTTTGTCTTTCGCCAACAGCGACACCACTGCGGGTCCGGCCAGGATGGCGAGTCCCGCTAACGCCAGCAGGACGTTGTTTTGTAAAACCCGGGACAACAGCCACAGCACGATCAGCGCCGCGCCGAAATACCAGGTGGTGGTGAGTTCTTCCAGCACGTCCGCGACTTCACGCCAGCGCTGTTCATGATGACGCTGTAACGCCAGCATCAGTAATACGGTCACGCCATACACTACGCATAATCCCAGGCCGACGTGCACCAAAGTGCCGCTCATCCAGCCCATGACCAACAACGCCACGACCAGTAAATGCAACATAATCTGCCAGCAACTTAACCCCGTTGCGACACGAACACGTTGTTGCCACCTCATGGCTTTTCTCCTGAAGGATTTCTGTCTAATGACTCAGAGTACCGCACTTTACGGAAAATTCCGTAACACCGCACCTTTTTGTGATGCCGACTACACTATTTCAATCAGGAGAGTGACGCCGACAGGAGAAATATGACCGGACATACACAGCGATTTTCATTCAATGTACTCACCATTAATACCCATAAAGGCTTTACCGCCTTTAACAAACGCTTCATTTTACCGGAGCTGCGCGATGCTGTTCGCACGGTGGGTGCCGACATCGTTTGTCTGCAAGAGGTAATGGGCGCGCACGAGGTCCATCCGCTGCACGTCGAGAACTGGCCGGATACCACTCACTACGAATTTCTCGCCGACACCATGTGGAGTGACTACGCCTATGGGCGCAACGCCGTCTACCCGGAAGGTCATCATGGCAATGCGGTGCTGTCACGCTATCCTATTGAACATTATGAAAACAGAGATGTTTCGGTTGCGGGCAGCGAAAAACGCGGTGTGCTCTATTGTCAGATTGTTCCACCGCAACTTGGAAAATCGATTCATGTGATGTGCGTACATCTCGGTCTGCGCGAAGCACATCGGCAGGCGCAGCTTAAATTGCTTGGCGACTGGGTCAACGCCCTGCCCGACGGCGAACCGGTGGTAGTGGCCGGTGATTTTAACGACTGGCGGCAGAAGGCAAACCGTCCGTTAAAAACGTCTGCCGGGCTGGAAGAGATTTTTACCCGCGCCCACGGTCGGCCAGCGCGCACCTTTCCGGTGAGTCTGCCGCTGCTGCGCCTCGATCGTATTTACGTCAAAAATGCTAACGCCAGTGCGCCGACGGCGCTGCCGCTGCGTAACTGGCGACACCTGTCTGACCATGCCCCCCTTAGCGCGGAGATCCATCTATGAAATGTGACTGGCGTGAAGGCAACCAGATCCAGTTGCTGGAAAACGGCGATCAGTTTTATCCCGCCGTATTTGAGGCCATTGCCGAGGCTGAGCAAAGGATCATCCTTGAGACCTTCATCTGGTTTGAAGATAAGGTCGGTAAACAACTGCATGCCGCCCTGTTGAAGGCGGCACAACGCGGCGTGAAGGCCGAAGTGTTGCTGGACGGCTACGGCTCACCGGACCTGAGCGATGCGTTCGTCAATGAACTGACCTCAGCAGGCGTGGTGTTTCGCTACTACGATCCGCGGCCACGGGTGTTCGGTATGCGGACCAACGTCTTTCGCCGCATGCACCGCAAAATTGTGGTGATTGACGCCCGTGTGGCGTTTGTCGGCGGGATTAACTATTCCGCCGAACATATGTCCGACTATGGGCCAGAGGCCAAGCAGGATTACGCGGTGCGTGTCGAAGGGCCCATTGTGGCGGACATTCTGCAGTTCGAAGTGGAAAACCTGCCCGGTCAGAGTGCGGTGCGTCGCTGGTGGAAACGCCATCATCAGGCAGTGGAAAACCGTCAGCCCGGTGAAGCACAGGTGCTGTTTGTCTGGCGCGACAACGACGAACACCGTGATGATATCGAGCGTCACTACCTGAAAATGCTCACCCAGGCGCGGCGCGAAGTGATCATTGCTAATGCCTACTTCTTCCCTGGCTACCGGCTGTTGCACGCGATGCGCAAGGCTGCCCGTCGTGGCGTACGGGTGAAGCTCATTGTGCAGGGCGAGCCGGACATGCCGATTGTGAAGGTGGGCGCGCGCCTGTTGTACAACTATCTGGTGAAAGGCGGCGTCCATGTCTATGAATACCGGCGTAAACCACTGCACGGCAAAGTCGCGCTGATGGATGACCACTGGGCGACCGTCGGCTCCAGCAATCTTGACCCTCTGAGTCTGTCGTTGAATCTGGAAGCGAACCTGATTATTCACGATCGCCAGTTTAACCAGACGCTGCGCGACAACCTTAGCGCGATTATCGCCAGGGACTGTAAACAAGTGGATGAGTCGATGCTGCCCAGACGCACCTGGTGGAACCTCACCAAGAGCGTGCTGGCGTTCCACTTTTTACGCCATTTCCCGGCGCTGGTCGGCTGGCTTCCGGCACATACGCCGCGTCTGGCGCAGGTTGATCCCCCCGCCCAGCCCGAGATGGAAACCCAGGATCGGGTAGAGGTTCAGAACACAGGAGCTAAACCCTGATGGCAAAATCACATCCACGCTGGCGGCTGGCGAAAAAAATCCTGACCTGGCTGTTTTTTATCGCCGTGATCGTGTTGCTGGTCGTCTACGCCAAAAAGGTGAACTGGGAAGACGTCTGGACGGTGATCCGCGACTACAACCGGATTGCGTTACTCAGCGCGGTCGGGCTGGTGATCCTCAGTTATCTGCTGTACGGCTGCTATGACCTGCTGGGGCGCGCGTATTGCGGACATAAACTGGCGAAGCGGCAGGTCATGCTGGTGTCCTTTATCTGTTACGCCTTTAACCTGACGCTCAGTACCTGGGTCGGCGGTATCGGTATGCGCTACCGCCTCTATTCACGCCTCGGCCTACCGGGAAGCACCATCACCCGCATTTTTTCGCTCAGCATCACCACCAACTGGCTGGGGTACATTCTGCTTGGCGGGATCATCTTTACCTTCGGTGTGGTGCAGCTTCCGGCTCACTGGTATATCGATGAGGGTACACTGCGTATTCTCGGCGTGGTGCTGTTGTTGGTGATTGCCGTCTATATGTGGTTTTGCGCCTTTGCTAAACATCGTCATATGACGATCAAAGGGCAGAAGCTGGTGCTGCCTTCATGGAAGTTTGCGCTGGCGCAGATGGGAATTTCCAGCGCCAACTGGATGGTGATGGGGGTAATCATCTGGCTGTTAATGGGTCAGGATGTGAACTACTTCTTCGTGCTGGGCGTACTGCTGGTCAGCAGTATCGCGGGGGTGATTGTGCATATTCCGGCCGGGATTGGCGTGCTCGAAGCGGTGTTTATCGCGCTGTTGGCAGGTGAACATACCTCGCAAGGCACGATTATTGCCGCCCTGCTCGCCTACCGCGTGCTGTATTACTTTATTCCCTTGCTGCTGGCGCTGATTTGCTATCTGGTGCTGGAGAGTCGGGCGAAGAAGCTACGGGCCAAAAATGAGAAGGCGATGGCAAAATGACAAATCTTTGCCTGATGGCGCTACGCTTATCAGGCCTACAGGATCATTTTTGTAGGCAGGATAAGGCGTAGCCGCCATCCAACACAACGAACTCAGCGGCGATTGCCGAAGATACGCAGCAGCATCAGGAACAGGTTGATAAAGTCCAGATACAGCGTTAACGCGCCGAGAATCGAATATTTACGCAGGTTAGAACTGTCGCGCACGTCGATTTGCTCGCCGATGTTTTTCAGCTTCTGGGTGTCATAGGCGGTCAGGCCGACAAACACCACCACCCCGATATAGGTCACCGCCCACATCAGCGCCTCGCTTTTCAGCCAGAAGTTCACCAGCGACGCCAGAATGATACCGATCAGCGCCATGAACAGCATGTTGCCCCAGCCGCTCAGATCGCGCTTCGTGGTGTATCCCCACAGGCTCATTACACCAAACATCCCACCGGTGACCACGAAGGTGCTGGCAATCGAGGAGGCGGTGTAAATGATGAAGATACTGGAAAGCGTCAGACCGGTGAGTACCGAATAGAGCATAAACAGCGTCGTCATCACCCCCGCACTGAGTCTGTTAACCAGACCGGACAGCACAAAAACTACGGCTAATTGTGCAATGACCAGACCAAAGAAAAAGAGTCGGTTGGTATAGAGTAGCTCCATAAAGGCGCTGGAGTTCGCCGCATACCACGCAATAAACGCAGTAAGCAGCAACCCGACCGTCATCCAGCCATACACCTGCGCCATATACGTTTGCAGGCCTGAACGCGCCTGCACTATCGATTCGGATCGTGGAAATCGGTCCATTTCAATCTCCTGATTAAAAGTGATAACTCAGACTAAGCGTATCACATTATTGTACTACCAGCGTTTGGCGGCCTGCTGGTCGCTGTCGCGAGCGTCCACCCAGCGTTCGCCTTCTGGCGTCGCTTCACGCTTCCAGAACGGCGCACGGGTTTTCAGATAATCCATGATGAACTGCCCCGCCTCAAATGCGCTGCTACGATGCGCGCTGGTCACGCCGACAAAGACAATTTCATCGCCTGGCCACAGTTCGCCAATCCGGTGAATCACCGTGACGCGCCCCAGCGGCCAGCGAACGCGTGCCTGTTCAACAATCTCCGCCAGCGCTTTTTCCGTCATGCCTGGATAGTGCTCCAGCGTCAGCGCCTTTACGCTGTCGCCGAGATTATGGTTGCGCACTTTACCGGTGAAGGTCACCACCGCGCCGTCTTCGTCGCGTTCCGCCAGCCAGGGATACTCTTCCCCTACGCTGAAAGGCGCTGCCCCGACAACGATTTTGGTTTCGCTCATCTCAGCCTCCCGTGACCGGAGGAAAGAACGCCACTTCATCCCCGTCAGTGAGCGGATGATCAAAGCTCACCAGCGTCTGGTTGACCGCCGCCAGCAGTTTGCCGTCTTCCAGCGCCAGCGCCCAACGATGGCTGTTAGCCGCCAGATGCTGACGCAGAGCTTCCACCGTCGGGAACGCTGCCGCGACGTCCAGCGTATCCGTACCCACCAGTTCGCGAACCTGGGCGAAGAACAAAACCTTAATCATTCGAATCCGCCTTAAAATCACCAGACTTGCCGCCGCTTTTCGCCAGCAGTCGTACCGGGCCAATCACCATGTCTTTCTGCACCGCTTTGCACATGTCGTAGATGGTCAATGCCGCTACCGACGCTGCCGTGAGCGCTTCCATCTCTACGCCGGTTTTCCCGGTGAGACGACACAGCGATTCAATACGGACACGGTTGTGTTCCGGCTGTGCCTGGAGCTGGACTTCCACTTTGCTCAGTAACAGCGGGTGGCAAAGGGGGATCAGTTCCCAGGTCCGTTTGGCAGCCTGAATCCCGGCGATACGCGCGGTGGCGAACACATCGCCCTTATGGTGGCTGCCGTCGATAATCATGGTCAGCGTTTCGCTGCGCATGGTGACAAAAGCTTCCGCGCGCGCTTCACGCACGGTCTCGGTTTTTGCGGAGACATCAACCATGTGCGCTTCGCCGGCGGCGTTAATGTGAGTCAGTTGCGACATACTTATTTCTTCAGATGTGGGTGAAAATTACAGGGACGCGTACGGGCATCCAGCTGCGGGGCAATAATATTGTCCCACGCCGTGCGGCAGGCTTTCGTCGAACCCGGCATCGCGAAGATGAGCGTTTTGTTCGCGACACCCGCCACCGCGCGTGACTGCAACGTCGCGGTGCCAATCTCTTCAAACGACAACATGCGGAACACTTCGCCGAAGCCTTCCACTTCGCGATCAAACAGCGGCAGCAGCGCTTCCGGTGCCTGGTCGCCATCAGTAAGACCCGTGCCGCCGGTGATCAACACCACCTGCACCTCTTCACTGGCAATCCACGCCGACACCTGCGCGCGAATGGCATAGCGGTTCTCTTTGACAATCGCTTTATCGATAACCTGATGCCCCGCTTCCTGTGCGGAATCACGCAGGAAATGACCAGAGGTGTCGTCCTCTTCGCCACGACGATTCGATACCGTCAGAATAGCAATGCGGGTCGGGATAAATTCAGCACTTACCTGACTCATGGAAAACTCCTTGTTCACGCGGCGTTAACCGCCGATGTATGAGAGGTTCTGGGTAATACCGGTGTTGTTCTGGTGCAGAAAATGGGTCTGCTTTTTCTCACGCAACGCCTGCGAAATGCGCGTTTCCAGCGCGGCTTGCTGTGTATCGTCTTCCAGCAGATCGCGCAGGCTAACGCCGCCCTCGCCGAACAGACAAAGATGGAGTTTACCCACAGAGGAGACGCGCAGACGGTTGCAGGTTGCACAAAAGTCTTTTTCGTACGGCATTATGAGGCCGATTTCACCCTCATAATCAGGATGACAGAAGACCTGGGCCGGGCCGTCGCTGCGCTGGCGTAGCTGATGGATCCAGCCGCGTCGCAGGAGTTCATCGCGTAACACCTGACCAGAGATGTGATGTTTGCGGAACAGATCGCTGCCCTCGCCAGTTTCCATCAGTTCGATGAAGCGCAGTTGAATAGGACGCGTCTGGATCCAATCGAGAAAGGTATCGAGCTGATGATGGTTCACATCGCGCATCAGCACGGTGTTGACTTTAACTTTTTCAAAACCGGCATCAAACGCGGCGTCGATGCCCGCCATCACCTGCCGGAATTTATCCTGCCCGGTAATCGCGTGGAACTGACGCGCATCGAGGCTATCGACGCTGACATTAATGCCGGTCAAACCAGCCTCGCGCCAGTGGGCGGCATCACGCGCCAGACGGTAGCCGTTAGTGGTCACCGCCAGTTGACGAATCGCTTCGTTCTCGCGCACGGCGGCAATGATATCGGTGAAATCCCGGCGTAAAGAGGGTTCGCCGCCGGTCAGGCGCACTTTTTCGGTGCCCAGATTCGCGAAGGCGCGGGTTACCCGACGAATTTCATCGACGGTCAGAAAACCCTTATTGGTGACGCCGCCGGGCTTGTAGCCGTCCGGCAGACAGTAGGTGCAACGAAAGTTACACACGTCGGTAATCGACAGGCGCAAATAATAGAACTTGCGTGCAAAAGCATCGGTCAGTTGTGAGGCCATGTACACCTTTCCAGATACGGGAGGCGAAGTCATTTCTTCCTGCGCCCTGGTGGCAACGCGTTTTGCATTGTCACGGCCAAAGCACCGTATCAAATGACTTAGGTGCAGAGGCTAGAGTGTTTATAGTGGTTATGCCGATACTAGCGCGTAAACAGGCAATATGCCATTTACACTTTACGCTATATAATCATAAACATAACGCCATGATCGTGCTAATTCGCTACAGAATAAGCAAAATGAGCACTTTTGCATTGATGTACATCATCTCGATCTCAGGGCAGCCTTATCCGAAAGAGGTAGCCTGTAAGAATTTATTTTACTGACTCGCCGTTGGTGAATTGCTGAAAAGCCCTTGTTTGCGCTACTGTAGCGCGGTAAATCTGACTTCAGGAATTTTTATGCGCAATCGTACGCTGGCTGACCTGGATCGTGTCGTGGCTCTCGGCGGAGGGCATGGATTAGGACGCGTTCTCTCTTCCCTCTCCTCTCTGGGCTCACGCCTCACCGGTATCGTGACCACTACCGATAACGGCGGCTCGACGGGCCGTATTCGCCGCTCGGAAGGGGGAATCGCCTGGGGCGATATGCGCAACTGTCTCAACCAGTTGATTACCGAACCGAGCGTCGCTTCCGCCATGTTTGAGTACCGTTTTGGCGGTAATGGCGAACTTTCCGGTCATAACCTCGGAAATCTGATGTTAAAGGCGCTCGATCACCTGAGCGTGCGGCCTCTGGAAGCCATCAACTTAATTCGTAATCTGCTGAAAGTGGACGCGCATTTAATCCCCATGTCGGAGCTGCCCGTTGACCTGATGGCGATCGACGATCAGGGACATGAAGTGTACGGTGAAGTGAATATTGATCAGCTCACCTCGCCCTTGCAGGAACTGATGCTCTCACCGAAGGTTCCCACAACCCGGGAAGCGGTCCAGGCGATCAACGACGCCGACCTGATTATTATCGGTCCGGGCAGCTTTTACACCAGCCTGATGCCGATTCTGCTGCTCGATGATCTCGCGCAGGCGCTGCGTCGCACGCAGGCGCCGATGGTTTATATCGGCAATCTGGGCCGGGAATTGAGCATCCCCGCCGCAAGCCTGACGCTTATCGATAAGCTAACCATTATGGAGCAGTATGTCGGCAAGAGAGTCGTTGATGCGGTTATCGTCGGACCGAAGGTGGATGTCTCTGCGGTCAGCGACCGGGTGGTGATTCAGCAAGTGCTGGAAGCCAGCGATATTCCTTATCGCCATGACCGCCAGTTATTACACAGCGCGCTGGAGAAAGCCGTCCAGGCGCTGCGGTAAAGAGTTTATTGCCTGATGGCGCTACGCTTATCAGGCCTACTGATCACATCGAGCAGGCCGGATAAATGGTTTACACCGTCATCCGGCAATCTGTCACGACGCGGCGATAAACAGCTCGCGCAGCTGATGCAACTGATCGCGGATCTGCGCGGCCTCTTCGAACTCCAGATTCTGCGCATGCTGCATCATCTGCCCTTCCAGTTCGTGAATCTTCTGCTGCAGCGCTTTTGGCGTCATATCCATTTCCACCACGTCCGTCTTCGCTCCCGAACGCGACTTGCCTCGGCCCTTCGCTTTGGTTTTCGCAATGTTCTGCCCCAGCGCCAGAATATCGACCACTTTTTTATTGAGGCCCTGCGGAACGATGCCGTGCTCTTCGTTGTACTGCTGCTGTTTCTCACGACGACGCTCGGTTTCGCTAATCGCTTTCGCCATTGAGGCTGTAATTTTGTCGCCGTAGAGAATCGCTTTCCCGTTAATGTTACGCGCCGCGCGACCAATGGTCTGAATTAGCGAACGTTCGGAACGCAGGAACCCTTCTTTGTCGGCGTCGAGAATCGCCACCAGCGATACCTCAGGCATGTCGAGACCTTCACGCAACAGGTTGATCCCCACCAGCACATCAAACTCGCCCAGACGCAGGTCACGAATGATTTCCATACGTTCGACGGTATCGATATCCGAGTGCAGGTAGCGCACCCGTTCGCCGTGCTCTTCCAGATACTCTGTCAGATCTTCCGCCATGCGTTTGGTCAGCGTGGTCACCAGCACACGTTCGTTGATCTCTGCACGTTTGCGGATCTCCGACAGCAGATCGTCCACCTGTGTTGCCACCGGACGGACTTCGATGACCGGATCCAGCAACCCTGTCGGACGCACCACCTGATCGACCACATCACCGCCGGATTTCTCGAGCTCATAGTTACCCGGGGTCGCAGACACATAAATGGTTTGCGGTGCCAGCGCTTCAAATTCTTCAAATTTTAACGGGCGGTTATCCAGCGCCGACGGCAGACGGAACCCGTACTCCACCAGCGTCTCTTTGCGCGCCCGGTCGCCGCGGTACATCCCGCCAATCTGCGGGATCGTAACATGCGATTCATCCACCACCAGCAAACCGTCGGCGGGAAGATAATCAAACAACGTCGGCGGTGGTTCGCCCGGCCCGCGCCCGGACAGGTAGCGCGAGTAGTTTTCGATCCCCGAGCAGTAGCCCAGTTCGTTCATCATCTCCAGATCAAACTGGGTACGCTGGCTCAGACGCTGCTCTTCCAGCAGTTTGTCATTAGCGAGGAGGATTTTGCGACGTTCAGCCAGTTCGACTTTGATCTCTTCCATCGCCTGCACAATGCGCTCGCGCGGGGTCACGTAGTGCGTTTTAGGGTAGATGGTGTAGCGCGAAATAGTGGACTCCACCTGCCCGGTCAGCGGGTCAAACAGAGAAAGACGCTCCACCTCTTCATCAAACAGCTCCACACGCAGCGCGATGTCGTCGGACTCCGCCGGGAAGATGTCAATCACCTCCCCGCGTACGCGGAAAGTTCCTCGCTGGAAAGCCTGATCGTTACGGGTGTATTGCAGCTCGGCCAGTCGACGCAAAATGGCGCGCTGATCGATGATCATGCCCACCGTCAGGTGCAGCATCATTTTCAGGTATAAATCCGGATCGCCCAGACCATAGATGGCGGAAACGGAAGCCACAACGATTACGTCACGACGCTCCAGCAACGCTTTGGTGGCGGACAAACGCATCTGCTCAATGTGCTCATTCACCGACGCATCCTTTTCGATGAACGTGTCAGAGCTGGGAACGTAGGCTTCCGGCTGATAGTAATCGTAGTAGGAAACGAAATATTCGACCGCGTTATCCGGGAAAAACTCTTTCATTTCGCCGTACAGCTGCGCCGCCAGCGTCTTGTTGGGCGCCAGCACCATCGTCGGGCGCTGCAGGTCCGCAATCACATTGGCGATGGTGAACGTTTTCCCTGATCCCGTTACGCCAAGCAACGTCTGATGCGCCAGTCCGTCCTCCAGTCCCTCTTCCAGACGGCGTATCGCCTCGGGCTGATCGCCGGACGGTTTAAATGCGGAATTCAGTTTGAACGGTTTACTCATGAGCAGCTACCTGAAGGAATGAGCGGGCAGGTGTGTAATTTTACTCGCAGGGGATAATATTGCCAGTAAAATATACTGGATGAAAAAACAGTAACACCTCATAAAATTTGTGTTACGCATGGTAAAAGCGGACTGGAGTCGGCTAAAATTTCACCACTGGCAAGATATTACACTGTGAAGCGGGTTTATCCCCAGACCATTGACCAGGTTAACATTGTCAAGATGTGTGATGAAAGTTTTATTGCATTCCATGACCGCCATATGACAGCCATTGATTTTATCTAACTCGTTGTAAAATATATGATATTTCATAAAGACGGCTTTCGCACCAATTCGGCTGGAAGCCGCGTATTCTCTCGCTTGCCTTGTGTTTTCTAACTCTAATACACAAGGTTATCCACAGGAATGGTGGATAACTGCCTGCAGGCCATATGGTCTGCCGCCTGGCAAATTCCCGGTCCAGCCTGCCAGAGCGCCCATAAAAAAAAATTATCGCTAAATTTTGATTTTTATCAGCTAACGGAGCGCGTCTGGCAGACGAGATCTTGCTCGCAATTTCGCCTTTTATTCACCTGCAAGCAAAGCGAGATCCAGATATTGTCCTGTGGCCGCCTTTTCTGCTCCGGCTTCCAGCCACGGGATTTCACCTAACAGCGGCGCAGGGATAACCCGCTGAAGCGTCGCCATGTACTCACGGTGGCGTTTCCCCGGCGGCGTGACGTCATTCGCCACCCACCCGACAAGCGGAAGTCCTGCCTGCTGTACCGCCTGCGCTGTCAGCATGGCATGGTTTATACACCCCAGCTTCACACCGACGACCAGGATCACCGGTAAGCGCTCGCTCTGCACCCAGTCGGCGAAGGTAAAATCTTCCGCAAGCGGGGTAAACCAGCCGCCAGCACCTTCTACCAGCAGCCACTCAGCCTGTGCCTCCAGCGCGTGGAGTCCTGCGGACATTACGTCTGCGTTGATGGGGCGGCTCTCATCGGCGCTGATGATATGCGGCGAGGTAGGTTCCGCGAAGGTATAGGGATTCACCGCCGCATAATCCAGCGCCAGACTGCTGTTGCGCTGAAGCGCCAGGGCGTCGCTGTTGCGCAGCCCCTCAGGCGTCATGTCACTGCCTGATGCCACCGGCTTATACCCGGCCGTCCGGTAACCCAGGCTGCGCGCCGCCTGGAGCAGCGCACAACTGGCGACGGTTTTGCCGACTTCCGTATCGGTACCGGTGACAAAATAACGGTTAATCACGTTCAATCACTCCTGCAAAAAGATGGTAGGTCAGAAGATACTTTCCCTGCCGCTGGGGCCAGGCCAGTTGAAGCTGCTGCAATTGCGCGCGGGTTAAGACGCGCGACTCGCGCCCCTCATGCAAATGGGTCGCGCCGATGCCTTTCAGCGAACGCATGGCGCTCAGGGCGTCATCAAACTCCAGCGTCAGGGAGAGAGCGTGATGATGCCCTTGCCAGCCTTGCATCGCATCACACAGCGCCTCATGGGATAAAAACCGGTTGCCATGCGACCGGTTATCCACTGCCTGCCAGGCCTGATGAAGCTCCGGCAGCGAGTTCTGGGCCAGCGTGGTGAAGGCCACGCAGCCACCGGGGCGCACAACCCGGTGCAGTTCGCTCAACGCATCACGCAGAGTGTCACACCACTGCACAGCCAGATTGCTCCAGGCCAGATCAAACGTTGCGCTGGCTAACGGCAGCGACTCAATGTCACCGGCAAGATAATGATGCGCCACACCCTGACGACGCGCCTCGTCCAGCATCCGGGCGGAGAGATCCAGCGCAGTCACCTGACTGCCCTGGTCACGCCAGTAGCGACTCAGACGGCCCGGCCCGCAGCCGGCATCCAGCACCTGCAAAAACGGGCGTTGCGGCAGCAATCCCAGCAGCGCGTCGGCGCTCAGGCGCTGCAATGCGGCATGTTGCTCATAGTGCGCTGCCGCCCGGCCAAACGCCGCCGCGATTGCCTGTTTATTCACCAGCACCATGCAGCACCTCCAGCAAACGGTCGATATCCTCAGGTTCATGCGACTGGGTTAACGTCAGACGCAGACGAGCCGTACCGGCAGGCACGGTTGGCGGGCGGATCGCCGTGACCCAGCATCCCCGCTCACGCAATGCATTTGCCAGCTGCAGAGCGCGTGCGTTTTCGCCGACAATGAGCGGCTGGATCGCGCTGTGTGATTCTGCCAGCGTAAAATCTGCGGGATTAACTGCCGAGCGAAAACGCTGGATCAGCGCAGTCAGTTTCTCCCTGCGTGCATCACCTTCCGGGCTGCGAATCACCGAAAGCGACGCCTGTAACGCCATCGCCTGCGCGGGCGGCATGCTGGTGCTGTAAATCAGATGACGGGCGAACTGCAACAGATAGTCGGCAACGCTTTCAGAACAGAGAATCGCCGCACCGCTGACGCCAAAGCCTTTGCCGAAGGTCACCACTAACAGCTCTGGTTTTACCCGCTGCTGCCAACAGCTCCCACGGCCCTCTTCTCCGCTCACGCCAATGCCGTGGGCATCATCCACCATCAGCCATGCTTTACGCGCCTGTGCGGCCTGCTGAATGTCCGCAAGCGGCGCATTGTCGCCATCCATGCTGAACACGCCTTCGGTTACCACCAGTTGTCGCCCGGAACAGGGGGCGTCAAGCAGGCGCGTGAGATGCGAGGCGTCGTTATGGGTAAAGCGGCGAAGCTGGGCCGGGCAAAGACTGGCCGCTTCCAGTAGCGAAGCATGGCTGAGACGGTCAGCGACAATCCGGTCATCCTTTTCCATCAGCGCCGCTATCACTGCCTGATTGGCGGCAAAACCGGAGATAAACAGCAGCGCGCGCGGATAGCCCAGCCAGTCGGCCAGTTCCTCTTCCAGTTGCTGATGGGCAATGGAGTAGCCGCTGACGTGGCCCGAGCCGCCGCTGCCGACGCCAAACTGCTCCGCCCCCTGCTGCCAGGCGCGGACAATCTGCGGATGGTGACTCAACCCCAGATAATCATTGCTGGAAAAATTGAGATAGAGCTGGTCATTCGTCTCCAGCCAGCGACCGGCGCCCTGCGCTACCGCGTAACGTCGGCGCAAAGTATCCGCCGAACGACGCGCCGCCAGCGCATCGTCGATTTTTTGTTGCCAGATCATACAGCAGCTGCGTTGTAGTAATCGTCAGTATCCGGTGTCAGCAATGCCTGCTCCAGACGCGCACGCTGCTCGTTATCCCCGGCGAGCACCGCCGTTTGCTGCGGGTTCAGCCCCAGCTTATGGAAAAGCTGGAGATCTTTGTCCTCTTCCGGGTTTGGCGTGGTGAGCAGTTTGCAACCGTAGAAAATAGAGTTGGCACCAGCCATAAAGCACATGGCCTGCGTTTGCTCATTCATCTGCTCACGACCGGCGGACAGGCGCACATACGAGGTCGGCATCATGATGCGTGCCACGGCAATAGTGCGAATAAAATCAAATGCATCGACGTCATCGTTATCCGCAAGCGGCGTACCTTTCACCTTCACCAGCATGTTAATCGGTACGCTTTCCGGCGGGGTCGGCAGATTTGCCAGTTGCAGGAGCAGCCCGGCGCGGTCAGTCACCGTTTCACCCAGACCGACGATGCCACCGGAACAGACCTTGATCCCGGCTTCACGCACTTTATCCAGCGTGTCGAGACGCTCCTGGTAGGAGCGGGTGGTGATGATGTTGCCGTAAAATTCCGGCGACGTATCAAGGTTGTGGTTGTAATAATCCAGCCCCGCCTCCGCCAGCCGTTGCGCCTGTGATTCATCAAGCGTGCCAAGCGTCATACAGGCTTCCAGCCCCAGCGCTTTCACCCCCTGAACCATTTGTTGCAGATACGGCATGTCACGCTCATGCGGGTTCTTCCAGGCGGCTCCCATACAGAAACGGGTGGAACCGGCGTTCTTCGCTTTACGCGCCGATTCCAGCACTTGCTCCACTTCCATCAGGCGCTCGGCTTCGAGACCCGTTTTATAGCGCGAACTTTGCGGGCAATATTTGCAGTCTTCCGGGCAGGCACCAGTCTTGATCGACAACAGCGTACTGACCTGCACCTGGCGAGGATCAAAATGCTGACGGTGGATTTGTTGGGCCTCGAACAGGAGATCCAACAACGGTTTTTCAAATAATTCGGTGACTTGCGACAGCGTCCAGCGAGAATGAGTGGTCATAATTTTATACGTTTTGTTGTGAGAACGATGTAGACTCGTAAACCTAAATCTTTTTAATTTGGTTTACAAGTCGATTATGACAACGGACGATCTCGCTTTTGATCAGCGCCATATCTGGCACCCCTATACCTCCATGACCACCCCGCTGCCGGTCTATCCTGTTGAACGTGCCGAGGGCTGCGAACTGATTTTATCCAACGGTGAGCGCCTGATTGACGGCATGTCGTCCTGGTGGGCCGCCATTCATGGCTACAATCACCCGCAGCTCAACGCCGCGATGAAAACGCAGATCGATGCCATGTCGCATGTCATGTTCGGCGGGATCACCCACGCCCCCGCCGTCACTTTGTGCCGGAAACTGGTTGCGATGACGCCCGCCTCGCTGGAGTGCGTGTTCCTCGCCGATTCCGGTTCCGTCGCGGTGGAAGTGGCGATGAAAATGGCGCTGCAATACTGGCAGGCGAAAGGCGAATCCCGTCAGCGCTTCCTGACGTTCCGTAACGGCTATCACGGCGATACCTTCGGCGCGATGTCGGTCTGCGATCCGGACAACTCCATGCACAGCCTGTGGAAGGGCTACCTGCCAGAAAACCTGTTTGCCCCTGCGCCACAAAGCCGGATGGACGGTGAATGGGACGAGCGCGATATGGTCGGTTTCGCGCGCCTGATGGCCGCGCATCGTCATGAGATCGCGGCGGTTATTCTTGAGCCGATTGTTCAGGGGGCGGGCGGGATGCGGATGTACCATCCACAGTGGCTGCGCCGTATCCGCAAAATGTGCGACCGTGAAGGTATTCTGCTGATTGCCGATGAAATCGCTACCGGCTTTGGCCGTACGGGTAAACTGTTTGCCTGCGAACACGCCGGGATCGCGCCTGATATTTTGTGTCTGGGCAAAGCGCTGACCGGCGGGACGATGACCTTGTCCGCCACCCTGACCACCCGCCGGGTAGCGGAAACGATCAGCAACGGCGAGGCAGGCTGTTTTATGCATGGCCCAACGTTTATGGGCAATCCGCTGGCCTGCGCGGTGGCGACTGCCAGTTTGTCATTACTCGAATCTGGTGACTGGCAGTCGCAGGTCTCGAGCATTGAAACCCAGTTGCGCCAGGAACTCGCCCCGGCGCAGGCATCGCCGTGGGTGGCGGATGTACGCGTGCTGGGCGCGATCGGCGTGGTGGAAACGACGCATCCCGTTAATATGGCGGCCCTGCAAAAATTCTTTGTCCAGCAGGGGGTGTGGATCCGCCCGTTTGGTAAGCTTATCTATCTGATGCCGCCGTATCTTATCCAGCCAGAGCAGCTGCGCCGTCTGACACGGGCAGTGAACGACGCTGTGCGTGAAGAAACATTTTTTAACGTGTAACTGGCGGTAAGCTGTGAGGTTTCTGGCTACACTTTTTGGCGAGACTGAAGGAGAGTGCATGAAAGTAATCAGCAACGATTTTCGCGACGGGGAAAAACTGCCCCTGCGCCATGTCTTTAACGGTATGGGTTATGAAGGGGATAATATTTCCCCGCATCTGGCCTGGGATGACATCCCTGCGGGAACCAAAAGTTTCGTGGTGACCTGTTTCGACCCCGATGCGCCGACCGGTTCCGGCTGGTGGCACTGGGTGGTGGCTAATTTACCGGCCGATACCCGTGTTCTGACCCAGGGCTTTGGCTCCGGACTGGTCGCCGTGCCAGACGGCGTTATCCAGACGCGAACCGACTTCGGTAAAGCGGGATATGGCGGCGCGGCTCCGCCAAAAGGCGAAACCCACCGCTATATTTTTACCGTACACGCACTGGATGTGGACAAGATTGATGTTGATGAGAACGCCAGCGGCGCGATGGTGGGATTTAACGTCCATTTCCACTCGCTTGCCAGCGCGTCAATCACCGCGATGTTTAGTTGATCGAAGTTGTGCCGGATGACGACGCTCACGCGTCTTATCCGGCCTACGTAAGGGATTCACAGGCCGGATAAGCTTTAGCGCCATCCGGCGCTGTTCAGAGAAATTCCGGCACGAGCGGCAACAAAGCCCCCTGCGCAAGCAGGTTTGTCGCGCACTCAATATCCGGGGCGAAGAAGCGGTCCTCGGTATAATGCGCCACCTGTTCACGCAATACGGTTCGTGCCTGCTCCAGTAACGGGCTTGAGGTTAACCCTTCACGCAAATCAATCCCCTGACACGCTGCCAGCCACTCGACGGCCAGCACCCCGCGGGTATTTGCCGCCATCTCCCATAGTCTGCGACCTGCCGCCGGCGCCATCGATACATGATCTTCCTGATTCGCCGACGTTGGCAGGCTGTCCACGCTATGCGGATGCGCCAGTGCCTTGTTCTCGCTGGCGAGCGCCGCCGCCGTCACCTGAGCAATCATAAAGCCGGAGTTCACGCCCCCGTTTTTGACGAGAAAAGGCGGCAACTGCGACATATGTTTATCCATCATCAGCGCTATACGGCGTTCGGAAAGCGCGCCGATTTCGGCAATCGCCAGCGCCAGATTATCCGCTGCCATCGCCACCGGTTCAGCGTGGAAGTTCCCGCCAGAGATGACCTCGCCCTGCTCAGCAAAAACCAACGGATTATCGGAGACCGCATTAGCCTCAGCCAGCAGCACCTCCATCACCTGACGCATTTGCGTCAGACACGCCCCCATCACCTGCGGTTGACAGCGCAGAGAATACGGGTCCTGCACCTTTTCACAATTGTGGTGCGACTGAGACAGCGCGCTGGTGTCCGTCAAAACATGGCGATACAGCGCCGCCGCGTCAATCTGCCCGCGCTGTCCGCGTGCGGCGTGAATGCGCGCATCAAACGGACGACGAGACCCCAGCACCGCTTCAGTGGTAAGCGATCCGCACACAATGGCGGACGCGAATAGCGCCTGCGCTTCAAACAGTCCGCGCAGCGCAAACGCCGTTGACGCCTGCGTACCGTTAAGCAGCGCCAGCCCTTCTTTTGCCGCCAGCGTGATCGGCGCCAGCCCGGCTTTTTTTAATGCTTCCGCCGCCGGTAGCCATTCGCCTTGCCAGCGCGCCTTTCCTTCCCCCAGCAACGTGAGCGACATATGGGCCAGCGGCGCTAAATCGCCGGAGGCCCCTACCGACCCTTTCGCCGGTATATGCGGCCAGACTTCGGCGTTCACCAGCGCAATCAGCGCTTCTATCACGCTAAGACGAATGCCGGAAAAACCGCGCGCAAGACTGTTTATCTTCAGCACCATAATCAGGCGCACCAGCGCGTCATCTAACGCCTCGCCCACGCCTGCCGCATGTGACAGCACCAGCGAACGTTGCAGGTTTTGCAAATCTTCATCGGCGATGCGCGTCTGCGCCAGCAGCCCAAAGCCGGTGTTAATGCCGTAGGCCGTACGCCCCTCGGCGACAATGGTATTAACACACGCCACGCTGGCGTTAATGCCGTCAATCGCGCTGTCACCAAGACGCAGTTTAACTGGCTGCTGCCAGACGTCGCGCAGTTGTGTCAAACTCAGATGGCCTGGCGTTAAGGTCATGGTATTCATATCAGCGTTTCCCCTGCGTTGCCGCAACCATCGGTAGATTGAGACCCTGTTCCACGGAACACGCTACGGCGATGTCGTAGCCCGCATCCGCATGACGCATCACGCCGGTCGCCGGATCGTTATGCAGGACGCGGGAAATACGCTCATCCGCTTCATAACTGCCGTCACAAACAATCACCATCCCGGCGTGCTGTGAGAAGCCCATTCCCACACCGCCGCCGTGATGCAGCGATACCCAGGTCGCCCCGCTGGCCGTGTTGAGCAGCGCATTGAGCAGCGGCCAGTCGGAGACGGCGTCAGAACCGTCGCGCATCGCTTCAGTTTCGCGGTTCGGGCTGGCGACAGAGCCGGAATCCAGGTGGTCGCGACCAATAACAATCGGTGCGGACACTTCACCACGACGCACCATTTCATTGAACGCCAGGCCCAGTTTTTGCCGCCATTCGAGGCCCACCCAGCAGATACGCGCTGGCAACCCCTGAAAATTAATGCGCTCCCGCGCCATATCCAGCCAGCGATGGAGATGTTCGTCATCCGCCACAATCTCTTTCACTTTGGCGTCGGTGTTATAAATATCCTGCGGATCGCCGGACAGCGCCACCCAGCGAAACGGCCCGATACCGCGGCAGAACAGCGGGCGAATATAAGCCGGCACAAAACCCGGAAAGGCAAAGGCATTTTCCACGCCCATCTCTTTGGCCATCTGACGAATATTGTTGCCGTAATCGAACGTCGGTACACCCATCTTGCTGAACGCCAGCATCGCCTCGACGTGTTTTGCCATCGAACGCTTCGCGGCTTCTACCGTGCCCTGCGGATCGGAGAGCGCTTTCTGCTGATAGGTTTCCCAGTCCCAGCCGGAAGGCAGATAACCGTGCAGCGGATCATGGGCGCTGGTCTGGTCGGTAACCATGTCCGGACGCACACCGCGTTTTACCAGTTCGGGCACGACGTCCGCCGCATTGGCGCACAGGGCAACCGATACGGCTTGACCTTCGCGGGTGTATTTTTCGATACGCGCCAGCGCATCATCAAGAGACGTCGCCTGTTCATCGACATAACGTGTGCGCAGGCGGAAATCGATGCGGCTCTGCTGACATTCAATATTCAGGGAACAGGCGCCTGCCAGCGTCGCCGCCAGTGGTTGCGCGCCGCCCATGCCGCCGAGACCGGCGGTTAACACCCAACGCCCGCGCAGGTTGCCATCGTAATGCTGTCGTCCTGCCTCAACGAACGTTTCATAGGTGCCCTGCACAATTCCCTGACTGCCGATATAGATCCAGCTTCCGGCCGTCATCTGCCCGTACATCGCCAGCCCTTTCGCATCCAGTTCGTTGAAATGTTCCCAGGTCGCCCAGTGCGGAACAAGGTTGGAGTTGGCAATGAGCACGCGCGGGGCGTTCTGATGGGTTCTGAACACGCCTACCGGTTTACCGGACTGGACCAGCAGCGTTTCATCATCGTTCAGTTCGGTCAGCGCGTTAACGATCGCGTCATAGCACTCCCAGTTTCGGGCCGCACGCCCTATTCCGCCGTACACCACCAGCTCATGCGGGTTCTCGGCGACGTCGGGATCCAGGTTATTCATTAACATGCGCAATGGCGCTTCGGTCAGCCAGGATTTGGCCGTCAGCGTTGTCCCTCGCGGGGCGCGGATATCTTGCTGACGATACTTGCTCTGAGACATAACAACGACTCCTCACGGGCGTGCCGGATAAGGTTTATCCGGTAACGGGAATGATCGGGTGTGAGGTAAAGATATACTTGTCTATACAAGACATAACAAGCTTGCGTTTAACAAAAAAGATACATTTTTGTTATATTGCGTCAGCAATCACGCTTTCAGTCCGCGTGATTCAGGAGGAGAAATGGCCCTGCAGGCGGTAACGAGAGCCCGGAAAGAGCAACCGCGCGTGAGAAACGATCTGCGAGGCAGACCAGGTGGTACGACGAATGAGCAGACAAGGATCGGTCTCGCTGATGTCGAGTAAAGCGCACTCTTGCGCCGTGGCGCGCACCGCTTCAACAATGTGCTCCCCTTCCGTCAGCGGGGCAATCAACGACAAATACGCATGCGGTGTGGTCTGGCTGTAATCCTGCGCCAGATATTCCGGCACAATATCGGCATTCACACAGCGATCTTCGATCTGTACCGGCTGGTCGTTTTCAAAATGCACCATTACAGAATGGAAAATCGGCGTGCCTTCATTGACCTGAAGCGCCGCGGCCTGTCGGGCATTGGCCGCACTTTTTTCCAGAATCAGTACCTCGCAGTGATGGCGGTGCGCCCGTGCGGCGATTTCGTCGGCAATACTGCGAATTTCAAACAGCGCGGACTGGCCTTTCGGTTCCGCGACAAAGGTGCCCACCCCCTGCAGACGCACCAGCATCCCTTCGTCGGTCAGTTCACGTAGCGCCCGGTTGATGGTCATCCGGCTGAAGCCGTACTGCGCCACCAGTTCCGCTTCCGACGGAATACGATCGTGCGGCTGCCAGACGCCGCTGGCGATCTTTTCGCTGATCTCGCGTTTAACCGTCTCATAAAACGGCGCAGGAGCAGAACGAGGGCGAGAAAGTGTCATTGGAATGTTTACCTTATCGATCGGTTATTGCCACCAGTAGGCGATTTGCCAGCCAAGCCGCGCCGCCACGCGTGCCGACCTGCCATCATTATCAAAGCGCGGATTAAATTCAACCAAATCCACCGCCTGGAGCTTACCGCTGCGGCAAACAGGTTCAATCAGTTTCAGCAGGGTCGCCAGCGGCACGCCCAGCGCCGCTGGCGCCGATACGGCAGGCATCTCTCCAGCGGGCAGGACGTCAAGATCGACCGTCAGATAGAGTTTATCCACCTCGCGGATAAACGCCGCCAGCTGGACATGGGCTTCGCTGCACTGCAAATCTTCCACCACCAGCACATTGCGCTTTTGCGCCTCATCCCACAGCGCCTGGGTATTTGCCGCCCGACTGACGCCGATGCAGGCATAGCGGAACTCGCGCTGCTGCTGGTCGCAAAGCTGTGCCAGTTGACGAAACGGCGTGCCGGAGGTCGCCCGTCCGGCGTTACGCAGATCCAGATGCGCGTCGAGGTTAACGATCCCGACGCGTTCGCCAGGGAATGCATCGAAAATGCCCGCGCCGTGACCGAAAGCCGTTTCATGACCGCCGCCTAGCACGAACGTACGCATCCCGGTCCGCTGACAGCGAGAGACCGCATCACGTAGCGCCTGCTGCGCCCCTTCCAGATCCGCCGTCGGGGCCAGCAGATTCCCCATATCCACCAGTCGCTCGTGTCCCGCGTGACTCGCAAGGTTAGCCAGCGCTGAACGCAGCGCGTCCGGCGCACCGGCGGCACCCGGACGCCCATGATTACGCTTGACTCCCTCATCGCAGGCAAAGCCGAGCAGCGCTATCTTGTCGCGATACAGCTCTGGCGAAAACGTCTGGCTGCGTGCGATGGTCTGAAACAGACGCAGCGCGTTTACGGCTTCGCCGCTGTCATCTCGTCCCTGCCACAGGCCAGGGGCAGCAGCTTCCCATCGCGTCATGTGATTTGCCCTCGAAATATGCGTTGATACAGCGGGTTGCGGCCAGGCTCATAAAGGATCTCTACCGGGTTTTGCGCATCCCAGACGTTAAAATCGGCAACGTAACCCGCCTTTAGCTGTCCGTGCGTCGCCTGGCGGCCCAGAGCCTGAGCGGCATGACGGGTCACGCCCGCCCACGCCTCTTCTGGCGTCAGGCCAAACTGAACGCAGGCCATGTTCATCGCCAGATGCAGGCTGATAAAGGGACTGGTGCCGGGGTTGAAATCGGTCGCCACCGCCATTGGCACCTGGTAACGACGCAGCAACTCAACGGGCGGATGCTGCGTCTCTTTGAGAAAATAGAACGCGCCCGGCAGCAACACGCCAACAGTGCCGCTGTGGCGCATTGCTGCCACGCCCGCTTCATCAAGATATTCAATGTGATCTGCAGAAAGCCCCTGATAACGACTGACCAGTTGCGCCCCACCAAGCAGCGACAACTGCTCGACATGCCCTTTGACCGGAATGCCCGCCGCCTGCGCCGCGCGCAATACCCGCTCGCTTTGCGCCAGGGTAAACCCCACGCTCTCACAGAACAGATCGACCGCTTCAAACAACCCCTTTTCCCATAGCTGCGGCAGTATCGTGTCGCAAACGTGGGTGATATAGCCATCAGGATTGTCCCGATACTCAACCGGCACAGCATGCGCCGCCAGCAGCGTGGGGCTGATTTCAATAAGATTCTCTTCGGCCAGGCGGGCAGCGACGCGCAGCATCTTTTCTTCGGCTGTCGCATTCAGGCCATAGCCGGATTTCACTTCCAGCAGAGTCACGCCCTCGCGCATCAGATGCGCGATCCGCGCCTGTGCAGAGGCAAAGAGCGCCTCCTCCGTCGCAGCACGCGTCGCCGTCACGGTGGCGTTAATCCCGCCGCCCTGCGCGCTGATCTGTTGATAAGAGACACCGTTCAACCGTTGATCCCACTCGCTGGCGCGGTTGCCGCCAAACACCAGATGAGTGTGACAATCAATCAGCCCAGGCGTCACCAGACGCCCTTGCAGGTCATGCGTATTGGCATGCGCAGCCGGGAGTGAAGCCTCCGGCACAATCGCCAGCACCCGTCCTTCACGGATAATCAGCGCATGATGGTCCAGCATGCCATACGGTGCCGTCTGCGCCGGATCGAGCGTCGCCAGACGAAGGTTTCGCCAGAGCGTATCATCAGGTAACAGGTGTTGCATGCCTTCTCCAGCTTGTCTTAGGTTGTATAGACATTTATTTGAGATCGCACGCGGGAAGTCAATCATCCAGGGCAAAAATGTTATTTAATTGTGACTTTAACAGTGCCACGATTCGCGGGAGTGGTTTAAAAAACAACTTTTTAGCTTTTCACCTTCCCGTTTTGCTCAACTTAGTATAAAAAAGCAGGCTTCAATGGATACTTTTATAGCCCGGAGCAACTCGTGAACACATCATCAGTTTCCCGTCTGGCGCTGGCACTGGCTTTTGGCGTGACGCTGACCGCCTGTAGCTCTACCCCGCCGGATCAAATTCCTTCCGATCAAACCGCGCCAGGAACCTCCTCGCGCCCGATTTTATCGGCAAATGAAGCGCAGAATTTTGTCGCTAAAAACTATTTTTCCTCCCTGACGCCGAACACCGCGCCGTGGACGCCATCTTCCATTTCTCTGCCCGCGCAGCCTGACTTTGTGGTCGGTCCGGCCGGTACGCAGGGTGTGACTCACACCACCATTCAGGCGGCGGTGGATGCGGCGATCACCACGCGCACCAACAAGCGTCAGTACATTGCCATTATGCCAGGCGAGTATCAGGGAACCGTCTATATCCCCGCGGCGCCAGGCAGCCTGACGCTGTACGGAACCGGTGAGAAACCGCTGGACGTGAAGATTGGCGCGGCGATTGACGGTGAAATGAGCACCGCTGACTGGCGTCATACGGTGAATCCGGGTGGGAAATATATGCCTGGCAAACCGGCCTGGTACATGTTTGACAGCTGCCAGAGCAAACGCGGCGCGAATATCGGCATGATGTGTTCAGCCGTACTGTGGTCACAGAACAACGGTCTGCAGTTGCAAAACCTGACGATTGAAAACAACCTCGGCGATAGCGTGGATGCGGGTAACCATCCGGCCGTCGCGCTGCGCACCGACGGTGACAAAGTTCAAATCAACAAGGTGAACATTCTGGGTCGCCAGAACACCTTTTTTGTCACCAACAGCGGCGTCCAGAACCGTCTGGAAAATGACCGTCAGCCACGTACCCTTGTGACTAACAGCTATATCGAAGGCGATGTGGATATGGTTTCCGGTCGTGGCGCAGTGGTGTTCGATAACACCGACTTCCGCGTAGTGAACTCGCGTACTCAGCAGGAAGCGTACGTCTTCGCGCCGGCAACGCTTGCGAACATTTACTACGGTTTCCTCGCGACCAACAGCCGCTTTACCGCCGCCGGTGACGGCGTGGCGCAACTGGGCCGCTCACTGGATGTCGACAGCAATACCAACGGTCAGGTCGTGATCCGCGATAGCGTGATTAACGAGGGCTTTAACATGGCGCAGCCGTGGGCTGACGCGGTGATCTCGAAGCGTCCATTCTCGGGTAATACCGGCGCGAAGGATGACAAAGGCGACACCCAGCGTAACCTGAACGACACCAACTTTAACCGCATGTGGGAATACAATAACCGCGGTGTGGGTAGCAAAGTCGTGGCTGCACCGAAGCAGTAAGCATAAAAAACCGGCATCCTGCGATGCCGGTTATTTTTATCGGTTGGCTAAAAAGCACCCCAATTAATACGCGTTAACCACCACCCACATCGGGCCCTGGCCTACGGCATAACGCCCTTTCTCTGTTAACAGCCCCTGCTCACCGGCAATTTCGTACACTGCGATATGGTGTGACTTCTGCCCGGCGGCAATCAGGTATTTCCCGCTATGGTCAACGTTGAAACCACGCGGCTGCGTTTCGGTTGGCTGGAAGCCCTCTTTGGTCAGCACGCTGCCATCGTCTGAAACGCTAAACACGGTAATCAGGCTGGCGGTACGGTCACAGGCATACAGATGACGCCCATCTGGCGTAATGTGTATATCCGCCGCCCAGCGCGTGTCGGAGAAATCAGCCGGCATCATGTCCAGTGTTTGCACGCATTCGATATCACCGTGCGGATTTTTCAGTTCCCAGACATCCACAGAGCTGTTGAGCTCGTTAACGCAGTACGCATATTGCTGATTCGGATGGAACGCCATATGACGCGGCCCCGCCCCTTCCACCGTGGTGACTTCCGCTGGTTCTTGCGCCACCAGCTTACCGTCATCGCTGAGGGTAAACAGGCAGATACGATCCTGCTTCAGCGCCGGCACCCACAGGGTGCGGTTATCCGGAGAGATATTGGCGGAGTGACAGCCATCCATCCCTTCCACCACATCCACAACCCCGACCGGCAAGCCGTCTTCCAGACGGGTTACACTGACGTTACCCGCGTTATAGGAGCCGACAAAAACGAAACGGCCATGATGATCGGTTGAAATGTGCGTCGGGCTACCCGGCAGCGCGGATTCTGCGGCAAACGTCAGCGCACCATCATCTGGCGCAATCCGGTAAGCCAGAACGCGAAACTCAGGACGCACGCCCACGTAGAGATAACGTTTATCCGGGCTGACCACCATCGGCTGAACCTGCCCGGGCACATCAACCACCTGTACCAGCGTTAACGCGCCATCGTGATTCAGGCTCCAGACATGGATCTGTTGGCTTTCAGGGCTGGCGGTATAAACGGTTTGCTTCATGAATGCTCCTCTGCTTTTGGCAACTGGCTGCAATGATGGAATACAGCTTAAGGTAGTCGCTTTTAACGGTGAATGCTGAATCTATACCCGTCATACTTCAAGTTGCTGGTGTGTTGGCTGCAACTCGAATTATTTAGGGTATACGCACAAAATTTTGCCTGCTCCCCGTCCCGGTGTACCAT
The DNA here is from genome assembly GCF_047467925.1 of Citrobacter sp. ANG330. NCBI lineage: Bacteria > Pseudomonadati > Pseudomonadota > Gammaproteobacteria > Enterobacterales > Enterobacteriaceae > Citrobacter > Citrobacter sp. ANG330. The sequence goes on along the minus strand of NZ_JASJUI010000008.1, from coordinate 85,604 downwards.
TCAGGCAGACAAAATTTCAATGTTAATCGGGATGACGATATGACCGCTCGCGTGATAGCCCTGGATTTAGATGGAACCCTGCTGACCCCGCAAAAAACCCTGCTCCCCTCGTCAGTCGAAGCGCTGTCACGCGCCAGAGCGGCAGGCTACCAACTTATCATCGTCACCGGGCGTCATCACGTCGCAATTCATCCTTTTTATCAGGCACTGGCGCTGGATACACCTGCAATTTGCTGTAATGGCACCTATTTGTATGATTATCACGCAAAAAACGTTCTCGCAGCCGATCCCTTGCCGGTTAACCAGGCGCTACAGCTTATTACGCTGCTGGAAGCACATCAGATCCACGGCCTGATGTATGTCGATGACGCCATGCTCTATGAACGCCCGACCGGCCATGTCCTCCGCACATCAAACTGGGCGCAGACGCTGCCGCCAGAACAGCGCCCGGTTTTCACCCAGGTGCCTTCGCTGGCGCAGGCGGCGCACGAGGTTAACGCGGTGTGGAAATTCGCCCTGACAGACGACGATATCCCTAAGTTGCAGCAATTTGGCAAGCATGTCGAAGAGCAGTTGGGCCTTGAATGCGAATGGTCCTGGCACGATCAGGTCGATATCGCCCGCCAGGGGAACAGCAAAGGCAAACGCCTGACCCAGTGGGTTGAATCTCAGGGCGGGTCGATGGAAAACGTGATTGCCTTCGGCGATAACTACAACGACATCAGCATGCTGGAAGCTGCCGGTACTGGCGTGGCGATGGGCAATGCTGACGACGCAATCAAAGCGCGGGCCAACGTCGTCATCGGCGATAACACCACCGACAGCATCGCGAAATTCATCTACACCCATCTGTTGTAATCAGGCGGTAATCGATACGCTCTTTATCTGCGCGTACAGCCACAGGCCAGGTTTGATCCCCAGTTCATCTCTGGCCCATGGGCTAATGCGCGCCCACAGCGTTTTGCCTCCCACCTCGAGCTGAACTTCTACCTGCCCGTTATCGTCGTAGCAGTGCGTCACCTTCGCACGAAGGATATTACGGATGCTGGTTTGCTGCGACGGCTGTAGCACCAGCGAGACATCCGACGCCTGAATGCGAATACGCAGCGAGGCTTGCAGTGGCTTATTGAGCTTATTGACCCATAAATGCTGATCGCCCAGCGCCAGTGCCGTCATCGCGTAATGCGGATGATGCTCCAGCACGCTCACTTTCAGGATGCTGCTCTGCTGCTCTTTCGGTAGCCATGGGTGCATCACACTGCTGCTCCAGACCTCTTCCAGCGCGCCAAACGCCTTCACCTGCCCGTTTTCCAGCACCATCACGTTATCGGCAAGATGGAGGATTTCGTCGAGCGAGTGGCTGACGTAGAGCATCGGGATGTTGATTTCTCGCGCCAGACGTTGCAGATAGGGCAACAGTTCGCGTTTACGCGGAATATCCAACGAGGCGAGCGGTTCATCGAGCAATAGCAGTTCCGGTGCGGTCAGCAGCGCCCGGCCAATCGCCACACGCTGCTTTTCTCCGCCGGAAAGTCCTCCCGGCAGTCTGTCGAGCAAAGACTCAATACCCAGCAGCGCTACCAGCTTATCAAACTGATCGGCCATGTTTTTCGCCATACCGTAACGCAGATTGCCGCGCACTTTATAATGCGGAAACAAGCGCGCATCCTGAAACACGTAGCCTATCCGGCGTTTTTCTGGCGTCAGGCAGATGCCGTTTTCTGTATCATTCAATACCCGTCCGTTGAGCACAATACGCCCTTTCTGCGGTCGAGTCAGGCCGCTGATGGCATTGATTAACGAGGTTTTTCCGGAGCCAGAGACACCAAAAATCGCGGTGATACCGCTGGCGGGCAACGTTTCGTTGAGCGTGACGCAGTGGGTCCCCAGCGTCTGGGAGAAATTAAGTTCCAGCATAATTATCGCCCCGTTCGCTCGCGGCTGAGTCGCGCCAGCCACTCAGCTATTAACAGTGAAATGAGCGCCAGGACGATGGAAATAAGGCACAGTCTCGCCGCCGCACTTTCCCCCCCCGGCGTCTGAATCAGGGTATACATCGCCGAAGGAAGGGTGCGCGTTTCGCCGGGAATATTGGAAACGAAGGTAATCGTCGCGCCAAACTCGCCGAGCGAGCGGGCAAACGCCAGCACCGTCCCGACAATAATACCCGGCAGCGTCAGCGGAAGAGTAATAGTGAAAAAGACGCGCCAGCGTCCTGCGCCCAGCGTCCGGGCGGCTTGCTCCAGCTTAAGGTCAACCCCTTCCAGCGCCAGCCGGATGGCGCGCACCATCAGTGGGAAAGACATCACTGCCGCCGCCAGTACCGCACCGCGCCAACTGAAGGCAAATGTTATGCCGAACCAGTCGTACAGCCACTGGCCGATAAATCCGCGCCGCCCCATCGAAACCAGCAGCAGATAACCAACCACCACAGGCGGTAACACCAGCGGCAAATGCAGTACGCTGTCCAGCAGGGCTTTGCCTGGAAAAGTGCAACGCACCAGTAGCCAGGCAAAGAAAATCCCGAATGGCAAACTAAACAACACGGCCAGGGAAGAGACTTTCAGGCTCAGAAACACGGCCTGCCATTCAGGATCGGTCAATATCATTACTTGGTCGTAAATCCGTAACGTTTAAAGATTTCAGCAGCCTGCGGTCCTTTCAGGTAATCATAGAACGCGCTGACCGTGGCGTTTTTATGTCCATCCACAATCGCGATGGGATACTCCACTTTTTTGTGCGAATCTTCCGGGAAGGTGGCGACGACTTTAACGCCTTTGCTGGCAACCGCGTCAGAGCCGTAAACGATGCCCAACGGCGCTTCGTTACGCTCAACCAGCGCCAGTGCGCCGCGTACATCTTCCGCCGGTGCCAGTTTCGGTGACAGCGTCTCCCAGCCCCCCAGTTTCTGCAGCGCTTCTTTCGCGTAGATCCCCGCAGGAACGTGTTCCGGGTCGCCTACCGCCAGACGACCACCGTTCAGCAACGTCATCCAGTGGGTGTTGCTGTCAATCGTAAAATCTTTCTGTTCACTGGCTTTTGGCGCCACCACCACGAGGCTGTTGCCCAGCAGCGTCTGACGCGTTGCAGTATCAATCGATTTCTTATCTACCGCGTAGTCCATCCATTTCTGATCGGCAGAAATGAACAGATCCGCTGGCGCACCGGCTTCTATCTGGCGAGCCAGCGTGGAAGACGACGCAAAAGAGGAGACCACGTCGACATTCTTCTCTTTTTTGTATTCTGTCGCGATATCCTGCATCGCATTGGTCAATGACGCTGCGGCAAACACGGTGATTTTCCCTTCATCCGCCAGCGTTTGTCCAGCAACCGACAGTGATAAGGTTGCCCCGGCAAACAGGCGTAACCAGGTACGAGCCATTTGTAACTCCTTTGCATATCGTTATGTATTTATAAATATAACGATAAAGCAACGATTTTCCCAGAAGTTATTGATACCTCTAAGAGGTTACGCAAAGAAAATATCGGCAGGAATGAGGAGAACTTGAGAAGCAATCCCAATGGGGCGCAACCAACAAGGGTACGGTCTGAAAGATAAGAATACAAAAACGCCCGACTGAGCGGGCGTTTGGGAAATCAATGATTCTGTCTGGACTGGTCTTTCTGACCGATACCGGAGAAAATGTTGAACACTTCACCGAGACCGTAAATCAGACCCAGGATGATGGCCATCACCACAGGTACCATGATTACGGCGAATACCAGACTTTTCAATAACTCTAACATGGTCAACTCCTGATATAGTCCTCGTAGTATTCTAACCGCATCACTGAGAAAAGCACTCCCCTTTTGTGCGGTCGGCTTTGCGTCTTCGCGGTTTTCCGTCACAATAACCTTTTTGCCAGGATCTTGTTATGCAAGCCGAAATCCTTCTTACCCTGAAACTTCAGCAAAAACTGTTCGCCGATCCCCGACGCATCTCTTTGCTCAAGCACATTGCGCTTTCCGGTTCCATTAGTCAGGGCGCGAAAGATGCAGGCATCAGCTATAAGAGCGCCTGGGACGCCATCAATGAAATGAATCTTCTCAGCGAACAAACGCTGGTCGAGCGTGCGACAGGCGGTAAAGGCGGCGGCGGCGCGGTGTTAACCCGCTACGGTCAGCGTCTTATCCAGCTTTACGATCTGCTGGCGCAGATTCAGCAAAAAGCGTTTGATGTCTTAAGTGACGATGACGCGCTGCCGCTCAACAGCCTGCTGGCGGCTATTTCGCGTTTTTCCCTGCAAACCAGCGCGCGTAACCAGTGGTTTGGCACCATTACTGCCCGCGATCGCAATCAGGTGCAGCAGCATGTCGATGTGCTGTTGGCCGATGGCGAAACACGGCTGAAAGTGGCCATTACCGCCCAGAGCGGCGAGCGTTTAGGGCTTGATGAGGGCAAAGAGGTTCTCGTGCTGCTGAAAGCGCCGTGGGTGGGGATTACTCAGGACGACGCCATCGCCCAGGCGGCAGATAACCAACTCCAGGGCATTGTCACCCATATTGAACGCGGCACAGAACAGTGTGAAGTGTTGATGACGCTACCGGACGGCCAAACGCTGTGCGCCACCGTGCCGGTAAACGATGCTGTATCGCTGAGCGAAGGCACGAACGTGACAGCGTACTTCAATGCCGACAGAGTCATTATCGCGACACTGTGCTGATGTAGAACGCTGTCATTACGGCAGGTGCAAATCACATTGACTTTCCTTCCCGGAACACGTATCCCTGTTATTCATCGCTGCAAAAAATGGGATACAAAATGTCATCGTTGCATATTTCGCAAGGCACGTTTCGTCTTAGCGATATAAAAACCCTCCAGTTGGATTCCGTGACATTAAATACGGGTGAAAGCTGGGCGTTTGTCGGTTCAAACGGGAGCGGAAAATCGGTGCTGGCGCGTGCGCTTGCGGGCGAGTTGCCGCTGCTCAAAGGCGAACGGCAGTGCACATTCTCACGCATTACCCGTCTCTCTTTTGAGCAACTGCAAAAACTGGTCAGCGATGAATGGCAGCGCAATAACACCGACATGCTTAGTCCTGGCGAAGACGATACCGGACGCACGACGATGGAGATCATTCAGGACGAGGTGAAAAACCCGGCCCGCTGTGCGACGCTGGCGCAGCAGTTTGGGATCACTCACCTGCTCGATCGCCGTTTTAAATATCTCTCTACCGGCGAAACGCGCAAAACGCTGCTCTGCCAGGCGCTAATGTCTGAGCCCGATTTACTGATCCTCGATGAGCCATTTGACGGGCTTGATGTCGCCTCCCGCCAGCAGTTGGCTGTGCTGCTTGAAACGCTGCATCACGCCGGCATCACGCTGGTGCTGGTATTAAATCGCTTTGATGAAATCCCGCCGTTTGTTCAGTTTGCCGGCGTACTGGTTGACTGCACTTTAACGGAAACCGGGGCGAAAGCCGCTTTACTCCAGCAGGCGCTGATTGCTCAACTTGCCCATAGTGAGCAGCTTGAAGGAGTGGCATTGCCCGAAGCAGACGAACCTGCCGCTCACTCTGTTTTGTCCGCCGATACGCCGCGAATCATCCTTAATAATGGCGTCGTGTCGTACAACGATCGCCCTGTTCTCGATCGACTGAGCTGGCAGGTGAATCCCGGCGAGCACTGGCAGATTGTCGGCCCCAACGGCGCCGGGAAATCGACGCTGCTGAGCCTGGTAACCGGCGATCATCCGCAGGGATACAGCAACGATTTGACGCTGTTTGGCCGCCGTCGCGGCAGTGGTGAAACCATCTGGGATATCAAAAAACACATCGGCTACGTCAGTAGTAGCCTCCATCTCGATTACCGGGTGAGCACCACGGTGCGCAATGTCATTCTGTCGGGCTATTTCGACTCTATCGGGATCTATCAGGCCGTGTCGGACCGTCAGCAGAAACTCGCACAGCAGTGGCTGGATATTCTGGGACTCGATAACCGTACCGCCGACGCGCCGTTTCATAGCCTCTCCTGGGGGCAACAGCGCCTGGCGCTGATTGCCCGGGCGCTGGTTAAGCACCCGACCCTACTGATTCTCGACGAGCCCTTACAGGGACTTGACCCGCTGAACCGCCAGCTTATTCGTCGTTTTGTCGATGTGTTGATTAGCGAGGGCGACACACAACTGCTGTTTGTCTCCCATCACGCTGAAGATGCGCCGGCCTGCATTACCCATCGTCTGGAATTTGTGCCAGACGGCGAGACCTATACCTATCAGCAAACGCCGTTACGCTAGTTTTCATCCGTGGGCGCGAAAGCGCCCTTTTTTTTCGGATAAAAGCCGCAATCATTCTTAAAGTTAATGATTTACAATAAAAAAATTGATGGTTTAGCGTGCGAAATCGCGAGTGTAAACGATTCCACTATTTTATTCCATGTCACACTTTTCGCATCTTTGTTATGCTATGGTAATTCCATATCATAAGCTTAACGGAGCGAATTATGAGAGTTCTGGTCACCGGTGGTAGCGGTTACATAGGAAGCCATACTTGTGTACAGTTACTGAAAAACGGTCATGACGTCGTCATCCTTGATAACCTCTGTAACAGTAAGCGCAGTGTACTGCCTGTTATTGAACGTCTGAGCGGCAAACATCCAACGTTTGTTGAAGGCGACATCCGCAACGAAGCGTTGATGACCGAGATCCTGCACGATCATGCGATTGACACCGTCATCCATTTTGCCGGGCTGAAGGCCGTTGGTGAATCTGTCGCGAAGCCGCTGGAATACTACGACAATAACGTCAACGGAACGCTGCGGCTGGTAGGTGCCATGCGCGCCGCTGGTGTCAAAAACTTCATTTTCAGCTCCTCAGCAACCGTCTATGGCGACCAGCCGAAAATCCCTTATGTCGAAAGCTTCCCGACCGGCACGCCGCAAAGCCCTTACGGCAAAAGCAAGCTAATGGTCGAGCAAATCCTCACCGATCTGCAAAAAGCCCAGCCGGAGTGGAGCATTGCGCTGCTGCGCTATTTCAATCCGGTCGGCGCGCACCCATCTGGAGACATGGGCGAAGACCCGCAGGGCATCCCGAATAACCTGATGCCGTACATTGCGCAGGTTGCCGTTGGTCGCCGCGACTCCCTCGCCATTTTTGGCAACGATTACCCGACCGAAGACGGTACTGGCGTACGCGATTACATCCACGTCATGGATCTCGCTGACGGTCATGTTGCCGCGATGGAAAAACTGGCGGGCAAAAAGGGCGTCCATATTTACAACCTCGGCGCCGGTGTCGGCAGCAGCGTGCTGGACGTCGTCAACGCCTTCAGTAAAGCCTGCGGAAAACCGGTGAACTATCATTTTGCTCCGCGTCGCGATGGCGACCTGCCAGCCTACTGGGCAGATGCCAGCAAAGCCGACCGCGAACTGGACTGGCGCGTGACGCGCACGCTTGATGAGATGGCGCAGGACACCTGGCACTGGCAGTCGCGTCATCCGCAGGGATACGAGGATTAAGAAATATCATGAGTCAATTCAACCCCGTCGATCATCCGCATCGTCGTTTTAATCCGCTCACCGGGCAGTGGATTCTGGTGTCGCCGCATCGCGCTAAGCGCCCCTGGCAGGGGGCGCAGGAAACGCCCTCTAACGACGAATTACCCGCGCACGATCCCGACTGTTTTTTGTGTGCCGGCAATACCCGCGTCACGGGCGATAAGAACCCGGATTACCGCGGAACCTTTGTCTTCACTAACGACTTTGCCGCGCTGATGACGGATACGCCTGACGCGCCGGACAGTCACGACCCGCTGATACGCTGCCAGAGCGCACGCGGCACCAGCCGCGTTATTTGCTTTTCACCGGATCACAGTAAAACCCTGCCGGAGCTTAGCGTTCCTGCCCTGACCGAAATAGTGAAAACCTGGCAAGAGCAAACCGCTGATCTCGGGAAACATTATCCCTGGGTACAGGTCTTTGAAAACAAAGGCGCGGCGATGGGCTGTTCGAATCCCCACCCCCACGGCCAGATTTGGGCCAACAGTTTCCTGCCCAACGAAGCTGAACGCGAAGATCGTCTGCAAAGAACTTATTTTGCTGAGCAAGGCTCGCCAATGCTGGTTGACTATGTGCAGCGCGAACTGGCTGACGGTAGCCGTACGGTAGTAGAAACCGATCACTGGCTGGCGGTCGTACCTTACTGGGCGGCGTGGCCATTCGAAACGCTATTACTGCCGAAAGCACATGTGCTTCGCATTACTGATTTGACCGACGAGCAGCGAGCCGACCTTGCGCTGGCGCTGAAAAAATTGACCAGTCGTTACGACAATCTCTTCCAGTGCTCTTTCCCGTATTCGATGGGCTGGCACGGCGCGCCGTTTAACGGTGAAGAGAACGAACACTGGCAGTTGCATGCGCACTTTTATCCGCCGCTGCTGCGCTCCGCGACCGTGCGTAAATTTATGGTCGGTTACGAGATGCTGGCAGAGACCCAACGCGATCTCACCGCGGAACAAGCGGCAGAGCGTCTGCGAGCAGTCAGCGACATCCATTTTCGCGAATCCGGAGTATAAAAATGAGTCTGAAAGAGAAAACACAATCTCTGTTTGCTGAAAAATTCGGCTACCCTGCGACCCACACCATTCAGGCGCCAGGCCGCGTTAACCTCATCGGGGAACACACCGATTATAACGACGGCTTCGTGCTGCCGTGTGCCATCGATTACCAGACGGTGATCAGCTGTGCGGCGCGCGACGATCGTAAAATCCGTGTCATTGCCGCTGATTACGATAATCAGAGCGATGAATTCTCTCTTGATGCCCCCATCGTGACGCACGACAGCCAGCAATGGGCAAACTATGTTCGGGGCGTGGTGAAACACCTGTTAAAACGCGACAGCAGCTTTGGCGGCGCAGACCTGGTGATCAGCGGCAACGTCCCGCAGGGCGCGGGTTTAAGTTCTTCTGCTTCGCTGGAAGTGGCGGTCGGCACGGTATTCCAGCAGCTTTATCATCTGCCGCTGGACGGTGCACAAATCGCGCTTAACGGTCAGGAAGCAGAAAACCAGTTTGTCGGCTGCAACTGCGGAATTATGGATCAACTCATCTCTGCGTTGGGCAAAAAAGACCATGCCCTGCTGATCGACTGCCGCACGCTTGGCACCAAAGCGGTGTCGATGCCAAAAGGCGTGGCGATTGTAATTATCAACAGTAACTTTAAGCGCACGCTGGTCGGCAGTGAATACAATACCCGCCGCCAGCAGTGCGAAACCGGCGCGCGTTTCTTCCAGCAGCCGGCATTACGTGATGTCAGTCTCGATACCTTTAACGCCGTGGCTAACGAACTGGATCCGTTGGTTGCCAAACGCGTCCGTCACGTGTTAACTGAAAATGTACGTACTGTGGAAGCCGCCAACGCGCTGGAAAAAGGCGACCTGCAACGCATGGGTCAACTAATGGCGGAATCACATGCTTCCATGCGTGATGACTTCGAAATCACCGTGCCGCAGATTGATACGCTGGTTGACATCGTCAAAGCCACTATTGGCGAGAAAGGCGGCGTACGCATGACCGGCGGCGGATTCGGCGGTTGTGTCGTGGCGCTGATCCCGGAAGCGCTGGTCCCTGCCGTCCAGCAGGCCGTGGCCGATCAGTACGAAAGCAAAACTGGTATCAAAGAAACATTCTATGTGTGCAAACCCTCACAAGGAGCAGGACAGTGCTGAATGAAACACCCGCACTGGCACCCGATGGTCAGCCGTACCGCCTGTTAACCCTGCGCAATGACGCAGGGATGGTGGTCACGCTGATGGACTGGGGTGCTACGTTACTCTCGGCCCGTATTCCCCTTTCCGACGGCAGCGTGCGTGAAGCGCTACTGGGTTGTGCCAGCCCCGAGCATTATCAGGATCAGTCAGCCTTTCTGGGCGCGTCGATTGGCCGTTACGCTAACCGGATTGCCGACAGCCGTTACACCCTTAACGGTGAGACGGTCAGTCTGCTGCCGAGCCAGGGCGCCAATCAGCTACACGGCGGGCCAAAGGGTTTTGATAAACGCCGCTGGCAGATAGTCAATCAGAACGAACGTCAGGTGCTGTTTGCCCTCACCTCCGACGATGGCGATCAGGGTTTTCCGGGCAACCTCGGCGCTACGGCGCAATATCGTCTGACCGATGATAACCGCATCTCGATTACCTATCGCGCAACGGTGGATAAACCGTGTCCGGTGAATCTGACCAATCACGTCTACTTCAACCTCGACGGCGATCAAACCGATGTGCGCAACCATAAGCTACAGATTCTGGCGGATGAATATCTGCCGGTTGATGAAAGCGGGATCCCGCGCAATGGTCTGAAACCAGTCGCCGGAACCTCATTTGATTTTCGCACTACGAAGACGATCGTCAGCGAATTTCTCGCCGATGACGATCAGCGCAAGGTGAAGGGTTACGACCACGCGTTCCTGTTGCAGGCGAAAGGCGACAGTAAAAAGCCCGTTGCCCTGCTCTCTTCGCAAGATGGAAAGTTGCAGATGGAGGTCTACACTTCGGCTCCGGCACTACAGTTTTACTCCGGTAACTTTCTCGGCGGCACCTCCTCACGTGGACCGAACGCCTACCTCGATTATCAGGGCCTGGCGCTGGAGAGTGAATTTTTGCCGGACAGTCCGAATCATCCGGAATGGCCGCAGCCTGACTGCTTCCTGCGCCCTGGTGAAGAGTACGCCAGCCTGACGGAATATCGCTTTATTCCTTCCTGAATGTTGTATTCCACAGTAAATACCCGATAGCCTGAGGTTATCGGGTTTATCCTCCTGCTGTTTGTTCAAAACCCCATCACTCGAAGACAAAATAGCAACGTATAGTTCACAAGAACCTTACACTGCGGCACTATTTTCGCTATGGTTATGCGTAAGCATTGCCGCTGACGCGTCACGGCAATATAATGAGAATTATTATCATTCGATAAAGTTTGAGGAGTGAGAGTATGGCTGTAACTAAGCTGGTTCTGGTACGCCACGGCGAAAGCCAGTGGAACAATGAAAACCGCTTCACCGGATGGTACGACGTTGATCTGTCCGAGAAAGGCGTGGGCGAAGCGAAAGCGGCAGGCAAACTGCTGAAGGCTGAAGGCTATAGCTTCGATTTTGCTTACACCTCCGTGCTGAAACGTGCCATCCACACGCTGTGGAATGTACTGGACGAACTGGATCAAGCCTGGCTGCCGGTGGAAAAATCCTGGAAACTGAACGAACGTCACTACGGTGCGTTGCAGGGTCTGAACAAAGCAGAAACCGCCGAGAAATACGGTGACGAGCAGGTTAAGCAGTGGCGCCGCGGTTTCGCTGTTACTCCGCCGGAACTGACTAAAGATGACGAGCGCTATCCGGGCCACGATCCGCGTTATGCCAAACTAACTGAAAAAGAGTTGCCGCTCACGGAAAGCCTGGCGCTGACTATTGACCGCGTTATCCCTTACTGGAATGAAACCATTCTGCCGCGCATGAAGAGCGGTGAGCGCGTGATCATCGCGGCGCACGGTAACTCTCTGCGTGCACTGGTGAAATACCTGGATAACCTGAGCGAAGACGAAATCCTTGAGCTGAATATCCCGACGGGCGTACCGCTGGTTTACGAATTTGACGAAAACTACCAGCCAATCAAACGTTACTATCTGGGTAATGCCGACGAAATCGCGGCAAAAGCGGCTGCCGTTGCCAACCAGGGTAAAGCGAAGTAATTTTCCTTACGACGTAAAAAAGCCGACTCAATTGAGTCGGCTTTTTATTCGCAAGACTTAACCGCGACGGGCTTTCACCGCATCCGCAAGCTGGCGCAGGATGGTGTCGGTATCTTCCCAGTTAATGCAGGCATCGGTAATACTTTTGCCGTACACCAGCGGCTCACCGCTGTCCGGATTCTGATTACCTTCTACCAGATGGCTTTCAATCATCACGCCCATAATCGCTTTCTCACCACCAGCGATTTGCTGGCACACGTCAGCCCCGACTTCCATCTGCTTTTTAAACTGCTTACAGGAATTGGCATGGCTGAAATCAATCATGATTTGTGCGGGCAGACCCGCTTTCGCCAGCCCTTCTTTAACGGCCGCGACATGAGCTGCGCTGTAGTTCGGCTCTTTACCGCCGCGCAGAATGATATGGCAGTCGCCATTACCGCTGGTGTTCACAATGGCGGAGTGACCCCATTTGGTGACGGACAGGAAGCAGTGCGGCGCGCCAGCGGCGTTGATGGCATCAATCGCCACTTTGATGGTGCCATCGGTCCCGTTTTTGAAACCAACCGGACAAGAAAGCCCCGACGCCAGCTCACGATGAACCTGAGATTCTGTCGTCCGTGCGCCAATCGCGCCCCAGCTCATCATATCCGCCAGATATTGCGGGGTGATCATATCGAGGAATTCACCCGCGGTCGGCAGACCGCTGTCGTTGATATCCAGCAGCAACTTGCGCGCAATGCGCAGGCCGTCATTGATCTGGAAGCTGTTATCCATGTGCGGATCGTTAATCAGCCCCTTCCAGCCAACCGTGGTACGCGGTTTTTCAAAGTAAACACGCATGACGATTTCCAGCTCATCTTTAAGCGCTTCACGCAACGCCAGCAGGCGACCCGCATACTCCTTTGCCGCAACCGGATCATGAATTGAGCAAGGGCCAATAACCACCAGCAGACGATCGTCGTTCCCTTTCAAAATTTTGTGAATAGCTTTACGCGCATGGGCAACCGTATTGGCGGCATTTTCTGTAGCGGGGAATTTTTCCAGCAGTGCGACAGGGGGTAATAACTCATTGATCTCTTTAATACGTAAATCGTCGTTCTGATAATTCATGTTTATTCCAGCGTTGCCATACTTATATTGATGAATGCAATCCCTTCAATCTATCTCTTCAGTCTAAAAGTGTAAACGGGCTTTTACACTTCGAACGGATTAATCCTGGAATAAAGCAAAAAAACGCCAGAATGTAGCGGAAAACGAGATCTAACCTACACTTTTTAACTGTAACCACTCTGTTTATGAATGTTATCAAGATTCTCTACTGGGTAATTTCCCCGGGGAGATCGTTAACCTTTGCCTGACCCTTGACTGGCATATGCACTGTTGGAAGACGTTATCCGACATCTCAACCATAACAGGAGCATCTGATGAAAATGACAAAATTAGCTTCACTTTTCCTGACCGCTACGCTCAGCCTTGCCAGCGGCGCAGCGCTGGCAGCCGAATCCAGTACCCAGACCAATAATGGCCAGGCAAACGCCGCCGCCGACGCGGGCCAGGTCGCTCCGGATGCAAAACAAAACGTTGCGCCAAATAATGTCGATAATGACAACATCAACTCAGGTGGCACGATGCTGCATCCGAATGGTTCATCTATGGACCATGAGGAGATGACCAAAGATGAGGTGCACAAAAACACCATGTGTAAGGACGGGCGCTGCCCGGATGTGAATAAAAAAGTGGAAACCGGAAATGGCATTAACAATGACGTTGATACCAAAACCGATGGCACCACTCAGTAACACTGAAAATGGCTAATAACGGGAGAGCTCAGGCTCTCCTCTGACTGCTGACAAAGAAGGAAAAAACGTGGTTTTTCCTTCTTTGTGGTTATCAGCCGAAAATCAGTGGATTGATTTTCCTGGTTTTTAATGAGGTGATCTTTGCTTGTTCGGTATCGTAATGAAGTTTGTCATCACCCCCGGGAGAGCTCAGGCTCTCCTTTTTTAATTTATTAATCCAGAAACGGTATGATGTCATACAGTTAAGAAGAGAATAACCAAGGAATGACATTATGGCGCACTCACACTCTCATTCTGCCCCTCACCTGCCCGAGGATGGCAATGCCCGCCGGTTGCTGCTCGCATTTTGCATCACGGCGGGTTTTATGTTGCTGGAGGTGGTCGGCGGAATTTTATCCGGCTCGCTGGCGCTGCTCGCCGACGCCGGGCACATGCTAACCGATGCCGCCGCGCTCCTGTTCGCATTGCTGGCCGTTCAGTTTGCCCGCCGACCGCCAACTGTCCGCCATACCTTTGGCTGGCTGAGACTTACCACGCTGGCCGCTTTCGTCAACGCGATTGCGTTAGTCGTAATTACGATTTTAATCGTCTGGGAGGCGATTGAGCGCTTCTACACGCCGCGTCCTGTAGCAGGCGGTATGATGATGATCATCGCCGTCGCCGGATTGCTGGCGAATATCCTTGCCTTCTGGATCCTGCATCGCGGCAGCGAAGAGAAAAACCTGAACGTACGCGCCGCGGCCTTGCATGTGATGGGTGATTTGCTGGGTTCGGTCGGGGCTATCGTCGCGGCGGTAATCATTATCTGGACCGGCTGGACGCCCGCAGACCCCATTCTGTCGATACTGGTCTCACTGCTGGTTCTGCGCAGCGCGTGGCGCTTATTGAAAGATAGCGTGAATGAGTTACTGGAAGGAGCCCCGGTTTCACTGGATATCGCCGCGCTGCAGCGTCATCTCAGTCGGACGATCCCGGAAGTGCGAAATATTCATCATGTTCATGTCTGGATGGTGGGTGAAAAGCCGGTAATGACCCTGCATGCACAAGTCATCCCTCCGCACGATCATGACGGCTTGCTGGAGCGCATTCAGCATTTCCTCATGCATCACTACCAGATTGAACATGCCACCATTCAGTTGGAGTATCAGCCTTGTCACGGGCCGGACTGCAATCTGAATCAGAAAGTGTCCGGCCATTCACATTATCATCACTAATGAGACAGCGCGTGTGAGCCTCGTTCGCGCGCGCTGTTAATCCACATCCTGCTGCCATTAAGCGCAATGAAGGTCAGGATCAAGTACTCCAGCGACATCGCATAGACCCCCTGCAGGGCAAAGATCACCACGCTAATCACATTGATCACCACCCAGAGCAGCCAGTTCTCAACGTATTTGCGGGTCATCAGGATCATCGCCACAATCGACAGTACCATCATGCAGGAATCCCAGAACGGGAAAGCATCAGGCTGCAATTCCGGTACGGCAACCTGTAAACCCATCATCTGCATGATCGTTACCGCAATACGGGTCAGAAAAGCAAAGACCGGGTCGATATACACTGTCATCAGCCCGATCGCCACCACACAAACCGCCAGCCAGCCCAGCGCCTTAGGCAAGGGAAGCCAGCGAATTTTGAGTTCGGCCTCGTTCTGCGTCGTTTGTCGCGACCAAGCGTACCAGCCATAAATATTGGCCGCGAAGAAGAAAAGCTGCAGCAGCAGGCTGGCATAAAGCTGGATCTGAAAAAATATGATTGCGAATAGCGTGACGTTAATCAGGCCGAAAGCGTAGTTACTGATCTTTTCCATACTGGCGAGGCCAATACAGAGCAAACCGGCGATAGTGCCCACCGCCTCGATCCAGGACAGATCGTACCCCCCTGCACCCAATGGAATATGTACCAGAATGTTCTGCGTGCTAAAAAAGTCCATCTTTTCCCCCAGCGCGGTTTATTGTTCACGCACGTAGTGTAGCCGCAAATTCCAGCATACGGTTTAACGGCACCAATGCGCCTTCTCGCAGCGCTTCGTCAACGTATATCTCATGAGTCTGCCCTCCCTGCTCCAGGCCCTCTGCGATTGCTTTGAGGCCGTTCATCGCCATCCACGGACAATGCGCGCAGCTGCGGCAGGTGGCGCCTTCACCGGCAGTGGGTGCTTCCAGTAATTCTTTGCCCGGTACCGCCTGCTGCATTTTGTAGAAAATACCTCGATCGGTGGCGACGATAAGTTGCTGGTGCGGCAGAGTTTTAGCGGCATTAATGAGCTGACTGGTCGAACCGACGGCATCCGCCATGTCCACTATCGACTGGGGGGATTCCGGATGCACCAGGACAGCCGCATCCGGGTATAGCCCTTTCATGCGACTGAGCGCCTGTGTTTTGAATTCATCGTGGACAATACATGCCCCCTGCCAGCAGAGGACATCCGCGCCCGTCTGCTTCTGGACATATTTGCCGAGATGACGATCCGGTGCCCAGATGATTTTTTCACCTAAACTATCCAGATGCTCAATCAGTTCAACCGCGATACTGGACGTGACCACCCAGTCGGCGCGAGCCTTAACCGCCGCAGAGGTATTGGCGTAGACCACAACGGTGCGATCCGGATGGGCATCGCAGAACGCGCTGAATGCGTCAATTGGACAGCCGAGATCCAGCGAACATTCGGCTTGTAAGGTCGGCATTAAAATGGTCTTTTCCGGGCTGAGGATTTTGGCCGTCTCCCCCATAAAGCGCACACCCGCGACAAGCAGCGTGGAAGCGGGATGACTGGCGCCAAAGCGGGCCATTTCCAGTGAATCAGAAATACAGCCGCCGGTCTCTTCAGCCAGTTGCTGGATTTCAGGATCGGTATAATAGTGTGCGACCATCACCGCATCACGCTCCTTCAGCAGGCGCTTGATCTTTTCGCGGTAGAACGCCTTTTCATCGACGCTCAGAGGTACAGGCTTCGGGGGAAACGGATAGATTGCGGCTTCAGGATCAAACATCACGCTCATCATGCTTTCTCGTTTTGCTGGCTTAACGAATTAACCGACTTAAGGCGTGATGCATGCCATGATCGGTCATATTTGTTTTATATGCTAAACAAGATAGCGGATTGAGCGGCAAAAGTCACAACAATTGCGCTTGATAGCGCCGGATGGCAACTGACGTCTTATCCGGCCTGGAAGGGCGTAGCCATTGACCAGATAAATCATTCCGGGCCTGACAAGCAAAGCGTTGTCAGGCATTACGCAGGTTCGAATCGTTACATTCTGCGCATAGCAAAAAGGCGCCTTTAGGGCGCCTTTTTACACTGGTGGGTCGTGCAGGATGACTCGGCTTCGCCTCGCCCTTCTGGCCGTTGCTAAAGCAACGTTATCCTTCACGTTTAACATCAGGGTTTGATGTTAAATTGGTGGGTCGTGCAGGATTCGAACCTGCGACCAATTGATTAAAAGTCAACTGCTCTACCAACTGAGCTAACGACCCTTTACGGGAATTTCTTACTTAATCATTCAGGATGGTGGGTCGTGCAGGATGACTCGGCTTCGCCTCGCCCTACGGACCGTTGCTGATGCAACGTTATCCTTCACGTTCTCTACCAGTGACCACCTTTAATTTGGTGGGTCGTGCAGGATTCGAACCTGCGACCAATTGATTAAAAGTCAACTGCTCTACCAACTGAGCTAACGACCCATTCGGGTGTTACCTGAAAGATTTTTTACTCGGCACCAATTTAATATTCAATGTTAAATTGGTGGGTCGTGCAGGATTCGAACCTGCGACCAATTGATTAAAAGTCAACTGCTCTACCAACTGAGCTAACGACCCGAGTGGTGGGTGATGACGGGATCGAACCGCCGACCCCCTCCTTGTAAGGGAGGTGCTCTCCCAGCTGAGCTAATCACCCGATACTACGCTGGATACTACTGACTGACTTTGTCAGTGGTGGGTCGTGCAGGATTCGAACCTGCGACCAATTGATTAAAAGTCAACTGCTCTACCAACTGAGCTAACGACCCACTTTTGTGCTGCTTTCGGGTTGTTTGATATCCCGTGGCAACGGCGGCATATATTACTGATTTAAGAATTCAGCGCAACAAAAATTTCGATGTAGATCACTCAACTGCTTATGAATCACACGACACGACCAGAAATAATTCGATTTCTGGTCGCATGCTGTGCATTACATCGCGCCAAGACGTTTCTGCGCTTGCTTCGCGCCTTCTGTGCCTGGGTATTTACTGATAACCTGCTGATATACCGCTTTTGCTTTCGCGGCGTCACCTTTGTCCTGCATGATCACGCCGACTTTATACATCGCATCTGCAGCCTTAGGTGACTTCGGGTAGTTTTTCACGACCGAAGCAAAATAAAACGCGGCATCATCTTTTTTACCCTTGTTGTAATTCAACTGACCGAGCCAGTAGTTGGCGTTCGGCTGATAAGTCGAATCAGGGTACTTTTTGATGAAGTTCTGGAATGCCACAATAGCGTCTTCCTGGCGAGATTTATCCTGCACCAGCGCAATTGCCGCATTGTAATCGGTATTCGCGTCACCGCTTTGTACCGGCGCACCCGACGTCGCAGCACCCGCGTCAGGCGTAGCCGTCGCTGCTCCGCTCTGATCGCCACTTGCCGGTTGTGCGGCGGTCCCACCGCTACTCAAACTGTCCATCTGCAGCAGGATCTGCTTCTGGCGCTCAACCACCTGATTCAGTTGATATTGGCTTTCCTGAATTTGACCACGCAGGGAGTCTATATCGGCCTGATTATCAGAGAGTTGCTGCTGGAGTTGGGTTAAAAGCTGGCTGTGAGCGTTAGAAATACGCTCGAGTTGAGTGACACGGTCTTCGACCGAGCCTGAGCCGACACTACTGATTGGCGCCTGAGCAAAAGCGGCCCAGGGGGCCGCTATGCCAACCAGTAACGACAGACTCAACAGATGATGTCTGAAGTTACTGCTCATGCAATTCTCTTAGTAAACCAGTACGGCACGACGGTTTTTGGAGTAAGCCGCTTCGTCGTGACCCAGTACTGCAGGTTTTTCTTTACCGTAAGAAACGATGGAGATCTGGTCAGCAGAAACGCCTTTACCCTGCAGGTACATCTTAACCGCGTTCGCACGACGTTCACCCAGGGAGATGTTGTACTCAGGAGTACCACGTTCGTCCGCATGACCTTCTACGGTGACTTTGTAAGACGGGTTGCTACGCAGGAAGTTAGCGTGTGCATCCAGCATTGCAGCGAAGTCAGAACGGATATCGTACTTGTCCAGATCGAAGTAAACGATGTTGTTCTGCTGCAGCTGTTGCATCTGCAGACGAGCCTGCTCTTCAGAGGACATGTTGCCGCTGCCGTTTGCATCCATACCAGTGCCGGCACCCAGCATGCCTTCGCTGCCGTCATTGCTAGCGTTCTTGTTAGAAGAACATGCCGCAATAGCCATAACAGGCAGAGCAAT
Source organism: Citrobacter sp. ANG330 (assembly GCF_047467925.1). Taxonomy (NCBI): domain Bacteria; kingdom Pseudomonadati; phylum Pseudomonadota; class Gammaproteobacteria; order Enterobacterales; family Enterobacteriaceae; genus Citrobacter; species Citrobacter sp. ANG330. The sequence goes on along the minus strand of NZ_JASJUI010000008.1, from coordinate 66,678 downwards.
CATCAGCCCTTTCAGCACTTTGTTCAGTTGCATTTCAATGATTCCTTTATTAATCAATTATTTATTATCACAGATACGGCGACCAGGCAGGGAATTTTACCTGTCCATCAGTTGCCGGAAGACGCGCTTTGAAACGCCCATCTGTAGAAACCAAATTCAGCACGGATCCCATCCCCTGAGAAGAGCTGTAGATTACCATAGTGCCGTTAGGTGCCAGACTTGGCGTTTCGTCCAGGAACGTTGACGACAGAACTTGTACGCCACCCGCTACCAGATCTTGTTTGGCAATGTGCTGCTGACCATTGGCCGAACTTACCATTACCATAAATTTGCCGTCGCTGCTGACATCAGCATCCTGGTTTTGTGAACCTTCCCAGGTAATACGCTGCGGAGCACCGCCATTAACGTTAACTTTGTACACTTGCGGACGACCCGCCTGATCCGAGGTAAAGGCCAGGTTCTGGCTGTCCGGGAACCAGGTCGGCTCCGTATTGTTGCTGCGACCATCGGTCACCTGACGGATCTGGCCAGAACCAATATCCATCACATACAGGTTCAGACTCCCGGTTTTTGACAAGGCAAACGCCAGTTTGCTGCCATCCGGAGAGAACGCTGGCGCACCGTTGTGACGCGGGAATGACGCAACCTGACGGACCGCGCCGTTAGACAACGTCTGAATAACCAGCGCAGAACGACCGCTTTCGAAGGTGACATACGCCAGTTTAGAACCGTCCGGAGACCAGGCCGGAGACATCAACGGCTGCGGTGAACGGTGAACCACAAACTGGTTGTAGCCATCGTAGTCAGACACGCGCAGTTCATACGGGAACTGACCGCCGTTAGTCTGAACAACATACGCGATACGGGTGCGGAATGCGCCTTTAATGCCCGTCAGTTTCTCGAACACTTCGTCACTGGCAGTATGGCCGGCATAACGCAACCACTGCTTGTTTACTTTGTAAGAGTTCTGAGCCAGAACAGTACCCGGTGCACCGCCGGTGTCAACCAGCTGGTAAGCGACATTGTAGGAACCGTCCGGATTCGGAGTCACCTGACCGACCACGACCGCGTCAATTCCCAGCGCAGACCATGCTGCAGGTTGAACGTCCTGCGCAGTCCCCGGCTGCTGTGGCAAACGAGACCGATCTAATGGGTTAAATTTACCGCTGTTACGCAGATCCGCACCAACGATACCACCGATATCTTCAGGTGCAGCGCCCGGCCCGGCCCACTGGAATGGCACAACGCCAATCGGGCGCGCCGAGTCCACCCCCTGGGTGATCTCGATACGTACTTCTGCATGCAGCACCGCTGCCCACAGCATCAGAAAACCAAATGCTACTCGTAATGCCTGCTTCATCATATCTCCCTTATCCAGGCGATCAGCCCACGATAATTTAGCAGAATGTTAACAAACTCAAATACACAAAACTACCAGAACCCAGCGACTACCGCAGATTGTTTTCCCCGCCATCACGGGGAAAGTTTAGCTTACGGTTTAAAGTCCAGAGGTGCGTTTTTGAACACTTCATATACCGCCTGGCTCGGTGGTTTTGGAATCTTCGCTTGTCGGGCTGCAGCAAGCGCTGCCTGACAAAGCGCGGGATCGCCACCTTCAGACTGGATGTCGAGCAGCATACCGTCAGAGGCCAGTTTTATCCGCAGCGTACAGGTTTTACCTGCATAAGACGATGCGTCGTAGAACTTGCTCTCGATGGCAGATTTAATCTGCCCGGCATAGTTGCTGATGTCCGCGCCTGACGCGCCATTATTTTTAGTATTACCACTCCCCGCAGGAGAAGCGTTGTTCCCTTTTGCTCCACCGCCGGTTTTCGGCGCATTCTTACCTGAGCTGAGATCGCCGAGCAGGTCGTCAACGCCGGATGCCGCCGCGGCTTTTTCCACCGCTGCCTTTTTAGCTGCCGCCGCTTTATCAGCGGCTGCTTTCTTATCGGCAGCCGCTTTCTCTGCTGCAGCTTTTTTATCCGCCGCTGCTTTTTCTGCTGCGGCCTTTTTCTCGGCTGCCGCTTTTTCTGCCGCCGCCGCTTTCGCTGCCGCGGCTTTTTCAGCGGCCGCTTTCTTCGCAGCTTCCGCTTCAGCTTTCTTCTTAGCGTCCGCTGCGGCTTTAGCCGCTTCTGCTTCCGCTTTCTTCTTCGCATCCGCAGCGGCTTTTGCGGCTTCCGCTTCGGCTTTTTTCTGTGCATCCGCAGCGGCTTTTTTCGCCGCTTCTGCAGCTTCTTTCGCCTGCGCGTCAGCTTTCGCTTTGGCATCCGCCGCCGCTTTCTTCGCCGCTTCTTCTGCCTGTTTCTGCTGTTCCTGCGCTTTCTTCGCGTCAGCTTCAGCCTGCTTCTGCTGTTCCTGAGCCGCTAAACGTTCTTTCTCGATCTGCTTAAGCCGCTCCTGTTCGGCAGCCTGCTTCTCACGAAGCTCTTCCGCCTGCTGCTGCTCCAGCTTTTCACGTTGCTCTTTGGCACGCTGCGCGCTTGACTGTTGCTGCTGCTGACGTTCGTACTGCTGAACCACGGCGCCAGGATCAACCATCACAGCATCGATGGAAGAACCACCGCCGCCGCCGGCTGAAGCCTCTATATGCTCATCGAACGAACTCCAGATCAGGACTGCAAATAGGATGACATGCAGCACCGCTGAAATAATTATCGCCCGTTTGAGCTTGTCGTTTTGTTCGGTTGCCTTTGACACTCTCGGTTCCCAAAAACTGTTCGCCTGTTACACGCTCTCTTAAAAACAGAGACGCAAATGATCAGATAGGCTGCGTCATTAAGCCAACCGACTTCACACCCGCACTGTGCAACAAATTCAGCGCTTTAATTATTTCATCGTAAGGCACGTCTTTCGCGCCTCCGATCAAGAAGACCGTTTTCGGATTGGATTCCAGGCGGCTTTTCGCTTCGGCGATCACCTGTTCCGGCGGCAGTTGATCCAGACGATCTTTCTCAACCACCACGCTGTACTGCCCTACTCCGGAAACTTCAATAATGACCGGCGGATTGTCGTTACTGCTCACCGCCTGCGACTCGGTCGCATCCGGCAGATCGACTTCCACGCTCTGCGTAATAATCGGCGCTGTCGCCATAAAGATCAGCAATAGCACCAACAGAACGTCGAGCAACGGTACGATGTTGATTTCGGACTTCAGGTCGCGACGACCTCGTCCACGCGATCTGGCCATGGCTTACCCCTTGTTGCTTTCGCTAACGGTAAACGCCTGACGGTGCAGAATCGCGGTGAACTCTTCCATAAAGTTGTCGTAATTCAGTTCCAGCTTGTTAACGCGCTGATTCAGACGGTTATAGGCCATGACCGCAGGAATAGCCGCAAACAGACCGATAGCGGTCGCAATCAGCGCTTCCGCGATACCCGGCGCAACCATCTGCAACGTCGCTTGCTTCACTGCCCCAAGGGCGATAAAGGCGTGCATGATCCCCCACACGGTGCCGAACAGACCGATATACGGGCTGATGGAACCCACGGTGCCGAGGAACGGAATATGCGTTTCCAGCGTTTCAAGTTCACGGTTCATTGAGATCCGCATCGCGCGAGACGCGCCCTCCACCACCGCTTCCGGCGCATGGCTGTTTGCCCGATGCAGTCGCGCAAACTCTTTGAACCCGCTATAGAAGATTTGTTCCGAACCCGCCAGACTATCGCGACGTCCCTGGCTCTCCTGATACAGGCGAGACAGTTCAATACCGGACCAGAATTTGTCTTCGAACGCTTCGGCTTCACGCGCGGCGGCGTTGAGGATACGGGTCCGCTGTATAATGATGGCCCAGGATGCGATTGAAAAACCAATCAAAATCAACATGATAAGTTTAACCAGAAGGCTTGCCTTCAGGAACAAATCAAGGATATTCATGTCAGTCACTGCTTAAACTCCGCGACAATAGACTTGGGAAGCGCACGAGGCTTCATTTTGAGTGGGTCAACGCAAACAATCAGAACCTCAGCCTCATTGAGTACAGTGTTCTCTGCGTTGACAATGCGTTGCGTGAAAACCAAAGAGGTGCCACGCATTGACGTAATTTCGGTCTGGATTTCGAGCATATCGTCGAGTCGCGCAGGCGCGTAGTATTCCAGCGTCATTTTACGCACAACAAAGGCGACTCGCTCAGCCAGCAGCACCTGCTGACTGAAGTGGTGATGGCGCAGCATTTCTGTGCGTGCTCGTTCATAAAAAGCAACATAACTGGCGTGATAAACCACACCACCGGCGTCGGTGTCTTCATAATAGACCCGGACCGGCCATCGAAATATATACTTACTCATTCCTGCGGCCTCTTGGTTGGCTTCGTCCACTTACACCCGTCACCTACTTCAGTAAGCTCCTGGTGCTTCGCGTACTTGCCGCCGCGATGCTTCAAGAATGCTGTTGTATATAGCGTTGTATTCACTTTACATCCCGGTAATGCAACAAAAGTTAGTGCTTTTAAACGTTGCTACTATACGCGCGCGATTGAGGCTTGGGAATGGGGGGAAGTTAAGGGAGAGTAAAAATATATGGGCTTATGCAAGCCCATAGATCATTCAGGATGTTTCTTATTCAAAAGAAGAAGAAAAACAGACCGACAATAAGCACGATATCGGCGAGCAATGGTGAGAAAATCCCCTGCCAGTGCGCGGCGCGAGGACGAAAACCCACACCATGAATAATGCCGGCACAGACCGCCCACATCAGCAGCAGACCGTGCCAGATTTCCAGCCCGCTGGTTTTAGCCGCAAAGCGGGAGGGATCCCAAAACATACATCCTGCTAACACTAACGCCATCACTAAAGAAAGCGCCCGTAACGGGCGCTTGTCCATCGCGTTATATTGCATCGCGATCAGGGTGGTCATCAGTGTTCTTCTTGACCGTCTTTGCTTGCCTCGACGTGCTCAAGGGCCAGCGCGGTGATGATCCCAAATGCACAGGCAAGAAGCGTTCCCAGAATCCAGGCGAAATACCACATAGTTTGCTCCTTACTTAGTACAGAGAGTGGGTATTGTTTTCAATATGCTCTTTGGTGATGCGACCGAACATTTTCCAATAACACCAGCTGGTGTAGATGAGAATGATCGGAACAAACACCACAGCAACCCAGGTCATCAGATTCAGCGTCAGCTGACTGGACGTCGCATCCCACATGGTCAGACTTGCGTTCATCATCGTGCTTGAAGGCATCACGAACGGGAACATCGCGATACCGGCAGTCAGGATGATGCAGGCCAGCGTCAGAGAAGAGAACAGGAACGCCCATGCTCCTTTCTCCATACGGGAAGTCAAAATCGTCAACAGCGGCAGCACTACGCCCAGTGCCGGAACCAGCCACAGGATCGGGGCATTGTTAAAGTTCACCAGCCATGCACCCGCTTCACGCGCCACTTCTTTGGTCAGCGGGTTAGACGCCGCATGATGATCAATCGCAGAGGTCACCACATAGCCGTCGATACCGTACATGACCCAGACACCCGCCAGGGCGAAGCAGACCAGAGTGACCAGCGCCGCAATCTGCGATGTCGCACGGGCACGCAGATGCAGTTCACCCACGGTACGCATCTGCAGATAGGTCGCGCCCTGAGTGATGATCATGCCCACGCTCACTACGCCTGCCAGCAGGCCAAACGGATTCAGCAACTGGAAGAAGTTACCGGTGTAGTACAGACGCAGATACTCGTCGATATGGAACGGTACACCCTGCAGCAGGTTGCCGAACGCCACGCCAATCACCAGCGGCGGCACAAAGCTCCCCACAAAAATGCCCCAGTCCCACATGTTGCGCCAGCGGGTGTCTTCAATCTTGGAGCGGTAATCAAAACCGACCGGACGGAAGAACAAAGACGCCAGTACGAGGATCATCGCCACATAGAAACCGGAGAACGCCGCGGCGTAGACCATCGGCCAGGCCGCAAACAGCGCGCCGCCCGCGGTGATCAGCCACACCTGGTTACCGTCCCAGTGCGGGGCGATGGAGTTAATCATAATTCGACGCTCGGTGTCGTTACGACCGAGGAAACGGGTGAGCATGCCCACCCCCATGTCGAAGCCATCGGTGACCGCAAAACCAATCAGCAGAATGCCAACCAGCAGCCACCAGATAAAACGTAGTACTTCATAATCGATCATTTGACGACTCCTGTCTTAGCGTGCCGGCTGAGAAGCCACGGTGGACTGCTCATAGTGGTAGCGACCCGTTTTCAGGCTGCTTGGGCCAAGGCGTGCGAACTTGAACATCAGGAACAGTTCAGCCACCAGGAACAGGGTATACAGGCCACAAATCAGGATCATGGAGAACAGCAGGTCACCGACGGTCAGCGACGAGTTCGCCACTGCGGTTGGTAATACCTCACCGATCGCCCACGGCTGACGACCATATTCGGCGACAAACCAGCCGGCTTCGACAGCAATCCACGGCAGCGGAATACCGTACAGCGCGGCGCGCAGCAGCCATTTCTTCTCACCGATGCGGTTACGAATCACGCTCCAGAAGGAGAGCGCAATGATCGCCAGCAGCAGGAAGCCACAGGCCACCATGATACGGAAGGCGAAATACAGCGGCGCAACGCGTGGAATAGAATCTTTCGTCGCCTGCTGAATCTGCGCTTCAGTCGCATCAGAGACGTTCGGGGTATAGCGTTTCAGCAGCAGACCGTAACCCAGGTCTTTTTTCATCACGTTGAACTGATCGCGAACCGCCTGGTCGGTAGAACCGGCACGCAGCTGTTCCAGCAGTTCATACGCTTTCATCCCGTTACGGATACGCTCTTCATGCTGCACCATCAGGTCTTTCAGACCAATAACCGGCGTGTCGACAGAACGTGTCGCGATGATGCCAAGTGCATACGGGATCTGAATTGCCAGTTTGTTTTCCTGCGAATCCTGATCCGGAATACCGAACAGAGTAAAGGCAGCCGGAGCAGGCTGAGTCTCCCACTCTGCTTCAATGGCCGCGAGTTTAGTTTTCTGCACGTCGCCCATTTCATAACCGGATTCATCACCCAGAACGATAACAGACAGCACGGCAGCCATACCAAAGCTGGCGGCGATGGCGAAAGAGCGTTTTGCGAAAGCGACGTCGCGGCCTTTCAGCAGGTAATAAGCGCTGATACCGAGGATGAACATCGCGCCGGTCACGTAGCCAGAGGCTACGGTATGCACAAATTTCACCTGAGCGACCGGGTTCAGTACCAGTTCAGAGAAGCTCACCATCTCCATACGCATGGTTTCGAAGTTGAAATCCGATGCGATAGGGTTTTGCATCCAGCCGTTTGCAACCAGGATCCACAGAGCGGACAGGTTAGAACCTAAAGCGACGAGCCAGGTTACCGCCATGTGCTGAACTTTACCCAGACGATCCCAGCCGAAGAAGAACAGACCTACAAAGGTGGATTCGAGGAAGAAGGCCATCAGACCTTCGATCGCCAGCGGCGCACCGAAGATATCCCCAACGTAGTGGGAATAGTAAGACCAGTTTGTCCCGAACTGGAACTCCATGGTCAGCCCGGTTGCCACACCCAGAGCGAAGTTGATACCAAACAACTTGCCCCAGAACTTAGTCATATCTTTATAAATCTGTTTGCCGGAAAGGACGTAAACCGTTTCCATAATGGCCAGCAGGAACGCCATACCGAGCGTCAGTGGCACAAAGAGGAAGTGGTACATCGCGGTCAAGGCAAACTGTAAGCGCGACAGTTCGACTATATCTAACATCATGACTCCTTGCTCATCGCATGAAGACTCCGAGAGTGAACCCCGTTAGAAAGGGTCACACGCATGCCCCAATACAAAATAATTTGTGCGCTTTCGCCCTTGCTTTTTCGCAGGAAGGAAACAGAAAGGGTAAAAGGTTACAAACGTGTTAATAAAAAACTCAAATTGATCCCGCAATTATATTACGCCGCAAAATCCTTACAATAAACAGGTTTTTATTGAGGAAGATTTGCGTTTTTCGACAGTGATCAATTTATAGCGAATTTATCACCTTTCCACCAATTTGATCGGCGACAATTTAACTCGTTTCACGTCAGTTTTCCAATGTTTAAACATTGATTTAAATCAAAAACAAGAGCTTTTGTTAACCATGTTTAAACGGAGTGATTATAGTGAACAACATGTTGCAAACATGTATCTCTACGGGAGGGGGTGGTTACCAAGTGAAAATGTATATATAAAAAAACAGTGTTTTAATTAACGTCAACACAGGAATTTCTCTTCCCTTTCCCGATGCGATCAGCGTAGACAATTTATTATTATTTGCCAGGATCTCCTTTTCGCGCGCGAGAATTTACAATTACTTCACCTTTGCGATATCTGGAATTAACACCGCATAGTTATTATTCTGTTAATAAAAAAGCCACGCAATGCGTGGCCTGTGTCTGTTTGCTGACTATTCACACAATCTTGTAGCTAAATGTCCGCGTTTGTCCCGGTAAAACCGGGCCGATGTCGTTGCGCTTTTCACAACGCTCTTAACCGGCTGCTCATCCAGGCGCGTTTGGGTACACGCCTGAATCGCTCTGCGGGAGGCCACCGTTGCGTCAGATGACTGCGAATCTGAGAGATTAAACAGGCGCAGGATCCGTTCATCTCGCTCCTCGGCTTTCTTCAGGGTGCTCAACTGACACCCGACCGGCGGCATTGTGAACAGACTGCGTATCTGCCAGCGCACTCAGCAGGAGTTGATTCCTCTGCTACCCACTGAAGAGATGAGCCGCCTGCTTGTTATCCCGCTCACGAAACCCATCCCTGAAAAAGTGTCACGTGGCTTTTTAAAGGGAGGGCGGGTATTCGAATACAGTCGTAATGCGTTTAATACTATTGCGATGAAGTGTTAACTGCTTCACAAATATAAATGAAACGTAATAGACAGAATTTCTTCTGTCCCACACTGGTAATGACAAACAACTCACTATTATATTTATCATTTTATTAACAGTAATAGGATGGCGTATAGAATCATCATGTTTTATTCCGTTACGCACCTCACATTTCTTCTTCTTAAATTATTTAAACACCTCTTTTACGTAAAGACAAATAAACAAGATTCAGATCACAAACATTGAATCCCGTTTAATAGAAATCTATATATTATAATATGAAGCCTGCTTTAAAATACGAATAACCACATGATAATCAATGATTTTTTATTTTTCATTCATAGAATAATCGTTTTTAGAAAGATATTTTGAAAATAGATCAATTGCATCCAGCGCGCCTCCCCACGACACTCCGTCCCTATTAAAACGCTTAAAAACATTTTTATTTCTTACACTGAGTCCTGGAGAGGATTACCCATGAAAAAATCAACACTCGTTATTGGCGTCATTGGTGCTGACTGCCATGCCGTAGGCAATAAAGTTCTGGACCGCGTTTTTACTGCCCATGATTTTCGCGTAATCAATCTGGGCGTCATGGTGAGCCAGGATGAATATATCGATGCCGCGATCGAAACTGGCGCCGATGCGATTGTCGTCTCCTCTATTTATGGTCACGGCGACATTGACTGCCTGGGACTGCGCGAACGCTGCATCGAACGCGGCATTGGCGATATCCTCCTTTATGTTGGCGGCAACCTGGTAGTCGGGAAGCATGACTTCGCGGACATCGAAGCCAAATTTAAAGAAATGGGCTTCCAGCGCGTCTTTGCGCCAAGCCACGATCTCGAAGATGTCTGCCAGTTGATGGCGGCAGATATCAACAAGCGTCACGGCGTTGAAAACCGTTGTCTGGAAGAGGCTATCTGATGCAAACCGTCTCTGTCGATATCGGCTCGACGTGGACCAAAGCAGCCCTCTTCGCCAGGGAGGGGGATGCGTTAACACTGGTTAATCACGTTCTGACTCCGACGACAACCCATCATCTGGCGGAAGGGTTTTTCGCCAGTCTGAATCAGGTGCTAAACGTTGCCGATGCGCGTCCACTGCTTAACAGCGGTGAAGTGACCCTGAAATACTCCTCATCGGCGAAAGGCGGCCTTGCCGTCGCCGCAATGGGGCTGGTGCCGTCAATCACCCTGGAATCGGCAAAAGTCACGGCGCATTCCGCCGGAGCGAAAATCGCCCAGTACTATTCGTACAAACTGAATCGCCATGATATTCAGGCGCTGGAAGCCTCCCCGCCTGACATTCTGCTGTTCACGGGCGGTACGGACGGCGGTGAAGAGAGCTACGGACTGGCCAATGCGCGCGCACTGGCAGAGTCCAGCCTTGACTGCGCCATTATCTACGCCGGCAACCGCGACATTCAGGACGATGTCCAGACGATTCTGGGACACAAAGATCTGACTACGGTGGATAACATTCTGCCTGACCTCGATCACCCCAACCCTTTTGCCGCCCGCAAGGCGATTTGCGATGTCTTCCTGTCCCGTATCGTGAAAGGTAAAGGGCTGGATGTGATTGTCGGTGAAACTGGCGAAGAACCCATGCCGACCCCATGGACGGTGTACGAACTGGTCAAAGCCATCAGCGATGTCGATAGCGCGTGGAAAGAGTTCATGCTCATTGATATGGGCGGCGCGACGACTGACGTCTACTCCGCCAGCGCCAACATGCTGTCGCCAGACACCGTGCTGCACGGCGTCCCGGAGCCGTTCGTTAAGCGCACGGTGGAAGGCGATCTCGGCATGCGTGTCTCCGCCGTGGTGGTTGGCGAAAGCACCCAGGAACTGGTGAAAGTGGTATTTGCTCAGCAAGCGGCGCGCCAGGAAGCCTTTTATGGCTATCTGCGCCATCTGGTTGCCCATCCCGATTACCTGCCGCAAACCGATGAAGAGCGTTTTTTTGATTCCCTGTTAGCCGGTTTGTGTGTCGGCTATGCCGCCGAGCGTCACGCAGGCACCAAGAAGCAGGTGTGTACCTGCGTGGGCAACGTCGATTTACAGATGGGCCGCGACCTGACCACCGTGCGCAAAGTGGTCGGCTCGGGCGGCTGGCTCTCCCGCGCCAGTCAATTTGATATCCATCGCTGGCTCAAATACCGCGAGCTGGACGATGAGGGCCGACGCATTCTTTTACCCACTCAGTTTGAGTACTACCGCGACGCAAAAGGTTTGCTTCCTCTGCTGGCGAACGTCGCCAGACTGGATCCGCAGGCCGCAGCCCGCACCAGCATTCACTGTTTAACCCTATAAAACCTAAGGCAGCGACGAATGGAACTTCGAAATAAAAAATTAACCCATGACGAATTTATGACCGAGCGGCATCAGGTATTGCAGACGTGGCATACCGGCAAGGACGTCGAAAATTTTGAAGATGGCGTGAAGTACCAGCAGACCATTCCTGAGAAAAAACGGTTTTCCCATGCCTTGCTGAAGGCCGATCAGGAAGGGAAAACGCTGAGCCAACCGCGTGCGGGTGTGGCGCTGATGGATGAGCATATCGAACTGCTGAAAACCCTGCAGGTCGAGTGCGACCTGCTGCCCAGCACCATTGATGCGTATACCCGTCTGAATCGTTATGAAGAAGCCGCTATTGGGATCCAGAAATCCATCGAAGCGGGCACTTCGAAGCTCAACGGGCTGCCGGTGGTTAACCACGGCGTCGCGGCTTGCCGCCGAATGACCGAAGCGCTGGAGAAACCGATCCAGGTGCGTCACGGAACGCCCGATGCCCGTCTGCTGGCAGAAATTGCGATGGCCAGCGGCTTTACCAGCTATGAAGGCGGCGGTATCTCCTACAACATTCCTTATGCTAAGCGCGTTACGCTGGAAAAATCGATCCGCGACTGGCAGTACTGTGACCGCCTGATGGGGCTGTACGAAGAGCACGGCATTCGCATCAACCGCGAACCGTTTGGCCCGCTCACCGGCACGCTGATCCCGCCGTTTATGTCTCACTCGGTGGCGATTATCGAAGGTCTGCTGGCGCTGGAACAGGGCGTGAAGTCAATTACCGTCGGCTACGGCCAGGTTGGCAGCCTGACGCAGGATATCGCGGCGATTCAGTCACTGCGTGAACTGTCTCATGAATATTTCCAGAACTACGGTTTCGATGATTACGAGCTGAGCACCGTCTTCCACCAGTGGATGGGAGGCTTCCCGGAAGACGAATCCAAAGCCTTCGCCATTATTTCCTGGGGCGCGGCAGTAGCCGGTATGTCTGGTGCCACCAAAGTGATCACCAAGAGCCCGCATGAAGCCTTTGGTATCCCGACGGCAGCGGCTAACGCACAAGGGCTGCGCGCGTCACGTCAGATGCTCAACATGGTCAGTGACCAGAAATTCCCGCCGTGCGCCGCTGTCGAGCAGGAAGTGGAACTGATTAAGAGCGAAGTCCGCGCCGTTCTGAAGAAAGTGTTTGAACTGGGCAACGGCGATATCGCGCGTGGCACCGTGCTGGCCTTCGAAGCAGGCGTGCTGGATGTGCCTTTCGCTCCAGCCTCTTGCAACGCCGGTAAAATCCTGCCGGTTCGCGACAACGCCGGTGCGATCCGTGTTCTGGAAGCGGGCTCCGTTCCGCTGCCGCAGGACATTCTCGCCCTGCACCACGATTACGTCGCCGAACGTGCCCATTTCGAAGGACGTAAACCTTCATTCCAGATGGTTGTTGATGACATCAACGCTGTATCCCACAGTCAATTAATAGGAAGACCATAATGAAAATTAAACAGGCGCTTTTCACCGCTGGCTACTCCTCATTCTATTTTGATGACCAGCAGGCGATCAAAAATGGCGCAGGTCATGATGGATTCATTTACACCGGTGCTCCTGTCACGCCGGGCTTTACCTCCGTTCGCCAGGCTGGCGAGTGTGTTTCCGTACAACTGATTCTGGAAAACGGCGCCGTCGCGGTGGGTGATTGCGCTGCGGTGCAATACTCTGGTGCCGGCGGTCGCGATCCGCTGTTCCTGGCAGAACATTTTATTCCGTTCCTCAACGACCACATTAAGCCGCTGCTGGAAGGCCGCGACGTGGATGCATTCCTGCCGAACGCCCGTTTCTTCGACAAACTGCGCATCGACGGTAATTTGCTGCATACCGCCGTTCGTTACGGTCTGTCTCAGGCGCTGCTTGACGCCACCGCGCTGGCCTCAGGTCGTCTGAAAACCGAAGTGGTGTGTGACGAATGGCAACTGCCGTGCGTACCGGAAGCCATTCCGTTATTTGGCCAGAGCGGCGACGACCGCTACATCGCCGTCGACAAAATGATCCTCAAAGGCGTTGACGTTCTGCCGCACGCGCTGATCAACAACGTAGAAGAGAAGCTCGGCTTTAAAGGCGAAAAACTGCGTGAGTACGTTCGCTGGTTGTCTGACCGTATCATCAGCCTGCGCAGCAGCCCACGCTATCACCCGACGCTGCATATCGACGTATATGGCACCATCGGTTTGATCTTCGATATGGACCCGGTACGCTGCGCCGAGTACATCGCCAGCCTGGAAAAAGAAGCGCAGGGTCTGCCGCTGTACATTGAAGGCCCGGTCGACGCGGGTAACAAGCCGGATCAGATCCGCATGCTGACCGCCATCACCAAAGAGCTGACCCGTCTGGGTTCCGGCGTGAAAATTGTCGCCGACGAATGGTGTAACACCTATCAGGACATTGTTGACTTCACCGATGCCGGCAGCTGCCACATGGTGCAGATCAAAACCCCGGATCTCGGCGGCATTCACAACATCGTTGACGCGGTGCTGTATTGCAACAAACACGGGATGGAAGCCTACCAGGGCGGCACCTGCAACGAAACTGAAATCAGCGCCCGCACCTGCGTCCATGTGGCTCTCGCCGCGCGTCCGATGCGTATGCTGATCAAACCAGGTATGGGCTTCGATGAAGGTCTCAATATCGTGTTTAACGAAATGAACCGCACCATCGCGCTGTTGCAGACTAAGGATTAAGAGATGGCACGCACATTTAAGATCTTATCGCCGACGGCTATCCTGGGTTATGGCTTCCCGGAAGAGAGCTTTCGCAAAGCCATGGAAGAGTCACCGGATCTGATCGCGGTTGACGCAGGCTCCTCCGATCCGGGCCCCCATTATCTGGGGGCAGGTAAACCGTTCACCGACCGGGCCGGAGTGAAACGCGATCTGCGCTATATGATCACGGCGGGCGTTAAGCACAATATTCCGGTGGTGATTGGCACAGCCGGAGGGTCCGGCGCCGCGCCGCATCTTGAGTGGTGTCGGCAGATAATCCACGAGATTGCGCAGGAAGAAAAACTCTCCTTCTCAATGGCGCTCATCCCTTCAGACGTTGAGAAAGAGGTGGTTCATCAGGCGCTGGATAACGGCAAAATCACCGCGCTGGATTTCGTTCCACCGTTAACCCACGAAGCGATCGAAGAGAGCACTTACATCGTGGCGCAGATGGGGATCGAACCGTTCCAGCGTGCGCTGGAAGCCGGTGCGCAGGTGGTGCTGGGCGGACGGGCTTACGATCCGGCCTGCTTTGCGGCGCTGCCGATTATGCAGGGCTTTGATGAAGGTCTGGCGCTGCACTGTGGCAAGATCCTGGAATGTGCGGCCATTGCCGCCACCCCAGGTTCCGGTTCCGACTGCGCGATGGGGATTATCGACGACAACGGCTTTACGCTGAAGACGTTCAATCCTAAGCGCAAGTTTACCGAGACCTCGGCGGCGGCACACACCCTGTATGAGAAGTCCGATCCGTACTTCCTGCCAGGCCCTGGCGGCGTACTAAACCTGAAAGGGTGTAGCTTCAAAGCCGTGAACGATGGCGAAGTGTACGTCAGCGGTTCTCGTCACGAAGAGACGCCTTATGCGCTGAAGCTGGAAGGCGCGCGTCAGGTGGGCTTCCGCTGCCTGACCATCGCCGGCACCCGCGATCCGATCATGATTGCTGGCATTGACACTATTCTCGAAGACGTTCAGGCAAGCGTTGCCCGCAACCTCTCCCTGAATGATGACAGCATCCGCATGACCTTCCACCTGTACGGCAAGAACGGCGTGATGGGTAACCATGAACCAGTGCAAACTGCCGGGCATGAGCTGGGGATTTTGCTGGACGTGGTCGCGCCAACGCAGGATATCGCCAACAGCGTCTGTTCGCTGGTGCGCTCTACTCTATTGCACTACGGCTACGAAAACCGGATCGCCACGGCAGGCAACCTCGCCTTCCCGTTCTCGCCATCCGACATTCAAAGCGGGCCGGTGTATGAGTTCTCAATCTATCACCTGATCGAAGCCAGCGACGCCCTGCGTTTTGACTTCCATATCGAACAGGTGACGCCAGAAGGAGTTCAGGCATGAAACACGCGATTTGCAGCCTGGCGCAGGTGATTCGTTCTAAAAATGCCGGACCGTATGAACTGGTATTGGATATTTTATTTAAAACACGCGAAGACTATCAGCGGGTAAAACGTTCTGAGCAATTAACTCCACAGTTAATTGCCCGCTTATATAACGTTGAACCTGATTTTATTCATCGCATCGTCTGGTTTGACCCGGCGAATGCCGTAAAAATCGTGATGCCTCGCGATATTATTTCCGGCAACGTCGGTGACAATGATGTTTATGGCGCGCAGCAGCATGCGCCGTTATTAAGTATTGAGTTCGACCTGTAGTAAAAAATACAACAACATCCATTGGCGTACAGGATTTCGCTGTATCACTGTATTCCATATAATTCATGCGGTTGGTCATAACCTGCGTGCGTCTGAGCTGCTGTCCGGCGTCAGGCGCACGCTACCCTACAACACTTCACAGACCAGCCTTGATCCGATGGAGTAAACATGAAGAAAATAAGTCTAACAAAAATGATCATATTAGGCCTGATACTCGGCATGATTGCCGGGGTGGCTATTAATAATATGGCATCGGCTGATACAGCAAAATCGTATGCGCAGGATATTTCTATTTTCACCACTATATTCTTACGTATGGTGAAAATGATTATCGCGCCGTTGGTTATTTCAACCCTGGTTGTCGGCATCGCAAAAATGGGCGATGCGAAAACGTTGGGTCGTATATTCTCGAAAACTTTTTTCCTGTTTATTTGCGCTTCGCTGCTGTCGATTGCGCTGGGTCTGGTGATCGTCAACCTGTTCCAGCCAGGCGCGGGCATTAACTTTGTTGCCCATGACGCCGGGGCTGTGGCGGCCGTTCAGTCAGAACCGTTCACGCTGAAAGTATTTATTTCTCACGCCGTACCGACCAGCATCGTTGATGCGATGGCACGTAACGAAATCCTGCAAATCGTCGTGTTCTCAATCTTCCTCGGCTGTAGCCTGGCGGCGATTGGCGAGAAAGCCGAGCCGATCGTGAAGGTGCTCGACTCTCTGGTTCACGTCATGCTGAAACTGACGGGCTACGTCATGCTGTTTGCCCCGTTAACCGTATTTGCCGCCATCTCCGGGCTTATTGCTGAACGCGGTCTGGGCGTGATGGTCAGCGCAGGGATCTTCATGGGTGAGTTCTATCTCACGCTGGGTATGCTGTGGGCGATCCTCATCGGTCTGTCCACGGTGATTGTCGGTCCGTGCATCAGTCGTCTGACGAAAGCCATCCTCGAACCGGCACTGCTGGCGTTCACCACGTCCAGTTCTGAAGCCGCGTTCCCTGGTACTCTGGATAAGCTGGAGAAATTCGGCGTCTCGTCCAAGATTGCCAGCTTCGTGCTGCCTATCGGGTATTCGTTCAACCTCGTGGGTTCAATGGCCTACTGCTCGTTTGCCACCGTCTTTATCGCGCAGGCGTGCAATATTGAGCTGAGCATGGGCGAGCAGATCACCATGCTGTTGATCCTGATGTTGACTTCCAAAGGCATGGCGGGCGTACCGCGTGCTTCGATGGTGGTTATTGCCGCTACCCTTAACCAGTTCAACATTCCGGAAGCCGGTCTGATCCTGCTGATGGGCGTCGATCCGTTCCTCGATATGGGCCGTTCTGCAACCAACGTGATGAGCAATGCGATGGGTGCGGCGATTGTCGGTCGCTGGGAAGGCGAGCACTTCGGTTCAGGTTGCCGCGGAACCGCACCGGCCAAAACGCCGGAACAGGAACGCCCTGCCACTGAGCCGTCAGAAGTGGCAATGTCCTGACAGCGAAAGGACGACTCATTGTAGGCCGGATAAGACGCGCCAGCGTCGCCATCCGGCAATGATGCCGCGTTTACGCCGGATGCCGGCGTAAACGCCTTATCCGGCCTACGGGATAGTTTTTCCTACAACACCACCGGGAATGCACAATGAATAAAGCAATGATCGGCGTGAGTCTCTTTACTTTCAGCGTTTTGTTTAGCACCGCCACGCTGGCGCAACCCGCACCGGACTATGCTGCGTTAGTCGAACAGGCGCACCAGAAGTACCAGAGTAACCACGACGGAAAAGTCGCCGACTACATCCCTGCCCTTGCCGCTTACAGCCCCAACAACTTCGCAATAACCCTCGCTACCGTTGACGGCAAAATTTACCAGGCCGGGGACGTCGAAAAAGCGTTTCCGATGGAGTCGCTGAGTAAAGTCTTCACCCTCGCGCTGGCGATGGAACAGCGCGGACCGCAGGAGGTGCTGGATAAACTCGGCGCCAATGCCACCGGCCTGCCCTTTAATTCCGGCCTCGCCGTCGAACTCACGAAGGGCGCGCCAGAAAATCCGCTGGTCAATGCGGGCGCGATGAGTACCGTCAGCCTGATTGAGGCGAAAGATAAAGCCGACCGCTGGAACAAAATCCTCACCAACCTGAACGCCTGGGCTGACGCCACGCTCACGGTCAATGAACCGGTGTTCAGGTCAGAAATGGAGACCAACCAGCACAACCAGGCGCTGGCGCAATTAATGGCATCGTATAACAGCTTCTACGGCGATACGCAGGAAGCCGTGGAGATTTACACCCGCCAGTGTTCGGTGGATATCACCGTTGAGCAGCTCGCCAAAATGGGCGTGGTGCTGGCCAATAAGGGGAAATCACCGTTCAACGGCAAACAGTTACTGAATGAACATTATGTGCCGCAGGTGCTGGCGGAAATGGCCATCGCCGGCCTCTATGACGGCAGCGGCAAATGGCTCTACACCGTCGGTATTCCGGCGAAAAGCGGTGTTGGCGGCGGGATGGTCGCGGTAGTGCCGGGACAATACGCTATTGCCGTTTACTCACCGCCGTTGGACAGCGCCGGGAATAGCGTGCGCGCCCAGCAGACCATTGAGTATGTTGCCCACGCCACGCAGGCCAACCTTTTTATCGCGCATTAACCTGTAGGCCGGAGAAGGCGAAACGCCGCCATCCGGCGAAAAATCACGAGAGGCGAGAAGTCAAATGTCTAAACCCTTTGTCTGGCAAGAACTCTTTGTACAAAGCAAAGAGAGTACGGAATACGAATTACTGAGCAATCAGCATATTACGGTGACTGAGTTAGAGGGCGAAGAGGTCATCAAAGTGGCGCCGGAAGCATTAACGCTATTGGCTCAACAGGCATTCTATGAAGCCTCGTTCTTCCTGCGCACCGGACATTTAAAGCAGATCGCCAGCATCCTGCACGATCCGCAGGCCAGCAGTAACGATAAATATGTCGCGCTTCAGCTACTGCGTAACGCAGAAGTCTCGGCGAAAGGGGTGCTGCCTAACTGCCAGGACACCGGCACGGCGACTGTGGTCGCCAGTAAAGGGCAGCAGATCTGGACCGGTGGTGATGACGCCGAAGCGCTCAGCAAAGGGATTTATACGACCTTTAAAGAAAATAACCTGCGCTATTCGCAAAACGCCGCGCTGGATATGTATACCGAGGTAAATACCGGCACCAACCTGCCAGCGCAAATTGATATCAGCGCCACGCCGGGTAACGAATACCGCTTCCTGTTTGTTAATAAGGGCGGCGGCTCCGCCAACAAAGCGGCGCTGTTCCAGGAAACCAAATCGATCCTGCAACCGGAAAAGCTCACCGCCTTTCTGATTGAGAAGATGAAATCGTTGGGCACGGCAGCCTGCCCGCCGTATCACATTGCCTTTGTGGTCGGCGGTCTGTCCGCTGATCAGGCGCTCAAGGTCGCCAAACTGGCCTCAACCAAGTATTACGACAACCTGCCCACCAGCGGCAACGAGCTGGGTCAGGCGTTTCGCGATACGGCGCTGGAGTCCACGCTGCTCAATGCCAGCCGTGAATTTGGTATTGGCGCACAGTTTGGCGGCAAATATTTCGCCCACGATATTCGTGTGATTCGTCTGCCGCGTCACGGCGGTTCCTGCCCGATAGCGATGGCCCTCTCCTGCTCCGCCGATCGCAATATCAAAGCGAAGATCAACAAACACGGGATCTGGCTGGAAAAACTCGAGCATAACCCAGGCAAATTTATCCCAGAATCCAGCCGCATTGAGAACAGTGCGCAAAGCGTCACCCTGGATCTGAACCGCCCACTGCGCGAGATCATGCATGATTTATCCGCTCTGCCGGTCGGCACGCGGCTTTCGCTGAACGGCCCGATTGTCGTCGCCCGCGACATCGTGCACGCCAAACTCAAAGAGCGGCTGGACAACGGCGAAGCGATGCCCGAATACATGAAAAACCACATTGTCTACTACGCCGGTCCGGCTAAAACGCCGGATCAAATGGCCTGTGGTTCACTCGGGCCGACCACCGGCGGGCGCATGGACGGTTATGTCGATGCCTTCCAGGCCGCAGGCGGTAGCCTGATCATGCTATCAAAAGGCAACCGCAGTCCGCAGGTGACCGACGCTTGTCATAAACATGGCGGCTTCAACCTCGGCAGTATCGGCGGCGCCGCAGCTTTGCTGGCACAGCAATATGTGAAAAGTCTGCACTGTCTCGAATATCCCGAGCTGGGAATGGAAGCCGTCTGGATGATGGAAGTTGAAAACCTGCCAGCCTTCGTGCTGGTGGATGACAAAGGAAACAACTTCTTCAGTCAGTTTGAGCAACAACACCGTTGCGCAAGCTGCCCTGCAGGTCATTAAGGAGTCAGTATGCAAGCGCGAGCCAATGGCGACCGTCATCGCCAGCGTCAGCAAAAGCTGAAGGAACAGGTTGATATCCGCGTGGCCGCGGCCACCGAGCAAAAAGGGATTTTGATCGTTTTCACCGGTAATGGAAAAGGAAAATCCACAGCAGCTTTTGGCACTGCCACGCGCGCGGTGGGGCACGGTAAAACCGTTGGCGTCGCGCAGTTTATCAAAGGCCAGTGGGATAATGGCGAATACAACACCCTGCATCCGCTGGGCGTTGAGTTCCACATTATGGGCACCGGATTTACCTGGGAAACGCAAAACCGCGAGGCGGATATCGCGGCGGCGCAGGCCGTCTGGACAGAGAGCAAGCGCATGCTGGCGGATGCGCATTACGATCTGGTCGTACTGGATGAACTCACTTACATGCTGGCGTATCACTACCTTGATACAGATGAGGTGATTGCCGCCATCCGGGAACGTCCGGCGCAGCAGAGTGTGATTGTCACCGGACGGGGTTGTCACGCGCAGTTGCTGGAGCTTGCCGACACGGTGAGCGAACTGCGCCCGGTGAAACACGCATTTGACAGCGGTATCCAGGCACAGGCCGGAATTGACTGGTAGTGGCGTTATTGCCGGATTGCGCATGCGCTAATCCGGCCAACTGTTCTCCGCCATCAGCGTTCCAGCGGTGACACCACCGATTTTTGCAACAACCACTCGCGGAAGACCTGTAAATGTCGGGATTCCGCTTTTTCTTCCCGCCAGGTCATGATGAAACGATTACCCGTACGCATGGGGACATCGCAGGGGATCACCATGTCGCCGTTGTCCAGATCGTGCTGGATCGCAAAGCGCGGGAGCAGCGCAACCCCGAGATTAGACCGCACCGCCGCGATCAGCATCGACAGCAGATCAAAGCGCGGGCCTTTGTTGGCCAGTGGGCTACTGACATCCGACAGGGCGAACCACTCTTGCCAGCCGTTAATTCGCGTACTTTGATGCAGTAGAGGAAACTCATTGAGCAACTCTTCAACCGCCAGTTTCTGATTAGGCTGTGACAGCAGGCTACCGCTACAGACCGGCAGAATTTCCTCTTCGAACAGATACTCCACTTCTGACCACGGTGAACAGAAGTCTTCCCGCATGATAGCCGCATCATATTCCCGGTTGAGAAAATCACCCATGTTCGCCAGCGAGTGAATATTGACGATAATATCAGGGTTAAGTTTGTTGAATTCACGCAGATTGGGGATCAGCCAGTGGGTGCTGAACGTCGGATTGACCGCCAGTTCAATGACTTCCACTGTGGGCTGCCAGGTCATTATGGTGTTGGTATCTCGCTCAAGTTTATTCAGCGTTTCCTTAACAATGCTCAAATAATGCTTACCGGCCGCGTTTAAAAAAATCCGCTTTTTGGCATGACTAAATAATTCTGTATGCAGAAAATCCTCAAGCGCATTCACCTGGCGAAATACGGCACTTTGCGTTAATGCTAACTCCTCCGCTGCACGTGTATAACTTTCATGACGTGCCACCACTTCAAACGTCACCAGTAATTCAGTCTTTGGTATCTTTCCTCTCATAACGTCTTCCATATGCCGCGTACAAAAAAAGTTTAATTTATAAAAAATAAATGCAACCGACTCCCGATTAGCCCGAAAGTTATATTTTATTTCCTACCTGGATGTCATTGATCCACTCCATGATTTAATCAAACAGGAGGCGAACAAATAATGACCAATAATACGCAAGGCGGGACATAAACACAATTTAAATAAGGTTATTTTGCGACAAATAGCGCCAATAAGTTCTTAATAATTTTTCAAGATAACTTGTTTATCGGAGAAAAAACTTTGCGGGTTTAATCAATATTATTTACTTCTTATTTCAGGAGAATTTAGTTCACTAAACGATAAGCAAACGATGGCGTTTTTCCATCCGCTTTTACACTTTTTACTGTTTTTCCCGACAATAATTAAGGACGACATATGAAAAATTCCGGAAAAGTCTGGCTGGTTGGTGCAGGTCCTGGTGATATCAGCTTACTGACCCTCAAAGCCCTGCAATGCATTCAACAGGCTGATGTGATTATTTACGATCGGCTGGTCAATCCCAAAATACTTGAGTGGTGCCCGGCGAGCTGTACCTGTATCAACGTCGGTAAACATCCGGGCTATCATTGTGTCCCTCAGGAGGAGATCAATGCCCTGCTTATCCAGCATGCACAGACGCATCGCAACATTGTGCGCCTGAAAGGCGGCGATCCTTACGTATTTGGTCGTGGTGCCGAAGAGGTGGAGTGTCTGGTCGAGGAAGGGATTGCCTTTGAAGTGGTGCCTGGCATCAGTTCTGCCATTGGCGGGCTAGCCTGCGCCGGGATCCCGGTGACCCACCGCGACATGGCATCAGGTTTTCATGTTGTGACGGGACACACTCGTGAAGGCAACCAGCAGCAGGACTGGCGTCAGCTCGCGAAGCTTAACGGTACGCTGGTGATTGTCATGGGGATCGCAAATCTGCCGTTTATCTGTGAAGAACTGCTGATGGGGGGCAAATCACCGGACACCCCCGCCGCCGTTGTGATGTCAGCCACCCGCGAAAATCAACGGCGCTTAACCTGTACGCTCGGTACATTACTGACGAAAGCGCAGGAAGCGAATATTGTACCGCCGGCACTGATTGTCATTGGCGATGTTGTACGACTGAGCGACCGGCTCTCTTTTATTCCAGAGGTGATGGAACACGACTACAGCGAAAGTTGTTCATGACGGAATGACTGCGGAGAGGTCTGGTGAGCCGCCCGGAACACCCGACAAAAGTAGCTGGTCTGCGCATACTGAAGTTTCCGGGCGATGCTGTCGATAGAGTGCTTAGGATCGCGCAGCAACTCGCTCGCCCGCTGCATTTTTTTCTGGTTCACCCAGGTTTTAAAATTCACGCCCTGCCGTTTCTTAAAGAAGCGACTGAAGTAGTTAGCACTCAGACACACGTGCGCAGCCACCGACTCCAGCGTCAGTTCCTCGTATAAATGCTCATCGATATAGCGCAGCGCGGCGACCAGTTTCTTTTCATGACGTGAAAGTTCCATTGCCGACATGCGCAGATCGCTCAACTGTACATCGGCGGTGCCTCGCGTTGTACTCTGGATCGGATTGATATTATTAATAATAAAACTGAGCAGGTTTGCTGCCGCCACCAGATGATTATTTTCTACAATGGCAACCTGATTCCACGCGGATTTAATTTTGGCATCGAAAACCCACTTTCTGTCGTCATCAATGACAATAGTTTTATATTCCGGATACTTTGCGCGCACCTGTCCACAAATAATAAATCCCAGCAAATGCCCCTGCCGAATTAATGGCATAGAGAAAAAACTCAACCCTGCATGGCAACTGAGTATTTTTGTTTTATCTTCTTTCAGCCCCTCGAAAGCGCAATATTTATCACATTTCTGACAACTTTTTTGGTATTGCGGATCGGCACGCAGTAATGAGCAGAACGAATTAAAATTATGACAGGCGGAGATTTCCCGACCATGAATGTCCACCACCACGGCAGCGAGCCCGGTCGCCTTAGAAAATACCTCTGCCAGTGAATAATAAGTGTGTAAGACATCGTCCTGAATATACTGAGGCACGTTACGTTTCCCCCATTTTCTGAATAACGAGGCTACTATGCAAAATTTGTCCAGGTGAAAAAATGACCCTGGCCGCAAAAAATAATCTCATTTATTCAGGTGATTATGATCAAATTGCAAGAGCGAGTCCCTTCTGCTCAACATCTTTCCGCTGGCTGCTATGACAACTTTTCCCAAAGATTAACGAATCTTCACATCCCGCTGTGAGTGACATTTCAAAGCAAATAATCATTTTATTTATTATTTTCAATTTGTTATCAAAAATTCATACAGTTTTATGATGTGCTTATTTGTGAGAATCATCATGTGAATGTGAAACGCCCTCCTGAATAATAGGCTCAATGACAAGACAATCTGAACGGAGTGGATGTATGCCCGTCACGACAGGTGTTATCGCCGACGACTTTACTGGCGCAACGGATATAGCAAGTTTTATGGCCGAGCAAGGCTGGAGGGTCGCGCTGCTGCCCGGAATACCAGACGCCGCACAGCCGTGGAATGAAGAGGTCGACGCGATTGTCATCTCGCTGAAAAGCCGTTCTCTCCCGGCTGACCAGGCCATCGATCAATCATTACGCTGCTGGCAATGGCTGCACAACACGGCACGTGCGCGGCAGATTTACGTTAAATATTGCTCCACCTTTGATTCCACCCCCGCCGGGAATATCGGTCCGGTGAGCGATGCGCTGATGGAAGCGATGCATGCGCCGTACATCGTTCATTGTCCTGCGCTACCGCAAAACGGACGGACGGTGATACACGGCCATCTGTTCGTGAATGGCGTATTGCTGAATGAATCCGGCATGGAGAAACATCCACTCAACCCGATGACCGATGCGAACCTTATTCGCCTGCTCACGGCGCAAACTACCAACACCGTCGGGCGCATTAACCTCAGCACGATTCTAAAAGGTGTGGAAGCGGTCACTCACGCGCTGGACCGCTGCCAGTCTGAAGGTGTACGTCACGTGATAGTGGATACCTTTAGCGAAGCCGATCTGCAGACCCTCGCTCAGGTCTTGCGACACACGCCGCTGCTGGCGGGCGGTTCCGGCCTGGGCGGCGCACTGGCCGCGTGTGCCTCCTCACAGCACAGGCAGGAGGCGGTACATTCTTTCCCGCAGCCGACAAAAACAGTCGTCTTTTCAGGAAGTTGTTCCACCATGAGCAACCGCCAGGTGAATCGCTATAAAGCACAGGCCGCGTCCCTTGCCCTCGACGTGGCGCGCTGCCTGACAGATGCAGAGCATTACAGCGATGAGTTGTCGCTTTGGACAATGGCTCATGTCGATGACGCGCTCGCACCGCTGATTTACGCCACCCAGCCGCCGGAAGCGCTGAAACGTATTCAACAGGAGTACGGCGAACAGCGCGCCAGCCGGGCGATTGAGCATACCTTTGCCAGACTGACGGCCAAACTGCAGGCCGCGGGCGTAAATAGTTTTATCGTCGCCGGCGGCGAAACGTCCGGCACCGTGGTGGAGGCGTTACAGGTGACGCGACTGACGGTCGGCAAAGCCATCGCACCCGGCGTGCCGTGGGTGTTTTCTGCCGAGCCGCCGCTCGCGCTGGCGCTGAAGTCAGGCAACTTCGGTGACGAAGAGTTCTTTTTCACCGCGCAGGAGTCTGCATCATGAGTGAGCTTAACGAACAACAACTCC
The DNA here is from genome assembly GCF_047467925.1 of Citrobacter sp. ANG330. Taxonomy (NCBI): domain Bacteria; kingdom Pseudomonadati; phylum Pseudomonadota; class Gammaproteobacteria; order Enterobacterales; family Enterobacteriaceae; genus Citrobacter; species Citrobacter sp. ANG330. Next base: position 41,525 of record NZ_JASJUI010000008.1, on the reverse strand, counting down.
GCGAACAGCTGGTGCATTACGGTCGCTCCCTGTTTATGCGCGGCTTCAGCAGCGGTGGTTCGGGCAACCTGAGCGTAAAACTGCCTGACGGTGGCTATCTGGTCACGCCGACCAACTCCTGTCTGGGCGAACTGGATGCCGCGACGCTCAGCAAGCTGGATGCTAACGGCGTTCATCTCAGTGGCGATAAACCGTCGAAAGAAGTGCCCATGCACCTGGCCTGGTACCGGCATCGTCCGACCTGCGGCGCGGTGGTTCATCTGCACTCGCCGTGGCTGACCGCCCTTTCCTGTCTGCCGTGCAGCACGCCGGAAAACTGTCTACCGCCGTTAACGCCATACTACGTGATGCGCGTGGGGCAACTGCCGCTTTTACCCTATTTCAAACCCGGTCATGAGGGTATCGCCAGCGCACTCAGTGAAATTGCGGCTGACCATACTGCGGCGTTACTGGCCAATCATGGCCCGGTAGTCAGTGGCCGCTCACTCCGTGAGGCGGTGTTTAATGCCGAAGAGCTGGAAGACAGCGCCCGCATCTGGCTGACTTTAAAACCACTCGGCTACGCGCCGCTAACGGCGGAAGCAGTCGCTGAACTCGAACAATCCCGGCGAGCATGAGGTGAGAAGATGATCCCCGAACAACGACGTGATTTTATCTACCGCTACGTGCATGAAAAAAACGTCGCCTCGTTTAATGAGCTGGCGGATCTGATGAGCGTGTCGCACATGACCGTGCGCCGCGATATTCAGTTGCTGGAAGAAGAAGGCAAAGTCATCTCGATCAATGGCGGGGTGAAACTCAACAATTTGCTGAAATCGGAGCTGCCGTGGCGGGAAAAGGCCGAGCTGCATCATGACGTGAAACGACGGATGGGGCAACTTGCCGCCATGCTGATAGAGCCAGGGCAAACGTTGTATCTCGATGCGGGAACGTCGTTGTTTGAAGTGGCAAAAGCCGTCGCCGCCAGCCACTGCTTCAACCTGACGGTGGTGACCAACGATTTTTCCATCAGCCACTACCTGATGGATATGCCGCACATCACGCTGTATCACACCGGAGGACTGGTGGATCAGCGCAACCGCTCATGCCTTGGGAAAAGCGCCGCCAGTTTTCTGCGCACGATAAACATCGACGTGGCGTTTCTCAGCTCGTCCTCGTGGGATACCGAACGTGGAATGTCGACCCCCAGCGAAGGCAAAGCCTCGGTGAAAGAGGCGGTGCTCACCGTCTCCCGCCGTCGGGTGCTGGTCTGTGACAGCAGTAAATTTGGCAAATACGGGATGTTCCACATCTGCTCGCTGGATCAACTGACCGACATTATTTCGGATACCCACTTGCCCGACGCGGCGCAGGACACCATTGCCGGCCAGGGCGTAAAACTGCATCTGGTGGATTGCCGGGAGGGAACGCACCATGCTGAAGTTAGCGGCTAACCTCGACTGGCTGTTTTGCGAATATCCCATTGCCGGGCGATTTCAGGCGGCAAAGGCGGCGGGATTCCACGGTGTTGAAGGACTGTTTCTCTGGCAGCAACCGCTGGATGTTTTGCTGGCGGCGCAACGGGATACCGGTCTGCCGGTGGTGTTGATGAATGCCCCGGCAGGTAACTGGCAGGCAGGCGAGCGCGGACTGGCATCCCTGCCGGGCCATAACGAGGCGTTTCATCGCAGTCTGCTGATTGCCCGCGACTACGCCACGGCGTTGGGTTGCCGCAAGGTGCACGTCATGGCCGGATTGCGCGTGAATGGCCTTTCCGCCAGCACCCAGCGTGAACAATTAATCGCCCGACTGCGTATCGCCTGTGATGTTATGGTCGAGGCCGGAATCGACGTGCTGATTGAACCGTTAAACCCAGAGGATATGCCTGGTTATTTCATTGATAGTTTTCCACTGGCCGAAAGCCTCATTAATGACGTGGCCAGAAATAATATCGGCTTACAGTTTGATATTTATCACTGCCAAAAAATACACGGTAATGTTGCGCACCTTATTGAACGCTATTTACCGATAATAAAACACTTTCAGATTGCTTCCGTGCCGGGTCGCCATGAACCCGGCACGGGAGAATTAAACGAAACATGGCTTTTTAATTTTATTAAGCAAACAGGTTATCAGGGCTGGATAGGTTGTGAATATAAACCGTCAACACCAGGGCCCGAATCGTTAATCTGGATGACACCGTACTTATAATTTTAATATCTCTGTACCGGAAAACCGGAGGAACCTATGTCGGATACTGTTATTATCTCGCTGGCACCCGTTGCCGCGGATTGTCCCCGCGTTATACCTGAAGAACTGGCGCAGGAAATACTGGCAAGCGTCGAACATGGTGCTGCCATCGTGCATTTACACGTTCGCGATAAGCAGGGTCGCCTGACGCCGGACACCACCGATTTTCAGATGACGATCGACCACGTCATGCGCCATTCCAACCTGATTATTCAGGCCTCCACCGGCGGTGTCTCCTCTATGTCGATTGCCGAACGCTGCGCACCGCTGGACTGTCCCGGCGTTGAAATGGCCTCGCTGAATGTCGGCTCTGTTAACCTCGGCGATGCCGTGTACGTTAATCCCGGTCCGGACGTCGAATATTGTTCACAACAAATTATCCAGCGCGGCATTATCCCGGAATTTGAAATTTTCGAAATTGGCATGATTAATAACATCCTGACGCTGGAAGAAAAAATATCGTTCAAGAAACCGATGTTGTTCAATATTGTCCTCGGACACCGTGGAAGTTCACCGGCGACGGTAGATGCATTAATTGCCTTGCGCAGTATGATCCCACGCGACGCCTTATGGGGAATTACCCATTTTGGCCGCAAGAATTTCGATATTATTGCAGCAGCAGTCGGTATGGGCGCCAGTGAAGTGAGAATTGGTTTTGAAGACAGCGATTATTTAAGCGCCGAAGAAAAAGCTCAGCATAATTATCAGCAGGTTGCCAAACTCGCCACGCTGATTCGCAGTATGGATAAAAAGGTCGCCACGCCGGATATTGCGCGGCAAATGTTAGCGATTCCACCTCGGCAGTAATAACGAGAGAAAGGACATTTCACCATGACTATCACAACCGTTATTCACAAAACCGGACTGGGCGTCTGCATAGCCGGTGGCGCACTGGCGGCAATTGGCGCGCTGATGCAGTCTCCCGCCCTCTGGCAGCCGGGGCTGGTGATGCTGACGACAGGGTTCGCCGCAGGCGCGGGCTACTGGACAAATCTTCGCAGCTACCAGTTCACCCTGTGGATCATCGCAGGCTTTGTCGCGGCGATGACCTGGTCAACCGATCTGATCGTCTGGGGCGGATTCAACATCACCCATAAATGGATCGTCTTTTTAGTGATCCAGGCGACCATGTTCAGTATGGGCACCAAACTCACGATTCAGGACTTTATCGACGTCGCTAAAATGCCCTGGGCAGTGTTCATCGGCACCTTCTGTCATTTCGTCATCATGCCTCTGCTCGGCCTGAGCATCACGCTGATCTTTGACTTTCCGCCGGAAGTGGCGGTAGGGATTCTGTTGATTGGTTCTTGTCCCAGCGGGCTCTCCTCCACCGTTATGGTGTATATCGCCAACGCCAACCTGGCGCTGGCGGTCTCTATCGCCGCCGTCTCAACGCTGGCGGCGACGGTCATGACCCCGCTGTGGGTGAATCTGCTGGCAGGTTCAATGATTGACATCCAGCTCACGGCGATGGTGATGGACGTCGTGAAAATTGTGCTCATCCCGATTGGCGCCGCGATTTTACACGACTATCTGAAAACCTATGCCGGCGTGCAGGGACGTCGTACCGTGCAAATTCTCGCCGGGATCAGCGCCGTCTGGCTGCTGTATATGATAGCCGGCGGCTGGGACGCGCTGTTTGGACTCGCCAGCGCCGACGCGCAAATGTATGCGGTGGTGCTGAATTTTGTGGCGGGCGGGATCATCTGGGCGCTGTTCTATAACTGGCTGTACGGACGCGTGGACGGCGTTAAGAAGATCATGCCGACCATCTCAATGATGGGCATCATTTTCTTCACCACCACGGCGGCAGCGGCCGGGCGCGACAACCTGGTTCAGGTCGGCTTTCTGCTCTGCTTCGCCATGCTGATGCACAACCTCGGCGGCTTCCTGATTGGCTATCTGATGAGCCGCTGGGTCTTCCGCATGGATGTCCAGTCAGCGCGGACGGTGGCCTTCGAAGTCGGTCTGCAAAACGGCGGTATGGCGTCGGGTCTTGCCGCCGCGATGGGCAAACTGGCCACCGTCGGTCTCGCCTCTGCGGTTATGACGCCACTTGGCAACGTCAGCGGGTCGTTATTGGCGAACTACTGGCGCAAAAAAGATGCCCGGCACGCGGCCCTGAGCCAGACCACGCCTGCTCAGCCAGTATCAGAACCTCTGTCAAAAGGATAACTCACCATGATGACTTTAACCCTGCAACAGGCACGACGCGCGGTAGATTTCGCACTCGATCTCGCCGACACCCGTTATGCGCAACGTCCGCTCAGCGTGGCAGTCTGCGACGCCCACGGCGAGTTGCTGAGCTTTGCCCGTATGGATAACGCCAGACTCTTGACCATTGAGCTCACGCAGCGCAAAGCGCGCACCAGCAGCCGTTTAGGCTGCAGCACACAGGCGTTTTTACAGCGCCTGCAAAAAGAGTCTCTGGAGATCAGCTACTTTGCTGACCCACGTTTTACCGCGCTGCCCGGCGGCATACCGATTCTTCACAACGGTAAATGCCTGGGGGCTGTTGCGGTTGGTGGACTGTCCGCCCAGGAAGATCACGATGCGGCCATGGCCGTTGCCGAATGTTTGCTCAAGGAGATCGAAGAATGAAAAAGATCGCTATGCTTCACACCAGTTCCGCCACGCTCGCCATGATGCAGCAACTGATCGGCGACATCATGCCAGAAGCGGACGTGATGCACCTGGTCGAAGAGTCGATGATTAAGCAGGTGATGAAGGCCGGAGGCGTGACGCCGAACATTGCGGCACGTATTGCCGACTACGTCCACATAGCCGAAAAAGCGGATTGCGAGATTTTCATTACCGCCTGTTCGTCTATTGGCACGGCGGTGGAGCAGTGTCAGTTTATGACGCCGCTGCAACTTGCCCGTATCGACTGTGCGATGGTGGAAAAAGCCATTAGCCTGGGTGAGAACATCGCCGTGCTGGCCACCGTCGCCACCACGATGAAACCGACGCTGGAGTATGTGCAACGCAAAGTGCAGGCCAGCGGTAAGCAATGTACGGTGACGCCGATATTGATGGAAGAGGCCTTCCATGCTCTGCTGGCGGGCGATATGGAAACTCACGATCGCATCGTCAGCGAAGGATTGCACAGCGCGTATAAACAGGCTGATGTGGTCATGCTGGCGCAAGCGTCGATGGCGCGTGTTTTGCAGCAGCTTCCGTCTCCGCCCGTCCCGGTGATGACCTCTCCGGAAAGCGGTATCCGTTGGCTGAAAACGCTGGCTGAAAGCGCATAGCCCATCAAGTCAACACTCCCCCGTAGGCCGGATAAGCGCCAGCGCCATCCGGCAAACAGACAGGCAAAAAAAAGGCCATCATCAGATGGCCAACCATGTCGAAAATGGACCAGCCCTTTCCCCTGCATCACGGGTAAATGCAGGGGTTGGGCTGTTTTATTGCTTTTACTTAATGACGGCTTTCAGCGCTTCGCCGATATCGGCCAGGCTGCGAACAGTTTTCACACCAGCGGCTTCCAGCGCTGCGAATTTCTCATCCGCAGTCCCTTTACCACCGGCGATAATGGCGCCTGCGTGACCCATACGTTTGCCTTTCGGCGCGGTCACACCGGCAATATAACCAACCACCGGTTTGGTCACGTGATCTTTGATGTAGGCAGCCGCTTCTTCTTCCGCGCTACCGCCGATCTCACCGATCATCACGATCGCTTCGGTCTGCGGATCTTCCTGGAACAGCTTCAGGATGTCGATGAAGTTAGAGCCAGGGATCGGGTCGCCGCCGATGCCCACACAGGTGGACTGGCCGAAACCGTAATCCGTGGTCTGCTTAACCGCTTCATAGGTCAGCGTACCGGAACGGGAGACAATACCCACTTTGCCAGGCTTGTGAATGTGACCCGGCATGATGCCGATTTTGCATTCGCCCGGGGTGATAACACCCGGACAGTTCGGCCCAATCATGCGTACGCCAGCTTCATCCAGTTTCACTTTCACGGTCAGCATATCCAGCGTCGGGATACCTTCGGTGATGGTGATGATGAGCTTAATGCCTGCGTCGATGGCTTCCAGAATAGAGTCTTTGCAGAACGGCGCCGGCACGTAGATAACGGTCGCGGTGGCGCCCGTCGCTTCTACGGCTTCACGCACGGTATTGAACACCGGCAGGCCCAGATGCGTGGTGCCGCCTTTACCTGGCGTTACGCCGCCAACCATCTGCGTACCGTAGGCAATTGCCTGTTCGGAGTGGAATGTCCCCTGGCTACCGGTGAAGCCCTGGCAGATAACCTTGGTATCTTTATTAATTAAAACTGACATTATTTCCCCTCCACTGCGGCAACAACCTGCTGAGCTGCATCCGTCAAACTTTTCGCTGCAATAATATTCAGGCCGCTGTCAGCCAGTTTCTTCGCGCCGAGTTCGGCGTTGTTGCCTTCCAGACGAACCACTACCGGAACGTTAACACCCACTTCCGCTACCGCGCCGATGATGCCGTCTGCGATCAGATCGCAACGCACGATACCGCCGAAGATGTTAACCAGGACCGCTTTCACGTTATCGTCGGAGAGGATAATTTTGAACGCTTCGGTGACGCGCTCTTTGGTTGCGCCGCCGCCCACGTCGAGGAAGTTCGCCGGTTCGCCGCCGTGCAGCTTAACGATGTCCATGGTGCCCATCGCCAGACCTGCGCCGTTAACCATGCAGCCGATGTTGCCATCCAGCGCGACGTAGTTCAGTTCCCACTGCGCTGCCTGCGCTTCGCGCGGGTCTTCCTGAGACTGATCGCGCATTTCACGCAGATCCGGCTGGCGGAACAGCGCGTTGCCGTCAGCGCCCAGTTTGCCGTCGAGGCAGATCAAATCGCCCTGTTTGGTGATAACCAGCGGGTTGATTTCGATCAGCGCCAGGTCGCGCTCAAGGAAAATGGTCGCCAGGCCCATGAAGATTTTGGTGAACTGCTGAACCAGTTTACCTTCCAGACCCAGTTTGAACGCCAGCTCGCGTCCCTGATACGGCATTGGGCCGGTCAGCGGATCGAGCGCCACTTTGTGGATCAGGTGCGGGGTTTCTTCCGCCACTTTTTCAATTTCAACGCCGCCTTCGGTGGATGCCATGAAGACCACGCGACGAGAGCTACGGTCAACGACCGCGCCCAGATACAGCTCTTTATCGATATCGGTCGCGGCTTCCACCAGAATCTGGTTGACCGGTTGACCATTGGCGTCTGTTTGATAGGTCACCAGACGTTTGCCCAGCCAGTGTTCAGCAAACGCGCGAATTTCTTCTTTGCTTTTTACGACTTTCACACCGCCCGCTTTACCGCGGCCGCCTGCGTGAACCTGACATTTTACTACCCACGGACCCGCACCGATTTTCGATGCCGCTTCTTCAGCTTCACGCGGAGTAGTACAGGCATAACCCACCGGCGCCGGTAAGCCATAGCGGGCAAAAAGTTGTTTTGCCTGATATTCATGTAAGTTCATGTGTTCTGTCCATCCTTCAGGTAATCGTTATCTTTAAACCCGTAGACCGGCGTGGTGCTTGTGCCGGATGGCGCTACGCTCATCCGGCCTACGAGGCAGGTGATACTCTTGTTTACTACACGTCCAATAGCAGACGAGTCGGATCTTCCAGCAGTTCTTTGATGGCCACCAGGAAGCCCACGGATTCGCGACCATCGATCAGACGGTGATCGTAGGACAGCGCCAGATACATCATCGGCAGGATTTCGACCTTGCCATCTACCGCCATCGGACGATCTTTAATCGCGTGCATGCCAAGGATCGCGCTCTGCGGCGGGTTGATGATCGGCGTGGACATCAGGGAACCGAACACACCGCCGTTGGTGATGGTGAAGTTACCGCCCGTCAGATCTTCCACCGTCAGCTTGCCGTCACGACCTTTGATAGCCAGCGTCTTGATGTTTTTCTCGATGTCAGCCATACCCAGCGTATCAACGTCACGCAGAACCGGAGTCACCAGACCGCGCGGCGTGGACACCGCCATGCTCACGTCGAAGTAGTTGTGATACACCACGTCGTCGCCGTCGATAGAGGCGTTCACTTCCGGATAGCGTTTCAGCGCTTCTACTACCGCCTTCACGTAGAAGGACATGAAGCCCAGACGGATACCGTGGCGTTTTTCAAACGCTTCACCGTACTGCTTACGCAGATCCATGATCGGTTTCATGTTGACTTCGTTGAAGGTCGTCAGCATGGCGGTGGAGTTCTTCGCTTCCAGCAGACGCTCGGCAACGCGTTTGCGCAGACGGGTCATCGGTACGCGTTTTTCGCTACGTGCACCCAGGGCTGGCTGTGCAGCAGGGGCTTCTGCCGGTGCTTTGGCCTCGGCTTTCGCCGGAGCTTTAGCCAGATGCTTATCCACATCTTCACGGGTGATACGACCGCCCACACCGGTGCCTTTGATCGCACTGGCGTCGAGGTTGTGCTCAGCCAACAGACGACGGATCGCCGGGCTCAGCGCATCGTTATTTTGCTCTTCCAGAGAAGCCTGCTGACGCTGCGCCGGGGTAGACGCTTTTTCTTCAGACTTAGCGCTGGTTTCTTTACCCGCGCTATTGCCTTCACGCAGGCGACCGAGGATCTGGCGCGAGGTCACGGTGGTGCCTTCGTCTTCCAGAACCGCATCCAGAATGCCGTCCGCTGATGCCGGTACTTCCAGTACCACTTTGTCAGTTTCGATTTCTACCAGCACTTCGTCACGAACCACCGCATCACCCGGTTTTTTGTGCCAGGTGGCTACAGTCGCGTCCGCTACGGACTCAGGCAGGTCGGGAACAAGAATATCTACGCTACTCATTATGTATCCTTTAATTAATCGACGTTCAGCGCGTCATTGACCAGATCTTGTTGCTGTTTCTGGTGAACGGACATATACCCTACCGCCGGAGAGGCGGAGGCCGGGCGACCTGCATAACGCAGAGCGGACCCAAATGGAATCACTTCACGGAAATGATGCTGGCTGCAGTACCATGCGCCCTGGTTGAGCGGCTCTTCCTGGCACCAGACAAAATCATGTACGTGAGCGTACTGTTTCAATACGTCCTGCATCGCCTGATGCGGGAACGGATAAAGCTGTTCGATGCGCACGATGGCGACATCTTTCTGATTGTTCTTGCGACGCTGTTCCAGCAGATCGTAATAAACCTTACCAGAACACATCACCACGCGCTTCACGCCTTTCGGATCGAGGTCATCCACTTCACCGATGGCCGGCAGGAAGGTACCGTTAGCCAGTTCGTCCAGGCTGGAGATGGCCAGCGGATGACGCAGCAGCGATTTCGGCGACATCACCACCAGTGGACGACGCATCCCGCGCAGCGCCTGACGACGCAGCATGTGATACACCTGAGCCGGGGTAGACGGTACGCACACCTGCATGTTCTGCTCGGCGCAAAGTTGCAGATAACGTTCCAGACGCGCGGAGGAGTGCTCCGGACCCTGTCCTTCGTAACCGTGCGGCAGCAGCATCACCAGGCCACACATCCGGCCCCATTTCTGCTCGCCAGAGGAGATGAACTGGTCGATAACCACCTGCGCGCCGTTGGCGAAATCACCGAACTGCGCTTCCCAGATGGTCAGGGTGCGCGGTTCCGCTGTGGCATAGCCATATTCGAAAGCCAGTACCGCTTCTTCAGACAACACGGAGTCCCAGACGCGGAAGGAGCCCTGTCCGTTGTGGACATGCTGCAGTGGTGTCCAGGTCGACCCGTTGGTCTGGTTGTGGATCACCGCGTGGCGGTGGAAGAAGGTGCCGCGACCGGAGTCTTCACCAGACAGGCGAATCGGGATCCCTTCGTCAACCAGCGTAGCGTAAGCCAGCGTTTCTGCGCCGCCCCAGTCGAACGGTTTTTCCCCGTTCGCCATCAGTTGGCGGTCGCCGTAAATTTTGGCCACACGAGACTGCATCTCAACGGTTTCAGGCACCGTACTGATGCGTTTCGCCAGTTCCTGAAGGCGTTTCATTTCAACCTTGTTCGGATACGCTTCATCCCACTCGTGGTTGAGGTACGGCGACCAGGTAAAGGAGTGCATGTTCATTGGACGCCACTCTTTCACCACGCATTCGCCCGCGTCCAGCGCGTCGCGATACAGGTTGACCATTTCGGTGGCATCTTCCAGCGTCGCGACTTTATCCGCTTCCAGCTTATCAGCATAGATCTTGCGCGGGGTCGGATGCTTTTTGATTTTCTGATACATCAGCGGCTGGGTTGCGCTCGGCTCGTCAGCTTCGTTGTGGCCGTGACGGCGATAGCACACCAGGTCGATGAAGACATCGCGTTTGAAGGTATTGCGGAAATCCAGCGCCAGACGAGTGACGAAAGCGACCGCTTCCGGGTCATCCGCATTCACGTGGAAAATCGGTGCCTGTACCATTTTACCGATATCGGTGCAGTACGGGGTGGAACGTGCATCCAGAGGGTTAGAGGTCGTAAAGCCCACCTGGTTGTTGATCACGATGCGAACGGTACCGCCCACTTCGTAACCCCGCGCTTTCGACATGTTCAGGGTTTCCTGAACCACGCCCTGCCCGGTTACCGCGGCGTCGCCGTGAATGGTGATTGGCAGCACTTTGTTGCTGCTGGGTTCATCCAGACGATCCAGACGCGCACGCACCGAACCGATTACCACCGGGCTGACGATTTCCAGGTGCGACGGGTTAAACGCCAGCGCCAGGTGAACCAGACCGCCTTCGGTTTCGATATCGGACGAGAAGCCCATGTGGTACTTCACATCGCCAGTGCCGAGGTGTTCTTTATGTTTGCCCGCAAATTCGTCGAACAGATCCTGCGGTTTTTTACCCAGCACGTTGACCAGGACGTTCAGACGACCACGGTGCGCCATACCCAGCACCACTTCACGGGTGCCGCTGTTGCCGGCGTGACGGATCATCTCTTTGAGCATCGGGATTAACGCATCGCCGCCTTCCAGCGAGAAGCGTTTCGCGCCAGGGAATTTGGCGCCCAGATAACGCTCCAGGCCTTCGGCTGCGGTGAGTTCGCTCAGGAAGCGTTTTTTCTCTTCGCTGCTGAATGCCGAGCGACCGGATTCGATGCGCTGTTGCAGCCAGCGTTTCTCTTCGGTGCTGGTGATGTGCATGTACTCAGCGCCAATCGGGCCGCAGTACGTTTGTTTGAGCGCGGAAATCAGCTCGCCCAGCTTCATCGTCTCTTTGCCGCCGGCAAAAGAACCTACGTTAAAGCTTTCCTGGAAGTCGGCCTCTGTCAGATCGTGGAAGGAGGGATCCAGATCGGCAACAGTGTCTTGCTGCCACAGTCCCAGCGGATCGAGATTCGCATGCTGGTGACCACGGAAGCGATAAGCGTTGATGAGCTGCAGGACTTTAACCTGCTTCACATTGGTGTCAGGGTCGGAAATCGAAGAAGAGTAACGCGAGGCATCCTTCGCCAGACGACGGAAATAATCACGCGTTTTTGAATGGAATTGATCCGGTTTGACTCCCGTACCAGGTAACTGCTGGAACGTCGAACGCCAGTTAGCGTCTACCGAGTCAGGATCGGTTAAGAAGTCTTCATAGAGCTGTTCTATCCAGCTCTGGTTTGCGCCAGAGAGGTAAGAAGAGTCCAACCAGGCTTTCAAAGCGCTGTTCTGCATCGTGATCCCTTAAGCATTTGTATGCTTACTTCGCCGTGGATACTACCACGCACAGTGATGTGCGTGCCGGGGTTCACTTGTTACGGACTGTCGTGTGATCTGCGTCCGCTAAGGAACCTTTAAAAACTGTCTAATAATCGTCGTTGTTCAGGCTGCGACTGCGTTGCACCCGTCTCTCACCCCGGTCACATAGTGAACTATGCTCCCGGTGATTCGTTCCGCTCGCGCCTTGTCTCGCGCTGAACATCTCGATTATTGCTATCAATGTGGCAGTTTTTAGAGGTTTCCTGCACTGATTTGCCTGATGGCGACCCCGTAGGCCTGATAAGCGAAGCGCCATCAGGCAACATGTGCCGGACGGCGACGTAAACGTCTTATCCGGCCTACAGGATTGCCACCGCGGGCAATGTCTACTTACGCACTGCGTTGCAACAACATCGACTTAATATGGCCGATGGCGCGCGTCGGGTTCAGCCCTTTAGGACATACACTGACGCAGTTCATGATGCTGTGACAGCGGAATACGCTGAATGCATCGCTCATCCCTTCCAGACGGCTGTCGGTTTCAGTATCGCGGCTGTCAATCAGGAAACGATACGCCGCCAACAGACCCGCTGGACCGATAAACTTGTCCGGGTTCCACCAGAAGGACGGGCAAGACGTTGAGCAGCATGCGCAGAGAATACATTCATACAGCCCATCGAGTTTTTCCCGCTGCTCCGGCATTTGTAAATGTTCGCGAGCCGGAGGATTTTGCCCATTATTCAATAAGTAAGGCTTAATCTTCTCATATTGTGCGTAGAATTGCCCCATGTCTACCACCAAATCGCGAATTACCGGCAAACCTGGCAGCGGACGGATAACAATTTTCTTGCCCGGTTGATTCAGCGCAGAAATAGGTGTGATACACGCCAGCCCGTTTTTGCCGTTCATGTTCAGGCCATCTGACCCGCACACGCCTTCACGACACGAGCGACGAAAAGAGAGGCTGGGGTCTTTCTCTTTAAGCTGCATTAACGCGTCCAGCAGCATCATGTCACGCCCTTCTTCGCCTTCCAGGGTGTAATCCTGCATGCGCGGAGCGTCGTCAACATCCGGGTTATAGCGATAAATTGAAAACTCGAGTTTCATTGTCCTGTCTCCGCATTAGTAAGTACGAATCTTCGGCGGGAATGCCGGGCGCAGTTTCGGTTCCATGTTGACTTCACGTCGGGTCATGGATTCCGTCTCTGGCAGATACAGGGAATGGCACAGCCAGTTTGCATCATCACGCTCCGGGAAGTCGAAGCGGCTATGCGCGCCACGGCTCTCGGTACGGAAGTTGGCGGACACTGCGGTTGCATAGGCAGTTTCCATCAGGTTATCCAGCTCCAGGCACTCTACGCGCTGGGTGTTGAATTCGCTGGAAGTGTCGTCCAGACGGGCATTTTTCAAACGCTCGCGGATGGCTTTCAGCTCTTCAAGCCCTTTCGCCATCGCATCGCCTTCACGGAAGACCGAGAAGTTATGCTGCATACATTCCTGCAGCGCTTTGCGAATCACGACCGGATCTTCACCATCACGGTTATTGTTCCAGCGGTTCAGACGCGCCAGGGACGCATCGATTTCGTCTTCTGTAGCATCACGCAGATCGCCCTGCTCGGCGATCGATTCCTGCAGATGCAGACCGGCCGCACGACCGAACACCACCAGATCCAGCAGCGAGTTACCGCCCAGACGGTTAGCGCCGTGTACCGATACGCAGGCGATTTCACCGACCGCAAACAGCCCCGGAATCACCACGTCTTCACCCTGCTCGTTCACCGTCAGTGCCTGACCGGTCACTTTGGTCGGAATACCGCCCATCATGTAGTGACAGGTTGGGATAACCGGAATCGGCTCTTTCACCGGGTCAACGTGTGCAAAGGTACGGGACAGTTCCAGAATACCCGGCAGACGGGATTCGAGAACATCTTTGCCCAGATGGTCAAGCTTCAGTTTGGCATGCGGACCCCAGGGGCCATCGCAGCCGCGACCTTCACGGATTTCGATCATGATGGAACGCGCCACCACGTCACGACCCGCCAGATCTTTTGCATTCGGGGCATAACGCTCCATAAAGCGCTCGCCGTGTTTGTTCAGCAGATAACCACCTTCACCACGACAGCCTTCTGTGACCAGCACGCCCGCGCCGGCAATACCGGTTGGGTGGAACTGCCACATTTCCATATCCTGAACCGGAACACCGGCACGGATTGCCATCCCCACGCCGTCGCCGGTATTGATATGCGCGTTAGTGGTGGACTGATAAATGCGGCCTGCGCCGCCGGTTGCCAGTACGGTGGCTCGGGCTTTGAAGTAGACCACTTCACCGGTTTCAATGCACAGTGCGGTACAACCGACCACTGCGCCATCGGCATTTTTCACCAGATCCAGCGCATACCACTCGGAGAAAATGGTGGTGTGGTTTTTCAGGTTCTGCTGATACAGGGTATGCAGCAGCGCGTGACCGGTACGGTCAGCCGCCGCCGCGGTACGTGCCGCCTGCTCGCCGCCGAAGTTTTTCGACTGGCCGCCAAACGGACGCTGATAGATACGACCGTCGTCAAGACGGGAGAACGGTAAACCCATATGTTCCAGTTCCAGAATCGCTTCCGGACCGGTTTTACACATATATTCGATAGCGTCCTGGTCACCAATGTAGTCCGACCCTTTCACGGTGTCGTACATGTGCCATTCCCAATTATCTTCATGGGTATTACCGAGCGCAACGGTGATACCACCCTGCGCAGAAACGGTATGGGAACGGGTTGGAAACACTTTGGACAGCAGCGCACAGGTCTGGCCGCTCTGGGAAATTTGCAGCGCCGCACGCATACCTGCGCCGCCTGCACCAATGACTACAGCATCAAATTCTCTGACTGGCAGTTTCATTACACACCCCACACCACAACAAATCCATAAATCACGTAAACCACCAGTGCAACCACGATAGCCAGTTGCAGCGGCAGGCGAATTGCCAGCGGTTTAACGTAGTCGGTCAACACCTGCCACATGCCAATCCAGGCATGAATCAAGATGGAGAAAAGAGCCAGCAGGGTGAACACTTTGGTGAAAGCCGATGAGAAGAAACCGGTCCAGACTTCCCAGGTCAGGTCGCCGCTTGTGGCGAAGAAACCCACCATATAAATGATGTATAAGGTCAGAACGATAGCGGTAGCACGGACGAGGATGAAGTCATGTACGCCATTGCGTCCTAATGCGGAGGCGTTGCTTACCATACGAGGACTCCTGCGAGAATTGAAAGCACGACAGTGATTACAAATGAGATTTTGGCCGAGCGTTGACCCGCTTCGAATGTTTCTTCCAGATAACCAAAATCCATCATCATGTGACGAACACCGACCACGACGTGATACGCCAGCGCGGTGAGGATGCCCCACATAATAAATTTAACAAAAAAGCTACCCATGATGGCGGATGCCTGCTGGAATCCTTCAGGGGAAGAGAGGCTGGTGCCCAGTAACCACAACAGGATCCCGACCGCCACAAAGGTGATCACTCCGGAAACGCGATGGAGAATGGACGCTATCGCCGTGATTGGGAACCGGATCGTTTGTAGATCCAGATTGACAGGTCTTTGTTTTTTCACATTTCTTATCATGAATAACGCCCACATGCTGTTCTTATTATTCCCTTTAGACTTCGGGTACAGAGGCACATCCACCTGTAGCCTGAAAGACGACGGGATTTCCTTCCTCCGGTCTGCGTGCGGGTCAGACAGCGTCCTTTCTATAACTGCGCGTCATGTAAAACACTGCTTCCAGATGCTAAAACGACACGTTACAACGCTGGGTGGCTCGGGATTGCAGGGGTTTCCGGAGACCTGGCGGCAGTATAGGACGTTCACAAAATCATTACAATTAACCTACATATAGTTTGTCGGGTTTTATCCCGAACAGTGACACAGGTCACGATAACAACATTTATTTAATTTTTAATCATCTGATTTGACAATCATTAAACAAAGTTGTTACAAACAACACCAGAAAAGGCATATAATGCGTAAAAGTTATGGGGTCACTCTTTAACCTGCAAATAAGTTATGTAACAGTAGGAAGATATTGACCGATCCCTTCAGTACAGTTAATAGTGATAGACAGGTTGAATAATTCGGATTGCTAAGTTGTTGATTTGTTGCTAATTCACCATGAGTTAACTGATTTACCTGCAAGCGCCCATTGCTCTGTACCCTGGTTTCTCCTCTTCACAGAGCGGCGAGCCGAATAACAAACTGGTAACGGTTGATTGATGTATCGATGGCAAATCTCACTTAAGTAGTCTTAAGCAATAAGGCGCTAAGGAGACCGTAAATGGCTGATACAAAGGCAAAAATCACCCTAAATGGTGATACTGCTATTGAACTGGATGTGCTGAAGGGCACGCTAGGTCAAGACGTTATTGATATTCGTAGCCTGGGTTCAAAGGGGATGTTCACTTTTGACCCTGGTTTCACCTCTACTGCATCCTGCGAATCAAAAATTACCTTCATCGATGGCGACGAAGGTATTTTGTTGCATCGCGGCTTCCCGATCGATCAGTTAGCTACCGAGTCTAACTATCTGGAAGTCTGCTATATCCTGCTGTACGGCGAAAAGCCGACTCAGGCAGAGTACGACGAGTTCAGAACCACCGTTACCCGCCATACGATGATCCATGAGCAAATCACCCGTTTGTTCCACGCTTTCCGTCGCGACTCCCATCCGATGGCCGTAATGTGCGGGATCACCGGTGCGCTCGCTGCGTTCTATCATGATTCTCTGGATGTTAATAATCCGCGCCATCGTGAAATCGCCGCCTTCCGCCTGCTATCCAAGATGCCGACGATGGCCGCGATGTGTTACAAATACTCAATCGGCCAGCCGTTTGTTTATCCGCGTAACGACCTCTCCTACGCCGGTAACTTCCTGAACATGATGTTCTCCACGCCGTGCGAAACCTATGAAGTAAACCCGGTTCTCGAACGCGCGATGGACCGTATTCTGATCCTGCACGCCGATCACGAACAGAACGCGTCTACCTCGACCGTACGTACCGCTGGCTCGTCTGGCGCGAACCCGTTTGCCTGTATCGCTGCCGGTATTGCCTCCCTGTGGGGACCGGCGCACGGCGGGGCGAACGAAGCCGCACTGAAAATGCTGGAAGAGATCAGTTCTGTTAAGCACATTCCAGAATTCGTTCGTCGTGCGAAAGACAAAAATGACTCTTTCCGCCTGATGGGCTTCGGTCACCGTGTTTACAAAAACTACGATCCGCGCGCCACCGTCATGCGTGAGACCTGTCATGAAGTACTGAAAGAGCTGGGTACGAAAGATGACCTGCTGGAAGTGGCGATGGAGCTGGAGCACATCGCGCTGAACGACCCGTACTTCATTGAGAAAAAACTCTACCCGAACGTCGACTTCTACTCCGGTATCATCCTGAAAGCGATGGGGATCCCGTCCTCGATGTTCACCGTGATCTTCGCGATGGCGCGTACCGTTGGCTGGATTGCGCACTGGAACGAAATGCATACCGATGGCATGAAAATCGCCCGTCCGCGTCAGCTGTACACCGGCTATGAAAAACGCGATTTTAAATCTGACCTTAAGCATTAATCGTCAGACTGCCGGATGGCGACGCTACCGCGTCCTGTCCGGCCTACGGTTGTCGATTCGTAGGCCGGATAAGTATTCGCGCCATCCGGCATTTTCCCCCTCTTTTCTTGACCCTCGCTATATTAATCTTCTCCCTCCTTCTCTATGATTTACGGAGAGTTTGTTCACTTTCTTCCGGGAGCACAGGATGCCAGTTCTGCAGTGGGGCTTGTTGTTTTTGCTGTCACTCCTTCTTTCCCTGCTCTTTCTCTGCATTCATCTTCCGGCGGCGTTGCTGCTTGGCCCGATGATCACCGGTATTCTGTTTAGTCTTCGCGGTATCTCACTGAAGCTTCCTCGCTGCACGTTCCTCGGCGCGCAGGCCATTCTTGGCTGTATGATTGCGCAAAATCTTTCCGCGTCTTTGCTAACGACCCTCGCAGCAAACTGGGTAGTGGTGCTGGCGGTTCTGCTGGTGACGCTACTCTCCAGTACGGTCGTTGGCTGGCTATTGGTTCGCTACAGTTCGCTACCGGGTAATACCGGCGCGTGGGGCTCATCCCCCGGCGGTGCGGCAGCAATGGTCGCGATGGCGCAAGACTACGGTGCCGATATCCGTCTGGTTGCGTTCATGCAGTATCTGCGAGTCCTGTTTGTTGCCGGCGCGGCGGTACTGGTGACGCGGTTTATCATGGGCGAAAGCGCGGAAGCCGTCAGCCAACAGTTTGAATGGTTCCCGCCGCTGAGCGGCAATCTGTTTACTACGCTGCTATTAGCGGCAGTTGCCAGCGTTGTCGGACGGGTGCTGCGCATTCCCTCCGGCACAATGCTCGTGCCGATGCTGGTGGGCGCCGTGCTGCACGCAAGCGGCGTGATGGTGATTGAACTGCCGGAATGGCTGTTGGCGATAGCGTATATGATTATTGGCTGGCAAATTGGTTTAGGGTTCGACAAACATGTCTTCTTTATGGCCCTGCGACCGTTACCCCAGATCCTGCTCTCCATCTTCGCCCTGCTCGCCATTTGCGCAGCCATGGCCTGGGGCCTCGCCCACTATATGCAGATTGATTTTTTAACCGCCTATCTTGCCACCAGCCCTGGCGGGCTGGATACGGTTGCGGTGATTGCCGCCGGCAGTCACGCCGACATGTCGCTTATCATGGCGATGCAAACCCTGCGCCTGTTCAGCATTTTGCTGACCGGCCCGGCCATCGCCCGTTTTATTTCAGCCAAAGCGCCGCGACAGGCCCATTAATGCTGGCAATGCGGACACCAATAGAACGGGCGTGAGGAGAGCGTAGTTTTCTCGATGATCCCGCCGCAGCGTTCGCATGGCTGGCCATCGCGGTGGAAAACCTTAAAGCGAAACAGCGCGCCATGGTGTTTATTTTCATCGACCTGCCCACGCGTAGTGTAGGACAAGCGCGGAATATCCAGCAGCGCATGGGATAACGCCGCCAGTTGCGTCTCGCTGAGATCGCGCGCTTTATGCTGACCGGTTATCCCCACCTGCCAGAGAATTTCCACCCGCAGATAATTTCCGAGTCCGGCGAGAAAAGCCTGATCCAGCAGCAAACCGGAAAACTGGCGGTTGCGAAAACGCGGCGAGAGTAACCGGAGCCGAACCGCTTCCGGCGTCAGACGCGGGTCCAACACGTCCGGTCCCACCCGTTGCAGGAAGGGATGGGTGGCGAGCTGTTCCGGCGTTAACATTTCAATGTCAGACGCGCTGTAAAGCAGAATGGTTTTATCGACGGTCTGTAACTTAACGCGTAAAACGCGGGTCGTGTGTGGCGTTTCGCCGCGCTCCACCACGCGCCAGACGCCATACAGCTGGTTATGGCTGTAGAGCGTCAGACCGTCGGAAAAATGCGTGAGCAACGCTTTGCCCCGTGTCTCCATCTCCGTAACGGTCTGTCCAGTCAGTTGCGATTCAAACGGTTTTAACCGATCAAAAGCAAACCAGACATTCGTCAACGGTTTGCCTTTAATCGCCGCCTCCAGGGTATCCGCCGCGCGGCGAATCTCCGGGCCTTCAGGCATGGTTCTGTCCTTATCTGATCGGGTTAATGCGTGGCGCCGCCAGTTACGGCGATGTCATTGTCGACCTGTAGCGCGGTGGTAATGGCAATCTCCAGCGCCAGCCGTACCGTCTCGGCCGCCATACTGGGCGCACCGGGATGCGCCGCCGCCTGTTGTGGCAAATAAGGGATATGGATAAAACCCCCTTTTACCTCCGACAGGTCGCTCAGTTTATGCAGCAGGCCGTACATGACGTGATTGCAGACAAACGTCCCCGCCGTCTGTGATACCGACGCCGGCACGCCTGCTTCACGCATCGCGGCCACCATCGCTTTGATGGGCAGCGTGCTAAACCAGGCCGCTGGCCCTTCAGCAACAATCGGCTCATCCACCGGCTGCTGACCTTTATTATCTGCAATTCGCGCATCATCGACATTAATCGCCACCCGTTCGACGGTAATATCGGTGCGCCCGCCAGCCTGACCGATCGCCAGCACCAACGCCGGAGAAAGGGTATCAATGGCAGAATTCAGCACACTGAGCGATTCGTCAAACACACACGGCAGTTGGCGCGCCACCACGCGACACCCGGCGATAATAGCATTGTCGAGGCGCGAGACCACTTCCCAGGAAGGGTTAACCTGCTCGCCGCCGAAGGGCTCAAACCCGGTGATTAAAACCGTTTTCATCGGTCCTCCTTACAGGAACATCAGGAAATACATCAGGAATACGTTAACGAGCAGTAACAGCACGCCGGTCGGCACCTGCGCTTTAATGACCGCGTTTTTGTCCGGCAGCTCCAGCAGCGCGGCGGGCACGATGTTAAAGTTTGCCGCCATCGGCGTCATCAGCGTACCGCAGTAGCCGGAGAACATCCCGATAGCCGCCATCACCGCCGGGTTTCCACCGTGCTGAAGCACCAGAATCGGAATGCCAATCCCCGCAGTGACAATCGGAAACGCGGCAAACGCATTGCCCATCACCATCGTCAACAGGGCCATGCCAATGGTATACACCGCCACCGCAATAAAGCGGCTGTCGACGGCCAGATACTCTTGAGTAAGATACGAAATGCCACTGCCGACGCCTGCCGCCGTAAACAGCAGTCCTAACGTGGCGAGGATCTGCGGCAGAATAAATGCCCAGCCGATGGAATCCAGCAGACGGCGCGCCTCCTGAATCGGCTGGTGCACCTTCTCATGGGTCATTTTGATAGCCATGCCCAGGCCTATCAGTGAGCCTGCAGTCATCGAGAACAGCGTCACCAGCGTGGCATGATTACCCGGTCCAAAAAGGTTTTCCTGCAAGCCCGGAATGTGGTTGAACATCAGCACACCAATCACGGTGACGACCGGAATAGCCAGCGCCGGATAAAACAGGCGGTTTCCCAGGCGCGTGGCGCTCTCTTCCCGCTGCTCGCGGGTGCGTTGATGATAACTGCCCAACTTCACGCCGCCAAAACCGGCGATCAACGCCATGAGCACCACCGCAACGCCGACGGCAATGTTGACCGTACGTTTGTCACCCACCAGTTGATACGTCCAGTCGCCCAGCAGAAACAACAGTCCGTACACACCCCAGAACAACCCGGTCGTCAGTCGACGTGGATTGGCTTTGTCCCTCCAGGACATGATGGCGACAATCAGCAGCACGATCCCCGCCAGCCAGTAGAGGTAGCTTTGTTGAAAATTCATTGCGCCTCTCCTTTGTGGGAGTCAACAGAACCGGCTTTCGCCATTTCGCGTTGTAGATAATTATCCAGCCGCCACAGGCGCGTACCATGGATCAAAAAGGCGCACAGGGCCGTAGGGATCCCCCACAGGGCAATGTGCAGCGGTTCGGTCTGAATGCCGCCGGACTCCAGCATAAAGTTGTGCATGAAGATAATCGCGCCGAAAGCGACAAAAATATCCTCACCAAAGAAGAGGCCCACGTTATCCGTCGCCGCCGACATGGCTCGCAGACGGTAGCGCACCGCGCCGGGCAATGCTCCGTACGTTTTCTCCGCGGCCCCTTCCGCCATAGGCGCTAACAACGGACGCACCATTTGCGGATGACCGCCCAGGCTGGTCAGCCCCAGCGCAGCGGTGGCTTCACGAATAAACAGATATACAATCAGCAAGCGGCCGGACGTGGCGCTTCGAATTTTAGCAATCCACGTCTGGGCGCGTTCTTTCAGGCCGTGACGCTCAAGCAGGCCAATAACCGCCAGCGGGATCAGCAGAATGAACGGCAGGTTACGGGTGTTGAGAAAACCTTCGCCCAGTTTTTCGAGGATCGTGGCGATCGGCATTTGCGCCGCCAGTCCGGTGACGATCCCGGCGACAATCACCACCAGCACCGGGTTAAAACGTAAAAGAAATCCAACCACAATGACGGCGATGCCCATCAGTGGCCAGAGAGTGACTGCGTCTCCCATAATCCATTCCTGTATGTTGTGTTTTGTTGTGGTGTCTTTATATGCGCAGCCCCTCCGTGGAGGCTGCGTCAGTATATTTATGCAACAATATCGACACTGCGAGCTTCAAACGCCGCGCGTAAACGTCGTGCGAAGGCGAGTGCGTGCTCGCCATCCCCGTGAATACAGACCGTTTGCGCGACCACGCGTGTCCATTCACCGGTAATGCTTTTTACGCGACCGGTTTCTACCATCTCCAGCGTTTGCGCCAGCGAGTGTTCTTCGTCTTCAATCAAAGCGCCCGGTTGGCTACGCGGCACCAGACTGCCGTCCGCCTGATAACCGCGATCGGCGAACACCTCCTGTCGGGTGGCGAGACCATAGCGCTCCCCGGCGCGGACAAGTTCGCTTCCCGCCAGGCCGACCAGAATTAACGCCGAATCACAGGCGTATACCGCTTTGGCAATGGCATCCGCCAGCTGTGGATCTTTTGCCGCCTGGTTGTAGAGCATGCCATGCGGTTTAACGTGGCGCATCACGCCTCCTTCCGCCCGGGCTATCGCCGCCAGTGCGCCAATCTGATACAGCGTTTGCGCATAGACCGTTTCCGGCGGCAGGGTCATTGCCGTGCGGCCAAAATTTTCCCGATCCGGAAAGCTCGGATGCGCGCCAATGGCAACGCCATTTTTCAGCGCCTCACGCACGCTCGCCAGCATGGTTTGCGCATCGCCAGCGTGAAAGCCGCAGGCGATATTGGCCGATGAGACCAGAGTCAACAGCTCTCCATCGCTGGCGCAGCCTTCGCCGAGGTCTGCATTTAAATCAATCTTCATCACTGAGTCGCCAGGTGAGTTGTTCGAGATAGCGCTGTTGGTCCTGACGCGCTTTCAGCGCCTCCTCCAGCGAACACTGAACAAAGTGAATAGGTTGACCGAGCGGAATCTGCGCCAGATGGTACATGTCAGCCTCGATAATACAGGCGATGCGCGGATAGCCGCCGGTCGTCTGGGCATCATTCATCAACACGATCGGCTGGCCGTTGTGCGGAACCTGAATCACACCAGGCAGTAAACCGTGTGACACCAGTTCCCGATCGGTCGTACGTACCAGTTGTTGTCCCTGTAACCGGTAGCCCATCCGGTTACTCTGCGGGCTAAGATGCCACGGCGAACGCCAGAAGGATTCCTGGGAAACCGGGTCAAACTCGTGATACTCCGGCCCTGGCAACGCCCGAATACGATTCCCCCACAGCAGCTGTTTTACCCCTCGGGCTTCCCTGAACGGGCGTCGGGGTTGACCGATTGCCAGTCGATCACCATCTTTGAGCAAGCGCCCTTCCAGCCCGCCAATACCGACTTTAAGATCGGTACTGCATGACCCCATCACTTCCGGCACGTCAATGCCGCCCGCAACAGCGAGATAGCTGCGTACGCCATGCTGCGGACGCTTCAGCGCCAGACGCTGGCCCGCTTTCGCCGGCAGGCGCCAGCCCGTCCAGACGGGGTGATTATCCAGTTTCGCTTCACATCCCGCACCGGTCAGGGCAAACCAGCTGTCGGTTTCAAACTCCACAACCAGTTGTCCAAGCGTAATTTCCAGCACCGCCGCACTGGCCTCATTGCCCACCAGCAGGTTGGCGATTTGCATCGCGGGTTGATCCAGCGCGCCGCAGTGGCTAACGCCGGACTGGCGAAAACCGTGACGACCACCATCCTGAACGGAGGTGTACATTCCTGCGCGAATGATATTCAGCATACCCCCTCCTTCTGCGGGATAAAGCGCACGCTATCGCCAGGGCGCAGGAGAACAGGTTCTTCACGTTTAGGATCAAACAGTGGCAGCGAAGTATGACCAATCAACTGCCAGCCGCCCGGCGTGGGCAGCGGATAAATGCCGGTTTGCGGTCCGCCAATACCCACCGACCCCGCCGGGACCATCAGACGCGGCTCTGCGCGTCTTGGCGTGTGCAGTTGTTCCGGTAAGCTGCCGAGATACGGGAATCCCGGCTGAAAACCTAAAAACCAGACCACGTACTCGACCGACGCGTGCAGTTCCACCACCTGCTTTTCGCTCAGGCCGCTGTGGCGGGCAACGTCCGCCAGATCGGGACCACCTGCGCCGCCGTAGGTCACCGGAATTTCGATATAGCGCGAATCAGGCTCCAGCGCCTCACTCTCTTCCCACCAGCGCTGCAGACGCTCAATGGCATCCAGCGCCAGCGTTTTCGGGTCACGCAGGATCACCGTGATATTGTTCATTCCGGGAATGGCTTCAACCACATTGGGTATCTCGACCAGACGCTGCGCCAGTCGCCAGATACGTTTCTGACTCGCCAGCGTCACCGGCGGCTCAAGCTCCAGCACCACCGCCGTTTCACCTAACAGATAACAACGCGCTCGTTGCACTTGCGTTCCTCTTGTTTTTACCACCCGCTTCATCAGGCGTTATTGTCGCAGCCAGTCTGGACTCGGACAGCGCGCAAAAACCGGAGCGTACAGGGAGTACGTGAGGATTTTGAGCACTGCCCAGGGCCAGAATGGCAAGTAAATAGCCCTTATGAGGCGGGTTATGCCGGGTTGGGAATATCAATAAATGTCACATCCAGATCGGTGTTCTCCGTCAGCCATTCACTGAGCGCACGGATCCCGCCGCGCTCGGTAGCATGGTGTCCGGCGGCGTAAAAATGCAGATTCTGCTCGCGGGCGGAGTGAATGGTTTGCTCGGAGACTTCGCCGGTAATAAAGGCGTCGACGCCATACCGGGCGGCGCTATCGATAAAGCTTTGCCCGCCACCGGTACACCAGGCAACGCGTTTCACGGTATCCGGACCAGTATCGCCACACCACAGCGGTTTGCGACCCAGGCGCGCTTCAATCCACGACGCCAGTTCCAGCCCAGGGACCGGCATCGTCAGTTCGCCCCAGGGAACCAGCGGCTCGATTTCACCCATCACGGTGATGCCCAGCAGGGTCGCCAGTTGCGCGTTGTTACCCAGTTCCGGGTGGGCATCGAGTGGGAGATGCCAGCCGTAGAGGTTAATGTTATTCGCTAACAGCGTTTTCAGACGATTACGCTTCATGCCGCGGATAACCGGCGATTCGCCTTTCCAGAAATAACCATGATGAACGATGACGGCATCAGCCTCCAGACGCACCGCTTCATCCAGTAATGCCTGGCTGGCGGTCACACCAGTGACGATTTTTTGCACCGTCTCTTTACCTTCAACCTGCATACCGTTAGGCGCGTAGTCACTGATGGCGGCGCTGTTCAGCTTCTCGTTGATCAGCTGTTCCAGTTCGGTGTTTTTCATCATCGATCCCTTGTTTATTTATGCACTCCGTTAACATAGCGTCACTGCGCCTGTTCGTCGATAGACAATTCCAGACGCTGTCAAGAAACCATCATCACGTTTTGCGCTCGTCAAAATGCATCGCGAACGTCAGCTTTTTCGCGCCGCTTCATAAGCGGCAAGCGTCTGCTGGCGCGCCTGTTTGTGATCGACAATCGGCTGCGGATAGTCGAGCGAAATGCCCTCTTTCGTCGCCCATGTCCACGGCTCGTGAACCGCTTTGCCGGGGACATCGCGCAGCTCAGGGAGCCACTGGCGGATAAACTCACCGTCGCTGTCGAATTTTTCCCCCTGCGTTGTCGGGTTAAAAATGCGGAAATAGGGCGCAGCGTCGGTGCCGGTGGAGGCCGCCCACTGCCAGCCGCCGTTATTGGCAGCGAGATCGCCATCAATCAGTTGCGACATAAAATAGCGCTCGCCCAGGCGCCAGTCGATCAGCAGATCTTTGACCAGGAAGCTGGCGGTGATCATCCGCAGACGATTGTGCATCCAGCCGGTGGCGTTCAGTTGCCGCATCGCCGCATCGACAATCGGATAACCCGTTTTACCTTCCTGCCAGGCCTGTAAATCGCTTTCACTCTCTCTCCAGCGCACGCGATCCGTCCAGAGAATAAAGGGGCGGTGTTTGCACAGTTTGGGATGATATGTCATCAGATGGCGATAAAACTCACGCCAGATAAGTTCGTTCAGCCAGACGCTGCCCGCGCCGCCTTCGAGCGCCTGTGGCTGTTCGGCCAACAGACGATGCAGACACTGGCGCGGTGATAAGCCGCCGGTCGCCAGACTGGCGGATAAACGACTGGTCCCCTCAATGGCCGGGAAGTCACGTCGTTCTTCATACTCCCCCGCCCCCTGCTGGCAAAACTGGCGCAGCCGGGCAATCGCGGCTTTCTCCTCGGCGGGAAAAAGGACGGGGTCGAATTCCTGCTGCGGGTAATGAAGGTTAATCGGTAACAGCGCGGAAGAAACGATCCCGTTCTCCCGGCGGGCCGGGGCGGATACGCACTCCGGCATCCCCTCCTTTAGCCGTTTTAACCAGGCGTTTTTAAACGGCGTGAAGACTTTATACATCTCGTGATTGCCAGTCATCACCGCACCTGGCGGCAGGATCACGCTGTCATCAAACCCTTCGCAAACGATATGCGGTAGCGCCTTCTCTACCGCCGCATCGCGTTCACGCTCGTTCACTTCATACTGATAGTTATAAAACAGGTGGCTGACGTCTTGCTTTTCGCACACCGATTTCACCGTTTCAATGCTGGCCGTGAAGTCGTCGACTTCCTCAAACAGCAGCGGAATGCCTTTTTCCGCCAGCGCCTGCTGTAAGGCATTTAGCTGGACCTGGATAAAAGCGGCCTGACGCGGCGACATCGTGTGATTCGCCCACTGTTCAGGCGTGGAGATAAAGAGCGCCACGACGCGCGCCGTCCGGTGACGACAGGCGGCGGCGAGGGCAAGATTGTCATGCAGACGAAGATCGCGACGAAACCAGACCAGATGGGTGGACATAACACTCCTGAAAGTAAAAACTCAACTCCCGTAGCGCAGACGCAGGGCTTCCGGCCAGGGATCAAAATAGCGCTGCCCGCAGAGGTACGCATCCGGATATTCCGCCATATAGTGTTTGAGGAGCGTGACGGGTGCAAGCAAGGGTTGCGTGGCGCGCCGGTAACCCTCGATGAGAGAGGTGAGTTCTTGCCGCTGACGGGCATTGAGCTGTTTACGGAAATATCCCTGAACATGCATGAGCACGTTGGTGTGGTTACGTCGCGTCGCATGATGCGACATGAGATGCATCAGGCGTTGACGGTATTCAACGAAAAACGCCTCGAGACTGTCCCATTCGTGGATGGCGGCGACAAAGCGCCCCAGCTCGCGATATTCCGGCTGTGAATGGGCCAACAGCAACAGCTTGTAACGGCTGTGATAGTCAATTAGCGCGCCGCGCGTCAGCCCTTGCTGGCGGATGCCGTTCAGCTCATGCAGGGCATACAGTCGTTCGACAAAGTTTTCCCGGATATGCGGATCCTGCAAACGGCCATCTTCTTCCACAGGAAGCCACGGATAACGCGCCATCAGCACTGTGGTGTAGATGCCGCGCCCGGCTTTGCGATTGTTTTTTCCCTCCGCGTCATACACGCGCACGCGCTCCATGCCGCAACTGGGGGATTTTGCACAAACAATATAGCCGCAGAGATGTTCGAAACGGCTAACGCGTTGCTCGCTGAAGGCGGTCATCGCTTGCGTTAAATCGCCCTCTCGCTTATCGCTAAACCGTAGCGCAGTCGCACCGTCCGTTTTCACCAGACGCAGCGCAGGGCGCGGCACTGGCAAACCTATCGCCATTTCAGGGCAGACCGGTTCAAACTGAACCCACGGCGACAACTCTTCTACCGCAAAGGTCAGGCGTTTATGTCCACCGTCAAAGCGAACCGCCTCCCCTAACAAACAAGCACTGATGCCAACAGGGATTTTCTCGCTCATGACGACTCCTTTTCCATTTCTGATTAAGTGTAGCCATAAGATACAAAAAAACCGCCACATTGCTGTTGGCGGTTTTTCAGAGCGCGATTCTGTTAGTAGAAATCGCAGGTGGCTTTCTCAGCCTGATCCATCCACACCGGCTTATCGCTGGTTTTAGACCAGACGCGATGCAAATAGCTGTAAAAACGGGCGCGGTCTTTCCAGAACAACATCACCGGCAGCGCCAAAACCCCAGCCACGACGGCGAAAGTACGGCGTAACAAAATAACATGTGCTGGATATTCTTTGTACAACTCCATGATCTTCTCCCCTTTATCTGGCCGGTAATCATCACCGGTAAAATTAATTTGGTTATCTGCTGAAAATAGTACCGCTTTGCGTGTAATTTTACTACTCATCCGACCACTTAATTTTAGTTATTTAGGCTTTATTTACATTCATTCCGTAATTAAGTTACAAGAAAGTTAAATTAATACTAATCATTAGTTAAATAATGGTCTTTGCCATTTTTATACTTTTTTTACACCGCAGCCGCCGATTTTTGCGAAATCTTTGCAGGCAGATATTTACGCTCTGTTTATCACCTTTAAGCCACGGGAGGTGCACTGTGAGTGCAGGCGTGATAATCGGCATCGTGCTGATTTTTTTATTATTGGGTTATCTGGTGTATGCATTACTCCATGCGGAGGCATTCTGATGGCTGCGCAAGGATTTTTACTTATTGCCAGTTTTCTGGTGATTTTATTCGTACTCGCCAGGCCGCTAGGCGCGGGGCTGGCACGGCTTATCAACAATCATTCGCTACCCGCTACGTCGGGTGTTGAGCGCCTGCTGTGGCGCGGTCTGGGCATTTCGTCAGACGAGATGAACTGGAAACAATATCTGCTGGCGATCCTCGGACTGAATGTTCTGGGGCTGGCGATCCTTTTTGTGATGCTGCTGGTGCAGAACCTCCTGCCGTTCAATCCACAGCAGTTGCCCGGTTTGCCCTGGCATCTGGCGCTTAATACGGCGGTGAGCTTTGTCACCAATACTAACTGGCAGGCATACAGTGGGGAAACCACCTTAAGCTATTTCAGCCAGATGGCCGGGCTGACGGTACAAAACTTCCTGTCTGCCGCGACCGGCATTGCGGTGGTGTTCGCGCTGATCCGCGCGTTTACCCGCCAGAGCGTGAGCACGCTGGGCAATGCGTGGGTCGACCTGGTGCGTATTACGCTATGGATCTTATGCCCCATCGCGCTGGTGATTGCGCTGTTCTTTATTCAGCAAGGCACTCTGCAAAACGTACTGCCCTATCAGCCCTTCACCTCGCTGGAAGGCGTGCAGCAACTGCTGCCGATGGGGCCGGTAGCGTCGCAGGAAGCCATCAAAATGCTCGGCACTAACGGCGGCGGCTTCTTTAACGCTAACTCTGCGCATCCGTTTGAAAACCCGACTCCGCTGACCAACCTGGTGCAGATGCTGGCGATCTTTTTAATTCCCACCGCGCTCTGTTTCGCCTTTGGCGACGCGGCAGGCGATCGTCGTCAGGGACGAATGCTGCTGTGGGCTATGTCGCTCATCTTCATCGTCTGCGTGGCGGTGGTGATGTGGGCGGAAGTTCAGGGCAACCCCCATCTGCTGCAATTTGGCGCGGATTCCAGTCTCAATATGGAAGGCAAAGAGAGCCGCTTTGGCGTGCTGGTAAGCAGCCTGTTTGCGGTGGTGACGACAGCAGCCTCCTGCGGGGCGGTGATCGCCATGCACGATTCAATGACTGCTCTCGGCGGCATGGTGCCAATGTGGCTGATGCAGATTGGCGAAGTGGTGTTCGGCGGCGTTGGTTCGGGTCTTTACGGCATGCTGCTGTTCGTGCTGCTGGCGGTGTTTATCGCCGGACTGATGATTGGGCGTACGCCGGAATATCTGGGCAAAAAGATCGACGTTCGCGAGATGAAAATGACCGCACTGGCGATTCTGGTGACGCCTGCACTGGTTCTGCTCGGCACTGCGCTCGCCATGATGACCGACGCGGGGCGCAGCGCCATGCTCAACCCTGGTCCGCACGGGTTTAGCGAGGTGCTGTATGCCGTTTCTTCGGCTGCCAACAACAACGGTAGCGCCTTTGGGGGGCTAAGTGCTAATACGCCGTTCTGGAACTGCCTGCTGGCGTTCTGCATGTTTGTCGGTCGCTTCGGGGTCATCATCCCGGTGATGGCAATTGCCGGATCGCTGGTGGCGAAAAAGATCCAACCGGCCAGTCCTGGCACCCTGGCGACGCACGGCGCGCTGTTTGTCGGTTTACTGATCGGCACGGTGCTGTTAGTCGGCGCCCTGACCTTTATTCCTGCACTGGCGCTTGGCCCAGTCGCTGAACACCTTTCCTTACGCTAAGCGATGCGGAGCACAATGTTATGAGTCGCAAACAACTGGCGCTGTTCGAACCGTCTCTGGTCGCTCAGGCGCTGATGGACGCCGTGAAAAAACTGAGTCCTCATACCCAGTGGCGCAATCCGGTGATGTTCATCGTCTGGATTGGCAGCCTGCTGACCACCCTGATTTCCATTGCCATGGCGACCGGACAGATGTCTGGTAACGCGCTGTTTACCGGCGCCATCAGCCTGTGGCTGTGGGTCACCGTACTGTTCGCTAACGTTGCCGAAGCGCTCGCCGAGGGGCGCAGTAAAGCGCAGGCCAACAGCCTCAAAGGGGTGAAAAAGACGGCCTTTGCCCGCAAACTGCGCGAGCCGAAATATGGTGCGAAGATGGACCACGTCCCGGCCGATGAGCTACGCAAAGGCGACATCGTACTGGTGGAAGCAGGCGATATTATTCCCTGCGACGGCGAAGTCATTGAAGGCGGTGCCTCTGTGGATGAAAGCGCCATCACCGGGGAGTCCGCGCCGGTGATCCGCGAATCCGGAGGTGATTTCGCCTCGGTAACCGGCGGTACGCGCATTCTCTCTGACTGGCTGGTGATCGAATGTAGCGTGAACCCCGGCGAAACCTTCCTTGACCGGATGATCGCGATGGTCGAAGGCGCCCAGCGCCGTAAAACGCCCAACGAGATTGCCCTGACCATTCTGCTGACAGCCCTGACGATTGTCTTTTTGCTGGCAACCGCCACGCTGTGGCCGTTTTCTGCCTGGGGCGGTCATGCGGTCAGCGTCACGGTGCTGGTCGCCCTGTTGGTTTGCCTGATCCCAACGACAATCGGCGGGTTGCTCTCCGCGATTGGCGTCGCCGGGATGAGCCGTATGCTTGGCGCCAACGTTATCGCCACCAGCGGACGGGCGGTGGAAGCGGCGGGCGACGTGGACGTGTTGCTACTGGACAAAACCGGCACCATAACGCTGGGAAACCGCCAGGCCTCGGACTTCCTGCCTGCGCAGGGTGTCGATGAAAAAACGCTGGCCGACGCCGCGCAGCTCTCGTCGTTAGCCGATGAGACGCCGGAAGGCCGTAGCATCGTGATCCTCGCCAAGCAGCGCTTTAACCTGCGTGAGCGCGATGTCCAGTCGCTGCATGCGACCTTCGTCCCCTTTACCGCCCAGAGCCGGATGAGCGGCATTAACATCGACAACCGGATGATTCGTAAAGGTTCCGTCGACGCCATCCGTCGCCACGTTGAGGCCTGCGGCGGCCAGTTCCCGGCGGATGTTGAGCAAAAAGTCGATAGCGTCGCCCGTCTGGGCGCCACGCCGCTCGTGGTGGTGGAAGGCTCTCGCGTATTAGGCGTCATTGCGCTGAAAGATATTGTTAAAGGCGGGATCAAAGAACGCTTTGCTCAGCTACGCAAAATGGGCATTAAAACGGTGATGATCACCGGCGATAACCGTCTGACGGCTGCCGCCATTGCCGCCGAAGCGGGCGTGGATGACTTTCTTGCCGAAGCGACACCGGAAGCCAAGCTGGCGCTCATCCGCCAGTACCAGGCGGAAGGTCGTTTAGTGGCGATGACCGGTGATGGTACCAACGACGCCCCGGCGCTGGCGCAGGCTGATGTGGCAGTTGCGATGAACTCCGGAACCCAGGCGGCAAAAGAAGCGGGCAACATGGTCGATCTCGACTCCAACCCGACCAAGCTGATTGAAGTGGTGCACATCGGCAAACAGATGCTGATGACGCGGGGTTCACTGACCACTTTTAGTATCGCCAATGACGTAGCAAAGTATTTCGCGATTATTCCCGCCGCGTTCGCCGCGACCTATCCGCAACTGAATGCGCTGAACATCATGCGTCTGCATTCGCCGGATTCGGCCATTCTGAGCGCGGTGATCTTTAACGCCCTGATCATTGTCTTTCTGATCCCGTTGGCGCTGAAAGGCGTGAGTTATAAACCGCTCTCCGCCTCCGCCATGCTGCGTCGTAACCTGTGGATCTACGGTCTGGGTGGTCTGGTGGTGCCGTTTATCGGCATCAAAGTGATTGATTTACTGCTGACCCTGCTGGGTCTGGTATGAGGTGCTCAATGCAAGGTTTACGTCCGTTGTTTTCAACAATGATTTTCCTGCTGCTGCTGACGGGCGGCGTGTATCCGCTGCTGACCACCGCGCTGGGGCAATGGTGGTTCCCGCATCAGGCCAACGGTTCACTGATTCGGGATGAGCATGGCGTGCGGGGTTCTGCGCTGATCGGGCAGAACTTTACCTCTGAAGGCTATTTCCAGGGACGACCTTCAGCCACCGCTGAAATGCCCTATAATCCCATGGCATCCGGCGGCAGTAATCTCGCCGCCAGTAACCCGGAACTGGATAAACTGCTGCAAAGCCGGGTCGCCGCCCTGCGCGCCGCCAACCCGCAGGCCAGTCGTCGCGTACCGGTGGAACTGGTTACCGCCTCCGCGAGCGGTCTGGACTACAGCCTGACGCCTGCGGCGGTGGCGTGGCAAATCCCCCGCGTGGCGCAGGCCCGACATCTCACCATTGAACAGGTGACGCAACGGGTTGCAGAATACACGCAGAAACCGCTGGTGAGCTTTATCGGTGAACCGGTCGTAAATATTGTCGAACTCAATTTAGCGCTGGACAGCATGAATGGCGAAGAATGAACCGCTACGCCCCGACCCCGATCGCCTGCTTGAGCAGGCGGTTGCCCCGCATCGGGGAAAACTGAAAATTTTCTTCGGCGCCTGCGCGGGCGTGGGGAAAACCTGGGCCATGCTGGCCGAGGCCCAACGGCTACGTGCCCAGGGGCTGGATATTCTGATTGGCGTGGTGGAGACCCACGGACGCAAAGAGACGGCCGCCCTGCTGGAGGGTCTTAACATTCTGCCGCTGAAACGCCATGCGCGTCACGGGCGTCATATCAGCGAGTTCGATCTCGACACGGCGCTTGCCCGCCGCCCGGCGCTGATCTTAATGGACGAACTGGCGCACAGTAATGCGCCAGGTTCGCGCCATCCCAAGCGCTGGCAGGACATTGAAGAGCTGCTTGATGCCGGTATCGACGTTTTTACGACGGTTAACGTGCAGCATCTGGAAAGCCTGAACGACGTGGTCAGCGGTGTGACGGGGATTCAGGTGCGAGAAACCGTGCCGGATCCCTTTTTTGATGCCGCCGACGAAGTGGTGCTGGTCGACCTGCCGCCTGACGATCTGCGCCAGCGCCTGAAAGAGGGCAAAGTCTATATTGCCGGTCAGGCTGAACGCGCCATCGAACACTTCTTTCGTAAGGGCAATTTAATCGCGCTGCGCGAGCTGGCGCTACGCCGCACCGCAGATCGTGTGGACGATCAGATGCGCGCCTGGCGCGGGCGTCCGGGGGAAGAGAAAGTCTGGCATACCCGTGACGCGATCCTGTTGTGC
The DNA here is from genome assembly GCF_047467925.1 of Citrobacter sp. ANG330. NCBI lineage: Bacteria > Pseudomonadati > Pseudomonadota > Gammaproteobacteria > Enterobacterales > Enterobacteriaceae > Citrobacter > Citrobacter sp. ANG330. Next base: position 8,032 of record NZ_JASJUI010000008.1, on the reverse strand, counting down.
ATCGGGCATAACACCGGCAGTGAAAAACTGGTGCGTACCGCCGCACGGCTGGCATCACGGCTGGGCAGCGTCTGGCATGCCGTCTACGTCGAAACACCGGCGCTGCATCGTCTGCCCGAAAAGCAACGACGCGATATTCTGCACGCCCTGCGACTGGCACAAGAGTTAGGTGCGGAAACCGCCACACTTTCCGATCCCAGCGAAGACAAAGCGGTGGTCCGCTACGCCCGCGAACACAATCTTGGGAAAATCGTGCTGGGTCGTGGCACGACACGGCGTTGGTGGCATCGGGAATCCTTTGCCGATCGGCTGGCGAAACGCGCCCCTGAACTGGATTTGATGGTGGTCGCCCTCGATGAGTCACCGGTCCGGACGCTGTCGTCACTGCCCGACACCCGCGCCTTTAAGGACAAGTGGCGGGTACAAATTCAGGGCTGCCTGGTTGCTGTTGCGCTCTGTGCGCTGACGACGTTTATTGCCAGCCAGTGGCTGGCGGCCTTTGATGCCGCAAACCTGGTGATGCTCTATCTGCTCGGCGTGGTGGTGATTGCCCTTTTCTATGGCCGCTGGCCATCGGTATTTGCCACGGTTATCAGCGTCGTCAGTTTTGATCTGTTTTTTATTGCCCCTCGCGGCACGCTCGCCGTCTCGGACGTGCAGTATTTACTCACTTTTGGCGTCATGCTGACGGTGGGGCTGCTCGTCGGCAATCTGACGGCGGGGGTACGCTACCAGGCGCGCGTGGCGCGATACCGGGAACAGCGTACCCGTCATCTTTATGAGATGTCGAAAGCGCTGGCAATGGGACGCAGTGAAAAAGATATCGCCTCCACCAGCGAGCAATTTATTGCTTCGACGTTTCATGCCCGCAGCCAGATCCTGCTGCCGGACAAAGACGGCAAGCTGAACGCCCTCACCCATCAACAGGGAATGACTCCCTGGGATGATGCGATCGCTCGCTGGAGTTTTGACAAAGGGTTACCGGCGGGCGCTGGCACCGACACACTCCCCGGCGTGCCGTATCAGATCCTGCCGTTACGCAGCGCCGACAAAACGCACGGACTGGTGGTTGTCGAACCCGGCAATCTGCGCCAGTTGATGATTCCCGAACAGCAGCGTCTGCTGGAAACCTTCACGCTGCTGGTGGCAAACGCGCTGGAACGGCTGACCTTAACGGCCAGCGAAGAGCTGGCGCGAATGGCAAGTGAGCGGGAAAGCCTGCGTAACGCCCTGCTCGCCGCGCTTTCTCACGACCTGCGTACCCCGCTCACCGTGCTGTTTGGTCAGGCGGAAATCCTCACGCTCGACCTCGCCAGTGAAGGTTCCCCGCACGCCAGACAGGCCAGCGAAATTCGCCAGCACGTGCTTAATACCACGCGACTGGTTAACAATCTGCTGGATATGGCACGCATTCAGTCCGGCGGCTTCAACCTTAAAAAAGAGTGGTTGACGCTGGAAGAAGTCGTCGGTAGCGCGCTGAAAATGCTGGAGCCGGGTTTGCTTCACCCGATCAATCTTTCCCTGCCCGCGCCGCTGACGCTGATTCATGTGGATGGTCCCCTGTTCGAGCGGGTGCTGATAAACCTGCTGGAAAATGCCATCAAATACGCCGGACCGCAGGCGCAGATCGGCATTGACGCGCAGGTTGAGAGCGACCATCTGCAACTTGACGTCTGGGATAATGGGCCGGGTATTCCACAGGGTCAGGAACAGTCTGTTTTCGATAAATTCGCCCGGGGCAACAAAGAGTCCGCCGTGCCGGGGGTCGGGCTGGGGCTGGCCATTTGTCGGGCAATTGTCGAAGTACACGGCGGGACCATTGCCGTCTATAATCGCCCCCAGGGCGGTGCCTGTTTTCGTGTTACACTGGCGCAAGAAGCCCCGCCAGAACTTGAAGATTTTCATGAGGATATGTGACAAACGTTCTGATTGTTGAAGATGAGCAAGCCATTCGCCGCTTTCTGCGCACCGCGCTGGAAGCCGATGGCTTGCGCGTGTTCGAAGCCGAGACGCTTCAACGCGGTTTGCTGGAGGCGGCAACGCGTAAGCCCGATCTCATCATTCTCGATCTCGGCCTGCCGGATGGTGACGGCATCGATTTCATACGCGACCTGCGACAGTGGAGCGCCGTCCCGGTGATCGTACTCTCTGCACGTAGCGAAGAGAGCGATAAAATTGCCGCGCTCGACGCTGGTGCCGACGATTATCTGAGTAAACCATTTGGCATTGGCGAACTGCAGGCGCGCTTGCGCGTCGCTCTGCGGCGTCATTCTGCGACCCCCTCTCCTGAGCCGGTAGTACGCTTTTCCGATGTGGTCGTCGATCTCGCCGCCCACTTGATTCATCGCGGCGAAACGGAGATCCATCTGACGCCGATTGAGTTTCGTCTCCTGGCCGTCTTGCTTAACAACGCCGGAAAAGTGCTGACCCAGCGCCAGTTATTGAATCAGGTCTGGGGACCGAACGCCGTCGAACATAGCCATTATCTGCGTATTTATATGGGTCACCTGCGCCAGAAACTGGAGCAGGATCCGGCGCGACCACGTCATTTCATTACCGAAACCGGGATTGGTTATCGTTTTATGCCATGAATGGTTATTCATTATTTTTAAATAAATCTAAAAATTAATTTCCATTATTCTTACTTTCCCTAAATTATATTATTTCGGGAATTTAAGATTTTCCACAAAATTAATAAATACAGAGTTATAACAAATAATTAACAAAATGATATCTTATCGCAGACCATGCATTAAAAACGACTAAATATTTTGAAAATGATCGTTTTTTATTGATCTCCTTCACGGATTAGGCCGTTTTCCTGGATAAAATACCTTCACCTTCTACTGATAAAGGAAAGGTAATCAAAATGGAAAACAATAGCCGTACTATGCCACATATCAGGCGGACAACACATATTATGATGTTTGCCCACCGTAATAGTTTTGACTTTCATTTCTTTAATGCCCGTTAGTCTTTCGACTAAGGGCACTCCAGCATACAGGTCTTCCTGACTCGCTGTATCGCAGGCTTACGCCTGTATCTCATAGTGCTCACACTGCTTAAACCTTGATTTGCCTGTGACCGGACAGGTGAGGTTTTTTGCATCCTGAAAAAAGCAATTCACTGATTTATTTATCAGGGGACAGACTTTGCTTTTATTCCGGCGTTATCAGTTTCTCATTCGGGAAATTGAGGACCTGCTATTATCTGAAAAATAAAGAGATGAAAATGTCTGAATTAAAAATTGCCGTGAGTCGTTCTTGCCCTGACTGTTTTTCAACACAACGCACGATTGTGAATGTTGATGAAAGTAATTTTATTGATGTCGCTGCCGTGGTGTTGTCTGTCAATGATATTGAACGTGGAAAACTCGATGAAATTGACGCAACCGGATACGGTATTCCGGTATTTATCGCAACCGAAGAAGAAGAGCGCGTTCCGGCAGAACATCTGCCGCGCATTTCGGGCGTATTCGAATGCAATGAAGCCCGTACCGCTTTCTACGGTCGTCAGTTAGAAACGGCAGCCAGTCATTACGAAACACAATTACGACCACCGTTCTTCCGCGCGCTGGTTGATTATGTAAACCAGGGAAACAGCGCCTTCGACTGCCCCGGACATCAGGGCGGCGAATTTTTCCGCCGTCACCCTGCTGGCAACCAGTTCGTGGAATATTTCGGCGAAACGCTTTTCCGTTCCGACCTGTGCAATGCTGACGTGGCAATGGGCGATTTGCTGATCCATGAAGGCGCGCCGTGCATCGCACAGCAACACGCGGCGAAAGTGTTTAATGCCGATAAAACCTACTTTGTGTTAAACGGAACCTCTTCATCTAACAAAGTGGTGCTGAACGCGCTGCTGACCCCGGGCGATCTGGTGCTCTTTGACCGCAACAACCATAAGTCAAACCACCACGGTGCACTGTTACAGGCGGGCGCAACGCCAGTCTATCTGGAAACCGCACGTAACCCGTACGGCTTTATCGGCGGGATCGATGCCCACTGCTTTGAAGAGAATTACCTGCGCGAACTGGTCAGCGAAGTGGCGCCGCAACGGGCTCGCGACGCACGTCCATTCCGTCTTGCTGTTATCCAGTTGGGCACCTACGACGGCACGATTTATAACGCCCGTCAGGTGGTGGATAAGATTGGTCACCTTTGCGATTACATCCTGTTCGACTCCGCCTGGGTGGGCTATGAGCAGTTTATCCCGATGATGGCAGACTGTTCTCCACTCCTGCTGGAACTGAACGAAAACGATCCGGGTATTCTTGTGACGCAGTCCGTGCATAAACAACAGGCCGGTTTCTCCCAGACCTCGCAAATTCACAAAAAAGACAGCCATATCAAAGGTCAGTCGCGCTATGTGCCGCATAAACGCATGAATAACGCGTTCATGATGCACGCCTCCACCAGCCCGTTCTATCCGCTGTTTGCCGCGCTGGATATTAACGCCAAAATGCACGAAGGCGTCAGTGGACGCAATATGTGGATGGACTGTGTCGCCAACGGTATCGACGCCCGTAAACTGATCCTTGATAACTGCCATCATATCCGTCCGTTTGTTCCGGAACTGGTTGAGGGTAAACCGTGGCAGTCATACCCGACCGCGGAAATCGCCAACGATCTGCGTTTCTTCCACTTCGTACCCGGTGAACACTGGCATGCGTTCGAAGGTTACGCCGAGCACCAGTACTTTGTTGACCCCTGCAAACTGCTGCTGACCACGCCGGGCATCAACGCACGTAATGGCGAATACGACACCTTTGGCGTTCCGGCGACCATCCTCGCCAACTTCCTGCGTGAAAACGGCGTGGTACCGGAGAAATGCGACCTCAACTCGATCCTGTTCCTGCTAACCCCGGCGGAAGACATGGCGAAACTGCAACAGCTCGTCGCCCTGCTGGTGCGCTTCGAGCGACTGCTGGAGTCTGATGCGCCGCTGGCGGAGGTACTGCCGTCTATCTACAAACAGCACGAAGCGCGTTATGCCGGTTACACCCTGCGCCAGTTGTGCCAGGAGATGCACGATCTGTATGCGCGTCACAACGTGAAACAACTGCAAAAAGAGATGTTCCGCAAGTCGCATTTCCCGCGCGTCAGCATGAATCCACAGGATGCCAACTACGCCTATCTGCGTGGTGAAGTGGATCTGGTGCCACTGCCCGAAGCCGAAGGTCGTATTGCCGCGGAAGGCGCGCTCCCTTACCCGCCGGGCGTGCTGTGCGTGGTTCCTGGGGAAGTCTGGGGCGGTGCGGTGCTGCGTTACTTCAGCGCGCTGGAAGAAGGGATCAACCTGCTGCCCGGTTTCGCGCCGGAACTTCAGGGTGTGTACATCGAAGAACGTGATGGTCGCAAACAGGTGTGGTGCTACGTGATAAAACCGCGTGAAGCGCAGAACGGCCTGTTGAAAGGAGAAGTATTATGAGTAAAGCCAAATCCAATAAGATGGGCGTGATGCAGCTCACCATATTGACCATGGTCAATATGATGGGTTCCGGGATCATCATGCTGCCGACCAAACTGGCTGAAGTCGGTACCATTTCAATTATTTCCTGGCTGGTGACCGCTGTCGGTTCCATGGCGCTGGCCTGGGCATTCGCCAAGTGCGGAATGTTCAGCCGTAAAGCCGGCGGGATGGGTGGCTACGCAGAATATGCGTTTGGTAAATCCGGTAACTTTATGGCGAACTACACCTATGGCGTGTCGCTGTTAATTGCTAACGTCGCCATCGCAATTTCTGCTGTGGGTTACGGTACCGAGCTGTTTGGCGCGAGCCTCACCCCGGTGCAAATCGGTCTTGCCACAATCGGCGTGCTGTGGATTTGCACAGTGGCTAACTTTGGCGGTGCGCGCATTACCGGGCAGATCAGTAGCATTACCGTCTGGGGGGTGATCATTCCGGTGGTCGGCCTGTGCATCATCGGCTGGTTCTGGTTTAGCCCAACGCTGTACGCCAATTCGTGGAACCCGCATCACGTACCGTTCTTCACGGCGGTCGGTTCCTCTATCGCGATGACGCTGTGGGCGTTCCTCGGTCTGGAATCCGCCTGCGCTAACGCGGAAGTGGTGGAAAACCCGGAGAAGAACGTACCGATTGCGGTACTGGGCGGTACGCTGGGCGCGGCGGTGATCTACATCGTCTCCACTAACGTGATTGCCGGGATTGTGCCAAATATGGATCTGGCCAACTCTACGGCGCCGTTTGGTCTGGCGTTTGCACAGATGTTCACCCCGGAAGTGGGTAAAGTGATCATGGCACTGATGATCATGTCCTGCTGCGGTTCACTGCTGGGCTGGCAGTTCACCATTGCCCAGGTGTTTAAATCCTCGGCCGACGAAGGCTATTTCCCGAAAATCTTCTCTCGCGTGACGAAAGTCGATGCACCGGTTCAGGGAATGCTGACGATTGTGATCATCCAGAGTGGTTTATCGCTGATGACCATCAGCCCGTCGCTGAACAGCCAGTTTAACGTGCTGGTCAACCTGGCCGTGGTCACGAATATCATCCCATACATCCTGTCGATGGCGGCGCTGGTTATCATCCAGAGAGTGGCGAACGTTCCGCCGTCAAAAGCGAAGATGGCAAACTTTGTCGCCTTCATCGGTGCGATGTACAGCTTCTATGCGCTGTATTCTTCAGGTGAAGAAGCGATGCTGTATGGTTCCATCGTGACCTTCCTCGGCTGGACGCTGTATGGCCTGGTATCGCCACGCTTTGAGCTGAAAAATAAACACAGTTAATACCCTTTCCCGGACTGCAGGTCACTGCGGTCCGGTTCCCTCAACTTCCTGGTTAAGACTGCAATCATGAGTAATCCAGAACGTATCGTCAGCGATCCTGATGAAATTCTCGCCATTATCAAAAATCACCCGATCTGCCGGATAGCGCTCAACGATGAGACCAGTCCGTATATTGTGCCCGTCAATTTTGGTTATGAGTATCAGAACGGGCAATGGACTTTCTGGTTCCACGGCGCACGTAACGGGAAAAAGATGCGTCTGTTACGTAGAAATCCGGCAATCAGTATCGAGATTGATGGTGATCACCAGCTGATGGAGGCCGAAGAGGCCTGCGACTATAGCTTCGCATATACCAGTATTATTGCCAGCGGAAGAGCGTTCGTTGTCCGGCAGCGAAGCGAGATGGAACACGGCCTGAACGTGATAATGCGTCAGGTTGTACCAGAAAAAACGTTCCATTATCGCGAAGAGATGATGAAAGCGGTATGTGTGGTTCGCATTGACTGCCAGACATTAACCTGTCGGCGGCATACCGCAGTAGCCGCACCGTTATCGTAAACCTGATAAGCAAAGCGTCATCAACAATACCAACCGCATTTCGTCCGGCCCGCCGCTAACCTTTTTCGCGGTCTGTGACAACCATCATTAAAACGTAGTTTCATTTTTAATGAATACATGTTCTATTTATTTCCTAAATGTCGTGACAATGTTTTATTTGGTCAGGGGTCGACTAAGACCGAAAACCTCTATCAGGAGATGGACATGAAAAAAACCTTTTGTATGGCGCTCTTGCTGTTAAGCAGTTCTTGCTTTGCACAGAGCACAGACGTTAACGCGGTGACAGATGCAGTAGAAAGCATGCGTCAGGCGATGTTGAGCGGCGAAAAATCGAGTCTGGAAAAGGTGGGGTTACCTTCTCTGAGCTATGGTCACTCCAGCGGAAGAATTGAAAATAACGCCGAATTTGTTGACGCTATCGTGACCGGAAAATCACAATTTAAAACCCTGAATCTGAACGACCAGACGGTGCAGATTGATGGCGATGTCGCGATTGTCCGCCATATCCTGGAGGCCAAAACCAACGACAGCGGCAAGCCTGGCGAAGTAAAAATCGGCGTGATGCTGGTGATGAAAAAAGACAGTGCCGGAGACTGGAAGTTATTAGCGCGTCAGGCATATAAGCTCCCCCAGTAATCGCGCGAACTTCCGACAGCGTACTAGCGTAGGCCTGATAAGCGCAGCGCCATCAGGCAATCAAACGGTAGCCAACGGGAAAAGCGTTCGGG